>NZ_JAKUDS010000016.1 GCF_023221775.1 Enterococcus cecorum | reverse complement strand
CTCTGAAAACAAAGAGCTTCTTCTTTTTTATGGATTCATGATTTTTCTTAACCTGAACATTTGATACGTTTGGCTAAGCGCTAAACCAAAGAATAGTAAAGCAGTTAACCGAATCGCTTTAAAATGATAATGATGACTCAGTAAGGCAATGGTGAAGGCGCCAGCAAAAAATGACATGACAACAAATAAATAATGGAAAAATTGACGTAGATTTTGCTCTTTCCCATGTTCAAGATAATCGAATAAATTCGTTGCCATTGATTTTAAATTACCGGTAGTCATAATACTGGTATAGCTCATGCCGTTAATCCTTTCAAAACTACACCATTGCATCGCTGTAGCAAACGAAATAATAATGGTAATCACGGTAATCGGCAAATCTACAATAAACAAACTTAGCATAAAAAATACTAGTGTTTCAAAATATAGAATACCTAGACGCCAAAATGGATGATTTTTTTTGCGAAAATAGCTTACTAAAAATTTCGTCAAGATAATCCCTAAAAAGAAAAAGAGGGTGGATAATAATTTCTCGCCTACTAAAGTAAATTCACCCTTAACAGCATCGATAATAGCTAACACGAGATTGCCTGTTTGTGTGGCAGCGAAAGTATTGAAATGATAATACGTAAATGCATCAATGCCCCCGCCAATAAAAGTCAAGAGTAAGCCAACAAAGCGGTTTTCATGGAATGTAGTTTCCATTTTTTCAACTCCTTCAATTCATGCCTTATTAGCTTTAGAATAGAATAGTTTCTTGAAAATTTCAAGTTCATTTCACCAAAAAAAGCCCTCTAAAAAAGAAGGCTTCTCTTTAAAAGATATTTGAATTTTTATAACGAAAATGATTAATAATCGCTGAAATACCCATCACAATTAGAATAGCACCACCAAATTGAATAACCACTAAAACACCTGTAAATGGATTTAACAAAATGGTTAAGCCAGCAATGATGATTAAAATACTGTAAATGATGCTGCCGATATGATGACCGACTGCTTGTTGAATGTTGAGATTCATCATTAATTGACTAATACCAGAAATCAATATGCCCAAACCAATAATAATCGGTAAGAAAGAAAGTAATAATTTTGATAAGAAAAAGACCACTAATGCTGCAATCAACAAACCAACTCCACTACTCATACGACTATCATAATAACCCATTCGTTGTTTGAAGCGATAGGCATTATAACAATTTTTGGCACCAAAGAATAATAATACAAGTGATAAAATTGTAATCACTAACTGTAAAGAGTTTTTTGGTGCAATGATTAATGGTAACCCTAAGATAATGTAAGCAAGTCCAAGAAATAGTTGATTTACTTGGATGGTTTTAAAAAAGGTATTCATTTTATCCACCTCGATATATTTGATGATTTAATTATAACACAACAAACATATAATTAGAAATCAATCAAAAGTATGATTTTGTATAAATCGTACGCACGTTTCCATTAAATATTATGGTATAATACTCGTAAATAGTAATTATCGCAAAAGGAGTGGTTCTTTTGACTTTGCAGTTTATATACGGCGATGGAACAAGCAATCATTTAACAAGCTTAATGCAAAAAGCGCAGCAACATTTAGCGCAGCCTAATCATCAAGTTATTTTCATCGTGCCTAACTATAATAAATTCGAACGCGAAATTGAAATATTAAAAGCCTATCAACAACTTGAAAACACCCAGGAATTTTCGAGTACGAATTTGCAAATTTTTAGTTTTCAACGGTTAGCTTGGTTTTATACCCAAAAACTCCCTGTAGCCATTCACCATCCGCTACAATCCGTAACGAAAGAAATGATTTTGCGCCAGGTATTGATCGAAACGAGTGAGCAATTACGCATTTATCGTGGTGAAATCATGAATCAAGGGTTTATTCAGCAAGTACTAGACTTATTTAACGAATTTGAAAATGGTCGAATTCAAATGCAACTATTACAAGTATCAAATGAATCCACGCAACATGCTGAATTAGCGGACAAACTAGCCGAATTACAAATCATCTATCAAGCATTTGTCCAAAAATGTCTAGATTTTGATTTCCATTACGAAACTGTTTATCAGCAATTTCTAAATATCTTAGCTGAATTATCAAGTGAAACGTCTACAAAATTAACAGTAAATGAAAAGCAACAACTCAAAGCAGAGTTTGGTCATACCTTATTTATTGTTACGGGCTTTTCAGACTTCACCAGTGAAGAATTTGAATTATTACAACATTTCATGAACTATGGTAAGCTTTGTATTGATTTACTCATCGATAATCCAAAGAAGGCTTTCAGTCCTTTAGATGTCTTTTATCCAACAAGTCAGACTTATCAACGTTTAATTGAATTAGCAAAAGAAAATCAATGTAAAATCTTACTGGATGAAAAAGTGAAAGAACCCGCGAATGAATGGCAACAAACCATTCATCAGATATGGACTAATGCCAATCAAACCGGTCAATTTGATGTATCTCAGGCACAAACTTTTTCAATTGCTCGGGTAGAAAATCCACAAGAAGAGTTAAGAAGAGTGGCAGTCAAAATTAAACAGCTTATACAGCAAGAGCAAGGAAATTTGCGTCTAAGAGATATCCAGATTTTTGCACCGGATTTGTCGATTTATCAACCATTTTTACAATATACATTTGATGAGGCTGGTATTCCGTTTTTTGTAGATACGCCTCAATTGATGAATCAACATCCTTTAACTGATCTTTTAAAATCGCTTTTTGCTTTTCATAAATATCATTTTCGTTTCACAGATGTTCTGCACTTTTTCAAAACAGAACTCTTTATCCTTGATGAATTATTAGAACAAGAAGATTTACGACTTGGACATTTACAAATGCGCCGAATGATTGATGAGTTGGAAAATGTTGTTTTAGCTTATCATTATCAAGGAAATGACTGGGTAAAAGAGGAAGATTGGGTACTCCCACATTATAATTTCGAAGATGAAAAAGATATTAGTGAAGAAATCAAGAATTTACAAATACAAGTTAATCAGTTAAGAAGAGCCTTCCAACAAAATGTGGTACCTTTTGTCCAAAAACTTAAAGAATTTCAAACTTTTGGAGAAGCTATCACATCACTTTATCAATGGTTGATGGACTGTCATATTGATCATGAAATCCTTTATTTTAGAGATGAAGAACTTGCTGCTGGGCATTTAGAAAAATCACGATTACATGAACAATCTTGGCAGGCCTTAATGGATATTTTTGATCAATTTTATGATATTTATAAAGAAACACCGTTTGACTTGGACTTATTCGAAGCAATTTTATTTAGTGCCATCGATAATTATGAGTTTAGTCAAATTCCAGCAACAATTGATCAACTGAAAGTAAATCGTTTAGAGTTGATTCGCGCCAATCAAACAAAAGTAAGTTTTATCTTAGGGTTAAAAGAAGGGGCCTTTCCGCGAAAATTTGAGAATAAAACGTTATTATCAGATGAAGAGCGAGATATCTTAGCCAACCAACTAGAGCAAACTCAACAATTAGGTACAAGTAGTAAGTCACAAAGCCTTAAAGAAAGTTTCATCGCCTATAATGCCTGGTTAAGTGGTTCGCAACGGGTTTATTTATCTTATCCAATGAATTATGATAATAGCCAAAATTTGAAACCGTCTTTTTATCTCGCACGGTTAGCCAAACAATTAAATTTAAACATTGAAACTTATTCAGCGATTCAACCTCAAGTAGAGCCAAGCGATTATCTTATGAGTCCACGTGCCTTGATTCGTCAACTGAATGTCTTATATCGACTCACACAAGAATCAAAGCAAGCTCTGCCAACAGTTTGGGAGCAACTTAAAGATTACCTGCTTAAGTCTAATCAAGCAACATTAGCAAAGCAAATCTTTCGTAGTTTAAATTATCGTAATACAGCCACCTCGCTGGCACCTGAACAGTCAACACAATTATATCAAAACAATTTATATAGCTCGATTTCTAGTTTGGAAACTTTCTATTCTTGCCAATATCGCTATTTCTTGAATTATGGCTTGAAGGTTAGAGAACGCCAAGAACAAATACTAAGTCCAGCATTAACTGGTAGCTACTTTCATGATGCTTTGGACCAAATCGTACAACAAATAATTTCACAAACAGAGCCTTTAACACAAGAAAAGCAAGCAGAACTCTTAGAAAATGTATTAATCAAATTATTAGGTGATAGTCGTTACGAAATCTTCGCAAGGTCAAAACGGATGGTTTATATTCGTCAACAATTAGAAAAAACCATTAAACAAATGTACTGGGTCATTCGTAACCAACAGGAACGAGGCTTAATGCAATTTAAACAAACCGAACTTGTATTTGGGCATTTAGCTGGCACACGTGAGGCCCATGCAAAAGGTATAACTATAGATTTGGCTAACCATCACCGATTGCATTTACGTGGAAAAATTGACCGGATTGATCTTTTCAATCGTCCTGAAGAAGCATATGTCAGTGTGGTTGATTATAAATCCGGCAATAAGCAATTTAATTTGACTGAATTTTACAATGGCCTTTCGATGCAGTTAATTACTTATCTAGAAGTTGCGATAAACTATGTGAAAGAGGAATTAAAACGCAACGACATTAAACCGTTGGGGGCGTATTATTTACATGTTTACCGTCCAAAAAGAAAATTTGAAGAAGCAACAGAAATTGATTTGCTAAAAAAATACAAGTATGAAGGACTTTTTATTGACGAAGAACAAGCTTTTGAAGTGATGGATACGCAATTAGAATCCAAGGAAAATTCTTATGTTTTTCCATTACGTAAAAATAAAGATGGTCATCTAGGGATTGTTCCTCAAAGTAAAAATAAATTCTATACAAATGATGAAATGAAACAGCTATTTGATATCAATCATCGAAATATGCAACAAGCTGGAAATACCATTTATGAAGGGAAACTTGAAATTAATCCATCGTTACACAACAATAAACGTGCTTGTCAAACTTGTCCATTTAAGAGCATTTGTCAGTTCGATGCTTTATTACCAGAAAACCGTTACCAAGTTATTGAAAAAGTGGTACGTGAAGATATATTAAAGAGAAAGGATGCTTCAGATGCCTAATATTCCTTTAAAACCTGAAAATGAGTTATTTACTGATACACAGTGGCAAGCAATTTTTGATGGTGGAGATAATTTATTAGTCAGTGCTTCAGCTGGTTCAGGAAAGACAACAGTTTTGGTGCGGCGGGTAATTGAAAAACTTAAACTGGGTAGTCATGTTGACCGCTTATTAATTGTAACTTTTACCGAAGCTGCAGCCAATGAAATGAAAGAACGAATTCAAGTAGCACTACAAGAGGCCATTAATGCAGAAACAGATGAAAGAAAGCGAGCTCATTTTAGTCAACAGCTAATGAACTTACCGACGAGTCATATCTCTACCTTACACTCGTTTTGTTTATCGGTTATTCGCAAATACTATTATTTGATTGATCTTGATCCTAATTTTCGTTTGCTTAGCGATGAGACGGAACAGACTTTGTTGATGGATGAAGCTCTTGAAAATGTCATTAATCGCCATTATGAGAGTGAAGATGCTACCTTTTATCAATTTGTACACCAATTTGGCAATGATCGTTCAGATGAGGGCATGTTGCGTCTCATTTTGGATTTATATCGTTTTAGTCGAGCCAATGATAACCCTGATAAATGGTTAAATCATATGGTTGAAAGTTATAAACCAGTTGAAACGCTAGAAGACTATCCAATCTTTAATGAATACACGAAACCATATATTCTCTCTCTTTTAGCAGATATGATCAAATACCTTGAGCAAGCCCTAACGATGATTGAATATACTAGTTTGGAAAAAGTCGAACAGCTATTAAAAGATGATATCGCAATGATCCAAGCACCTATCGAAAGCCTAAAACAAAATCAATTGACACAAGCTTTTGAACAAATTCAAAATATGAAGTTTGCAAGGTATACAACAGTGAAAAAAGACCATGATGACTATGACCAAGCACAATTAGCGAAGTCTTATCGCGAAATGGCGAAAGAATTACTCGGAAATGCACAAAAATCTTGGCCAACAGATCCTGAGTTAACGCTAGACTTAATTGCTAAAAGTCAAGAAATGATCAAAATTGCGGTTAGTCTGACTAAAGAATTTATGCTAGAATTTTCGCAATTAAAACAGCAAAAAAGTGTGCTTGATTTCAATGATTTAGAACATTTCGCTTTAGCAATTTTACGTCATGAAGTCGATGGTGTAAGTATTGCAAGTGATTATTATCGCCAAACCTTTGATGAAGTCTTAGTAGATGAATATCAAGATGTGAATCGCCTACAAGAAACGATTATTTCTTATGTGCGAAAAGCTGAAAATCCTGGGAATATGTTTATGGTAGGAGATGTTAAGCAATCCATTTACGCCTTTCGTCAAGCTGATCCAACACTTTTTATCGAAAAATATACACAATTTGCTCATGATGAGGGTGGACGTCGCATAATCTTAGCTGAAAATTTCCGTTCTCGCAAAGAAGTATTAGACTTTACGAATTTAATTTTTGAACAATTAATGGATCAAAAAGTCGGACAAATCGAATATGATGAAGCGGCTCAATTAAAATTTGGATTCACAGCTTTTCCATCAAGTGAAGATTTTCATACCGAACTTCTTATATACGAAAAACAAGCCGAACTGGATGATGATATTACAGATGAATTTGGGATTGATGATAAGACACAAGGTGAATTTCACGTGATTACAAATAAAATCCAAGAGTTAATCGAACAAAAATTTCAAATTTACGATAAAAAACAAAAGAAATTCCGTGACATTACTTATGGTGATTGCGTCATCTTATCTTCAACACGAAAAAACCATCTCCATTTATTGGATATTTTTGCACAAAAAAACATTCCGGTCCAATTAGCCGATGCCCAAAATTATTTCCAAGCTACAGAGGTCCAAACAATTCTAGCGGTATTAAAAATCATTGATAATCCGTTACAAGATATTCCTTTTGTAGCTGTGCTTCGGAGTCCAATCGTTGGTTTAAATGAAAAACAATTAGCTCAAATTAGAATTAATAGTAAGAAAGAACGTTTTTATGATGCTTTCTTAGAGAATTTATCAATAAGTAGCGACTATCAAGAAAAGATTACTCATTTTTATCAACGGTTGCTCAAGTGGCGAAATCTATCTAAGCGCGATTCATTAGAAAGTTTACTTTGGACCATTTATCAAGATACAGGCTTTTTAGATTTTGTTGGTGGTATGCCTTCTGGAGTGCAACGACAAATGAATTTACTTAGCTTTATTAGTCGTGCTAAGTCTTATGAACAAAGCAGCTTTAAAGGACTTTATCAATTCATTCGTTTTATTCAAATCATGCAAGAAAAAGAACATGATTTAGCGAAACCTGTTAGTGAAATCAAGGAAAATGCTGTACAGATTATGACCATCCACCAAAGTAAAGGTTTGGAGTTTCCAGTATGTTTTGTGGTAGATTTAGCCAAAAAATTTAATCAACAAGACTTCAAAAATTCATACATTCTGGAAGAAAAATTAGGGATGGGGACGAAATTTTTAGATGAGCAAGAGATTCAATACCCAACTTTACCTTATCTAGTCATTAATCAATTGAAAAAACAAAAAGCTTTCTCTGAAGAAATGCGTAAATTATATGTTGCTTTGACCCGTGCTGAACAAAAATTATATTTAGTCGGAACCGTCAAAGATAAAGAATCCATGCTAAATGAGTGGAAAAAAGCAGCAATGCAAGAAAACACCGTATTAAGTCCGATGCTTAGATTAAATACCGATACATTTATCAACTGGATTGGCTATTGTTTAATTCGCCATGAATCATTTGCAAAAGTAGTGAACGAATCCATTGAAACCGCCTTGACCATACATCATCCGGCAAAATTTGGGATTCATTTTTATCAAGCGGATCAACTCGTCGCACTAGAGCAAAATACACCTGAAAGTTTAGCTGAGACAAGTCAGCAAGAAACAACAAATCATCAAGCTTTAGATGAATATATCCAGCAAATGACCAAAGCTTATGATTATCCATTATCAACTAAAACAGCTAGTTATCAGTCCGTTTCTGAGTTGAAGCGATTATACGAAGATCCAGATGAGGAAAAACTAAATAAATTAGTTTGGCAAAATCGTTGGCAACAAGAAACACAAGGCTATCGTAAAACATCAGATGAATTAGCTAAGCCTAGATTTGTACAAGAAAGTAAGATTACGGGTGCTGAAATTGGTAGTGCGACTCACAAGTTATTGCAATTAATTGATGTCAAACAGCCTATTACACTAGATTCCTTACACCAATTAGCACAAAGACTTAAAGAAAATCAGATTCTTGATGAAAAATTAGTCTCAAAAATACCTTATCAGCATATTTTATGGTTTTTCCAATCAACATTAGGACAAAGAGTCATCCAAAATGCTCAGTCCTTAAAACGAGAAGTGCCCTTTGCGATGTTAAAAGAAGCGACTGAAATATTCCAAGACTTCGATGAAAAAGAATCACACATGCTTGTTCACGGTGTAGTTGATGGCTATTTTATCGAAAATGAGCAGATTATTCTTTTTGATTTTAAGACTGACTATTTTAAAAATAATATTGAAGAAACCGCCAAAGAACGTTATTTTGGACAGCTTCAACTTTATAGCCAAGCCTTAAGTCAAGCCTTGCAATTACCAGTTAGCGAGAGAAAATTAGTTTTACTCACGCATCAAAAAATATTAGATTTCTAAATTTTTGGTAATTTTTTCAACTAGCTTACTGACAATAAACGGTATACGCGCTATGCTATATTGTAAAAAAAGCAAAAGGATGATTTTAATTATGAATAAAAAATTACTATGTTGTGCCTTGCTTATTGGTGGAATTGGTTTTACTATTCCTAAGTATGTAGCAGCTGATACAAGCAATGTCCCAGATTCAATCAATGCTATTGCTTTAGGAAATGCCTTAACAGACGAACAAAAACAACAAACCTTAAATTCACTCGGGCAAGTGAAAGAAGTACCTATTTACACAACTGATGGTAATGATTTAATGAATTATATTTCTAAAACTGACTTTAATGCGCAATGGAAAGTATATTCATCTGTTCATTTAGAAACAAAAGCAAAAGGTGAGGGAATTGAAGTAGAAATTGCCACTCCAGCAAATATTACTTCAATCACCGCCAATCAGTATAAAAATGCGGCTCAAACAGCAGGAATTACCGATGCCAAAATTACAGTGGCTTCTGTGATTCCAATTGATGGTTCGGGTGCCTTAGCTGGTGTGTATAAAATCGTAAAAGAAGCTGGCGGCACAGTAGATACTACACGGACACAAGCAGCTCAAGAAGAAATGAAAGTCTTAAATGACATCACCCAAGAAAATCAAAATGTCTCTGGTTATTCTGATGAAAAACTAAATGCGGCCCAAGAAGAAGCTAAAGAATTACTAGCTAAAGCAGCTTCGGAAGGTCAAAAAATTGATAAAGATACTGTGACTCAAGCGGTGAATCAAGCCCTAGAAAATCAAGGGTTACAAGATATCTTAACCAAAGAACAGGTCAATAAAATAATTGATTTACTAACAATGCTGAATCAAAAAAATATTTTTAAAGACTTGAGTAAAGAAATTGATCTATCTAATTTAAAGAATGAACTTGAAGCAAAATCCCAAGGGTTATGGGAAAAAATCAAGAGTTTCTTTGCCAATATCTGGGCAGCCATTTCAGGACTATTTCAAGGTGGCAATGAAGAGCCTACGCAAACAACTAACTAATGACTGAAACAAAGGCTTGCAAAAAAATGAATCGAAAAAATATTTCTGGTTTCTCACCGTGGGAAGATACTGTTGGTTATTCACGGATGGTAGTAGTTGATGATTGTGTTGAAGTGGCTGGTACAACTGCGATGAAAGATGGCAAAGTCTATGCACCAGGAATGCTTACGAATAAACCAAATATATTTTAACTACTATCCAAGACTTGTTTACTAAACATCAAATTCCTTTTGAAAATATTTATCGTACTAGAATGTTTGTGACTGATATTTCAAAATGGGAAGAAATTGGACGGGCACATGGGGAATTCTCCAAAGAAATTAAACCTGTTGCTACAATGGTTGAGGTCAAACAACTAATTGATCCTGAACTCTTAGTAGAAATTGAAGTCTTTGCAAAAAAATAAATTTAACTATTTTTAAACTCTGATTCTTGCTTGCAATTTAAAAGAATCTCTTGTAAACTATTCATTAGTTAAATATCAAAAAAGACAATGATGAAAAAGAGTAACTTATTTCAAGCAGAAACAGGGAGACTTGCCATAGACTGAAAGCAAGGGCTGGGCGGATAAGCGAAGTTCACTTTCTAGTCAATCTAGTTATCTAGATCGGTAAACTTTATCGTTAACGAATTAAGTGCGTAAAAGGCTATATTTGCTTTTACGAATGAGGATGGTAACACGACAACTCGTTCCTTTCAATGGGAGCGAGTTTTTTTATTTTCATCAACACTTAAACATCTATTTCAATCAATATTTTTTGATAGATTCAACTTATAGGAGGAATTTTGATGTCTTTACAAGAAAAGTTAGAAGCACTCAAACAAGAGACTTTGGCTAAAATTGAAGAAACAAAAGAATTAGCTATTTTGAACCAAATTCGCGTAGAAACATTAGGTAAAAAAGGACCAATCACTGAGGTTTTACGTGGCATGAAAGATTTATCTGCTGAAGAACGTCCTAAAGTAGGTAGTTTTGCCAATGAAATTCGCGATATTATCACGAAAGAAATTGAAGCCAAGAAAGAATTATTAGAAAAACTTGCCTTACAAAAAGCTTTAGAAGATGAAACAATTGATGTGACCTTACCTGGAAAACCAATGAAACAAGGGACTCGTCATGTATTAACGCAAATTATTGAAGAAATTGAAGATATCTTTGTTGGGATGGGTTATGAAGTGGTTGAAGGATATGAAGTAGAACAAGATCACTATAACTTTGAACGTATGAATCTACCAAAAGATCACCCAGCTCGTGACATGCAAGATACTTTTTATATCTCTGATGAAATTTTAATTCGTACCCATACTTCACCGGTACAAGCGCGCACCATGGAAAAACACGATTTCTCTAAAGGAGCATTACGCATGATTTCACCAGGTAAAGTATTCCGTCGTGATACTGATGATGCGACTCACTCTCATCAATTCCATCAAATTGAAGGGTTAGTGATTGATAAGAATGTTACAATGGCTGATTTAAAAGGAACATTAGAAGAAGTCATGCAAAAAATGTTTGGTGCAGATCGCAAAATTCGTCTACGTCCAAGCTATTTCCCATTTACTGAGCCAAGTGTTGAAGTCGATGTTAGTTGCTTCAAATGTGGCGGTGAAGGTTGCTCCGTATGTAAACACACCGGTTGGATTGAGATTTTAGGGGCAGGTATGGTGCATCCAAATGTCTTGAAGATGTCAGGAATCGATCCTGAAGTTTACTCAGGTTTTGCTTTTGGTTTAGGACCAGATCGCATCGCCATGTTACGTTATGGTGTCAATGATATCCGTAACTTCTATCTTAATGATTTACGCTTTATTAGTCAGTTTAAGGGGGAGTAAGTGAATGTTAGTTTCATATAAATGGTTAAATGAATACTTAGATTTATCAAAAGTCACTGCGAAAGAATTAGCCGATCAAATGTCATTAACTGGTATCGAAGTCGAAGCAGTAACAAGACCAATGGATGGTTTGAAAAAAATTGTCGTTGGTGAAGTAAAAGAATGCGTGCCACATCCTGATTCTGATCATCTATCTATTTGCCAAGTAGATATTGGTGAAGAAGAATTATCACAAATCGTTTGTGGCGCACCAAATGTCAAAGCCGGTATTAAAGTCATCATTGCTTTACCAGGCTCTAGAATTGCTGAAAATGTCAAAATTAAAAAAGGTAAAATGCGTGGGCAAGTTTCAAATGGGATGATTTGTTCCTTACAAGAAATTGGCTATGCGGATAACGTCATTCCAAAAGAATATTCAGAAGGAATTCAATACTTACCTGAAGACGCCGTTTGTGGAGAGGAAGTCTTTAAATATTTAGATATGGATGATGATTTAATCGAACTATCTATTACCCCAAACCGTGCAGACGCTTTAAGTATGCGTGGGGTGGCTTATGAAGTTGGCGCCATCTATCGTCAAACACCACAATTCAAAGACCTATCGTTAGTCGAAAGTAATCAATTAGCTAGCGATAAAATCAAAGTTAGCGTAGAAGATACAAATGATGCCCCAAGTTACCAAATTCGCATCATTGAAAATGTAAAAATTGCGCCAAGTCCTCAATGGCTACAAAACCGTTTAATGAATGCGGGAATTCGCCCAATTAATAATGTTGTCGATGTAACAAACTATGTACTCATGCTATTTGGTCAACCTTTACATGCGTTTGACTACGATCGTCTAAATAGTCAAGAAATTGTTGTTCGTCGTGCGAAAGCTGGTGAAACCTTAGTTACTTTGGATGACGAAACACGTGAACTAACGCCAGAACAAATCGTTATTACCAACGGAAAAGAGCCTGTAGCCTTAGCAGGAGTTATGGGAGGTAGAGATTCTGAAATTATTGAAACAACTACAACCGTTGCTTTAGAAGCTGCTTTATTTGAACCTATTGCGATTCGTAAAGCATCTAAAGCCTTTAACCTACGTAGTGAATCATCTGCGCGTTTTGAAAAAGGTATTAACCGTGCAACTGTGAGTCAAGCTTGTGACTTTGCTGCTGCGATGATTCAACAATTAGCAGGAGGAGAAGTCTTAGCCGGGGCAGTCGTTGGCTCAAGTGTGGATGCTAAAGATGTAACTGTAGGTGTCAAATTAGAACGTATCAATCAATATCTTGGAACTGATTTAACGGTTGACCAAGTGGATGAAATTTTTACAGCTCTTGGTTTTACTTTCGAGCGCAACGAAACAGCTTATGAAGTTAATGTGCCACCAAGACGTTGGGATATCAGTATCGAAGCCGATTTAATTGAAGAAGTGGCGCGTATATATGGTTACAATCAACTGCCTTCAACTCTGCCTAGTGGCGAAACAGTTGCAGGAAGCTTAACTCCTGAGCAAAAAGCATTACGTAAAATCCGCACTTTATTAGAAGGTGATGGATTAAATGAAGCAATTAGTTATGCCTTAACAACTGAAGAAAAATCTAAACAATTTACATTTAAGGATAGCATCGTGACACGTCTATATTGGCCAATGACTGAAGATCGTAGTGTATTACGTATGAATCTAATCAGTGGGTTACTTGATGATGTGCAATATAATGTAGCTAGAAGAAATACCCAAATCGCCTTATATGAAGTTGGTCGTGTCTTCTATCAAAATGAAAATCCAAAGAAAAACTTGCCTTTAGAAGAAAACCATATTGCCTTTGCTTTAAGTGGACAATGGCAGGCTAAAGATTGGCAAACAGCAAACGAACAGGTTGATTTCTACCATGCAAAAGGTATTTTAGATCAATTATTTGAAAAGTTAAGTGTTGCTGACCAAATTCAATATCAACGTGCGCAAAACATGAAGGATTTACATCCAGGTAGAAGTGCCTATATCTACTTAGGGGAAGAATTAATTGGGTTTGTTGGTCAAGTACACCCAACAACTGCTAAAGCTTATGACATTCCAGAAACTTATGTCGCAGAATTAAATGTTGAAGCTTTAATTGCGGCATCATTTGGTAAATTTAGCTTTAAACCAGTTTCTAAATTCCCATCCATGTCACGTGATATTGCGATGTTAGTTTCAGAGAAGATTTCAAACCAAGAAGTTGTCAGCGTCATTAAACAAGCTGCTGGTAGATTCTTAAGTGATGTCGCTATTTTTGATGTCTATCAAGGTAAAAATATCGACCTAGGCTTCAAATCATTAGCTTATTCACTAACATTTACAAATCCTGAAGCCACTTTAACAGATGAAGAAGTGAATAAAGCGATGGAAAAAGTAACTAAAGCCTTAACTGAAAACTTTTCAGCGATTATCCGATAAATGATTTTAAAACCACTAGTTCTCATTTTATTGAGCTAGTGGTTTTATTCGCTTTTTTTAGTTTTTCGTGTTATGATACTTTACGCCAAATTTTATTTAAAGGAGGAGATTGTTTTGCCAACTTATCAGGACAATCCTATCGTTCAAAAAAATCGCTGGCTTATTTTAATTGCAGTGGCGAGTTTTACATTCATGTCAACTTTAGATGGTAGTATTGTAAACATCGCATTACCGGTCATTTCAAAAGATTTAAATATTCCGATGAACCAAGTAGAGTGGGTAGTTTCGATTTATTTAATGACTGCCTGTGCATGTCTGTTAGTCTTTGGTAAATTAGGAGACAGCATTGGAAAAATTAAAGTATTCCGTCTAGGTATGATTATTTTTACTTTAGGTTCTTTTTTATGTGGCTTCAACCATTCATTAGGTCTATTATTGGTCGCTCGTATTATTCAAGCAATCGGTGCAAGTATGACGATGGCCACTAATACCGGTATTATCACAGAAGTTTTTCCAATGAGCGAGCGAGGACGGGCATTGGGCTCAATCGGTGCTTTTGTCTCACTAGGTTCAATCGCTGGTCCAGGAATTGGTGGGGTAATCTTAGGACAGTTACCCTGGGGCTATATCTTCTGGATTAATATTCCAATCGGTATTCTAACCTTTCTCTTAGGTACCAAAGTTTTACCTACAGATATCCATCGCTCAGGTCATCCGATCGATACAAAAGGATTTGCCTTATTTGCCTTGTTTATCATCACTTTATTTGGTGGCATCTTTATCGGTCAAGAGATTGGATTTACAAAAATTTTACCAATCATTTTATTCATCGCCGCAATATTATCTTTTATTAGCTTTATTCTAGTGGAAAAACGCGTAAAATTGCCATTAATTACTTTTGGGATTTTCAAAAATCAAACCTTCAGTCTAAGTTTATTATGTGCAACTTTAATTTTTGCTTCAAACTTCTTTATTAATGTCATTGTGCCTTTTTACTTGCAACGTACTTTAAATCTTAAACCAAGTGTGGCAGGATTATTAATGATGGTTTTCCCAATAGTTATGGTCGTTGCTTCACCATTAAGTGGCTTATTAACGGACAAATTTGGACCAAAATATTTAGTTATTTCTGGATTAACGATTTTGTCGATTACCCAAATTTGTTACATGTTTTTAGATATCAATACACCAATTTTTGTCTATGCAGTGATAACAGCATTTGTGGGCTTAGGTAACTCATTATTCCAATCACCGAATAATACAATGGTTATGAGTAGTGTCACGAGAGAAAATCTTGGCTTGGCGGGAAGTTTAAACTCATTTGCGCGAAACTTTGGGATGGTTGTCGGCATTAGTTTAGCAACCACTATCCTTTATCAAGCGATGAGTTTCAAAGCAGGGTATAAAGTAACCACTTATTTGAATCAACATCCAGAATTCTTTATATATGGTATGAAAATCGCCTTTTTCGGTTCATTTTTACTATGTTTTAGTTCCTTAATTATCAGTATCTATCGTTTACGTAAGATATAAGTTTAATAGTAATCTAGAGAATTAGAATTTTTCTGATTTTCTAGATTTTTTTAGTGTTTCAAAAAGCTTTTCTATCTATTTTGTGTATTTATAAAGTAGAGCATAAAAAGAGAAGAGGATTACCATGAATGATGAAGATTATCAAGCAGTTTATTCAAGAAAATTGTCACAAAGAGGAGAAGCTAGATACATTATTATTAACCCAACAACTGGTGAAATATTAGATGATGCACAAGGGTTTGGTTATAAAAGTAGGAAAAAAGCTTATGCCGGGTATTATTATAAAAGAAATTATGCCAAAGAAAAAAATCAAAATAAGGCGGTTAAATACTGGTTACATAGTCATCCAGAATTTTGTGATGAACTGACTTATCACGTATTCGCTCATTTCAAGGAGGAGAGAAAAGAAAAACTTGATGAAAATCTGGTCCAAATGGTACTTAAAGAGTTAGGTTTGGATGCCCCTTGTAAGATAAATAAGTTAATTAAGGTTTGGAAAAATTTCAGATGACGGCAAAAAAACGAGGATTGACTTTGCTTCAATCCTCGTAAATCAATTAAAAATATTGAATTCCCATGGCTTTTTTCACTTCATCAAGTGTTGTAGCTGCTACTTTTTCCGCTTGTAAGCTACCTTGTCTAAGCATTTCCATCACAGCTTGTGGATCTTTAGCAAACTCTAAACGGCGGGCACGAATTGGAGCTAATTCAGCTTCTAATACCTCGATTAAGTAGCGTTTAATTTTTACATCACCAAGTCCACCACGGCGATAATGTTCTTTTAACTCTTCAATATAAGCTTTATCTTTGCCAAATACATCAAGATAAGTAAAGACCATATTTCCTTCAACTTGTCCAGGATCTTCAACGTGAATATGGTTTGGATCGGTGTACATAGACATCACTTTTTTCTTAATCGTGTCTGCATCATCAGCCAAGTAAATACCATTATTTAAAGACTTGCTCATCTTACCATTGCCATCGATACCAGGTAAACGTCCCATTCCTTTTTCTGGTAAAACAGCTTTAGGTTCAACTAAAACTTCACCATAAGTACTATTAAATGTATGAACAATTTCTTGGGTTTGTTCTAACATTGGCTTTTGATCTTCTCCAACGGGTACTAGATTTGCTTTGAAAGCTGTAATATCTGCGGCTTGAGAGATAGGGTAAACAAAAAATCCAGTTGGAATACTTTCGCCAAATTTCTTTTGTTCGATTTCACTTTTAACGGTAGGATTACGTTTCACGCGCGCAACCGTAACTAAATTCATGTAATACATCATTAATTCAGCTAATTGTGGAATTTGTGACTGAATAAATAATGTTGAACGTTTTGGATCTAAACCAACTGCTAAATAATCAAGCGCAACTTCTAATACGTTTTTAGAAACTTTTTCAGGGTTTTTAGCATTATCTGTTAAAGCTTGCACATCTGCAATCATGATATTCATTTGATTATTTTCGTCAGCTTGCATTTCTACACGTTTTTTTAAAGAACCAACATAATGGCCTAAATGCAATTGGCCCGTTGGACGATCACCAGTTAAAATAATATTCATTGTTTTCACCTTTTTCTTCTAATTCTCACAAGTTTTATCCTACCTTGTTTTATTAGATTTATCAACCAGTTTATGACTTTTTAGTTGCAAAGATTAAAAATTATTTTGATTTGCTTAGTTTTATAGATAATTACTTGCATTCTGAACGAAAAAAAGCGAAAATATGTATGGATAAAATATAAAAAAAGGAAGTTTATTTTATGATAAATACTGCTCCAATTGGTTTTATTGATTCAGGAGTAGGAGGGCTAACTGTTGTTAAGGAAGCTTTAAAACAACTACCAAATGAAAATATTATTTTTTTAGGAGATAATTTGCGTTGTCCATATGGTCCGCGCCCGAAAGAACAAGTCATTGAATTTACTTGGCAAATGACTCATTTTTTACTGAAACAAAATATTAAAATGCTTGTAATCGCTTGTAATACGGCGACTGCAGCTGCTTTAAACCAAATTAAGGAACAACTAGACATTCCAGTTGTCGGTGTGATTTTGCCTGGAACTAGAGCTGCTGTCAAAAATACGAAATCACAACGAATAGGGATTATCGGTACTCAAGGGACTATTCAAAGTGGTAGTTATGAACAAGCCATTCTTTCCAAAGTACCGACTGCCCAACCCGTGAGTCTAGCATGCCCTAGATTTGTCCCAATTGTCGAAAGTAATCAAGCTAATTCAAGTGTAGCCAAAAAAATTGTGGCTCAAACACTACAACCTTTGACAAAAAAAAATATCGATACGTTGATTTTAGGATGCACGCATTATCCTTTGCTACGTCCAATTATTCAAAATGTAATGGGTAAAGAAGTGGTACTAATTGACTCTGGTGTTGAAACAGTCGGCGAGGTCAGCATGCTTTTAGACTATTTTGATATTGCCAATTCACCAGAAAACACCACACCAACTCGCCAATTTTATACAACTGGCTCAACACAAAGCTTTAATCAAATTGCTAAAAATTGGTTAAATATTCCTGATATTCAAGCAAAACATATTCAATTATAAGGGGGAATTTACATGCGTCATGATGGACGTCAAGTTAATGATTTAAGAAAAATTACGATTCAAACAAATGTCTTTAAACATCCAGAAGGTTCAGTTGTGATTTCTTTTGGAGATACACAAGTCATTTGTTCTGCGACAATTGAAGAAAGTGTGCCACCATTTTTACGTGGTAGCGAAACTGGTTGGGTAAGTGCTGAATATAGTATGCTACCACGAGCAACAAATACAAGAAATCGCCGAGAAAGCTCAAAAGGTAAATTATCTGGACGTACAATGGAAATTCAGCGTTTAATTGGTCGTAGTTTACGCGCGGTGGTTGATTTAGAAAAACTAGGAGAACGGAGCATTATTGTCGACTGCGATGTGATCCAAGCCGATGGAGGTACTCGTACAGCAAGTATTACCGGTGCTTTTGTTGCTTTACAATTAGCGATTAATAAACTGATGCAAACTGGCGAGCTAAGTGAAAATCCAATTAAAGAACATCTAGCGGCTATTAGCGTAGGAATTTTAGAAGATGATAGTTATGCAGTTGACTTGGATTATGTTGAAGATTCCGCCTGTCAAGTAGATATGAATTTAGTAATGACTGAATCAGGCCGTTTCGTTGAAATTCAAGGAACAGGTGAGGAAGCTACCTTTGATGGTGAGCAATTAAACGCACTTTTACATTATGGAAAAGAAGCTATCGAGTCCTTAATTGCTTATCAAAAAGAAGCTTTATACACACAGAATACAGCCAAAGATGCTATTTCTGATAAAACAATTATGATTGCAACAGGAAATATGGGGAAAGCCAAAGAATTTGAAAAAATGTTTGCTAAAGCGGGTTATCAAATTAAAACGATGAAAGATTTTCCTGAATTACCTGAAGTGCAAGAAACCGGACAGACTTTTGAAGAAAATGCCCGATTAAAGGCGGAAACCATTGCCAATATCCTGCAATGTCCAGTATTAGCTGATGATTCTGGTTTAACTGTCGATGCACTTGGAGGTATGCCTGGGATTTATTCCGCACGCTTTGCCGGCGAACAAAAGAGTGACGCCTCTAATAATGCCAAATTACTTCATGAATTAACCGATGTAGCAGACGAAAATCGTACAGCTCAATTCCACTGCACTTTAGTTTTTGCTGCACCACAGAAAGAATCGCTTGTTGTTGAAGGAATTTGGAACGGACGCATCGCACGTATTCCTAGAGGTGAAAACGGATTTGGTTATGATCCATTATTTATTGTCGATGGTTTAGAGAAAACATCTGCTGAATTAACCCCTGAAGAGAAAAATGCGATTTCCCATCGTGGTCAAGCGATGAAAAAATTGGATGGATTATGGCAAGCCTGGTTAGAAGCATAGGAAGGAAGAATGAGGATGAAATATCTTGTACTTAGTGATAGCCATCAAGATCGGCAAATTGTGGTTGATGTATTCAAACAATGGAGAGATAAAGTAGATTACATGATTCATTGTGGAGATTCAGAATTGTCTAGTGATGATGAATTATGGAAAGAGATTTATGTTGTAGCTGGAAATTGTGATTACGATAATGGCTATGAAGATGTCAAAATCATTACTACACCTGAAGATAAAATTTTAGTCACACACGGTCATCTTTACGGGGTGCGAATGGGGCTACAAAAACTTGCTTATTTAGCAGAACAAAGCCATGCAGATATTGTATTATTTGGACATACTCACTTAATTGGTTGTGAAGTAGTGAATCATCGACTATATTTAAATCCTGGTAGTATCTTACTACCACGAGGCCCAATTCAACATCGTAGTTTTGCAATTATTGAAAGCACATCAACACATTGGAAAATTCAATACTACAATCGTGCAAATCAACCAATTGCTGATTTAGCTTTTGAATTTGAAAAATAGGTGGATAAGAAATGATTGGTAAACACGTCAAAGAATTACTAACTGAAACAGAAGATACTTTTTTAATCGAAGCTGAAAATGTTGCTACGGTACTTTACACCCATCCATTAGAACATGCACTATTAGTCCTTACAAATGTGGGATATTCAAAAATACCAGTATTAGACAGTGAGGATCATTTAGTAGGCTTACTTTCATTAGCAGATATTATGCGCGCTATTAGTGGCTTAACCGGTTTTGACATGAACTTGCTTGAAACTTTAACTGTCGCTGATGTGATGGAAGTAAATGTCACAACTATTCAACAAAACGAAGGTCTAGAAGTCTTATTACGACGTCTAGTCAACGAACCATTTTTACCATATGTAACTGCAGAAAATGTTTTTTTAGGCATTTATACCAGAAAAACCATACTCAAATCAGTTAATCATATGGTGCATGAAATTGAAAGTAGATATTATTTAATAGAAAAAAACGAACAGAAAAAAGCCTAATAAACAAAACCGCCCATCACCAATTAATCTTTTGGCGATGAGCGGTTATTTTATTTCGTAATAATTGGTGTATTAGGAATGGTATAGCCGTTTTGTACTAAGGCATCTATACAAGCAGTTAAATAGGCTTGTTTAATACTAAATTGTTGCCCATTTGAAACATACATGATACTACGAATCGCAAAATTATTATTTCCTAAGTCAACCACACCAAAAATACTTGGTGGTGTCTCAATGACTTCATGATGGACTTGAGCAAATTCTTGATTCACAGTTGCAATAATTTGCTTCATTTCCTCGATTCCTTCATTAGGATTAATTCTCACATCAACCAATACTTGCATATTTTCCCGCGAGGTATTACTGATGACGGTAATATTTCGATTTGGAACGTAATGAAGGGTACCATCCGTTGATTTTAATTGTAAAGTACGTATCCCAACAGACATGACCGTGCCTTCTATTCCTAAAATCGGTAGGCGAATATAGTTACCAACATCGATTTGTTGCTCCATAATAATAAAGGCACCAGTGATGATATCATTCATAAATCCTTGTGCACCAAGACCAATCGCAATTCCGGCAATTCCGGCACCTGCAAGTAAAGAACCAATCGGAAAACCTAATACAGATAATAAACTATAAACATAAAAAAATCCCAGCGTATATTGAATGATATTATGCATCAATGTTTTAATAGTGTTTAAGCGACTTTCATTCATACTGTATCGCTTGGCATATTGTTTATAAACACGATCAAGTAAAAAGAAACTCAAACGCTGAAGGATAAAGAATAAAAGGGTGAGTAAAACCACACCAATTGCTTTATCAACAATTGTATTAATAATATTCTCCCAATTAATATTATGCCACCAACGTTGCAAGGCATTTAATTGTTTTTCAGTTGTTTCTACTACAGAGCCATTATTCACAGCTAACATAAAATCCCTCCTTTAAAATAATTGTATCATAACAAAGTAAAAATCAAAAGAAAGGGAAGTGGAACATTATAGTTTACATAATACGTTTATGATAGATGGACGCCTTTATCTACAAAAATGACCTCACCAATAATGCCGCTTGAAAGGGGACTAATTAAAAAAGCACATACATTGCCGACTTCCTCAATTGTGACGCCTACATTATCCGGTGTACGATCTTCTGACAGTTGTAATAGTTTTTGATAATCTTTGACACCAGTTACGGCAAGTGTTTTAATCGCGCCGGCAGAAATAGCATTCACTCTGATTTTTTCAGAAGATAATTCTGCTGCAAGATAACGTACAGCAGATTCTAAAGCCGCCTTTGCAATCCCCATCATATTATAATTTGGTACCGCACGTTCAGCCCCTAAGTATGTTAAGGTTACAATCCCGCTATTTTCAGCAAGAATAGGTTTAGCGTATTTCGTAACAGCGATGAAAGAATAACTGCTGATATCTTGCGCTAAAGCATAACCTTGACGGGATATTTCAGTTACTTTTCCTTGTAAATCTTCTTTATTCGCATAGGCAATCGCATGAACCACACCGTTAATTTCACCGGCGTAAGATTTGATTTGTTCAAAAGCAGATTGAATGGATTGATCATCAGCAACATCACACTCAACCATGAAAGGCTCTTTTCCGACTAATTTGACCAATGATTTAGCCATTCGTTCATTTTGATAAGTATATATGACTTCAGCACCTTGTTGAATCAACGCTTGGGCACATCCCCAGGCGATACTTTTTTTATTGGCTACACCCATAACCACAATTTTTTTACCAGTTAAAAAACTCATAATATTTCTCCTTTATTGTCATCAATTGATATTTTCATTTATGATTTCTTATTATTATCTAAATTCTTTTGATTGTCAAACTATTTTTGATTGAAATATACATATTATACCCGTGGTGCTAGTTTATTTCAAAATACAATAAAAAGCCCAAATGGACTATACTGTAAGGGATGAAACATACAGGAGGTTAGTCCAAATGAGCCATTTACACTATACCGTTAAATCTCATCATTTACAATGGAATGTACACCAATTATGTCAAATTTGTCATCATTTCTACCAAAACTATTGCCCCGATTTCTTCAAACATCGGCGTAATGTTAGTTTAGCCAAAGTTTCAGATGAATCAATTCTTGTCTTCCTTTTGTTACAGGCTGAACTAGGCATAACGTCACAGCGTCATTTCTACAGTATCTGCCACCTCTTTCCTTGTGGGCAGCTACTAGAAAGAAGTCGTTTCAATCGTCGGTCAAAACAATTGATTTGGCTCGTCCAATTAATCCGGAAAGCTATGAGTGAAATGCTTCCATCTGATAAACTAGCCATTATAGATAGTTTTCCTTTGCCACTTTGCCAACCTATCCGCAATCACAGAGCTACCATTTTTAAAGGATTAGCCGATATTGGCTACAACGCCTCTAAACATCTTTGTTTCTACGGCTTCAAAGTTCATATGCCGGTGACCTTATCTGGTTATATTCTGAACTATGTTGTCACACTAGCCTCTGCACATGATATCAAGGTGGTTTATGAACTATAAGAGGGACGCAAGCAATCGATTATCCTAGGGGATTTAGGCTACCTAAGCAGTGAACTCAAGAAGGCCTTAGAACAACAAGGTTACCATCTATGGACGCCATTTCGTAAAAACTTGACAGGGGCCGAAGAACATAATGATTGGAAACTGATGGCTATGAGACGAACTATTGAAACACGGTTTTCTGAACTGTGTCGTCTCTTTAACATCGAACATACATTAGCTAGAAGCCTAGCCGGACTACAGTTACGAATTGAACAAATTATTCTAGCTAATAACTTACGCTATTTTGAAATGAACTAGCACCACGGGTATGAGTTTTATTTCATGTCATTTATTGTTGACAAGAGAAATTTTTGTTGGTATAGTGTTAATACCAAAACGTAATGATTACGATTTGCGACATCTAAATCAAAACGAAAGGAGTATAAATGTATATGGCAAAAAAGTCTAAAATTGCTAAAGCAAAGAAACAAATGGAAATGATTGAAAAATATGCAGACAAACGTCAAGAATTAAAAGCCATAGGAGATCGCACCGCCCTTGCTAAATTGCCAAGAGATTCAAATCCAAATCGTCTGAGGCTTCGTGATCAGACGGATGGCCGTCCAAGAGGGTATATGCGGAAGTTTGGTATGTCCCGTATTAACTTTAGAGAGCTTGCCCATCAAGGTTTGATTCCTGGAGTAAAAAAAGCAAGTTGGTAAAAGGAGGAAATATCATGGCAGTACCAGCAAGAAAAACATCTAAGGCGAAGAAACGGTTAAGAAGAACTCATCAAACTGTAGTAAAACCAGAAATTTCATTTGACGAAGTGAATGGTGATTATAGACGTAGCCATCATGTATCTTTAAAAGGGTACTATAATGGAAAGAAAGTAATTAAAGGAGCTTCAAAATAGTTTAAAATATAACTTTTAGGAGGGAACCAAAATGGAAATTATTTACCCACCTTTAGTTGAAGAAGGATTAAAGTATTATCTTGAAACGACCCAGCAATCGCTAGATAAATGCACTTTTTATCGTTCGATGGTAGAGAGAGGAATTATTACTGAAACGGGTTTACCGACCCAACACGCAATTAAAAATGGATTAGTCAAAGATTACTATGAGGACCAAGGCTTATCATTTGATGATTTTTTAAGAATCTATCCAATTTTTGAAGAGTATGACAAGGAGTTATTTCAATGTATCGATGGTTATTGGGAGATACCTGTTGATATGAAAGAAAATTTAGTTTCACAATTGGAATCTGGCGAGTTAACTTTTGAAGATGCACAACAAATTCAAGCATATCTTGAAGATAGATAAGTATTGAAGCATAGTGGTGTAAAGTCAAGAAAATTTTTAATTTAATTTTTACGATAAAACCACATCACAATTCAACTTCTTTAAGTCCTCGTCTTCATGAAAGAAAATAAGTGGATGAGAACTATACATGGAAGTTGATTCCATTCCGATAACAACCTTACTGAAAGCATACTCTTCATAAAGAGAAAGTATTTTTCCTTTAATGAGAGGCACCATCAATATCATTGTGATAGCTTCCTTTGTGGATAATTTCTAATTCAGCCGTAAGGAAGCAAACATCAAGTTTATCAGAACTAACATCTAATCCTATAAATAATTTCATGGAAGGGACCTCCTTTCTTGAATTTATTAGGAAAGACTACGATACTGCGGGCATTCCAAGATACACGTTGCATAACAAAAACCTCGCCTACGAGAATACAATGTTTATCAAAAACAAGCCGCACTTCTATCTACTACTAGAAGCTGTTTTAGATGAACCAAACAGATAGTGTGTTGGTAGTTTTAACAACGGTCTGGGGAGCATACTTTTAAACGAAGACTAGCATTCCACTAGCTACATGAGAAAGTAGCACAATCCCATGCGGATCCTTTCCGCTGACTATTGTATCTTGAAATCCACGCAATATCGAGTCGAAATCCCAATTTTGTTATTTCTGTATAAATACACCTGAATAATTCATTGCTCTGCATTAACTAACAAATTTGACTAAATCAATGACCTTATCAACGCCGAAGCGGCCTAGCAGTTCAAGAATTTCTTGGCGAATTTGATGGCTATGTTCACTGTGATATGTGGTCAGCGTATCGCCAATTGCCTAGGTCAAAGTTAGTAGGTTGTTGGGCACATGTGCGCCGAAAATTTTTTGAAGCAACGCCTAAATAGGCAGATAAGAAGTCATTGGGGCGCAAGGGATTAGATTATTGTGATCAGATGTTTTCACTAGAAGCATCTTGGGCTGAGCTGCCTTCAGGTGAAAGATTGTGCAAGCGCAAAGAAATCTTAGCACCATTGATGACAACGTTCTTTGATTGGTGTCGCAATCAATCGGTGCTCCCAGGATCGAAATTAGGCCGTGCGCTCACCTATGCCTTGAAATATGAGGAAACATTTAAAACAGTTTCAACAGATGGTTCCTTAGTATTATCCAATAATCTAGCTGATCGTGCGATTAAAGGATTAGTCATGGGACGTAAGAATTGGCTTTTCTCTCAAAGTTTTGAAGGAGCCAAATCTAGCGCAATCATCCTTTCGCTTTTGGAAACTGCCAAACGAAATGGCTTAGACTCAGAGAAATATCTCACCTATCTTTTGGAGAAGTTACCCAATGAGGAGTCTTTCGCAAAAAAAGCAGTTCTAGAAGCTTATTTTCCATGGTCAGAAACTGTACAAGCAAATTGTAAATAAAGAAAAGAATCTCCAAAGTCGAGTGACTTTGGAGATTTTCAATATACCTAGTTATTGGGCGCTTACTCTTTTTTTGTTTTAAAACTACTTACTATACAGGTAGTTTCAAATAGTTTTCTCATCCTAATCTTCAGCAACAGAAAAAAATCTAAATTTTAAAATTTAGGCTTGACTAAAATATTTTTTCTGTATACCATATAATTGTGATAATCATTATCATTTAGAAGGAGAAAGTTATGTTAGAAGTGAAAAAACTTACTGTTTGTTATAACGATTTTTTAGCATTGAACAATATTTCTTTAAAAATACAAGAAGGTACTCTAACAGGTATTATTGGTCCAAATGGTGCTGGAAAATCTACATTACTTAAAGCAATGTTAAATATTATCCCTCATCAGGGAGAGGTCTCCATTAATAATGAAGATATCAATAAAAAACTGGTAAAGATTGCATATGTAGAGCAAAAAGCTGATATTGATTTTACTTTTCCAATAAAAGTAAAAGAATGTGTATCTATGGGAACGTATGCCGGAATAAAAGTTTTTCAAAGAATTAAAAATGCAGAATGGCAAAGAGTTTCAAAGGCTTTGGAAAAGGTCGATATGGAAGAATATTCTAATCATCAAATAGGAGAATTATCTGGAGGACAATTTCAACGTGTACTTTTAGCAAGATGTCTTGCTCAAAATGCGGATTTTATATTTTTAGATGAACCATTTGTAGGGATAGACTTAATTAGTGAACGAATAATTATGGATACGTTAAAAGAATTGAAACATCAGGGAAAAACAGTACTAATCGTGCATCATGATTTAAGCAAGGTAAAGAAGTATTTTGATAATATTATTCTTTTGAATCGAAATCTAATTGCTCACGAAAGTGTAGAATCTGTCTTTAATGAAGTGAATTTAAAAAAAGCTTATGGAGATACTATATTTATTGGAGAGGGGGAATAATATGCTTCAAAATTTCATTAATGGTCTGTATGACTTTCACTTTTTACAGAATGCTCTAATTACATCTGTAGTTATAGGGATTGTTTCTGGAACAGTAGGTTGTTTTATTATTTTAAGAGGAATGTCTCTTATGGGCGATGCTATTTCTCATGCTGTTTTGCCAGGAGTAGCAATTTCTTATATTTTAGGCATTAACTTTTTTATTGGTGCGATTGTATTTGGTCTATTAGCTTCTATCATTATTACTTTTATAAAAAGCAATAGTGTAATAAAAGGAGATACAGCAATTGGTATTACTTTCAGTTCTTTTTTAGCACTAGGAGTTATCCTTATAGGTGTTGCAAATAGCTCAACTGATTTATTTCATATCTTGTTTGGAAATATTTTAGCTGTACAAGATATTGATAAGTGGATTACAATTGGCGTTTCTGTTTTAGTGTTGGTTATAGTAGTTCTATTTTTTAAAGAATTATTAATCACTTCTTTTGATCCATTAATGGCAAAAGCAATGGGGATGAATGTCAATTTTTATCATTATCTATTGATGGTTCTATTAACTTTAGTAGCAGTAACAGCTATGCAAAGTGTAGGAACTATATTAATTGTTGCAATGTTAATCACGCCAGCAGCTACAGCATATTTATATGCAAATAGTTTGAAAACTATGATATTTATTTCTGCAGCAGTCGGGGCAAGCTCATCATTACTTGGATTGTTTATTGGTTATAATTTTAACATAGCCGCAGGATCAAGTATTGTTTTAACAGTGGCATCCTTATTTGTAATTAGTTTTCTAATCTCACCAAAACAAAAATTTTTAAGAAAGAAGGAGAGATCATTATGATGAGAAAATGGAAAGTAGTAGGAAGTCTGGGGATTTTGATTGCTCTTTTTATATTAGGCGCGTGTTCAACAAATAGTAAAGATAAAGTGACTTCGAACGAAAAATTAAAAGTAGTAGTTACTAATTCGATTTTAGCAGATATTACTGAAAATATAGCAAAGGATAAAATTGATTTACACAGTATTGTACCTATTGGGAAAGATCCTCATGAATATGAACCTTTGCCTGAAGATGTTCAAAAAACTTCAAAAGCAGATTTGATTTTTTATAACGGTGTTAACTTGGAAACTGGAGGAAATGCTTGGTTTACAAAATTAGTTAAAAATGCGAACAAGGAGGAAAACAGAGACTATTTTGCAGCAAGTGATGGCATAGATGTTATTTACTTAGAGGGTCAGAGTGAGAAAGGGAAGGAAGATCCTCATGCTTGGTTAAATTTAGAAAACGGTATTATTTACGCTAAAAACATTGAAAAACATTTGGCGGAAAAAGATCCTGGTAATAAAAAATTCTATAAAGAAAATCTAGATAAGTATATTGAAAAATTGGATGCGCTAGACAAAGAAGCAAAATCTAAATTTGCTTCAATTCCGAATGATAAAAAAATGATTGTTACAAGTGAAGGATGCTTTAAGTATTTCTCGAAAGCATATAATGTGCCTTCTGCTTACATTTGGGAAATCAACACTGAAGAAGAAGGAACGCCAGATCAAATTAAACACTTAGTTGAAAGACTACGCACAACAAAAGTTCCTTCCTTATTTGTAGAAAGCAGCGTAGACGATAGACCGATGAAAACAGTATCGAAAGATACCAATATTCCTATCTATTCAACGATTTTTACTGATTCAATTGCAGAGAAAGGACAAGATGGTGATAGTTACTACGCGATGATGAAATGGAACCTGGATAAAATTGCTGAAGGCCTTTCGAAATAATTTGGAGGATAGGTATGCTACAAATTAAACCAACTACTTTACTAATTTATTTACTAGCAATTCAGGAATTATCAAAAAGAAAAAAGAAATAAAAAAATAATGATTTAGCAAAAGTTCTAAGTTTAGCCAGCATCTGTAAGTGAGATGCTGGCTAAACTTAGATATGAGGACTATTTAGATATAGGATTTCAATTAACTGATAAAAGGAAAACCTTTATTGGCGATTACAAAAGATGATGAAGATATAGAAATTAAAGAGTTTGTTCGTTTACGTAAAAACGCATGTAAGGCTCGAGGAGTTATCAAAAAACAAATTAATGCTTTTGTATTACGTCATGGTTTCAACTATCAAAGAAGTAAGTGGACTGTAGCTCATATTAAATGGTTAAAACAACTTTAATTATCGGTAATACTACGGGAAACACTCAATGAGATGTTGCTCCAATATTACGATTTGAACGATCAAATTGAACGTTTTGATGCAAGTATAGAAGCATTTTCCCAACAATAGCGATATGTTAAACCTGTTCAACAGATACGTTGTTTAAAAATTGTGGATACCATTACTGCAATGACGATTCAAGTGGACCACACGTCAGAATAGGTGCTATTACGAAACAAGGAAACGGTACAATTAGAACCACACTAATCGAAGCCGCTAATGCTTTAGTTCGAAGTAATATAGGTTACCTGTGGTGCTAGTTCATTTCAAAATAGCGTAAGTTATTAGCTAGAATAATTTGTTCAATTCGTAACTGTAGTCCGGCTAGGCTTCTAGCTAATGTATGTTTGATGTTAAAGAGACGACACAGTTCAGAAAACCGTGTTTCAATAGTTCGTCTCATGGCCATCAGTTTCCAATCATTATGTTCTTCGGCCCCTGTCATGTTTTTACAAAATGGCGTCCATAGATGGTAACCTTGTTGTTCTAAGGCCTTCTTGAGTTCACTGCTTAGGTAGCCTAAATCCCCTAGGATAATCGATTGCTTGCGTCCCTCTAATAGTTCATAAATCACCTTGATATCATGTGCAGAGGCTGGTGTGACAACATAGTTCAGAATATAACCAGATAAGGTCACCAGCATATGAACTTTGAAGCCGTAGAAACAAAGATGTTTAGAGGCGTTGTAAAAAATGGTAGCTCTGTGATTGCGAATAGGTTGGCAAAGTGGCAAAGGAAAACTATCTATAATGGCTAATTTATCAGATGGAAGCATTTCACTCATAGCTTTCCGGATTAATTGGACGAGCCAAATCAATATAGTCCATCTGGGCTTTTTACTGTATTTTGAAATAAACTAGCACCACGGGTATATTATAAATTTAAGTTGCAATATATTCAAAAGTATGATAGTTTGATAATCAAAGTAAATTATACAAAATGAGGTTTATAATATGGCAAAATTTATGACTGAAACAGAAGTAATGGAGTTAATTCCTAATCGTTTTCCTATTATTTATATTGATTATGTAGATGAATTGATTGATGGGAAAAAAATCATCGCAACCAAAAATGTCACGATAAATGAAGATTTCTTTCAAGGACATTTTCCTGGAAATCCGGTAATGCCAGGGGCACTTATTATCGAAACATTAGCTCAAGCTGGCTCAATTCTTATTTTGAAATCAAGTCAATTTCAAGGAAGAACTGCCTATATTGGTGGTATCAATAAAGCGAAATTCCGACAAAAGGTAACTCCAGGTGATGTCTTGAAATTAAGTTTTGAAATTACGAAATTAAAGCGCTCTGTTGGTACAGCCGACGCCATCGCAACCGTAGAAGGTAAAAAAGTTGCTGAATGTGAGTTTACCTTTATCGTGGGTGATCAAAGATAAAAATAAGAGTGGGGGAGTCCCACTCTTATTTTGCTTCTTGGATAATATTGATTTTTTCTACTTTTACAGGATTAACAGGTGTTGATTTTTCGCCTGTTTCACTTGTTTTAACTTCCGCTTTTGCAATTTTGTCAACAACATCCATACCTTCAATTACTTGACCAAACACTGTATAATTGCCATCTAATTGTGGTGTGCCACCTTTTTTATAGGCTTCGATAATTTTTTCTGGATAATATTGAATAGCCAAACCATCTGAAACATCTTGATCATTTTGAACGATATAAAATTGACTACCTTGACTGTCTAAAGCTTGACTTCTCGCCATCGCTAAAGCACCTCGAATATGGTAAAGACGATTAGAGATTTCTACCTTAAAGCCTTTTTTCCAAATACTTTCGCCACCTGTACCATCACCTTTAGGATCGCCACCTTGAATCATAAATTCATCTATGACGCGATGGAAAGGGGTGCCGTTATAATAGCCTTCTTTGGCGTGTGTCATAAAGTTTTCAACAGCTTTTGGGGCAATCTCAGGAAATAACTTTGCTTTAATATTTCCTTGAGTCGTCACGATTTCAACTACATCTTCATTTTCTTTTACGTTTGTCTCTAATTGTGGTAAGTCCAAAGCATTTAAGTCGACTTTTTTTGATGAAGTTGTTGTTTCTTCTTTTGTAGAGGTAGTTGTGGTTGTTTGCTTACCCGAACTACAAGCACCTAATAAAAAGGTACAAGTTAATAAGGTTAATAGCGTTAATTTTTTCATGATTGTTGTTGCTCCTTTAAATTTTGACTTAACGTGATAAATTATACTAAATAATAGACAATATTCCAATGAACTTTCTGTGAATTCGTTAATATTTTCGTCTTTTGGAATAAAAAGAATAGACAAAGATTTTTTTGCTAGGTACAATAAAGTAGAGTTGCAAACTGTAATAGAATTGGAGTGATAGATAAAATGTCCATGTTTTTGGATCAAGTAACAATTGATGTTAAAGCAGGTAAAGGTGGCGATGGGATGGTTGCCTTTCGTCGTGAAAAATATGTGCCTGATGGTGGACCCGCTGGTGGCGATGGTGGCCGTGGCGGAAATGTGGTTTTAGTCGTGGATGAAGGTCTTAGAACATTAATGGATTTTCGTTTTAACCGACATTTTAAAGCCCAACCTGGTGAAAATGGTATGAGTAAAGGGATGCATGGCCGTGGTTCTGAAGATTTATATGTGAAAGTTCCTCAAGGTACAACAGTTCGTGATGCTGAAACTGGCCGTCTATTAGGAGATTTAATCGAAAATGGTCAAACACTTGTTGTAGCAAAAGGGGGACGTGGTGGACGTGGTAATATTCGGTTTGCCTCACCGCGAAATCCTGCACCTGAAATTGCCGAAAATGGCGAACCAGGACAAGAGCGTAAAATCGAATTGGAACTAAAAGTGCTCGCTGATGTTGGATTAGTCGGTTTTCCATCTGTTGGTAAATCTACCTTACTATCGATTATCTCAGCTGCTCGTCCTAAAATTGGGGCTTATCACTTCACCACACTTGTTCCTAATTTAGGTATGGTCAACACAAAAGATGGTCGTAGTTTTGTAGCAGCAGACTTACCTGGTTTAATTGAAGGGGCAAGCCAAGGTGTAGGTTTGGGTACGCAATTTTTAAGACACATCGAACGTACTCGTGTCATTTTACATGTGATTGATATGTCTGGAATGGAAGGAAGAGACCCCTATGAAGATTATTTAGCGATTAATCATGAATTAGCTAGCTATAATCTACGTCTGATGGAGCGTCCACAAATTATTGTTGCAAATAAAATGGATATGCCAGATGCTGAAGAAAATCTAAAAGTTTTTAAAGAAAAATTAGCCAAAGAACAAAAGGATGAATTAGATGAACCAATTCCAGTTTTTCCAATTTCAGGGGTGACTAGAAAGGGAATTGAGGCTTTACTAAGTGCCACTGCTGATTTATTAGAAGTTACACCAGAATTTCTTTTATATGACGAAGAAATTGAAGAAGAGGTGGTTCATTATGGCTTTACAAAAGACGAACAAGAATTCCAAATTGATCGCGATGATGATGCTTCATGGATTTTGTCTGGTGAAAAACTAGAAAAATTATTCAAGATGACAAACTTTGAACACGATGAAACCATTATGCGTTTTGCCCGTCAATTAAGAGCAATGGGTGTTGATGAAGCTTTACGTGCGCGCGGTGCAAAAGATGGCGATATTGTACGTATTGGTAACTTTGAATTTGAATTTGTAGAATAAGCATTGACTGATAGTACTTCTTAAATGAGTACTATCAGTTTTTTTATAGAAATTAAGATTTTTTCAGTATTTTTATTTTAAATTAAGATTAAAACTGTTAAAATTAGTGAGTAATTTAATTGATGAAAGTATGGATATTATGGAATTAGAATTTTTAGGTACGGGTGCGGGGGTTCCTGCTAAACATCGTACAGTAACAAGTATAGCTTTAAAACTACTAGATGAGCGAAATGCTGTTTGGCTCTTTGACTGTGGGGAAGGGACACAAATGCAAATTCTCAAAACAGCTATTCGCCCACGAAAAATTGAAAAAATCTTTATCACGCATCTTCATGGGGATCATATTTTTGGGTTACCAGGCTTATTGAGTAGTCGTTCTTTTCAAGGTGGTGAAGAAACCCTTGAAATTTATGGACCAAAAGGCATTGAAGAATATGTTCGAACAAGCTTAAATCTTTCAAAATCACGTCTAGGTTATCCATTAAAATTTATTGAGGTACAGGATAAAGAAGTCGTTTTTAAAGATAGTCAATTCAAAGTCTATGCCGAAAAACTAGATCATGGTATTTTATCCTATGGTTATCGCATTGAAGAGGCAGATTTTAAAGGAGAATTACAAGTTGAACGCTTAAAAGAATTAGGCATTCAACCTGGTCCAATTTATGGTAAAATTAAAAATGGTGAAACAGTTACTTTGCCAGATGGTCGAATCATTGATGGACATGACTTTATTGGTGAGTCTATCAAGGGAAGAATCATCACAATTTTAGGTGATACACGATATACACAGTCTTCTATTGAGTTGGCAAAAGAGGCCGACGTCTTAGTTCACGAAAGTACATTTAATAAATCGGAAGCCAAACTTGCCAAAGCTTATTTTCATTCAACTACACACCAAGCAGCTACGGTAGCCAAAAAAGCCAATGTCAAACAATTGATTCTGACACATATTAGTTCAAGATATTTAAACAGCGATTTATCTGCATTAGCTAAAGAAGCACAAGAAATTTTCGAAAATACTACTGTCGCAAAAGATTTAGCTGTTTATAATATCCCAATGAAAAAAGTCAAAAAATCTTAAATAAGGAGTCTTTCTTATGCAGAATTTAGCAAATAAAGTCGTATTAGTCACTGGTGCTTCTTCAGGTTTAGGAGAGCAAATTTGTTATCAAGCCGCAAAACAAGGGGCAATCATTATCGCCTGTGCTCGTAGCGTAGATAAATTACAACAAGTCAAAGAAAGATGCGAGGAACTTAGTCAAAATCATTGCTATGCGTTTAAAGTAGATATGTCTGATGCTCAAAGTATTGAGTATTTAGTTCAAGCTATTTATGCCAATGAAAAAAATATTGATGTCTTAGTAAATTGTGCTGGTTTTGGTTATTTTGAAGATTTCATTGATTTTGATATGAATCAAGCGAGACGAATGTTTGAAGTAAATATTTTAGGAATGATGCTTTTAACACAAAAAATTGCGGCAAAGATGGTTTTGCGGCAATCAGGTCATATCATTAATATTGCTTCCATGGCAGGCAAAATGGCCACTCCTAAATCAACTATTTATTCTGCTACAAAATTTGCGGTAATCGGTTTTTCAAATGCATTACGTCTAGAATTAAAACCTTTTGGCATCCATGTTACAACAGTCAATCCGGGACCAATTGAAACCAACTTCTTTAATATTGCAGATCCAAATGGTAGCTATTTAGATAAAATTGGGGCAATGGTATTACAAGCAGATGACCTCGCGAAAGAAATTGTCAATACTTTTGGTAAAAATAAGCGTGAAATTAACCGTCCACGATTGATGAATACAGCAGCCTTTTTCTATCAAGTATTTCCAAAGATTGGTGATTATCTAGCAGGCGGTATTTTTAATAAAAAATAATTTTCTTAAGCTACTATCCAGCGATTTTTGATAGTAGCTTATTCATTGAAGAAAATAGAAAGGACGTTTGATATTGAGAAAATCCACTCATCACTGGATTTATCCAGAAAAAGCAACGATTAATACAGAAGTTGGCGATATTTTAACGCAGCAAAATATCCATCCAGTGATTCAAAAGTTACTCGTTCAAAGAAAAATAGATACACCAGAAAAGCTAAATAAATTTTTAAATCCTAGTATTGAAAATCTATATGATCCGTTTTTAATGCACGATATGCAAAAAGCAGTTGAACGTTTACAAATTGCAATTGAAAATGGAGAGTCTATTCTTGTATATGGAGATTATGATGCAGACGGAATCACAAGTACCTCTGTCATTGTCGAAACCTTAGAAATGCTTGGCGCAAATGTCAGCCATTATTTGCCTAATCGTTTTAAAGACGGTTATGGACCTAATGTCGATGTTTATCGGCAAAAAATTGAAGAAGGTATCGAATTAATTTTAACAGTTGATAATGGGGTTGCTGGTCATGAAGCTATTGATTATGCTAATCAGCAAGGTATAGATGTCATAGTAACCGATCACCATGAATTACCTGAACAACTTCCCGATGCATTTGCCATTGTTCACCCTAGACATCCTGAAGGCAATTATCCTTTTGGTGAATTGGCTGGAGTAGGGGTTGCCTTTAAATTAGCCTGTGCATTAATTGAAGAAGTCCCTTATGAATTATTGGAGCTAGTTGCAATTGGTACGGTAGCTGATATGGTTTCTTTAACTGATGAAAATCGTATTTTTGTACGCTTAGGTCTAGAGATGATGAAACAAACACAAAGAATCGGGTTAAAAACCTTAATGGAAGTCAGTGAAGTCAACACTAAAGAATTAGATGAGCAAACAATCGGCTTTGCACTTGCTCCAAGATTAAATGCCTTAGGTAGACTGGATGACCCTAATCCAGCGGTTCAATTAATGCTGACTTTTGATGAGGAAGAAGCCTATCAATTAGCCAAACAAATTGATTTATGGAACCAAAAAAGAAAAGATTTAGTCGATGAAATCACCAGTCAAGCTAGAGAAAAAATAAATCCCGAGAATTATGTTCATGTGATTGCTGGACAAGATTGGCATGAAGGTGTGCTTGGTATTGTAGCTGGTAGAATTTTAAAAGAAACTGGAAAACCGACCATCATTCTTTCTATTAACGAAAATAATCAGGCAAAAGGATCCGGCCGAAGTGTAGAAAGCTTCAACCTTTTTGAAAGTATGGGACAAGTCAGAGAATTGTTTGAAAAATTTGGTGGTCATCATTCTGCTGTGGGACTGACTATCAAATTAGAAAATATTGCTAAATTACAAGATCATTTGAATCAAGCGGCATTGAGTCAGCATTTAACTTTTGCTGAAGGTTTGCCACTTCAAATTGACGAAATCATTGAGATAAGTGAAGTTGGTGTGTCTTTAATTGAACAGTTTAAAGCATTGGCACCATTTGGGATGGATAATCCTAGACCAAACTTCCTATTTAAAAATGTCAAAGTATCCCAGAAAAGGGCAATCGGCGCAAATCAAAATCACTTAAAACTAGTTGTGAATGACGAAAACAATCATCAATTAGATGTCGTCGGTTTCAATCAAGGCATGTACATTGATGAATTAGGAAATGAAAATATCAATTTGGTGGGGCAACTAAGTATCAATGAATGGAATGGCAATACTTCTTGTCAATTAATGCTCAGTGATTTTTCGATTGACGATTTACAGGTGTTTGATTATCGTTCCAAAAAATTCTATCGTCAGTTGAACTTTGATTTACCTACTTTATATATTGCTACTTATGAAAAAAATCGAAAAAACTTCCAAAAAGTTCTAGATAAGCCGATTTATTTAGTGGATGAAGTTGATGAAATGACTGATGTTATAAATTATCAACAAATTGTATTTTTGGATTGTCCATTACAAGCCGAGGATTACCTTAAAATTTATCAACAATTCTCAGTTAGTCGCGTTTATTTCTTATGCTATACTCATGAAGATGCTTATGTAGATGGTGTCGGTAGCAAAGAACAGTTTGCAAAATTATTCAAGTTTATCCAACAGCAAAAACGCATAGATGTCCGTTATAAGCTTGATTTAGTGGAAAAATATCTCAAAATCCCAAAAAAATTATTAATTTTCATGATTCAGGTGTTTTTTGACTTAAAATTTGTTAAAATAGAAGATGGCGTGTTAAGCTATATCGAAAATCCACCCAAACATAGCTTAACAGAGAGTCAAACTTATCAAAAAAGATTAAAAAAGATTAAAACAGAAGAATTTTTCTTGCTGTCAAATCTGGAGACATTAAAGAATTGGTTAATCCATTCGCAGGAGGAACATTAATATGAATTTGAAAGATTACATTGCAAGTATTCCAAACTATCCATCTGAAGGTATTATTTTCCGTGATATTTCACCATTAATGGCTGATGGTGAGGCTTACCGTGTAGCAACTCACGAAATCGTTGAATACGCAAAAGAAAAACAAATCGATATGGTTGTTGGACCAGAAGCACGAGGATTCATCGTTGGTTGTCCAGTTGCTTATGAATTAGGTGTTGGTTTTGCCCCTGTACGTAAAAAAGGAAAATTACCTCGAAAAACCATTGAAGTCACTTATGATTTAGAATACGGTACAGATACTTTAACCATTCATGAAGATGCAATTAAACCTGGTCAACGCGTACTTATCTGTGATGACTTATTAGCAACTGGTGGTACTATTAAAGCTACTATTGATCTTGTAGAACAACTTGGTGGTGTTGTTGCTGGTTGTGCCTTCTTAATCGAATTAAATGACTTACATGGTCGTGATAAAATTAAAGATTATGACATCATCACTTTAATGGATTACTAAAATCTTTTAAAAGTCATCAGCAGTTCAATCATTGAGCTGCTGATTTTTTGTATTAATGCTTCATTATGAACGACTCACACATAGGTCCTTTAATGTCAAATATTGATATAAGGGGATTTGCTTTCTATTAAAAGATATGTTAATATAGTTTTATAGAAAATCACTGTTTTCTGTAAACCATAAAAGAGTAAATTTGCTACTATATATTAAAAGACATCCTCCATCGGTTTTTAGTCTTTTAATCGTCACTTCGATAATAGTGATACATTAAAGGTTTTTATAAAGTTTTAGAAAGGATTTAGATAATATGCAAGCCACGCAAGCAACAGCTAAAGCCAAAGTATTGGAAAACTTACCAGAATATCCAGATTTTGCTCAAGAGTATTTTCAAAAGAAGATTGAGGAAGAATATTCATCAGTCACATTGTTCGAATATCAAAAAGAAATGAAACGTTTTTTAGAATGGCTTATTCGTGAAGGCTATTCAAAAGCAACATTAATGAAAGATATTCAAATTGCTGAATTAGATGTGCTGACCGAAAAAGATTTGAGCTTATACAAACGTGAACTTCAAAATCGCAAAAAGAATGTTTCAAAAGAAAAACAATCGTTATATGAAAAGTCTGGAGATGAGTTGCCTGGCTTATCAAAAAGTACCATTAAGCGCAGTCTTACAGCTTTACGATCACTCTTTAATTTTTTATCAACTACGATTAATGATGAAACCAACAAACCTTATTTATCTTCTAATCAAATGCAAGGCGTCAAAAATGTGAATGATTCTGTTAAAATGAGTGTCCGTACTAAAAAAATGGAACCTATGATTTTCTTTGATAATGAAGGCTTAGCTTTTCTACAATTTATTGATCATCAATATCAAGAACTACTCACCACCCGTCAAGCCATTGCTGCATTTGAAAAAAATAAAATTCGTGACTTGGCAATCTTGGCATTATTTTTAGGAACTGGTATCCGTTTGTCCGAATTGGTCAACATTAATCTACGAGACATGGAATTAACGGACGAATCTATGCATATTCGGGTTATCAGAAAAGGTGGACAAATGGACTGGGTTACTGTAGCCTCTCCTATGATTTCTTACATTACTGACTATCTAGATACTCGCCAAACTACCTATCAAATTACAGAAAATGTCCAACCCCTCTTCTTATCAACTTATGGAGGTGCAGCTAAACGCCTAAAAGCGAATGCGATTGAAAAAATGGTTGATAAGTACTCTAAAGCCTATAACAAGCGGACCACTCCGCATAAACTTAGACACTCCGTTGGCACTCAAATTTATCGAAAAACCGGCTCAATTGTCACCACTGCACAATTATTAGGTCAAAATAATACCAACTCAACTAGTATCTATACCCACATTGGCGCCAAAGAACAAGTCAATATCATGAATCATTTATACGATTAACACAAAACCAGCCATCATTGATTAGCTTTGATGGCTGGTTGATTTTAATCAAAATAATAGTTTTTAAAATCATATTTATAGACACGATATAAATATTTTGTATCCGTTTTTTGTGTAAACCGTTGAATCATTTTACCTGAACTCGTATATTCTGCAAAAGTAGCTTGTTGACCGGAATCAACAATAATATGATTTTGATAATTCTGGACACTTGACACATAAGCGGAATAAGGAACATCAAAACTCTCCACCAATTTGTAGGAGTTGGTCTTTTCATCTACTAGATATTTCATATATTTTGAAGTTTTTCCTGCTGTCTCATCTGCAATTTCCGCTAAAGATATATCAGTCCGCGAATCCATAATAGTCGAATTATTATTAAAAAAGCTCAAATAATATTGGCCAGCTGAAAAATCTTCTGCTGTCTCATGCGTAATTGAATGTTGTCCATATTGAGAAGTAAAACTACCTTCTTTTTCTAGCAATAATTGGCCGCACTCTCCTACTCCCTGCCAAATTGCTTCATCCCCCATCATATACTCTACTTGATAGGCTCCATTTTCATCTGGTTTCAAAGCGATAATGGTCGAAGTTTTCCGAGAGCTGACCAAGAGTTGCTGATTATCTGTTAATTGAAGACTATTGATATGAACAGGATCTAAATACCCTTTATTGTTGCTATGTTCTTCAATTCCTGTTGCTTTTTGATATAAATCAGGGAAAAGTTCTTCAAAATTAGCAATCTCTGTGACTTCTTGCGTGGATAAATCAATAGTTATGATGCGATCTTCTACATAGCCTGCTTGTTTTTTAGCAGTTTTACTTGTTGCTAAAGCTATCAATTGATTCTTATCATTCAATATGTAATCATGATGTATAAGATAGTCGGTATTTGCTAAATCAAGAACTTGTTTAACTTTCCCTAACGCATTGATCTTTACAATTTTTGAATCTGAGACAGCCATAAACATTTCTTGCTGATTATTAAAAACTAAGCGAATGGAATTATAATTAACAATCGGCATTTCTGCACGAATATACCTAGGCGGTGTGTAGTGAAACTGCATCTGCTGCTGTTGCCCATCTTGAGTAGTCGCAGTCAAGGTAATGAGATTATCAACATTTGGAATACAGCCAATGATTTGATACTGATGACTCGTCGCATATTCTTCATTTTGTTTCAAATTTTTTTCAAACGATGGATATCCTTGAGCATCAATACGATAAGAAATTTTTACTGCTTCATCTGTGGAAAAAGCCAAATATAAGCCAGTGGTATTGGTTAAAAATGGATTTGATACAATCAGCGGTTGCGTAAAGGTTGCTGTTTGCGATTCAATCAATTGTAATAATTGCTCTTGAATTTTTTCCTGTGTCGATAATTGATAGACATCCGCCATCTTTTCAATAGCCAAATCGCTATAATTTAATACATGAATGGTTGATCCAGTTGCTGAAGTCAAGCGATCCACCAAATTACTTTGCGTTGTCTGTACCATTTTCACAGTTTCTGATGAGCGATGTTTTTGAATGATATCATAGCTAGTTATCGTTCCTACAACTAGGAATAAGCCAATAGCAACTATAGAAAACTTGCGAGATACTTTCAAGCCAATCTTCCTCTCTATTTTTGATAACTTTATTGAATCATTTTAAACTTAAGCGTAACTTAAAACGGTATTCGAAGGGTAGCTACATCGCATCTAAGCCGGACTGCCTAGGAAAATCTTATAATGCGATGGATTTTCCTGTCATTCAGGACAATATTAGCTTTCTCGGTATCAATCAACTAAATACTCGGAAAATTCACCCTACTGCTTAGAACATCTCCTTTCATCCAATTTTCTAAGCAGTAGGCAACACATGAATTTTCTCGTATTTGCCCAAGTCGATGGATATCCTTTTACTTGTAGCTGTTCGACCCTTCTCATAACCTAAATAAAAACAACCGATATACCATCAAAGCATATCGATTGTTCAAAACTATAAGATTCCTTTTAATTTTTGTACTTGCTCTTTAGTAGTAGCCCAACTTGTTGCAAAACGAATCACCGTATGACTTTCATCATAATTTTCCCAAAAACCGACTCTTACCTGTTCTTGAAGTTGACTTAATTTTTGATTTTCAACGATAACAAAAATTTGATTAGTCGTTGTTTCAATGAAGAATGGGTATTTTCTTTCCTTAAGTAATATTCTAATTTCATCCGCACGCTCAATCGCATTTTGACTCATTTCAAAATAAAGATTATCAGTAAATAAAGTATCGAATTGAATCCCTAACACCCTTCCTTTGGCTAAAAGAGCACCATGTTGCTTGATTTGCGTAATAAAATGTTTAGGCGTATTACCTTTAGTGAATACCACCGCTTCACCACATAAAGCACCTACTTTTGTCCCACCAATATAAAATACATCCGCAAGTTGTGCTAATTCAGGGAGTGTCAAATCACAATCAGCAGCTTTAAGTCCATAACCTAATCTTGCGCCATCAATATATAGTGGAATTTGATAGGTTTGACAGATAGCTTTGATTGCAAGTAATTCATCTTTAGTATATAGTGTGCCATATTCAGTTGGGAAAGAAAGATAGACCATTCCTGGAAATACCATATGTTCATGATTTTCATCTGAGTAAAATACCTGTAATAATTGACTCAGATCTTGTGCGGACATTTTCCCTAAATTTTCAGGTAGTGTTAAAACTTTATGACCGGTAAATTCAATGGCTCCAGCTTCATGTGAGGCAACATGACCTGTTTGGCAAGCAATGACACCTTCATATGGAGCTAACATTGTATCAATAATAATTTGATTGGTTTGGGTGCCTCCAACTAAAAAATGAACATCTGCATCTGGTAATTGACAAGCCGCTTTAATTTTTTTCTTTGCTTGTTTTGTATAATCATCAGAGCCATAACCTGGTAATTGTTCGAAATTAGTTTGGATAAATTTTTCTAATATTTTAGGGTGCGCGCCTTCAGTATAATCTGATTCAAACGAAAGCATTCAAACATTCCTCCTTTTTTTAGATATTGTATCAAATCTGTTTCTTAAATACAATTTCGATTTATATCAGTATTATGTAAACTCTATCCTAGCCTTGTGAATAAAAATACGAATGTGGTAAAATAAACATAGATCTTTTGGAGGTGCGTACATGTATCTATTACTCGGACTATTTGTTGGAAGTCTTTTACCGATACAAACAGCTTTTAATTCAAAAATGAGAGGTATCGTACAATCGCCTTTTTTAGCTTCTTTATTTTCATTTGCTATCGGTACACTCTTTTTAGCAGTGATTGCGATTTTTCAAGGGGGGCCCTTATTGATTACCTCAGATGTTTTTGCCAGAACTCCTTGGTGGGCCTATCTTGGTGGTTTACTCGGAATGCTTGGACTAACAGCGAATATTCTACTTTTCCCGATTTTAGGTAGTGTTCAGACAGTCATATTACCTATTTTAGGCCAATTATTGATGTCAATTCTCATTGATCATTTTGGCTTATTTCACACCTTGCTACGTCCATTATCTTTCATTCACTTTTTAGGACTTATTTCACTAATTGTGGGCGTACTTTTAATTGTATTTTTACCAAGTTACCTGCAACAAAAACGCCAATTCATGAAAGAAACGAAAGAACCTGTTCCTTCCAAATTTCTTTGGCAACTAACTGGTATTGTGGCTGGTATGTTAATGTCTACGCAAGTCGCTATTAATGGATTTTTAGGTAAACAACTGCACTCATCTATCCACGCAGCTTTTATTTCATTTTCGATTGGTACATTTTTAGTTTTAGTTGTTGTATTATCTGAAAAATCTTATCGAAAATTACAATTAAGCATCCTTAAACAGGCACCAAAATATGTTTATTTTGCCGGCTTTTTCGGAGCAAGCTATGTCTTTTGTAATGCGTATTTAGCACCATTAATTGGCACTGGAGCGGTGGTCACTCTTTCATTTGTGGGCCAAATTATTTCTAGCTTAGTCATCGATCAATTTGGATTACTAGGTGCTATTAAAAAACCAATCAAATTTATCCAAGTGATTGGCATTATATTTCTATTTATTGTTATGTTAGGAATTGAACTTTATTAGAGAGGTGAAAATCGTGAAACAAAGAAACACTGGACCTGTAATTACTGAAGAGAGTGAATTAATTTCAATTATGATTCAACTTTACTATCAAAAACATCCAAACGATGAAATTGGTAAAGACGAAATGCTCAATTATGCTTTAGACCGACTTGCCTATTGTCGTTTTGGAGAAAATAAAACAACGTGTAAAAAATGCCCGGTTCACTGTTATCAGAAAAAGTACCGTCAACAAATGAAAGTCATTATGCGCTATGCTGGCCCACGAATGTTATACCGTCACCCAATTTTTTCTATCAAACATTACTATCGACAATGGACAATAAAGGTAAAAAGATAATAAAAACAGCTATCTACACCAAGTATAAGGAATTAGATAGCTGTTTTACTTGTATTTATTCCAAAATTTATATATTAGTCCCTCTTATCTATTTTTTGTAAACGCAACCTACATTGCTGGCCATATTACATGCTTGAATAATCAAAACGGATTAGTTGTTCATCTGTATTCACAACCGCATTCACTCCAAATGGGATAATACACCTTGGCATAGCATGACCAATATTTAAGTTATATACAATAGGTAGATTTGGCATGGTAATTTCCTCTAACAATATTGTTTTATATTCCTCATAATAGGTTTCATTTTGTGGTTTTCCAACGAGAACACCTGAAACGACATCAAATATTCCAAATTCTTTTAAAGTGCAAATCATTTTTTTGAATAATTCCGGTTTCGGCTTTTCTTCGCTTGTTTCTAACAACAAAATTTTATTATGCCAGTCTGCTAGTTTTGGAAATATATGGTATTTATTACAAAGTTTTACTATCTCAGAATCACTCGAAGTATCTATCATTTCATAAATTGATTCTAAACAGCCACCTAAGATTTTACCTTTAAACACCGATTTACCACGCAATCGTTCGAATCCAATATTACGATGCTTTTTTAATTTTGTTCCGATAGCCTTTTCGCTAAAATCGATTCTTTCCTCGTACCATACCTCACTAGGTCGTATTTGTGCAATTTTTCCTGTTGAGAGTAATTCTTCAAGGTATCTTTTAGTATAAGGTAACATTTCATTTGAGAGCTCACAAATATCAGGCAAAAATGCTTGTCCATAAAATGTTTTGATACCGATTTTGTTAAGCATAAAATGATTAACCGTTGTATCGGAGAAACCTAAAAATATTTTTTGTTTTACAACATTTTCTAATTTATTATTATCAAACAAATATGGTAACAATCTGTATGTATCTTCGCCACCAATTGCACATAAAATCATATCAATTGACTCATCTTTAAACGCCCTCATCAAATCGTCCGCTCTGCACTTGGGATGTTCTTTGATAAATGAAATACCTTTTTGCGCATTAGGTAAAAATTCAAAAGTAACACCTAACGAATTTAATCTTTTTTTACCAATTGCTAGTTGATGTTTTACAAAGCTTTCTCCAACTAAACCACTAGATAAACTTACTATTCCGATATGTATCGTAAGAACCCCCTTATTTGTTCAAAATCATCAATTCAATTTATTTACTTTATAGATTCTAAGTTCAAAGAAAATTAACAAAATTATTGTATTAAAAAAGAGAAAGCCTGAGTAGACACTCTCTCTTTTCAACAGATATATTCTAAAATTTTATTCTGCACTAAAAGCTAACCCGATTGCTTTTTCGCCTAAATGGGTACCAATTACAGGACCGAAGTAACCAATTTCTACTTGAATATCAGGAAATTGTGCTTCTAACTTCGCCTTTTCCTCTTTCGCAACTTCCAAATTATTGGCATGAATCACATAATATTTTACCTTGCCCGGACATTGTTGCGCACTTTCAAATACAAGTTCCTCTGCCTTGGCAAATGCTTTCTTACTTGAACGAATCTTTTCATGCAAGACAATTTTACCATCTTCAAAAGTTAAAATCGGCTTAATCTTCAATAAACCGCCAATAATCGCAGCCCCATTTGTTAAACGACCACCACGTACTAAATTGTTCAAATCATCGACAATTAAAAAGGCGCGGGTATTTGAGCGAATATAATCTAAATAATCCAAAATTTCTTCAATAGATTTGCTCGCATCTTTCATTTCAAGCGCTTTTTGAACCATATTACCCATTGGCATGCTAGTAATTTTTGAATCAAATGGATGGATATTGATTCCCTCAATTGTTCCTTGTAAAGCAAATAAGGTATTGACAAAACCAGAAATCCCGCCTGATAAATGGATACTAATAATATCAGTGTAACCTTCTTTTGCTAATTTCTCATATAAACTAACCACTTCACCTAAAGCTGGTTGAGAAGTAGTCGGGAATTCTTTAGAGGCTTTAAGAAGATCATAATATTCATCTGCATGGATATCAATACCTTCATTATATATCTTGCCATCTAAAATAACAGGGATTGGTAATATATATAAATCTGGATGATTACTAATAGCTGATGGAATAAACGCCGTACTATCCGTAACAATTGCTAATTTCATAGAATAATAAATCCTCATTTCAATGTATTAGTCATATTATATTAACTATAGCATAAATAAGTTGTAAATAAAATGAAATTCAGTTAATTTTTCAAAAAGTTTTCAATGGCATCTTGATTCATTTTTTTATCCACTTCTAAATAACTGCCAGCTTCATAGCTTTCACCATATTGCCATGAATTTTCCACGGGAATACTCAAACGTTGAATCCCATTTGCATTTTTAGCCGCAATTAAACCATGTTTTAAAATAAAGCTCATTGGAATATCATTGGGTGAATAACCCATCACTTTTCCTGCTGCATAAGGCATTTTAGAAATTGCTGAAAAACTTTTTACTTGTTTGAAGACCTCATTCATCACTTGTTGCTGGCGTCGTACTCGGCCAAAATCGCCTTCTTCATCCATTCTAAACCGTGCATATTGTAATAGCGTAAAGCCATTCATTTTTTGTGATCCTTTTTTGATTGGCACATCAATATAGGCACTCATATCTTTTTCGGCATCAATTTGAACGCCATCTGGAAATAGTGCATCAATGACCTTCTCAAACGTTTTAAAATCAACTAAAAAATAATACTTACAGTCAATATTAAAGTTTTGTTTTAAAGTTTCACGTAATAATTCTGCCCCACCATAGGCATAAGAAGCATTAATCTTATTATCTCCTACGCCAGGAATTGTCACATAAGTATCACGCATAAAGGAAATAATTTTAGGTTTACTATTGAGCGAAATTCCCATGTGCAAGACCATAATACTATCTGAACGCGAATTTTCACCATCACGGCTATCATTGCCAATCAATAAAATATTCTCGGAACCATCACTAGAAGTAACACCATGAAAAGATTGTGCTGATTGGGTATGATCTTCTTTTTTGGCTTCATTGTACCCTTTTTGATAACCATATACACTATAAGCCCCTGCGCCCAAAACTAGCAAAAGTAAGAGAACAAATAACTTTCTGAACGGATGATGTTTTTTTCGTAGCTTCTTACTAGGATGTACATGTTGGCTTTGTTCATGATGTTGCGCCTGTTTTTGATAGGTTTGTTGTTGTTTTTCATGGCTATTTTCAACGTTTCGATGAGTATCCTCTTCAAAATGATGCGCTTGTTCTTCGTGTCTATTTCTTGTTTTACGAGCAAAGCGATTCGCACGCTGTTCAGATTGACGTAATTCATCTCGCAATTTTTTATTTTTTTCCATTCGATTCATAAAAAAATAACCTCCACCTAAGTCAAATCCATTGTAGCATAGTTTACCTATAAACGAATCTGAAATGGGGAGGATTTAATATTTTTTAAAATTTTCACATCCAACTTATTTATGATGTAAAACTGGATACATTCCTAAATTCTGCACCACACAGCCTAGTGCTTCTAACTCTTCTATCGCATTTTGATATAAGATATGTGGACGATTAACTTGTAAATCAACAATAAAGAAGTACTCTCCTAATTTGGTTTTTTGTGGTCGAGACTCAATCTTTACTAAGTTTAAATCACGCCAAGCAAAAGCAGCTAATACTTTATGTAAAGCACCCGGAGTGTCTTTAGGTAAAGTGATATACAATGTTAATTTTTGCTCATTGGTTGTTAACCGTGAAGTATCGAAATGCTTCTTTCCTAAAATCCAAAATCGTGTCTGATTAAAGTCATTATCCTGTATATTTGAAGCTAAAATTGGCACTTGATAAAATTTTGCGGCTTGTTTACCGGCAATTGCGGCTAAACTTTTATCTTGTCTTTGCGCGATTTCTAGTACCGCAGCTGTAGTTGACTGAACGGGTTCTAAGAAAGCGCAAGGAAAATGTGCTTCAATATACTTTTGACATTGGGCTAAAGCTTGTGGATGCGATAAGATTTTCTTGATTTGTTTTGCATCATAACCAATCAGTTGTTGGTGGATGGGTAAGACAATTTCAGCTTGCACGTAACACTCTTTTTGATCATACAAACGATCCACACTAGCATGGACAGAACCTTCAAGCGAATTTTCAATTGGAACCAAGGCAAAATCAAGTTTTTCCTTTAATAAAGCATCTATACATAGTGGAATAGAAGCAAATTCTACCACTTTTTGATTATCAATGACTTGTTTTAACGCTTGAAAAGAAAATGAATTGACCGGTCCTAAATAGCCAATCGTTTGCTGTGCTTGAATAATTTGTTGCACCACTTCATCTACAGTTAAGCATGAAGTATCAATAGTTAATGACGCGACCTCATCGTAAAAAGGTTTACGCTCTTGATAAATTTCTTTGATTTGCTCAGCCGTTTTATTTTGGACCACGGGGCGAATGTTTTGCCCATCATTGAAAATACGTTGAACAAGAACATCATCTTGACAATCTAAAAACACCACCCAAGCATCCTTTAAAAGATCACGATTGGTTTTAGAGAGTACAACGCCGCCACCTGTCGCAATAATTCCTGTTTGTTGTAAAGACTCTTGTAAAACTTGTGATTCTAATTTTCGAAAGGCAGCTTCTCCTTGTTTGGCAAAAATAGTAGGAATAGACAACTGTGCACTTTCTTCAATTTTTTCATCCAAATCTACAATCGGTAAGGCTAATTTTTCAGCTAATAATTTTGCTACAGTACTCTTACCAGCACCCATATATCCTACTAATACTATTGTTGTTTTCACATTTAACCCTCTTTTAATTTATTAAACTAGCTAAATCTTCAAAGAACTGTGGATAAGAAACGGCTACAGCTTCAGCCTTGTCTAATTCGACTATCTCCTCTGTTAAAAGCGCAGCAATCTGTAACATCATGCCAATGCGATGATCTCCTCGCGAACTTACCTTTCCACCATGTAGTTGAACTGGACCATGAATAATCATGCCATCATCAGTTGGTTCAATATTGGCACCTAGTTTTTGTAGCTCTTCACAAGTTGCATCAATACGATTGGTTTCTTTTACTTTTAATTCTTGGGCATCTTTAATAATAGTTGTACCTTCTGCTTGCGTGGCTAATAAAGCAATGATTGGTAATTCGTCAATTAAACGTGGGATATCCGCACCTTGAATAGTGGTTGCCTTAAGCGTAGACGAAGTAACAGTAATCGTCGCAGATTCATTCGCTTCATCGATTTCACTGAGTTCAAATGTACCGCCCATTGCTTCTAACACATCTAAAATACCAGTACGCGTTGGATTAATCCCCACATTTTTTAAGACTACTTGACTATTTTTCAAAATTGCAGCAGCCACGATAAAGAAAGCTGCTGATGAAATATCACCTGGCACAATCACTTCTTGACCGGTAAGTTGTTGTGGACCTGTAACACGAATCGTTTTTCCTGATACTTCAATCTCGCCGCCAAACTGTTTAATCATTTGTTCTGTATGATTTCTAGAAGGTTCTTTTTCAATAATGGTGGAAGTTCCTTGAGCTTGCAAGGCCGCAAAAATAATGGCTGATTTTACTTGAGCACTTGCGACGGGCATTTCATACGTGATGGGTGATAATTTTGCGCCTTGAATACTAATTGGCGGATATTGCGTATTTTCAAAGCCAACTAGATGAGCACCCATTTGATTGAGCGGTGCCATCACACGTTGCATGGGACGACGATTTAAATATTCATCGCCAAATAGAGTTGTTTGAAAATTTGTTCCCGCTAATATCCCCATCATCAAACGAATACTTGTACCAGAATTACCTAAATCAATTGGACCCAAAGCTGGTTTTAATCCTTCAAATCCCACTCCTTGAATAGTGATTGTTTGACCATCATCTTCAATCGGAACCCCTAATTCTTTAAAACCATTTAAAGTACTTAAACAATCTTCTCCTCGCAGAAAATTCTTAACGGTTGTCTTCCCTTTTGCAATCGCCCCAAACATAATACTGCGATGGGAAATAGATTTATCAGCTGGAACTTCGATTTGACCATTTAACTGTTTTGCACGTAGTAACTCCATAATATCCTTCTTTCTATTTTTACTTTACTCTACAATGATAAGGGGTGTTGGCTTCGATACAGGCTTTACCCGCTAAAAGATCAGCCTGGTTCTTAAAGGAAACTTGTAAAACCCCGATAATATCTTCACGCGTTTCTAAAATCTTGATATTAATAATCGATAAATTGGCTTGCCCTAATAAAGTGGTTACTTCAGCGATGACCCCTGGTTTATCCGGTACATCTATAAATAAATCATGGAAAGCCGGAATCGCACCATTACTATGAACCGGCAAGCGATCTCTGGTATCTTTCGCATTTTCAAAAAACTGATAAATTTGTGTTTGATTATCAGATGTTAACCAAGACTTTACTTCAGCCATTTTTTCTTGCCATTGATCAATCAAATGAATTAAAGACGTTTGATTACTCAATAAAATATCTGTCCACATTTTAGGATCTGAAGAAGCAATCCGTGTGATATCTCTAAATCCGCCAGCAGCTAATCTTTTGGCATGTGGATGAAGTTGATTAAATTGATCCGCTTGATTCACCAAAGCTGCGGCAATAATATGTGGTAAATGACTAAGCATCGCCGTAATCTCATCATGCTCTTGTGGCGTTAAAATAATTTGTTTGGCTCTTGTCCCACTAAATAAATCTGTTAATTCAGCTACACGCGGATTTTGCTTATCAAATGGGGTGAAAATATAATAAGCATTTTCAAAAAGATTCACATCACTTGCTTGAATTCCTGATTTATGTGAGCCTGCCATCGGGTGTCCACCGATAAAATCAAAATTTAAGGTCTGCGCAAATTCACTAATCTCACACTTGGTACTACCTGCATCTGTAACTAAAACTGATTCTTTTAAGGAATATTGATTTAATTGTTTCAGATAATCCAAGGAAATCTTAACAGGCACTGCTAACAAAATAATATCTGAAGTTTGCGCAGCTTCCTGTAAGTTTTGGGTAAATTCATCAATAACTCCTCGTTTGACCGCTGTTTTCCCAGAAGTAAGATTAGCATCAAAACCAATAATGTGATAATCCGGATGAGCAAGTCGAATGCATTTGGCTAAAGATCCTCCGATTAAGCCTAGACCTATCACTAGAATTTGCTTAGTATGCTTTAAGGTATTCACGATAACGACTAACCTCTTCTACTAATTCTTCAAAGGAATCACTGGCAAATTTTTCTAATATTTCACCTGCTACCACAGTGGCCACAACATTTTCACAAACCACACTAGCCGCTGGGACTGCCGTTGAATCTGAGCGTTCGATACTTGCTTTGTAAGGTTCTTTAGTATCAATATCCACACTCAGTAATGGTTTATACAAAGTAGGAATTGGTTTCATCACACCACGTACAATCAATGTTTCTCCATTTGTCATGCCGCCTTCAAAACCACCTAAACGATTGGTTTTTCGTGTATAGCCATTTTCTTGATCCCATTGAATTTCATCCATGACTTGAGAACCTGGTAAATTTGCCATCTCAAAACCGATACCAAATTCTACCGCTTTAAAGGCATTGATACTGACCACCGCTTGAGCAATTTTTGCATCTAGCTTTTTATCCCATTGTACATAGCTACCTAATCCAGCAGGAACATTATCCAGTTGTACTTCCACAATTCCGCCAATCGTATCACCATTTTTCTTGGTTTGGTCGATTAAGTCTTTCATCGCTTGTTCCACACTTGGATCAATGACGCGTAATTCTGACTTTTCTGAGATGGCTTTGATTTCAGCCACGCTTGGATAATTTTCTGGATTGACGCTAATGCCACCTAGTTTTACAACATGGCCAGCAACAGTAATATCTAGTAAAGACAATAATTTCTTACATACCGCACCAATTGCCACGCGCATCGTTGTTTCACGCGCGGAGGAACGTTCCAATACATTACGCAAATCATGATGATGATACTTCATACCACCTACTAAATCCGCATGTCCTGGACGAGGTTTAGCGACACGACGCAAATGACGTTCCTTTTCTTCAACTTCACTGACACTCATGACCGTTGTCCAGTTTTTCCAGTCTTTATTTTCAACGACTAAAGTGACGGGTGATCCCAAAGTCTTACCATGTCTAACACCAGAAGTAATGCGAACCTGGTCTTTTTCAATTAACATTCTGCCACCACGGCCATAACCGGTTTGTCTTCTTGCTAATTCTATATTGATATCTTCTACTGTTAAAGGCATACCCGCAGGTAATCCTTCAATAATTGCTGTCAACTCTGGTCCGTGTGATTCTCCAGCTGTAAAGTAGCGCATAAATTAATTCTCTCCTTTAATGTATTCTTTAATATTCTCTATTGGAATCGGCGTGATTTGCGCTTGGCCAATTTCTTTTAAGGTAATAATCTTCAATTGGCTTCCACGCGCCTTTTTATCATGCGTAATCGCAGTATAAATAGCTTGTTCATCTAATTCAGGATAGCTCGTTGGTAAATGGAATCTTTCTAGCATGGCTTTTAACGCTTGGGTAGAATTCTCAGGTGAAAGGCCCAGCGCTTCAGCATGCGAATTTATCATCATCATCCCGATTGCTACTCCTTCACCGTGACTGACCACGCCATAACCTGCTGTATTTTCAATGGCATGTCCAATTGTATGACCAAAATTCAAAGTTAAGCGACTTCCATGATCAAAAACATCTTCTTCAACGACTTTTTTCTTCACGTTTAATGCTGATGTAATGACTTTTTCGGCATGGTTTAATAAATCATGTTCATCAGAAAGCGTCCCTAAAAATTCCCAAAGCACTTTATCCGCAATCGCCGCAGATTTGACAATTTCAGCAATTCCTTCACGAATCCGACGGTCATCTAAAGTTTGCAAAACAAAAGGGTCAATTAAAACGCCATCTGGTTGGGCAAAGGTTCCCACTAAATTTTTCGCCTTTTGGGTATTGACCGCTGTTTTTCCGCCAATACTGGAATCAACTTGAGCTAAAAGTGTGGTTGGAATTTGCAAGAAATGAAGGCCACGCATAAAGGTTGAAGCCACAAAACCAGCTAAATCGCCTACTACGCCACCACCTAAGGCAATAATTCCATCACTTCTAGTAAAGCCTAAATCGGCTAATTGATCATACAAATCACTGGCACATTGTAATGACTTAGATTTTTCTCCAGCCGGAACCACCAATACTTCTGCTTCAAAGCCAACGCCATTTAATTCTTGCTTGACTTTGTCTGCATATAATTTTTCTACATTGCTATCTGTAATAATGGCAATTTTTTGCTCTTTCCATAAAGATTTCACCCATTGACCACAGTTATCTAACGCGCCTTTTTTAACAATAATTTGATAACTATGATTTGGTAAATTGACTGCTAACATAAAATCGCCCCTTAAGCTTCAATTTGTTTAATTTTCTTCATTGCATCCACTAAAATATTGACTTCTTTCATCATTTGCAAATAGGTCTTTTCATTTAATGATTGCATACCATCTGACCACGCATTTTGTGGATCTGGATGAATTTCAACAATCATCCCATCAGCACCAGCAGCAACCCCAGCTCTTGCCATCGGAGTGACTAAATCCCACACACCGGTACCATGACTTGGATCAACAATGATTGGAAAATGACTTAATTTTTTGATTAAAGGTACAGCACTCAAGTCAAACGTATTTCTTGTAGCTGTTTCATAAGTTCGAATACCACGTTCAATAAAGATAACCGGACTTTTTTCTTCAACTGCAATATACTCTGCTGCATTTAACCACTCATCTATTGTACCAGAAATTCCACGTTTTAGGCCAATAGGTTTGCCTGTTTTCCCAACCGCAGATAATAATTTAAAGTTTTGCATATTACGAGCACCGATTTGAATAATATCACTGTAATGAGCAACCATATCTATATGGGCTTCATCCATCACTTCAGTAATGACTTTCATATCAAACTCATCCGCTGCTTGACGAATATATTTCAAGCCTTCTTCGCCTAACCCTTGGAAAGCATAAGGAGACGTTCTTGGTTTGAAAGCACCACCACGTAAGATTTTCGCTCCACCAGCTTTAGCCATTCTTGCTGTTTCACGAATTTGCTCTAAACCTTCAATAGAACAAGGGCCTGCCATGGTAACAAAAGAACCATCGCCTATTTTCACACCATCCACATCAACCACCGTATCTTGCGGGTGGAATTCACGAGAAGTTAATTTATAAGTGTTTGAAATACGCATGGTTTTTTCAACACCTTCATAACTTAAAAAGGCCACATCTTGAATAGAACGTGTATCACCAATCAAACCTAAAACAACTTGTTCACTTCCTTGGTTTAATTGATAGGTTAATCCTTCCGCTTCCACTCTTTGAATCACTTTGTTTAATTGTTCTTTTGTTGCTCTTGGTTTCATAATAATAATCATTTAACCAACATCCTTTCTATTTTTCCTTTTTAAAATAAATGTTCCTTCACATAATCTACTGGCATCTCTTGATTTGTCCATAATTTAAATGCCGCTGCGCCCTGATGTAACAACATGCCAAGTCCATTGATCGTCAACGCGCCTTTTGCTGCAGCCACTTTTAACAATTTGGTTTCTCGTGGATGATAAATGGCATCATACACAGGTAAATCAGCTCTTAAAACTTCTTTATCAATTGGTAGTTCATCAACATTAGGGTACATCCCGACACTCGTTGCATTGACCAATAATTGACTCTTGTTCACTGCTTGATAAACAAGTGATTGGTCTTCAAGTGAAATGAGCTCAATTGGACAATTCGTCGCTTGCATAATTGCCTGTATTTTTTCTTGATAAGTTTTAAAATGAGCACTTGGACGGTTCAGTACATAGATTTGTTTTACACCATCTAAGGCCGCTTGAGTAATCATTGCCGTAGCTGCTCCGCCTGCACCAATGATGGTAATCGTTTGTCCAATGATATCAATTTGATTTTCGGCAAGACTAGCCATAAATCCGATACCATCTGTATTATGACCAATCAATTTTCCCTCATGATTCACAATAGTATTAATTGCTCCGATGATTTTGGCTGCTGGCGAAAGTTCGTCCACGTAATCTAGTGCAGCAACCTTATGGGGCATAGATAAATTTACCCCTAACATTTGCATATTACGAATAGCTTGAATTTGTGTGGGTAAAGCTTCTTTTGTTACTTCAAACGCTAGATACACCGCATCAATGCCTAATTTTGAAAAGCTTAAATTATGCATTTTAGGAGATAAACTGTGACGAGCAGGATTAGCATAAAAGCCAACCAATCTGGTTTGTCCACTGATTTCTTCAATACTTTTCATGTTTA
>NZ_JAKUDS010000015.1 GCF_023221775.1 Enterococcus cecorum | reverse complement strand
TATCTCTACAGAAATATTTTACCATAAATTTTATCAATTTTCTCATTCGAAATGAAATATGCTATAATAAAGAAAAATAAAGGAAACAGGAGATTTTTTATGGCACAAGCAAAAATTATTTCGATTGGTGAAATGGTTTCTACCACGACAGAAAATATTTTAATATTATTTGGAAAAAAGGCAACTCCAGTTCTCAAGGATTATTCGGTTATTCAAGAATTTATTAATGGTGAAGCGAATATCCGACCTCAGATGGAGTTAAAATTTGGTGATCAAGTGTATTATGTGGAAAAGGTAGGAAATGCTGTGGCTCATAATATGCACGAGTTAGATCATGTGAATATCTCATTTAATCCGGTAGAGGAAGATAAGATGATTTCTAGTATGATTTATGTGAAGCCTTATGTATTCCCTAAACTTGTTGAAGGAATGACTATTAACTACGAAGAATAGGGGGAAAAAAGATGCAGGATTCAAATCATCATTCAAAGATTTCTTGGTTTTGGCGGTGGTTTTTAAATAACCAAATGACAGCTGTTTTACTCAACATCTTATTGTTTTTATTAGTTGTCTTTACTTTTACGAAGGTTTCTTATTTATTTGAACCCGTATGGCAGTTTCTAGCAGTTGTTGGTTTACCAATAATCATGGCTGGAATTTTGTATTATTTAATGAATCCTTTAGTTGATCGTCTTGAAAAAAAAGGTGTAAAGCGCGTTTATAGTATTATTGGATTGTTTATTGTAGTGATTGCTTTAATCGTTTGGGGAATTGTTGTCATTATCCCAAGTGTTCAATCTCAAACTATGAGCTTTATTAATCATTTACCTGGTTATATTGATACGATTCAAGAAGAAGGAGTTAAGTTTTTCAATGATCCGACCTTTAATAAGTTGACGAGCGAATTTCAGTCTTCGGGTCAAAAAATGCTTGAGAATCTAACTGACTTAGTGAAGAACTTATCTACGGTTACGATTAAAAATATTGGTAGCTTCTTTGGGACCCTTGCAACTATCGTGATTTCATTGATTACGATGCCGTTTATTCTATTTTATTTACTGCGTGATGGTAAAAATTTAGGACCTTATTTTGTTAAATTTGTGCCTACTAAATTACGCCAACCGACATTGAAAGTGTTAAGTGAAGCAAATGATCAAATTGCTTCCTATATAAGAGGACAATTAACGGTAGCTTTTGCAGTAGCTGTAATGTTCGTTATTGGTTTTTCAGTTATTGGCTTGGATTATGCAATTACTTTAGGTGTAATTGCTGGATTTTTAAATTTAATTCCTTATCTAGGCTCTTTTTTGGCAATGGTTCCAGCGATTATTTTAGGGATTGTTGGCGGACCTTTACTATTGGTGAAAGTGTTAATTGTTTTTGTCATCGAACAAACAATTGAAGGAAGATTTATTTCGCCTTTGGTGTTGGGAAGTCAGTTAGCCGTTCATCCAATTACTATTTTGTTTGTTTTGCTGACTTCAGGAAAATTATTTGGCTTGGTGGGGGTTGTTTTAGGAATTCCGACCTATGCGGTATTAAAAGTAATCATCAGTCATATATTTACTTGGTATAAAATCCGTTCAGGTTTATACGATGAAGCTGAAAATATAGAAGAATAGGAATAGGGCATGCGAAAGTTCGCATGCCCTATTCACTTCATGTTGTGTTTTTGATTAAGCCGCTTTTTTAAAGGCCTTAACGCCACCAATAATATGCGTTGCTTTAAAACCATTATTACGTAAAAATTCAGCGATAATTTCTGAACGTCGACCTGAATGGCTAAGTACATAATATTGTGTGTCAGTGTTTAATTCATTTAAGCGGTTTGGTAAGCTAGTTGTAGGCATTGCAACAGTATTTGGTAAGCTAAATTCAGCAATTGCCGCCTTGTCGCGAATGTCTAATACGACAACATCTTCATTTCCTACAATTGCTTGGAAATCTTGAATAGTAATTGAATGCATGACTCTACCTCCTGTAAATTTTGTATTTTCAAAAAGTCAACATCATAATTAAAGTAAAGAGAACTAAAATCTTTCTCTTTATGTTGAAACATTTTAGGAGATTTTGAATGAAATTGCAAGTAATTTTCCTTGCGCTTTCAGAAAAACATAGAATCTTTAATAAAAAGGAAATAAAGCTGTCTGTTATGAACTAATAAGTCTTGACAGAAATTGAGTGATTTTGAAAAAAGCGTGTTTTTCATGAAAAATGCTTGCAATTTAGGATTAAATCAAGTAAATTAGATTTGTGTGTAAAACACCTCCACTACTTGGTTTTGCGAATCACCAACGCTTTACTCAGTTTTCGGAGCAATATATAAGAAAGATAGGTGTAATGAAATGGCAATTTCAAAAGAATTAAAAAATGAAATCATGAAAAAATATGCACGTCATGAAGGTGACACTGGTTCTCCAGAAGTACAAATCGCTGTATTAACAGAAGAAATCAACCACCTAAATGAACATGCTCGCCAACACAAAAAAGACCACCATTCATATCGTGGACTAATGAAAAAAGTTGGTCACCGTCGTAACTTATTAGCATACTTACGTCAAAAAGATGTGCAACGTTACCGCGAATTAATCCAATCATTAGGATTACGTCGTTAATCGACTCAGAAGAAAAAGTGAGGTTCACACTGAATCTCACTTTTTTTGTAAAAGGTAGTGAAGCAGTATTATGAAACACGGATAGATACGGTAACTAGAATATCTTACATTAAGCTGCTTTACACTGAAAAAAGTTATCAGGTGGGAACATTTGCCCACTAAAAATTGATTGAAAATTTAATCACTGGGGTTTCTTTGTCTTACTACTAACCAAAGGAAAGGGAACAATTTTTTGTGCGTTTCCCTTTGTTTAGTAGCAAGTCCCCCGGTAAGAAAGGAAAAATTATGACAAAACAAGTATTTTCAACCACTTGGGGAGGCCGCCCACTATCAGTTGAAATCGGTCAATTAGCAAAACAAGCCAATGGTGCTGTTTTAGTTCGTTATGGAGATACTGTAGTACTAAGTGCAGCAGTTGCCTCAAAAGAAGCCAAAGATGCAGACTTCTTCCCATTAACTATTAATTATGAAGAAAAAATGTATGCAGTCGGTAAAGTCCCAGGTGGCTTTATCAAACGTGAAGGTCGTCCATCCACAGAAGCTACCTTGACAGCGCGTTTGATTGACCGTCCTATCCGTCCAATGTTTGCGGAAGGTTTTAGAAATGAAGTTCAAGTAACTAATATCGTTATGAGTGTGGAACAAGACTGCTCACCAGCAATGGCTGCGATGTTAGGTTCTTCATTAGCTCTTTCTATTTCAGATATTCCATTTGATGGGCCGATTGCTGGTGTTCAAGTGGGACGTGTCAATGGCGAATATGTATTAAATCCTACTATTGAACAACAAGAGCAATCTGATATTGATTTAACCGTTGCCGGAACCAAAAAAGCGATTAACATGGTAGAATCAGGTGCAAAAGAAGTGTCTGAAGAAGATATGTTAGGTGCATTATTATTTGGTTTTGAAGCTATCAAGGAAATGGTGGCATTCCAAGAAGAAGTAGTGAGCCAAGTTGGTAAAGAAAAGATGGAAGTTGTGTTATTGCAACTTGATCCAGAATTGAAAAAAGCCATTTATGATGCAAACTACCAAACAATGAAAACCGCTGTCTTAACAGAAGAAAAATTGGCGCGTGAAGAAGAAATCGAAAACGTCAAAGCGATGATTATTGCCGAATATGAAGCCATCGCCGCTGATATTGAAGACGAAGAAGAAGCAAGTCAATTATTAAAAGAAGTCAAACAAATCACGGAAGACTTAGAAAAAGATGTGGTTCGTGAATTAATTACGATTGATAAGATTCGTCCAGATGGTCGTAAGCTAGATGAAATTCGTCCATTGTCTTCTGAAGTAGCTTTATTACCACGCGTGCATGGTTCAGGCTTATTTACTCGTGGACAAACTCAGGCATTATCAGCTTGTACTTTAGCGCCATTAGGGGAACATCAAGTAATCGATGGTTTAGGTGTACAAGAGTCTAAACGTTTCATCCACCACTATAATTTCCCACAATTTTCAGTTGGGTCTGTTGGTCGTGCTGGCTCTCCTGGTCGTCGTGAAATTGGACATGGTGCTTTAGGCGAACGTGCTTTAGCGCAAGTCATTCCTAGTGAAAAAGACTTCCCTTACACTATCCGTTTAGTTGCCGAAGTATTAGAGTCTAATGGTTCCTCTTCTCAAGCAAGTATTTGTGCTGGAACACTAGCTTTAATGGATGCTGGGGTGCCAATCAAAGCGCCAGTAGCAGGAATTGCGATGGGGTTGGTTTCTGATGGTGAAAACTATACGATTTTAACGGATATCCAAGGTTTAGAAGATCACCTAGGAGACATGGACTTCAAAGTAGCTGGTACCAAAGATGGGATTACCGCTTTGCAAATGGATATTAAGATTCAAGGAATTACGGAACAAATCTTAACTGAAGCTTTAGAACAAGCGAAAAAAGCTCGTATGGAAATCTTAGCTGAGTTAACTTCAACAATCAGTGAACCTCGTAAAGAATTGAGCCCATATGCGCCTAAGATTGAAATGATTCAAATTGATCCTGCTAAAATTAAAGATGTCATCGGTAAAGGTGGCGAAACAATCAATAATATCATCGAACAAACAGGTGTAAAAATCGATATCGATCAAGATGGAAATGTTTCAATTGCTTCATCTGATGCTGAAATGATTGCTAAAGCGATTGAAATTATTGAAGAAATCACAAAAGAAGTAGAAGTTGGCCAAGTTTATCTTGGAAAAGTCGTTCGTATTGAAAAATTCGGCGCTTTTGTCAACTTAATCAAAGGAAAAGATGGCTTAGTACACATCTCTCAATTGGCCAATGAACGTGTCAACAAAGTAGAAGATGTCGTGAAGCTGGGCGATGAAATCTTAGTTAAAGTAACAGAAATCGATGATAAAGGACGTATTAATTTATCACGTAAAGCTTTACTAAACGAAGAAGAATAATTGATGTAATTCATAAATAGTAGAAAGTATTAGTTTTTAGGGGAAATCCTAGAGACAATACTTTCTTTTTTTATATTTATTCTAAAAAAGAAAAATTTTTTTCGCGAAATGAGTGCAATTGATTTGAATATCATTCTCAATTAGTCTAAAATAAAAAAGAACATTATAAAAGGGGGCAATGAGATGTCAACATTAGAAATTAAAGACTTACATGTTTCAATTGAAGATAAGGAAATTTTAAAAGGCGTGAATTTAACGTTAAAAACAGGTGAAATTCATGCCATTATGGGACCAAACGGAACAGGGAAATCTACCTTGTCAGCTGCAATTATGGGTAACCCAAATTATGAAGTGACACAAGGGGAAATTCTATTAGATGGCCAAAATATTTTAGAATTAGAAGTGGATGAACGTGCGCGCTTAGGTTTATTCTTAGCAATGCAATATCCAAGTGAAATCCCAGGAATTACCAATGCTGAATTTATGCGTGCCGCAATCAATGCGCGTCGTGAGGAAGATGATAAGATTTCAGTTCGTGAATTCTTGAAAAAATTAGATGAAAAGATGGACTTATTAAATATGCCTGAAGAAATGGCTGAACGTTACTTAAACGAAGGCTTCTCAGGTGGGGAAAAGAAACGTAATGAAATTCTACAATTATTAATGTTAGAACCAAGCTTTGCGATTTTAGATGAAATTGACTCTGGTTTGGATATTGATGCCTTAAAAGTAGTTGCTAAAGGAGTCAATGCGATGCGTGGCGATGACTTTGGGGCTTTAATCATTACCCACTATCAACGTTTATTAAACTATATTACACCAGATGTCGTGCATATCATGATGGATGGACGTGTGGTCTTAACTGGCGATGCTGATTTAGCTAAACGTCTAGAAGCAGAAGGATATGCCGGTATCAGTAAAGAATTAGGTATTGAATACAAAGAAGACGAAGCGTAAGGGGGAATCGATCAATGAAAAAAGATCTGATGGAATATCAAGAAGCAGTCAACGTCTTTTCTGCTTTAAAAGAAGAACCAGCCTTTATGCTTGCTCTTCGCCAACAAGCCTTAGCTAAAATCAATGAATTAGCTTTACCACAAATTGAACGTGCGAAATTTCATCGTTGGCCATTATTAGCAATTGACGAAGACGTGCTAAATGGTCAAGAAACATATAGTGAAAATGTCGCAAGTTTTGATCAAATCGATAATCATCCAATGTTTGTGCAACAAGATAGTCAAACTGTTTTTGAACAATTACCACAACATTTAATCGATCAAGGGGTAGTCTTTACCGATTTATTTACCGCTTTACAAGAAATGCCTGAATTGATAGAACAATATTTAATGACCAAAGCAGTCCCATTCGATGAAAATAAACTAACCGCTGCGCATATGGCTTTCTTAAATAGTGGAATGTTCTTATATGTGCCGAAAAATGTTGTAGTAGAAGAACCTTTTGAAGCGATTTTTTATCATAATGGGGACTCTAAAGCGCATTTTTACAAACATTTATTAATCGTTGCAGATACTAATAGTGAATTTAGCTATCTAGAACGTTTTATCTCTCAAGGCAAGGCGGCTAAAGAAATCGCCGGCAATATCGTAGTTGAAGTGATTGCTAAAGATGGTGCGAAAGTCAAATATTCTGCCATCGACCAATTAGGTGAAAATGTCGCAGCTTATATGAATCGTCGTGGCTATTTGATGCGTGATGCTTCAATTGATTGGGCCTTAGGTGTCATGAACGATGGTAATATTGTCGCAGATTTTGATTCTGACTTAGTAGGAGTCGGCTCACACGCTGAAGTCAAAATTGTAGCGATTAGTGCTGGCAAACAAGTCCAAGCCATCGATACACGTGTGACGAATAAAGCTTCTTATTCAGTGGGTCATATTCTACAACATGGGGTTATTCGTGAAAAAGGAACGCTAACTTTTAACGGCATTGGTCATATCATTAAGGGCGCTAAACAAGCAGATGCCCAACAAGAAAGCCGGGTATTAATGCTTTCTGACCAAGCTCGTGGCGATGCGAACCCTATTTTATTAATTGATGAAAATGAAGTTACCGCAGGACATGCAGCTAGTGTCGGTCGTGTGGATCCTGAAGAAATGTATTATTTGATGAGTCGTGGCTTGAAGAAAGCAGATGCCGAACGTTTAGTCATCCGTGGTTTCTTAGGTGGCGTCTTAACAGCTATTCCAATTAAAACGGTGCAACAAGAATTAGTAGATGTCATCGAAGGGAAGTTGAATGCTTAATGCCAGAAACTTTTGATGCCAAGAAGATACGCGCGGATTTTCCGGTCCTTAATCAAATTGTCAATGATGAGCCGCTCATTTATCTAGATAATGCAGCAACGACTCAAAAACCGCAAGCTGTCTTAGATGTATTAAATCATTATTATTTACAAGATAATGCCAATGTTCATCGGGGCGTGCATACCTTAGCAGAACGTGCAACGGCCGAATTTGAAGCAGCGCGGAAAAAAGTCCAACAATTTATCCATGCCAATAGCAATAAAGAAATTATTTTTACTAAAGGCACAACCGATAGTTTAAATATTATTGCGCAAAGTTATGGTGAATTCATCCAAGCCGGCGATGAGATTGTCATTTCAAAAATGGAACACCATGCGAATTTGATTCCTTGGCAACAGTTAGCCAAACGCAAGCAGGCCGTATTACGCTATATTCCTTTAACCGCTGATGGACACTTAGACGTACAAGCAGCCAAAACAATCATAAACGAAAAAACAGCCATTGTTGCTTTGGCGCATGTTTCTAATGTTTTGGGGACAGTCAATCCAGTGAAGGAAATTACGCAACTTGCTCACCAACACCAAGCGATTATGGTTGTTGATGGGGCGCAAGCAGTGGCGCATATGCCAGTAGATGTCCAAGAGTTGGATTGTGACTTCTATTGTTTTAGTGGTCATAAAATGTGTGGCCCAACAGGTATCGGCGTCCTTTATGGCAAACAGGCCTTACTTGAAAAAATGGAACCTGTGGCTTTTGGGGGCGAAATGATTGATTTTGTTGACCTTTACGAAAGCACTTGGACTGAGTTACCATGGAAATTCGAAGCAGGCACCCCTAATATTGCTGGTGCGATTGGCTTAGGAGCAGCAATTGATTATTTAGAAAAAATCGGCATGCAAACCATTCATGAATATGAGCAAGCCATTGTCGCTGAGCTGTTACCAAAGTTGCAACAAATTGACGGATTAACCATTTATGGACCGCAAAATCCAGCAGAACATACGGCGGTGATTGCTTTTAATTTGGATCATCTGCACCCACATGATGTTGCTTCTGCTTTAGATATGCAGGGAATTGCAGTCAGAGCAGGCCATCATTGTGCGCAACCTTTAATTAAAGAACTTGGCTGTTTTGCAACGGCTAGAGCAAGTTTTTATTTTTACAATACCAAAGAAGAAGCCGACCAATTAGTGGCAGCGATTCTGGCAACAAAGGAGTTTTTTGCAAATGGCGCTATCTAAATTAGATAACTTATATCGACAAATTATTTTGGATCATTCTAGTCATCCGCATCATCACGGAACTTTGGATCAATCTAGTCAGCAAATCGAGCTAAATAATCCAACTTGTGGCGATGTGATTCATTTAGAATTGGCGATTGATGATCAAGGTCTGATTCAAGATATTGCTTTTCATGGGCATGGTTGTTCGATTTCGACGGCCTCTGCTTCCATGATGACCGATGCAGTAATTGGTAAAACTCTTGAGCAAGCCAAAGAATTATCTGCTGCTTTTTCTGAATTGGTTCAAGGACAAGAAATTACTTTAGAAGATGAATTAGGCGATGCAAGTATGCTTTCTGGCGTGGCGAAATTCCCCGCTCGAATTAAATGTGCCACTTTAGCCTGGAAAGCCTTGGATAAAGCAATTGCCAACCCAACTGAAACAAAAATTACCGAAGAAATAAAACATGAGGAGTGATCGATGTGGGCGTACCAGAGTTAGAAGAATATAAATTTGGTTTTCACGATGATGTCGAACCTGTGTATAGTACTGGAACTGGCTTAACAGAAGAAGTCGTTCGTGAAATTTCAAGAGTCAAAGGCGAACCTGATTGGATGTTAGAGTTTCGCTTAAAATCATTAGAAACCTTCCATAAAATGAAAATGCAAGAATGGGGCCCAGACTTATCAGATATTGAGTTTGATAAAATTAAATATTATCAAAAACCAAGTGATAAGCCAGCTCGTTCATGGGATGATGTGCCAGATAAAATTAAAGATACTTTTGAAAAGATTGGGATTCCAGAAGCAGAACGTGCATACTTAGCCGGAGCCTCTGCGCAATACGAATCAGAAGTTGTTTATCACAATATGAAAGATGAATTTGCTAAATTAGGCATTGTTTTCACGGATACGGATTCTGCTTTGAAAGAATATCCGGAATTATTTAAGCAATATTTTGCAAAATTAGTCCCTCCAACTGATAATAAATTAGCGGCTTTAAACTCAGCTGTGTGGTCAGGTGGTACTTTCATCTATGTACCAAAAGGAGTCAAATGTGAGATTCCGCTACAAACTTACTTTAGAATTAACGCCGAAAATACCGGTCAATTTGAACGTACTTTGATTATTGTAGATGAAGGAGCAAGTGTGCATTACGTTGAAGGATGTACAGCGCCAACTTATTCAAGTAATAGTTTGCATGCGGCGATTGTTGAAATCTTTACGCTAAAAGATGCATATTGTCGTTATACAACGATTCAAAACTGGTCCGATAATGTCTATAACTTAGTAACCAAACGTGCGCGTGCGGAAGAAAATGCGACGGTTGAATGGATTGATGGTAACCTTGGTGCCAAAACAACGATGAAATATCCAAGTGTCTATCTAGAAGGTCAAGGTGCACGCGGAACGATGTTATCAATTGCTTTTGCTGGTGCGAACCAAATTCAAGATACTGGTGCGAAGATGATTCACAATGCGCCAAATACTTCAAGTTCTATCGTTTCTAAATCCATTTCAAAAGACGGTGGGGAAGTAAACTATCGTGGTCAAGTGAAATTTGCCAAGAATTCTCAAGGCTCTATTTCACATATCGAGTGTGATACGATTATTATGGATGAATTATCGAAATCAGATACCATTCCATTTAACGAAATTCATAATAGTCAAGTATCTCTAGAACATGAAGCCAAAGTCTCAAAAATTTCTGAAGAGCAACTTTACTACTTGATGAGCCGCGGTTTATCAGAAGCTGAAGCCACAGAAATGATTGTGATGGGATTTGTGGAACCATTTACCAAAGAACTACCAATGGAATATGCCGTTGAGCTTAATCGCTTAATCAGCTACGAAATGGAAGGTAGCGTGGGATAAGCCACTAAGAAGAATAATAATTTAAGAGAAGCCTTATCTTATCAGTGGGGCTTCTCTATTTTTATGTAAATTTTTACGTTGTTAACTGGATAAATAGGGAATAATTGTATATAATGTAATTAGTTGACAACGTAAATTCGTGGTTAATTAGAAAGGCGGGAGAGTATGCTTTTAGAATTTGTGTTTCAAAATGTTTTATCTTATAAAAATGAAGCTTATTTTTCAATGGAAACTGGAGCAAGATTAAGAAAATACAAAGATACGCATACGATGCAAATAAGTAATCATACACTATTGAAATCTTCACTAACTTTTGGCGCAAATGCATCAGGAAAGAGTAATTTATTAAAAGCATTTGAGTTATTACGGTCGGTTATCTTAAATCCTACTTCATCATCTGTTCAGCAAATGCCTTTTTCACCATTTGTATTAACGAATGATAAAAGTAAGGGGGAATCAAGTTTTCAAATCACCTTATTTTCATCCGGCTTTGTTTACCGCTATACACTTGTATATTCTGCTCGGAATATCTCATATGAAAAACTTGAAATCGAGAAGCAAGATAAGTTTGAAGTCTATTTTGAGAGAGAAAAACAAAAATTTGATGTTCCAAGTAATTTGCTATCCTACAAAGAAAATATCCGTGAAAATGCGACTTTGTTATTTATGGCTCAGTCATTGAATGATACACATGCTAAAAATGTTTTTAAATGGTTTGCAGAAGATTTAATTATTGTAGATAAAGAAAGTATAAATACAGAAATGTTTAAACTTCTTGAAGACGATTTGAACAAAAAATTATTTATTAGTTTTTTACAAGCAGCAGATATTCAAATTGAAGATGTGGAAATTCGTGTAGAAGAAGCGAATGTAACCAATGAATTACGGACATTATTGCAACAGTTTTCGGGAAATGATATAGCAAAAAATCTGCATATTCGTAAGCTTTATATCATTCACAAAACTTATGATGAAAATGGCAAAGCGAATGGTCTAGCAGCAATTCCATTTAATGCTGAGTCAGATGGCACGAAAAAAATAATATCTATTGCCTTAACCATACTTTCACGACGTACAGAAAGTAAAGTGATTATGATTGACGAGTTCGATGATTCTTTTCATTTAGAATTATCGCAAGCACTATTAGATGTTTTTAATACAAAAGAAAATATTAATCAATTCATTTTAACAACTCATGAATTACAATTAATGGATCAACATTTACGTAAAGATCAAATAAATTTTGTTGAAAAAGCTTATGATGGGAGTAGCCAGCTGTTTAGTTTATTTGATTTTGATTCAGAATCATTTAAACGTGATGATATTTCTTATATGAAGCGATATTTGAGTGGGCAATTTGGCGCAGCACCAATTATCAGTCTGGATGGATTAGTTGATGCAGTTTCGAAAACGTCGGAGGGTTAGATATGGCTAGAAGACCATCGAAAGGTAAAAAATTAAAAAAAGGTATCTTAATATACTCAGAGGGCCAAACCGAACGCATTTATTTTGAAGCATTAAATAGGCGGTTTAATGCTTCGAATATAAAAGTGAAACCAATTTCTATTGAACGTCAATCCAAAGCACTTGTTACTAAGGTATTGAAACGTATTGAGAAAAATGAAGATTCTAAAAATTTGAATATTGAGCAAGTGTACATTATATTTGATAAGGATGACGAGCCATGGCAGTATATTGAGCAAGCGATGAGTTTGGCTAACAAAAGCAAACTGGGAATAAAGGGACAGTTGAAGATTGGTTTTTCAAACGAGTCATTTGAAGTTTGGCTGTTATCGCATTTTGAAAACGTATTAAAGTATCATTCATTAACAAGAAAACAAACATATCAAAAATTAACAACGTATCTGAATGTTAATGATTATGAAAAATTAAAGGCTGATGAAAATTTAGGAAATTTGTTTGTTGAATTGGTTAAAAGTGCAATAAACATCGGAATTCATTTTAATAAACTGCCTTGTCAAGAAATGATGCAAGCGCCGTATACTAACTTAGGCTGGATTGTAGAAGAAATATATTTTCAAAAGTAATAGAATAAATAATATGTTGAATAATGTTTAACGAAAATTATTAAATGATAAAACTTTGTATGTGGCTGTAGGGATATTGATATTTCAATGTTCTTATGGCTACATTTGTTTAAATGTAGCGTATAAAAAATTTAAATGCTGATACTTAGACGTACTTATGGCTGCTTTTTTTGAGTAAGAAAAGAGTGTGCTCAGAGACTACACACTACTGATTTTTTTCCTAGATATTTTAAGCGAAAATTTGTATAATAAAGATTAGCGTATTTCAAAAAATAAACGCAGAAAGGGACTGGTAAAATGAGTTATCAAGCGTTGTATCGTGTATGGCGTTCGCAAAGATTTGCAGATATTGTCGGACAACAGGCGATTACGCAGACCTTAAAAAACGCAATTAAACAAGATCAGATTTCGCATGCTTATTTATTCACCGGCCCTCGAGGAACAGGGAAAACCAGTGCGGCGAAGATTTTTGCAAAAGCGGTAAACTGTCCTCACCAAAAAGACGGCGAGCCTTGCAATGAATGTGAGATTTGTCGTTCAATTACGCAAGGGACGCTGGATGATGTCATTGAAATGGACGCGGCTAGTAATAACGGAGTCGATGAAGTCCGCTTGATTCGTGATCGAGCGAATTATGCACCCACGCAAGCCAAGTACAAAGTGTATATCATCGATGAAGTGCACATGCTTTCAACAGGGGCTTTTAATGCTTTATTAAAAACGCTAGAAGAACCTAAAAAGAATGTCATCTTTATTCTGGCAACAACCGAAGTGCATAAGATTCCGGCTACTATTATTTCACGGACCCAACGTTTTGATTTTAAACGTATTGGAATTCCAGAAATAAGCGAGCATTTGGCCTATATATTGGACCAAGAGCAAGTTGCCTATGATCAAGAGGCACTTCAACTCATTGCGAGATGTGCAGAAGGTGGGATGCGGGATGCGTTAAGTATATTGGATCAAGCCATTGCCTATCACCCTGAACACATTGATTTGCAGACGGCGATGAGTGTGACCGGTAGTTTATCTGATGAAGTGATGGCCCAACTATTGACCTATTGCGAAAAACAAGAAACTGCACAAGCCTTAACTGCAGTCAAAGAGTTATTGCAAGCGGGAAAAGAAGCTAAGCGATTATTGGAAAATTTATTGGTTTATTGTCGTGATTTATTAATTGCGCAAAAAGCACCAGATTATTTAGCACAGCAAGCGACCAATTATACGGAGAGTTTTCACCAGCTAGCCAAAGAATTAGCACCAGAAACGATTTTTCAATGGATAGAGATACTTTCCAAGGCACAAAATGAATTACGCTTTGTCACTAATCCGACGATCTATCTAGAAGTGGCGATTGTAAAATTAAGTGAGCCGATAGCAAGTCCTCGTCTATCTGTTGGTTCACAAGCAACGAGTGCAAGTCCTGCGATGGATTCACAAGAGGCGCAACAATTAAAACAGCAAATTCAAGCTTTACAAAAAGAAGTTTCACAATTGAAGCAAAATCAAGGAAGTGTACCGACGGAAAATAAACCGAGACGTAGCACAACTTCGCAAAGTACGGTGCAATATCGGATTCCGAAAGTACAAGTGTTTGAAGTCTTATCAAAAGCTACTCGTGAAGATTTGCAGGCGGTGAATCAAGTTTGGGAAGAATTGATGCAACACTTACAAGTCACCCAACGAGCTTTACTGCATGCTTCAAAAGTGCAAGCAGCTTCTCCAGATGGCTTAGTGATTTCATTTGGGTATGAAATTTTATGTAATAAAGCGGCCAATGATCAAACACTACTGAATGATATGCAGAACTATCTCAGTTTGTTAATTAAAGATTACTCACCGAACTTAGTCTTTATTCCATCCGATAGTTGGCCACAGTTAAGACGTGAATTCGTTACCCTGCACAAAGATGAATTTGCTAAAAGAACAGCTTCTAATGACAACACAGGGGATGAACAAGCCGATAGTGAAAAGGTTCAGCACCTAACGCATGAATTTATGGCAGAGGAGTTAGCAAACTCACCAGAACAAGAAACGGAAAAAATGGTCCAAACAGCCCAAGAGTTGTTTGGTGATTTAGTGAAAATAGAAGAATAATGAAAAATTTGGAGTGATAGAATTATGATGCGCGGAATGGGCAACATGCAAGGAATGTTAAAACAAGTAAAGAAAATGCAAAAAGAAATGATGGCGGCTCAAGAAGCCTTAAATCAGCAAACTTTTATTGGTGCTTCAACCAATGATTATGTCAAAGCTACCGTAACAGGTGAACAACAATTAAAAGATTTGGAAATTAATCCTGCTATTATTGATGACCAAGATCCAGAAATGCTACAAGACCTAGTGATTATGGCGGTGAATGATGCCTTACAAAAAGCGAAAAAAGCCCAAGAAGACACACTAGGTAAATATACTAAAGGCTTACCAGGATTTTAATTAAAGGGATGAGACGATGCAATATCCAGAACCAATTGCTAGATTAATTGCAAGTTATATGAATCTGCCGGGGATTGGTCAGAAAACAGCGACTAGATTAGCTTTCCATACGATTGATATGAAAGAAGAAGTGGTGAATGAATTTGCCAAATCGCTCTTAAGTGTCAAACGTGATTTAACTTTTTGTAGTGTGTGTGGCAATATCACCGAAGAAGATCCATGTGAAATTTGTAGTGATGAAACTCGCGATAAAAGTACGATTCTTGTCGTTGAAGAACCCAAAGATGTCATGGCATTAGAAAAAATGAAAGAGTATCGCGGACTGTATCATGTCTTACACGGGGTGATTTCACCAATGGAAGGAACGGGTCCGGAAGATATTCAAATCCCATCGCTTTTAACACGACTCCATGATGAAAGAGTCAAAGAAGTGATTATTGCGACCAATGCAACGACAGAAGGAGAAGCAACCGCAATGTATCTATCTAGGCTGATAAAACCAGCAGGCATTAAAGTGACCCGTCTTGCTCATGGTTTGTCTGTAGGAAGCGATATTGAGTATGCAGATGAAGTTACTTTGCTCAAAGCGGTAGAAGGCCGTCGCGAGCTATAAAAGATATTGGAGGAAATTATGGCTAACGGCTTATTTATTACCATTGAAGGACCAGACGGCGCAGGCAAAACCACCGTCTTAAATGAATTATTCCCACGATTACAAATGATTGCTCAAAAAGAAATCATTAAGACGCGTGAACCAGGTGGAGTGATGATTGCAGAAAAAATTCGTCAAATCATCTTAAATCCTGAGCATCAACAAATGGATGAACGTACAGAAGCATTACTTTATGCAGCAGCGCGTCGCCAACACTTAGTAGAGGTGATTTTACCAGCGTTAAATGAAGGAAAAATCGTCATTTGTGATCGTTTTGTAGATAGTTCCTTAACCTATCAAGGAGCAGGTCGACGAATTGGAATAAAAGAAATTGCCCAAATCAATGAATTTGCGACAGAAGGATTGGAACCAGATTTTACTTTATATCTGGATGTTGATTCGGATACGGGATTAAGACGTATTCAAAATCATCGCAAACAAGATGTGGATCGCTTGGATTTGGAAGGTTTAGAGTTCCATCAACGAGTGCGTCATGCTTACTTAAAATTAGCAGAAGAAAACCCAGTGCGTATTCATCGAATTGATGCTAAAATGAGTTTACAAGAAGTAGTTGAATCTAGTTATTCAGCAATTGTGGAAAGTAACCCAACATTTTTTAAACGAGGTGAATAGCGATGAAAATGATTATTGCGATTGTCCAAGATAAGGATAGTAACCGTTTAGCAAACGAATTTATCGAAGCCGATGTGCGCGCCACTAAATTATCAACAACCGGTGGATTTTTAAAAGCAGGTAATACGACCTTTATGATTGGTTTAGAAGATGAACGTGTCGATGAAGTGCTTGCATTAATTAAGAAAACTTGTCAATCAAGAAAACAATTCATGTCTTCGCCGATGTCATTGGATATGTCGATTGATTCACCGATGCCTTATCCATTAGAAGTGGAAGTAGGCGGTGCAACGGTATTTGTCTTGCCTGTTGAAGGTTTCCATCATTTTTAAACAGAAAGGGTTAGCTGTATGGATGAACAATTAAATCCTACCGTGCACGCTCTAATGAAACAAAGTATTGAGCATGGGCGCTTGGCTCATGCTTATCTTTTTGAAGGAGAAAAAGGTACGGGCAAGCATCAAGAAAGTATATGGATAGCCAAGCGTTTGTATTGCACAAATGTGAAGGAAAATGAGCCTTGTCATGAGTGTATCAATTGCATACGTATTGAGCAGAATGAGCATCCCAATGTCCATCAAGTATCACCAGACGGGCAGACGATTAAAGTGGATCAAATTCGGCAATTACAATCAGAATTTGCTAAGAGGGGTTTTGAATCCGGACAGCAAATCTTTATTCTTTCTGATGCCGAAACGATGAATGTCCAAGCTGCCAATAGTTTATTGAAATTTTTGGAAGAACCATCGGGCCAAGTGTTATTATTATTGGAAACGAATGCACTTGGAAAAATTTTACCAACGATTCAATCTCGTTGTCAGATTATCCACTTTCATTCATCGCCTACTCATTTGATTCAACAATTGCAAGCGTCGGAGATTACAGATTCGACAGCAAAAATTCTTGCTTTCTTGACGAATAGTTATGATAAAGCAGTTGAAATCTCACGCGATGAATGGTTTAATGATGCTAGGGATGTCTTAAAACAATTTGTCCAATATTTGATAAAACGGGATTTTGCGGCTTTTGTCTATGTACAGCGTAAAATTATCCCGATTACGAAAGAAAAAGAGCAACAAAATTTATTTTTTGATTTATTAATGTATGAATTTCGCACTTTACGCGATGAAAATCAAGGCCGTTTGCAAGTGAATTATAATCAAGCATTGGCCGATTTGTTGCAGACTAAAGCGAAACTCAATAGCAATGTTGCCTTTCAAAATGTCATTGAGCAATTTGTTTTACATTTTCTACAGCAATAATATTTTTGAGGTAAAGGAAGAAGATTATGGTTCAAGTAGTAGGTGTTCGTTATAAACAAGCTGGCCATATTTATTACTTTTCTCCAGGACATACACAATATCAATATAAAGACCAAGTACTTGTTGAGTCTCAGCAAGCTACTTGTTTAGCTACTGTTGTTTTGCCAAATCGTGAAATGGCTGAAGAAGACTTGCCCGAAGAAATCAAACCAGTTATTTCTTTAGCAAGTGAAGCTGATTTAAATCAAGCTCGTCAAAATGAGTTAGATGCCAAAGAAGCGTATAGCATTGCAAAAGAGAAAATTAATGAGCATGGATTAGTGATGAAGTTAGTACAAGTGGAATATACTCTCGATCGTTCTAAGATGATTTTTTATTTCACTGCTGATGGACGCGTGGATTTTCGTGAGCTAGTTAAGGATTTAGCAAGTATCTTTAGAACACGGATTGAATTGCGTCAAATTGGGGTCCGCGATGAAGCCAAGATTTTAGGTGGGATTGGTCCATGTGGTCGTCCATTATGTTGCTCGACTTTTTTAGGAGATTTTATGCCGGTTTCGATTAAGATGGCTAAAGATCAAGGCTTATCTTTAAATCCAACTAAGATTTCTGGTTTATGTGGACGCTTAATGTGTTGTTTAAAATATGAAAATGATGAATATGAACTAGCCAAAAAAGAAATGCCTGATTTTGGTGCCCAAGTCAAAACACCAGAAGGCATCGGTAAAGTGGTAGAATTGAACTTATTGTCACGCATTGTGAAAGTGAAATTCCCAAATCGTGAAATTGCCTTGGAATATACCCAAGATGAAATTGAAGAAGTGGTAAAGTAGGTGAGCAAGATGAAGTTAGATAAACGTGATTTATATGATGGATTGGATGAATTTGAGTCCGATTTATCCCAGATGCTATCTAAATTACAAAAAATGAAACAATCCATCCAAGAGTTAGTAGAAAAAAATACCGAGCTCGAATTGGAAAATCAAAAATTACGTGAGCATTTACGGGAAATGAATCAAACCAATCCAAATTCAAGTAAGAAAATGAAGCAAGCTTTGTCTACTTCACGTAAAAATCTTGAAAACATCTATGAAGAAGGCTTTCACGTATGTTATGACTTATATGGTTCAAGAAGAGCAAATGATGAACCATGTGCCTTTTGTTTAGAAGTCATTTATCGTGAATAATGAGGGATAAAATGTTAACCAAACAAAAAAGTTATCATCAAAATGGCGCTTGTCTCTATCTAGTACCGACGCCCATTGGAAATCTGCTAGATATGACACAAAGAGCGATTGAAATTTTAAAACAGGTAGATTTAATTGCCAGCGAAGATACACGCAACACGCAAAAGTTGCTAAATCATTTTGAAATTTCTACGCCACAAAAAAGTTTACATGAGCATAATTATAAAGAGCGGGTGCCGCAGTTAGTCGATTTTTTGCTTGCAGGTCAGTCGATTGCCCAAGTCTCTGATGCGGGGATGCCCTCGATTAGCGATCCTGGTCATGAATTAGTCCAAGCTTGCATTACAGCAGATATTCCAGTTGTTGCCTTACCAGGACCAACTGCTGGCCTGACTGCGTTGATTGCATCAGGATTATCCGCGCAGCCAAATTATTTTCATGGCTTTTTACCGCGTAAGAAAAAGGAGCAAGTCGCAGCATTAACTCCTTTAGCGCAACTTCCTGCTAGTATGATTTTTTATGAATCACCGTATCGCCTCGCAAGTACGTTAGCGAATATGGTGGAAGTTTTTGGGGAAAATCGCCAAGCCGTGATTTGCCGTGAATTAACCAAAATCCATGAAGAATTTATTAGAGGAACTTTACTAGAGTTAGCCCAATATGCTAAAGACAGTGAAATTAAAGGCGAGTGCTGTCTTTTAGTATCTGGCCAGTCTCTTGAAGAACAGTCAACAGAAGTAGTTGCATTGACAGAGGAACAAATTCGCCAAAAAGTTGCCGATCGCATCGAAATATATGGCGAGAAACCAAATGCTGCAATTAAAGAAGTGGCTAAAGCGCTAGGCTATAAAAAGCAAGAAATCTATCAAATCTATCATGAAATTCACTCGTAATATATCTAATGGTAACGCATCAAATGTAGAGGATTTTCTATGTTTGGTGCGTTTTTTTGATATATGCGTCAGAAAAGTTAACATAGCATGTGACAAATTTTCAGAAAATTGCACAAATTCAGTCAAAAAGCTAGAAAATTCAGAAAAGATGTGTTAGTATTTCTTACATAAGGTAGGTTACCTTAAAAAAAGTTGGTTATCATTCAGTCGTTTAGGACGATAAAAAAGGAGAGAATTCAAATGGAAACAGGAAACATTGCATTTATTTTGATTTGTAGTGGGTTAGTCTTCTTAATGACCCCGGCACTAGCTTTCTTTTACGGCGGGCTAGAGCGAAGAAAAAATATCTTAAATACGATGATGATGGTTATCTGTACTTTAGGATTGGCCTCAATATTATGGATTGCGATTGGTTATTCGTTATCCTTTAGCGGCGATCATCTATTAGTCGGAAATTTGGATAAAGTCTTTTTTAACCATGTATCAATGACAAAAGGTGATGGCATCCCAGAAGGACTATTCGCAGCCTTTCAAATGATGTTTGCCTTGATTGCTACAGCGATTATTACCGGTTCAGTAGTTGGCCGGATGAAGTTTTCGGCGATTTTCTTATTTATCGCTGCTTGGATTATTCTTGTCTACGCACCATTAGCTCACATGGTTTGGGGCAAAGGATTGTTAGATGCAATTGGCTCAATTGACTTTGCGGGTGGAAATGTCGTGCATATTAGCTCTGGTATTTCAGGTTTGGTATTAGCTTATGTAGTGGGTAAACGACGCGAATATGCGCAAATCGAATATCGTCCACATAATATTCCGTTTGTAGTGCTTGGTGCTGGCCTTTTATGGTTTGGTTGGTTTGGTTTTAATGCCGGTTCAGCACTTGCAGCCGATGGTTTAGCGATTCATGCTTTATTAACAACGAATACCGCCGCAGCTAGTGCGATGCTATCATGGATGTTGATTGAAAAACTAGTGATTGGTAAACCTACTGTAGTCGGCGCTTGTACAGGTGCTGTTGTAGGCTTAGTTGCGATTACACCAGGCGCAGGTTTTGTTTCACTATGGTCTTCCATTATTATCGGATTTTTAGTGAGTCCGTTTTGTTTCTACTTCATTTCTGTTATCAAGCAAAAACTGCAATTAGATGACGCACTAGATGCTTTTGGCTGTCACGGTGTTGGTGGAATTTTCGGTGGAATAATGACAGGAATTTTCGCTGATCCTGCAGTTGGTGGGAAAGCTGGTTTATTCTATGGCAATGTTCAATTATTCTTAGCCCAGCTTGAAAGTATTATCTTTACCATTGTTTTTGCCGGTCTATTAAGTTTCGTGATTATCAGCGTAATTAAATTCTTTATGCCAATTCGCGTCACTGACTCAGAAGAAGCGCTTGGTATGGACCGCATCGAACATGATGAAACAGCTTATCCAACCTTTATGGGATTAGATTCATAAGAAAGAAGGTAGCGTTTATGAAGAAAATAGAAGCAGTCATTCGTTTAGAAAAATTAGAAGAATTAAAAGCTGAGATTAACCGTGATTTTGAAATTTCGGGTATGACCGTAACTCAAGTCTTAGGATATGGGAATCAAAAAGGTGTCAAAGAATATGTACGCGGCAAGGCGATTATTACCAGTCTTTTACCAAAAGTCAAAGTTAGCTTTGTTTTAGAAGATAAAGATGTTGAAAGTGTGGTCGATCGTATTCTGATGATTTGTGGCACAGGAGAAGTCGGCGATGGCAAGATATTTATCTCACCAATCGAAGAAGTCATCCGCATCCGCACTGGCCAACGAGGCAAAGAAGCAATTTAGAATAAAGGTCGTGAAGCAGCTTGGGTAGACATGAAGAAATTCGTGTGCTTACCTACCGCTGAGAAAATCGGATGAAAGGAGATTTTCTCAAGCGGGAGGGCGAATTTCACAATGTCTAGCTGCTGAACGCCGCGTATAAAGGTCGTGAAGCAGCTTTTTGCAACATATCATACATCCCTCCCATAAGCTAGTGAGTAAATGCTTGCTAGCTTATTTTTATTGTTTTTCGATAAAGATTTATTGTTTTTCGATAAAAATTTGCTATACTCTAGGCAAAGGAAGGATGATGAAAATGGAAAAATATATGATTACTTTCGTTAGTATCTTATTGAGTGTGATCTTTTGGTTGATGAGTTTTCTTGTGGGCGTACAGATTTTTACCAGCGAGCATCAAGGTATGATTTGGCAAAACAACTTAACGTTTATTTGTCTAATTTTAGCAGCAGCAACGATTAGCTATATGGCAGTTAAGAGTGTGCGTATTTGGCAAAAATCAAGTCAACATGCTTTTCAAAAAGAGTTACTCATCTATACAAAGCAAGTAAGTTTAGCGAGTGGCGTCATCTTTTTCTTGAGTTTAGGCATTTTACCGATGTTTTATCGTTGGGCGGACTTAGGCGATGCACCGGGTGTGATGCTGATAGGGTTAGTTATTTGTCTTGTTTTTTTCACGATGGTTTTAATCAGTGTTAGTTTTTCAAAGTTATACCAAAAAGCACTATCCTTACAAGATGAATTAGAGATGGTGATTTAAATGATTGAAATACATCTAGACCAATATTTGAAAAAGCGCCAAATGACCTTAACGCAACTCTCTGAAGCCGTCGATATTACGATTGCCAACCTCTCTATCTTGAAAAGTGGCAAAGCAAAGGCCATTCGTTTTTCGACTTTAGAAAAAATCTGTGAAGTACTTGACTGTCAACCAGGCGACTTGATTTCTTATGCGCCTGAAGATTGAAACGGAATGTCTGTTCTTGTATAATAGAGATAGAAAAGTTGGAGAAACAGGTGAGAGATATGGCGGAGATGCGTTTTCCCTTAAAAAATGACATGAGCCGTAAAATCATTCATATTGATATGGACGCGTTTTTTGCCTCAGTGGAAGAGCGCGACAATCCTGAGTTGGCTAAGCATCCTCTAGTAATTGCCCGCCATCCCAAAGATACCAAAGGCCGTGGCGTGGTGACGACTTGTAATTATAAGGCCAGAGAATTCGGGATACATTCGGCGATGAGTGCCAAAAAAGCGTATGAATTATGTCCGCAAGCTGTCTTTGTTCCCGGTAATTATCAAAAATATCGAGAAATTTCGCGTCAGATTCGCGCCATTTTTCATCGCTATACAGACTTGATTGAACCAATGTCAATTGATGAAGCATATCTAGATGTGACCGAAAATAAAATTGGTTCAAAAAGTGCCATCAAAGTTGCACGCTGTATTCAAGAAGATATATGGCGTGAATTACATCTGACTTGTTCAGCTGGAGTGAGTTATAACAAGTTTTTAGCCAAATTAGCTTCAGATTATCGCAAACCCCATGGCATGACTGTGATTATGCCAGGTGAAGCCGAGGCGTTTTTAAAACCATTACCGATTGAAAAGTTTCATGGTGTGGGGAAAAAGACGATTCCAAAAATGCATGAGATGGGGATTTTTACGGGTGAAGATTTGTATAATAAATCAGAAATGGAACTAATTCATGCGTTTGGCAAGATGGGGTATTCGCTTTATCGTAAAGTTCGGGGAATTCATAATTCTCCTGTCGTGACCAATCGTGAACGCAAATCTATTGGCAAGGAACATACTTTTGGTGAGAGTCTTTATTTGATGAACCAGGCGATTTCACAGCTACGTCTATTATCAGAAAGTGTTGCTAATACAGCTATCAAGCAAGAAAAACAAGGACAAACCGTGGTCTTAAAATTGCGCTACGATGATTATACGACAATTACCAAGAGACAGACCTTCCCAGAGTTTATTGATCATAAAGAGGATATTTTTTCGAAGGCGAGTCTTTTATTTGAAGATACATATGAAGAAGGACGGGGGATTCGCTTGTTAGGTGTCACCTTGACCAATTTAAAAGATAAGACCTATGAGTTGATTACCTTACCATTATTTGAATATGAAAGAAAAAATCTCAAGGACGACAGATGAGTCACTGTTTCCTTGAGATTTTCATTTAGCCGCCTAATTCACTACGTTTGATTTGTTCGTAACTTTGGTCGGCATCTTTACATTTTGACCAGATAACGGCTTGTTTTAATTTTAATGATTGAGGGACATCGATTATTCTTTGATTCCGGCTGCCTCGAAATTGTAGGTTTAAATCTTTTTGGGCTAATTCGAAACGACCATCGACTAAAACATCGATTTGGCTTAACAGTTCTAATTTATCAGGAGTTTCTTGCAGTAATTCTTCAAAGGTATAGCCACTCCAACTCCAAATATCTTTTGTGTCGCCAAAGGTTTCGCGTACTTTTTTGACGAGTGGTAAGACGACGGGCGTATTTAAGAAGGGCTCGCCACCGAGTAAGGTTAATCCTTGCACATAGCTATGGGATAAGTCGGCCATGATTTGGGCTTCTAGTTCTTCCGTGTAGGGGGTGCCGTAGTTGAAATTTTGGACAGCTTTATTAAAACACCCCTCACAAGCAAATAAGCAGCCACTAACATAAAGACTATTGCGGACTCCTTCGCCATCGACAAAGTTAAAAGGTTTATAGTCGGCAATCATGCGTTGAGATAAAAGCTTTGCATCCCATTCTTTTGGTTTTGGATGATTCATTAGTGCACATCCTTCATATGTTTGACACGTGCTGAGATTTCTTTATGACGCCCATGCACCATTGGACGAGCTTGTGGATTACCTAGATAACCGCAAGTTCTTTTGACGACATCGCAAGTTCTTGGATCATGATTATGGCAAACTGGACATTCAAATCCGCGTTCAGTCGGTGTAAAGTCGCCTTCGAAACCACACTCATAACAATGGTCAATCGGTGTATTGGTGCCTAGATAGCCGACTTTATCATAAGAATAATCCCAGACAGCTTCTAAGGCTTTTGGATTTTGTTGAAGGACTGGATATTCACAATAATGGATGAAGCCACCAGAGCAATATTTTGGATAGTCTTTTTCAAAATCTAGTTTTTCAAATGGGGTCGGATTTTTACGGACATCATAATGGAAACTATTGGTGTAGTATTCTTTATCCGTGATATTTTCGACAATTCCGAACTTATAGGTATCTAAACGACAGAAGCGGTCTGTCAAACTTTCAGAAGGCGTAGAGTAGACGCTGAAGTGATAGCCGTATTCATCTCCCCATTGGTCGGCGTGCATCTTTAAGGTCTTAACGATATCAAGGGTAAACTGTTTGGCTTCTGGATTGTGTTCCCAAGCACCTCCGTAAAAGGCTGAGGCAACTTCATAAAGACCAATATAACCAAGAGACACCGTCGCGCGTTTGTTTCTAAAGAGTTCATCGACATTGCCATTGCGTTTTAATCTCTTTCCAAAGGCACCATACATATAAAGAATTGGCGCATTTTGAGGGAGCGCTTCTTTACAACGATTCACGCGATAGACTAAAGCATCTTTCACAATATCCAGACGGTCTTCCAAAATACTCCAGAATTTATCAAAATCACCTTGGGCTTCCATCGCAATTCGTGGCAAGTTTAAGGTAACAACGCCTAAATTCATCCGTCCGACATTGACTTCTTGACCATTTTCATCTTTCCAACCCTGTAAGAAAGAACGACAACCCATTGGCACTTTGAAACTACCCGTTAATTCGACAATCTTATCATAGTTTAAAATATCCGGATACATGCGTTTGGTTGCACATTCCAAGGCCAATTGTTTGACATCGTAGTTTGGATCGGTTGGTTCTAAGTTCACCCCACGTTTAATAGAAAAGATTAATTTAGGGAAGATGGCGGTGCGATGTTCACGACCTAAACCATCAATCCGAATTTGCAAGATAGCTTTTTGAATTTCCCGTTCAAACCAATTAGTTCCTAAGCCGAAACCAAGTGAAGTGAAAGGCGTTTGACCATTTGAAGTAAAGAGGGTATTGATTTCATACTCTAAACTTTGCATGGCATCATAAATATCTTTTTTAGTCTTTTTGTAGGCAAATGCTTCTTGGCGTTCTGGACCATCAATCCATTCTTTGGCATCTTGCAAATGTTTTTCAAAATTCAATTTCGCAAAAGGAGCCAATAATTCATCAATGCGGTCACAAGAACAGCCACCATATTGACTAGAAGCTACATTGGCGATGATTTGAGAGATTTGGGCAGTTGCTGTTTGAATAGATTTAGGCGACTCGACATCTGCATTTCCCATCTTAAATCCTTCTGTCAGCATGCTCTTAAAATCAATTAAGCAGCAATTCGTCATCGGAGCATAAGGATGATAATCTAAATCATGATAATGAATTTCACCTTTTTGATGGGCGTTGGCTACATGAGGCGGCAACATTTTTAGTCCAATTGATTTGCCGACAATCCCCGCAGTCAAATCCCGTTGCGTATTAAACACATCGCTATCTTTATTGGCATTTTCATTGACGACGGTCTCTTCCTTATTAATCAACTTACTAATAGAAAGATTAATATCTGTTGCTTGTTTACGCAGAAAATCGCGATTGGTCCGATAACTAATATATTCTTGCGCTAAGGCTAAAAATGATTTTTCTAATAAGAAGTGTTCGACAATATTTTGAATTTCATAAATTTTGACATTGTCGGTAAAACGTTCCGCAATTTCTCGATCTACCAGTTGTACGATTTCCACTATTTTTTCGTGTTCTAATGGGGAAAGGGGTTCTTTAAGTTTTTTGCGACCTTTCATCAAAGCATCGTAAATTTTTTCATCATCGAAATCAACCAAGCGGCCATCGCGTTTCACGACTTTCATTTTAGATAATTTCTCAGTTACTTCATCTGTCGCAACTGGCATTGCTATATTTAACAAGCTGCTCACTCCTTCAATCATTTTCTTCAAATAAAAAGGAAATACTAGACAAAGTGCCAATAATCTCGAAATCAAATTTCTTAAATAGCCAACTTTGTGTATTCCGTAAACATTATCTATAAATGTTTTTTATCTGTACCTATGATAAGACAAAGTGAGAAAATTTACAATCAATATCTTGTACTATATTACGAATATAAATCTAATTGCACACAATATATAGTGGTACTTGACAAGAAGAAAGGTTAAAAGTACCAAGCTTCACAAAAGTTGAGAATGTTTCATAATGCTGTGAAACAAATTGAAAAATGACAAAAAATTTTTTTTGACACTAAATTGTTTGAATTGTAAAAAAATTTAAGACAATTATTAGATAAAAATGAAACGAAACATGTGAATCCAAACGAAAAAATAAAATATTAATTATTAAAATATATGCGGAACCGTCAGCAATAATGCGGTTATAAAATCAATTTATAAGCAAATGTTGGTTGAAGTTAAAAAACATCTAACTTATGTGAAGCTGTGAATTTGTTGCTGTGTGTAAATGACGATAAGAAAATGTTATAACAGAAAATATTTTGAATATATTGACATCCGCTAGATAAAAAATTATAATTTTCTTAACCTATCTTAATATTTTTATAGCTTTATGAACTTTTTATGAACAAAAAGAGGGGAGAATGCAATATGAGCAATAAAATGAAAAAATTCGTAGTGCCATCTTTATTGTTATCAAGTACTGTTTTATTGGCAGCTTGTTCATCCGGTGGCGACAAAAAGGCTTCAGATTCTGGAAAGGAAACGTCTTACTCTTATGTTTATCAGACAGATATTAACAGCTTAGACTATACTTTCTCATCTCGAAGCTCAAATAGTGACCACTTTGCAAACTTTATTGATGGGTTGTTGGAAAATGATGAGTATGGTAATTTAAAACCTGCAATTGCTAAGTCATGGGAAGTAAGTGATGATGGATTAACTTACACTTATCACCTACGTAAAGGTGTAAAATGGGTAGATAGTGAAGGCAATGACTACGCAGAAGTAAAAGCACAAGATTTTGTAACAGGATTGAAACATGCGGTTGATGTAAAATCTGAAACTTTATACGTGGTTCAAGATAGTATTAAAGGCTTAGATGATTATGTCAAAGGGGTAACGAAAGACTTTTCTACTGTTGGGGTTAAAGCAGTCGATGACTATACTTTACAGTATACATTAACTCGTCCAGAAAGCTTTTGGAATTCTAAATTAACTTACGGTATTATGTGCCCTGTGAATGAAGAATTCTTAAAATCTAAAGGTAAAGACTTCGGGCAACCTACACCAGATAGCATTCTATATAACAGTGCTTACATTTTAACAAACAATACTGCCAAATCAGTAATTGAATATAAGAAGAACGAATCTTATTGGGATAAAAAACATGTCTACATTGATCATGTAAAATTAACTTACTTTGATGGAAGCAATCCTGATTCGCTATTTAAAGAATTTGATCAAGGTAACTATTCAACTGCACGTGTATATCCTAACTCAGGTGGTTATAAAGATGTAGAAGCTAAATACGGTGATGCTATTAACTTCTCACAACCAAATGGTTCAACATTTAATATGACCTTTAACTTTGATCGTAAAGCATACAGTGCAACATCTAAGAAAACAGATGCTGAAAAAGATAGTACTCATAAAGCTATTATGAATAAGAACTTCCGTCTAGCTTTAGAATTTGCGTTAAATAAAGAAGAATATATTGCGCAAAACGTTGGTAAAACTGGTGCAGCACAAGGTATCCGTAATATGTTAATACCATCTCAATTCGTAACAGTTGACGGTAAAGATTATGGTGAAGTTGTACAAGAAAAATTAGCCAAATTAGACCCAGATACCTTTAGCGATGTGAAATTAGCGGATAGCCAAGAAGGTTGGTTCAATGCTGATAAAGCGAAATCTTTATTTGAAAAAGCAAAATCTGAACTACAAGCGCAAGGCGTACAATTCCCAATTCACCTAGACTTACCTCAAAATGAAAAATCTGAAGTTTTAGTGAACCAAGCAAAATCATTGAAGCACTCAATTGAATCGACATTAGGTAAAGATAATGTCGTGATTGATATTCAATTATTAAACGAAGATAAATATCTTGCTGCTTCTTATCAAGCAACAACAGCAGCAGATAAAGACTACGATATCTCTACTGCTTCTGGTTGGGGCCCTGACTACTTAGATCCATCTACTTACTTAGACATCTATGATTCAAGATCAGGTGCTCAATTGGATAACTTAGGTTTACAACCATCTGAAACAGCTAAAGATAATCCATCTGCTCAAATAGTAAATGAATTAAAATTAGCGGAATATGATGCTTTATTAGACAAAGCTGCAGCATTCACTTCAGTTGAAGATATTAACAAACGTTATGATGCTTATGCAGATGCTGAAGCTTGGTTAACAGCAAATGCTTTACAAATTCCTATCCAAGCTGGTAGTGCAGCTCCAGGTGTATCTAAGATTGTACCATTCACTAGACAATTTAGTTGGTGTGGTATGGCTGCTACAAATGCATCATACAAATTCAAAGGTATGAAACTTCAAGACAAAGCTGTAACTACCAAACAATATCAAAAAGCTTTGAAGAATTGGGAAGAAAAAAGACTAGAAACAGCTGAAAATACGAAGTAAAATGTGTTAAAATACTAAAGGAGTAGAAAGGGCGAAAAATTAAAAAAGCCCTTTTTACTCTTTTTAATCAGTATAATTAGTGCTATCATAGTAAGTGATTTTTGTAGGAAATTTTGCGCCGTTGAGAATGAAAGTCTAAGGATGATTTTTATTCTCAACGGAAATACAAATTTTCTTGTAAAAATTGAGCTATTTTGGTAGTCTCTATTTAAAAAGATATGCTTTGAAAGTGGTTATAAATGAATTGGGAAAAATATCGGCCAAAAGTTTAATAATTAATATTTCGAGGCATATTGATAATTTAGGAGGAAGCTGAGTGAATAAACGTTATCTACTCTTTCGTATTTTGCGTTCGATCGTGAGTATCTTTTTAGTAACTACAATCACTTATGTATTAATTTATACGTTAGTGCCGCGAAATACCATCTTTAAAGAGGACTCTACGTATTCTAAATTAAAAGCCCATCCAGATGAATTGGCCAACTATGAAAATACGGCCTTTGATCGCATGGGTTACATTGAGTATCTAGACTCTCGTGATTTAGTTAAAGAGGTACGTAAAGAATACAAAGAGGCAACTGCAAAACCAAGCAAGGAAAACAAATCTTTGTATCAAAAATGGGCCAAAGCAAATGGCTGGAAATTAGGGATTTTTCCTGAAAGTGGTCGTTACTATGCGACAAAAGATATTCCATTATTAAAACGTATTTGGAATTTCTATTCAAATCTGATTGTGATTGACCATCCTTGGAAAGTCAAAGATTCATCTAATCCAGATTTGAAGCGCTACTTGAAGATTGAAAAAGATCCAATGGTTGGATGGGCTTTAGTCGGTTCAGGTACGCAATATAAGTATCAAATCTACTTCAATGGTCAATTTCCATTTATCCACCAAAATATCATCCACATCAATCTAGGAACTTCTTATCCAACGTTCTCTGGACAAAGTGTGTCAGATGTCTTATTTGGTGGTCAAGGACAAACGGTGAGTGAGGAAATTACTTTAGCAGATGGCAAGACAATGCGCTCTTCTGCAAATATTTACACTCGCCAATACAAAAAGTCAAATAAAATTTCATCTCGTGAAAAAGCAATGTATCATGATAACTATGTGCAAACAAAACCAAACTACAAAGACCCTTCGATGATTTCTATTTCATTTAGAATGGGTGCCTTAGCAGTGGTGATTGCTTATCTTATCGGGGTGCCTATGGCGATGTTAATGGCGCGTTTGAAAGGTAAACTACCCGACAAGATTGGTATTGCATTAGTAACGGTTATGATTTCAGCACCGTCACTAGCCTTTGTCTACTTCTTTAGATATCTAGGAAATACCTTATTTGGTTTACCATTATCTTTCCCAACTTATGGTGCAGGGGATATTAAATCCTATATTTTACCAACCTTTATCTTAGGGTTCTTGAGTGTCTCTGGCTTAGTTATTTGGGTTCGTCGTTATATGATTGACCAACAGTCTGCAGATTATGTTAAATTTGCCAAATCAAAAGGGTTGACCTCTAAAGAAATTTCACGTCGTCATATCTTCAAAAACGCCGTGATTCCAATTGCCAATGGTATTCCAGGTAGCATCATCTTATCTATCGCTGGGGCAACCATCACGGAAACGATTTTCGCCGTGCCTGGTATGGGTAAAATGTTACCAGATGCGATTCTTTCACATAATAACCCATTAACGGTAGCGATTGTCTTTATCTTCACAGTCGTTGGGGTATTAGCTGTATTGTTAGGAGACCTATTAATGGTTTACTTAGATCCACGTATTAAATTGTCAGGAGGAGATTAGAATTGGAAAAGTTAAATCAAATCAGCCAAGAAGATTTTAACTTTGTGTCGATTGATACGATTAATTCTGAAAAAATCGATACGCCGAAGTATTCCTACTGGCGATCAGTGGCACGAAAGTTTTTCTCAAGTAAAGTAGCCATTACGATGTTGGTATTACTTGTATTAATTATTTTGATGAGTTTTATCCAACCGTTATTTAGTGGTTATGATTTCATGAATGTATCAAATATCAATAACTTCGATGCACGTTATAATCCGCCAAGTGCTGAGAACTGGTTCGGTACCGATGCCAACGGTCAATCATTATTCGATGCGGTCTGGGCAGGGGCGAGAACTTCTATCTTAATCAGTGTGTTAGCTACAACAATTACCACAACGATTGGTGTTATTGTAGGGGCACTTTGGGGTGTTAGCAAGAAAGTGGACCGTGTCATGTTGGAAGTGTATAACGTCATTTCAAACGTACCTTCACTATTAATCATTATCGTTTTAGCCTATGCCTTTGGTAGTGGTTTTTGGAATTTAGTCTTTGCGATGTGTGTAACAAACTGGATTGGGACAGCTTACTTTATTCGGGTACAAGTAATGATTATGCGTGATCGTGAATATAATTTAGCATCCCGTAATTTAGGAACACCTGTACCACGAATGATTAGTAAGAATATCTTGCCATATTTGATTTCTGTTGTGATGACAGATATTTCTCGTACGTTACCAGGATTCATCTCAGCAGAAACTTTTCTTTCATTCTTAGGGGTTGGTTTGAGTGCGGATGTGCCTTCATTAGGACGTATTATTTCAAAATACACACCGAATATTAGTAACTATCCATACTTGTTCTGGATTCCAGTTGCAGTTTTAGCGTTAGTATCTATTTCTTTATATATTGTAGGTCAAACTTTAGCTGATGCAACCGATCCAAGAACACACTTATAAGGAGGACACAGAAAATGAGTAAGACGATATTAACGGCTGAAAATATTTCAGTGAGCTTCCAAGTCAGAAAACGTCAATTAACGGCCATTCGGAATGTCTCACTGAGCTTAGAAGAAGGCGAAATCTTAGCAATTGTAGGTGAATCTGGTTCAGGGAAATCAGTATTAACCAAAACATTTACTGGGATGTTAGAACAAAACGGACGTGTCAGCGAAGGAACCATTACTTATGATGGCAAAGTCCTAACTGATTATAAAACCGATAAAGATTGGGAAAATATTCGTGGGAAAGAAATTGCGACCATTTTCCAAGACCCAATGACTTCTTTAAACCCAATTAGAACGATTGGCTCACAGATTGCCGAAGTAATTATCAAACACCGCGGCAAAACACCAAAAGAAGCCAAACAACTAGCCATTGAATTAATGGAAAAAACGGGTATTCCAAATGCAGCACAGCGTTATGATGAATATCCATTCCAATATTCTGGTGGGATGCGTCAACGGATTGTTATCGCGATTGCCTTGGCATGTCGACCAAAAATCTTAATTTGTGACGAACCTACCACTGCGCTAGATGTGACGATTCAAGCACAAATTTTAGACTTGATCAAAGACTTACAAAAAGAATATGGATTTACCACCATCTTTATCACACACGATTTAGGGGTTGTGGCATCGATTGCTGACCGAGTAGCTGTAATGTATGCGGGTCAAATTATTGAAATTGGTAAGTCAGAAGAAATTTTCTATAATCCAAAACATCCATATACTTGGAGTTTATTATCCTCTCTTCCACAATTGAGTGAAAAAGGGGAAGAATTATACTACGTGCCAGGGACACCACCTTCTTTATACAAAGAGATTGCTGGAGATGCCTTTGCTTTCCGTAGTCCATATGCGATGGAAATTGACTTCAAAGCGGAACCACCGATGTTTGAAGTGAGTCCGACGCATTTTGCCAAGACTTGGTTACTCGACCCTCGAGCACCAAAAGTCGACACACCTGAAAAAATTAAGCAACTTCATGAGCGGATGGTTCAACTAACGCAAGAAATTGATGCTGATGATTTTGAAGAAGGGGTGAACTAATTCGTGACTGAAAACAAAGAAGTATTATTATCGATTAAAGACTTAGAAATTGCCTTTGGTGAAGGAAAGAGTCGTTTTGTGGCAGTCAAAAATGCTAATTTCGATATCTATAAAGGGGAAACTTTCTCATTAGTAGGCGAATCTGGTTCAGGGAAAACAACGATTGGTCGCGCGATTGTAGGATTAAATCCAACAAGTAAAGGTGAAATCAATTTTAAAGGTGAAAAGATTAATGGCGGAATTAGTAAACAAAAACGTCATGAAATCATCCAACAAATTCAAATGATTTTCCAAGATCCATCAGCTTCTCTAAATGAACGTGCCACGGTTGATTACATTATCTCTGAAGGGCTGTACAACTATAACCTCTATAAAGATGATGCAGACCGTGAAGCAAAAGTACGTGCAATGTTAGAAAAAGTCGGACTACTACCTGAACATATGTATCGTTATCCTCATGAGTTCTCAGGTGGTCAACGTCAACGGATTGGGATTGCGCGTGCGATGATCATGGAACCAGAACTAGTCGTAGCGGATGAACCGATTTCAGCACTAGACGTATCAATTCGTGCTCAAGTCTTAAACTTATTAAAAGAAGCCCAAAGAGAACGCGGCGTGACTTATCTATTTATCGCCCATGACTTATCAGTGGTACGTTTTATCTCAGATCGAATCGCGGTTATCTATCGTGGTGAAATCGTGGAACTAGCCGAAGCGGAAGAATTATTCAATCATCCAATTCATCCGTATACGCGCGCACTTTTATCTGCTGTACCAATTCCTGACCCAATCTTGGCGAAGAAGAAAAAATTGCATGTCTATGATCCAAGTGTGCATGACTATTCTGTGGATAAGCCAACTTTTGAAGAAGTGGTACCAGGACATTTCGTTTACGGAAACAAAGCCGAAATCGAAAAATATCGTGCAGAATACAACGATTAAAAATGATATTGGAAAAAGGGGGGGCTTGCTCTCCTTTTTTCATGAAATGACATATACAGAAAGAAGGATTTTGATGTTAGAGCAAAAGGATGAACAATTATTAATTGACTTAACTTCAGCTCGAGGTGTACCAGGTAATGAAGAAGAAGTACGTGAAGTCTTTAAAGCTTATGCCAAAGACTATGCGGACGAAATCATTTTTGATGGTTTAGGTAGCGTGATTGCTAAACACGGTCAAGATGAAAATAGTCCACGTATCTTTATTTCAGGACATATGGATGAAGTTGGCTTTATGGTCACCAAAATTACGGAAAAAGGCTTCATCGAATTTCAAACATTAGGCGGCTGGTGGTCACAAGTGATGCTCGCTCAACAAGTTGAAATTAAAACCCGCGAAGGTAAACTAATTCATGGGGTTATTGGGTGCAAACCACCGCATGTCTTAAGTGTAGAAGCGCGTAACAAACCATATGATATTAAAGATATGTTCATTGATGTCGGCGGCTCAAGTGAAGAAGAAGTGAAATCATGGGGTGTCCGTCCTGGCGATATGATTACACCGTATATCGAATACAAACGATTAAATGATAGTAAGTTCCTTTTAGCCAAAGCCTGGGATAACCGTGTCGGAACTGCCGTGGCTTTACGTGTGCTAGAAAACTTAGCTAAAGACGGCCATCCAAACCAATTATTTGCTGGTAGTGATGTCATGGAAGAAGTTGGCTTACGTGGGGCAAGAACAAGTACTTACCTTGCTGATCCAGAAATTGCCTTTGCGCTTGATACCGGTACAGCAGGTGATACACCAGGAATGACACCAAAAGAAGCCGATTCTGTATTAGGCAAAGGACCACAAATCTTGATTTTCGATGCTTCAATGGTTCCTCATAAGAAATTATTGAACTTTGTCACCGATGTAGCGGAAGAATTAGAGATTCCATTCCAATATACGGTTATTGCTGGTGGAGGTACAGATGCAGGTCAAATGCACTTAACCCGTCAAGGTATTCCATCTTTAGCGATTACCGTACCTGTTCGTTATCTACATTCACATACTTCCGTGATTCATGAAGATGACTATCTAAATACGGTTAAATTAGTTACAGAAGTCGTTCGTCGTCTAGACCGCGCAACTGTTGACCAAATCTTAAGCTATTAATTTTCAAAGGCTATCCTACTCAATATGGGGAGGGTAGCTTTTTTTATATGCTTGCGATTGCTTGTATTTGCTTGTGATTGTATAATAATCATATAATAGTTTAAAAGGAGAGTGAGTTTTATGGCGAATACAACTGCTATCTATGCTCGGATTGATACAGAATTAAAAGAAAATGCTGAAGAAATCCTTTCAAAATTAGGGATTTCTCCTTCTAGCGCAATTCAAATGTTGTACAGTCAGATTGTGTTAACGAGAGGATTACCGCTTCATTTGTATCTTCCATCCGCTACACCGACCGCTATTGGTGCAATGACTCAGACAGAATTGGATGCTGAACTGTTGAAGGGAATAAAATCATTAAAATCAGGAAGAACCTATACGGCAGATGAAGTTGATGCGCAATTATCTAAGGAATTTGGCATATGAGCGATAAGTATGCTATTGTTTACACTCCAGAAGCTTTAAATGACATCAAGAAAATATATTCCTATATTGCTTTCGAATTATCTGTTCCGAATGTTGGTGAAAATCAAGTGAATAGAATCAGAAAAACAATTCGCTCTCTAGACTTATTTCCATTGCGCAATCCAATAGTTGATTGGGAGCCATGGAAAAGTATGGGAATGCGAAAAGTTCCGATTGATAATTTTATTGTTTTTTATACCATAGATGATAAAGAATTGGCAATAAACATTATTAGAATTGTTTACAGTGGCCAAGATATTCAATCTTTGTTAATGCCATTAAAAAAATGAGGAACTATAATGGATATAGCTTGATTGTTGTCTCCGTTTTTTAAATCATCTTAAGGAAAATCTGAGGAGGAATGACGATGAAATTAACGATTTTAGGTTGCATGGGGGCCTATCCATCCAAAGGGCGCGGAACTACAAGCTATCTTTTGGAATCAGACGGCTTTCATCTATTAATTGATGCCGGCAGCCAAACATTAAGTCAATTAGAAAATGTGATGAGTCCGCTTGATTTAGATGCGGTCATTATCAGTCATTATCATCATGATCATATTGCTGATTTAGGCGTGCTACAATATATGTGGCAGTTATCTAACAAGCGTGATAAAAACAGAGTCTTACCCATCTATGGTCATGGTAATGATACTTTTCATTTTAATGATTTAACCATGCCACAAGTGAGTCAAGGGCATAATTACTTGGAGGCGAATCATTTGAATTTGGGACCGTTTTCTGTTACATTTAAAAAGACGATACATCCTGTGGAGTGTTATGCGATGAGAATTGTCGAAAAGTGTAGTGGTAAGGTATTTGTCTTTACCGCAGATTCTGGTTATATGGAAAGTTTTAACGAATTTGTCAAGAATGCCGACCTATTTTTAGCGGATACCTATCTCTTTGATGGACATGAAAATCACCATGCGCATTTTACAGCAGGTGAGGCAGGTAAGATTGCGAAGGCTGCTGGTGCGAAACGTTTAATCTTATCTCATTTACCAGAAGAAGGCGACTATGATTTACTCAAGGCTCAAGCGCAAAAGCAAGCAGGAGAAAATATCCAAGTATCGGTTGCCAAAATAGGTGACACTTACCAAATTTAGGAGGGGTTAGGCATGATTTTTGTACCTAATGAAATCACAGATCCAAGAATTAACTTAGCAATTGAAACTTTTTTACTACAAGAGATGCAAGTAGATGAGCCGATTCTACTTTTCTATATCAATGAGCCGTCGATTATCATTGGCCGTAATCAAAATACCATCGAAGAAATTAATAAAGAATATGTGGATGAACACGGCATTCATGTGGTTCGTCGCTTTAGTGGTGGCGGTGCGGTGTATCATGATTTCGGGAACTTGAATTTCAGTTTTATTATGAAAGATGATGGCGAGTCTTTCCGCGATTTCGAAAAATTAACGAAACCAATCGTGGAAGCATTACAAGAATTAGGCGTAAAAGGTGCGCATCTAAAAGGCCGCAATGATTTGGTTATCAATGATCAAAAATTTTCTGGGAATGCGATGTATGCGACAAATGGCCGAATGTTTGCACATGGTACGATTATGTTTGACAGCGATATTAATGAAGTCGTGAATGCCTTGAAAGTGAAGAAAGAAAAGATTGAATCTAAAGGTATTAAGTCCATTCGTTCACGCGTAACCAATATCAAACCATTCTTGCCTGAAGATAAACAAGATATGACCACCAAAGAATTCCGCCAAGATATTTTATTAAAAATCTTTGGTGTCGATAGTGTCGATCAAGTGAAAACTTATGAATTAACCGATGCTGACTGGGAAAAGATTAATCAAATTTCTGATAAATATTACCGTAATTGGGACTGGAACTATGGCCAATCCCCTGCCTTTGATTTACAACGTAGCCAACGATTCAATATTGGCTCAATCGATGTGCGCTTAAATGTTGCAGAAGGTAAAATTACCGAGGTCAAAATTTATGGAGACTTCTTCGGTTTAGGAGAAATCAAAGACGTGGAAGAAGCTTTAGTAGGTGTGAAATATGAAAAATCCGCCTTACAAGAAGCCATCAGTAAAATCGATTTGAAGAAATACTTCGGCAATATTGAGCCAGAAGAATTCTTAAACTTAATTTACTAAAAAGAGGTGTCTTATGAACGCATTTCAAGAAAAGTTTTATCATTTTATTTTAGACCGTGTCCAAACTGACAAGGTAGAAGACGTGAAAGAATTATTGGCAGAAAGCTTTGCCAAACAATCGGAAGGAACCTTTGATGTGGCCTATCTTTTAACTTTTAAAGACAAAATCGTGCCTATGTTAAAGGAAGCCGATAAAGAAGAAGTACTGAAGATTATGGAAGAATTTGGAAAAAAGTTCCAATAAAATCTACGAACTTAGCTGACACGATTGAACCTTTACGAGAGGTTGAATCGATGCAAAATTTGCATGGACCTTTTACTTCTTTAGAGGACCTATTCAAGGATTTAAATCAATAATTAAAATCAAAAGGACTGACTGCAATAGGCGCAATCAGTCCTTTTTGAATGAGGTCGCAAAACAGCTTGAGGTCACACTAACCAGCTGTTTTACAACGATTGGTTATTCTGTTTTTTCGCTGACGTAATAGACTTTGGCGATTTGCGGATATTTCTTTTGGACTTGTTTGGTTAATTTTTCTTGGTAATCCTTCGTTAAGTCATTTTTCGTTTGAATCACGACCAATTCAATTTTCTCATCATTTAAGTATCCTGTCGCACTAGCCACATCAGTAATGACTGTTTCATCCATTTTCTGAATGGTAGCGTTGATTTTGGCATAGTCGCTTGTTTCTTCGCTATTTTCTGCTTGGGTATTGGCATTTTGGTGACTTTCTATAATGCTCGAAATATAATCCTCAAACTGTTTACCTGATAATTGAGAAAGTTCGGCGATTTGCGTGATTTTGAGATCATAACCACTTAAGCCATAGTGTTTTAAGTCATTTTGTAGTTGATCGATATGGGCATCGGTATAGTCATTGCCGGCAATCGTAAAGCGTAAAATCTTTTCTTTTTCATCGATGCTCTGTTTGATAATGGTCGCATGAGTCAATTCCTCTGTGGCAAAATTTTTCACACTAGCATCTAAAATTGATTTTTGGACCAAAGATTTTGCGGAAATCACGCTTGGAAGTAAAATCAAGGCAGTCAACCCGATATAAAAAATGCGTTTATGTTTGGTTAATCTTGGCTCGGCTTCTACTTTTTGACGACTTGGCATCCGCAGTGCTTTGACTCCAGCGTAAGTCGTTAAAATGATGAAGAAAGCATTAATGATAAAGAGATAACCCGCACCAGTGGCATAGCTGAGATTCTTGCTGGCAATCCCATAGCCCACCGTACAAATTGGCGGCATCAAAGCAGTGGCGATGGCAACTCCGGGTACGATATTATTGATGGTTTTCTTTCTGGCTCCGATAATCCCGGCTGTACCCCCAAAGAGTGCAATCAAAGCATCCCAAAGTGTCGGTGCTGTTCGGTTAATGATTTCCTGACTGGCATAACTAATCGGTGAAAAATAAAAATAAATGCTAGCAACTAAAACGCTGAGCAATACTTCAATTCCGAGCGTTTTAACTGCACGTTTTAATAATTCTTGATCATAAATCGCTAAAGCCGTCCCAATCGCCAAAATCGGGGACATTAAAGGAGAAATCAACATAGCCCCGATAATCGTTGCTTGCGAATTCATATTTAAGCCAATCGATGCGATGAAAATTGCGCAAGTTAAAATCACTAAATCCTCTTTACTAATATCGCTGTCTTCATACATCTTATGATAAAATTCTTGGTTCGTATACGTATCTGGTGTACGCAAAAATATCACTCCTCAAGTCATATAACTGGCCATATTTTAGCAAATTTTCACACAAAATAAAATAAATTCGCCCAAAAATTGAGCGAATTCATCTAAGGAATTAATAAGCGCGGGCAATCCAAAGGGTGTGTTTGGCAGGTTTGCCGCTGACGATATCAAATTCTTTTTGCATAGGCACTTCAAATGGAATGTTACGCGTCGTAAAGCCAGTTTCTTCTTTAATTTTCGCTTCTGTTTCTTCAGTGCCATCCCAACCGATTAATACAAAACCAGGAACTTTGCCTTCTGCTTTAGATTTTTCGATATGTGCTTTTAATTCATCTAGTGTATTGATGTCATAGTGTTCGTTTGCTTTGTTGCGTTTTCTAGCCGCTTGTAATAGACGTGGAGTCATCGCTTGTAATTGTTCATCAATGTAGCTTTCCAAGTCTTCAAATTTCACGGTTTCTTTGCCATCAAGGTCGCGCATTTTGACCATGACATGACCATTTTCTAAGTCACGTGGGCCACATTCCACACGGATACAAGCACCTTTAAGTTCCCATTCATTAAATTTATAGCCAGGAGAATTGTTAGAATCATCTAGGCGTACACGAATGCCTTTTTGTTTTAAGGTTGCGAAGATTTCATCTAATTTTTCCATGATTGCTGGATTTTTCTTCCATGGGCCAACTGGGATAAGTACCACTTGAGTAGGTGCCACAGTTGGTGGGAAGACTAAGCCATTTTCATCGCCGTGTGTCATAATCAATGAACCAAGTAAACGAGTCGAAACGCCCCATGAAGTCGTATGTGAAAGCGTGTGTTGGTTTTCTTGGTTTAAGTAAGTGATGTCAAACGCTTGAGCAAATTTGGTTCCCATGTAGTGAGAAGTACCGGCTTGAACTGCTTTTCCGTCTTTCATCATTGCTTCGATGGAGTAAGTATCCACCGCCCCAGCAAAGCGTTCTGAAGGTGTTTTTTGCCCTTTATAGACCGGAATCGCTAAAAATTCTTCACATAGACGGGCATATTCATCTAATACACGCATCGTACGGCGGCGCGCATCTTCTTCATCCACGTGCGCTGTATGTCCTTCTTGCCATAAAAATTCAGAAGTACGTAAGAAAGGAAGGGTTTTTTTCTCCCAGCGGAAGACATTGGCCCATTGGTTGATTTCATAAGGTAGGTCACGGTAAGAGTTAATCCAATCAGAAAAAGCGGAACCAATCATTGTTTCTGAAGTTGGACGCAATGCCAAAGGTTCTTCTAATTTTTCATTTCCTACTTCGGTCACCCATGGTAATTCAGGAGCAAATCCTTCAATGTGATCGGCCTCTTTCATGAAAAAGCTCTGTGGAATCAACATTGGGAAGTATGCATTACGGATGCCTTCTTTGCGTAAAAATTTGTTGAACTCCTCTTGAATATGTTCCCATAGTTCATAGCCGTCTGGGCGGAAAATAATTGAGCCGCGCACTGGTGAATAGCTCATTAATTCCGCTTGTTGTACTGTCTGTAAGTACCATTCTGTAAAGTCATTGGTTTGGTTGTTTGCCATAATTTCCTCCTAAAAGATTTATCTCTTGTCAGCTCATCTTTTATCAAACGAACACAGGTAATAAAAAAAGCACCCGCCCTCATAAAAAGGACGAATGCTTGAATTCGCGGTACCACCTTTATTGGTTAGAAAATGCCTAACCCAGCTTTAGCGTCGATAAGGAAGACGAGTCCTGACTGTTTGCAATCAATAATCATTGGTAGGTTCACAAATACAGTGGTTGCCAAAGTTCCAGCCATGCTTTAGCTCTCTATAAACATCTATTTGTTACTAGTCCAAATCTATTTCTTATCCTATACAAATTTTTGAGAAAAAGCAAGTGAAACCTGAAAGGAACGAGGAGATTTTTTAGTGAATGACCGTTTGTCCACAATTGAGTACCATTTATCTAAAAACCAACACATAGGCGATTGGTTTTGCTATACTACAGTTGAAGAGGAAGGTGAGGAAAATGAAGGTGACCGTCCAATATAATCAACAATTGCTTAAAGATGAACTACTTATCTCAGCTTGTGAGCAGAGTCCTTCATTAATGCGAATTGTAGACTTTGCCGAAAAAGAATTATTCTATGTAATTGGCTTGAGAGAAAAGGAAAAAGTCCGGATTGATTTAAAAAATATTCAACGTATCTATAGTGCAAATAAACAAGTTTTTTGTGTAGCGAATGGCCAGGAATATCAGCTTTCAGAAAGGCTCTATCAATTGCAAGAAAAATTACCAAATAGTTTTGTCCAAATTTCAAGGACGGAAATAATCCAGATCCAAACAGTCGAGAAATTTGCCATTACGAAATCTGGTATTATCGAAATTATTTTTACAGATGGGCAAAAAACGAGTGCTTCTAGACGGTATTTAAAGAAAGTGAGAGAGGTGTTAGATCATGCGTAGAATAATCAAGCTATTTATTTTCGGTGTATTAGTAGGTACGTTTATCGGGTTGTGGCTATCGATTTTCTTTTCTGGCTTGTCATCGAATGGGACGTTTTATGGTAGTGTGGCTACAAAAGACTTCACTTGGGCAACGATGTTTGTATCCAGTCTTCTTTGGGGCTTGCTTGGTGGTTGGATGGGAATGTCTAATGTGATTTTTGATTGGTTTGATTCTTTGACTACGGCTACGATTGTACATGCGATTACTATTTATATACCGTTAGTTTTAGTTGGTTTTCACGAAAAATGGCTCACTTTCCATACTATAGCTTCTTTTACAGTTGAGTTTATCGTGATTTATTTATGTATTTGGTTCGTGTTGTACCATATAATCAAAAAGCAAATTCAAGCAATCAATCAAAAATTATCTTAAATCTCAAAACTCACTTCCATTTGTTTGGGGTGAGTTTTTTTGAAAAAGTCAAACAATATTCAAAAATATTCAGAAAATTTTGCTAAAACTATTGACTTTTAATTTTAAATTAGGTAAATTCTAATAAAATATTAATTTAATTAGGTGAGTCAAATGAAAAATAAAAAGGTTATGCATTTCGGTTTATTATTATTAAAATAGAGAACTCTTTTTACCCAACCCAACAGTTGAAATAAAAGAGTTCTATTGGCATTGCATCAAAACAACATGCAATGCCTTTTTATATAAGGTTGTAAATCGACTCGGTCAGCTACGAGCGGATAAGTTTGTCCAGCACGTCGGGAAAGTCCCCAAAGTTAAGACTTTCCCAGACGGGGTGGCTTATACGGCGAAGTAGCTAGTCGATTTACACCGTCAATTAAGGTCGTGAAGCAGCTCGTTTAGACATGAAGAAATTCGTGTGCTTACCTACCGCTGAGAAAATCGGATAAAAGGAGATTTTCTCAAGCGGTAGGGCGAATTTCACAATGTCTAGCTGCTGAACGCCGTCAAATAAGGTTGTGAGCCGGGTCGAACAGCTACAAGCAGGTTAGTCAGTAAGTATAAAAGAAAAAGGAGTGGCAGGTTCTATGCGTAAAATTCAGTTTTTTGATACGACATTAAGAGATGGGGAACAAACCCCAGGTGTCAATTTTAATACCAAAGAAAAGGTACAAATCGCCTTACAATTAGAAAAATGGGGAATTGATACGATTGAGGCGGGCTTTCCGATTGCTTCACCGGGTGATTTTGAAGCGGTGAGTGCGATTGCGAAGGCTTGTCAAAAGATGACAGTAGCAGGTCTGGCTCGTTGTCAGAAAAAAGATATCGATGCGGCTTATGAAGCATTAAAAGAAGCAAAATATCCACAGATCCATGTCTTTTTAGCAACCAGTCCTGTGCATATGCAATACAAATTAAAAATGACACCAAATGAAGTCTTGGCATCTATCAAAGAGCATGTGACTTATGCAAAAAGTAAGTTTGAAAAGGTCCAATTTTCACCAGAAGATGCGACCAGAACAGAAAAGGACTTTCTACTAAAAGCTGTCCAGACTGCCATTGATGCTGGTGCGACTATTATCAATATTCCCGATACAGTAGGCTATACCAACCCAACAGAATATGGTGCGATTTTTAAATTCCTGATTGAAAATATTCAAAGCGATACAGAAATTACTTTTTCTTCTCATTGTCATGATGATTTAGGGATGGCCACCGCAAATGCCTTAGCCGCAATCGAAAATGGGGCCAATCGCGTAGAAGGAACGGTCAATGGCATTGGTGAACGTGCCGGAAATACTGCACTAGAAGAAGTCGCAGTGGCTTTGAATATTCGCCAAAATTATTATCAAGCAACTAGCCAAATTGAGTTGAGTGAAACCAAACGTACCAGTGATTTGATTGCACGACTATCAGGAATTAAGGTGCCGAAAAATAAAGCGGTCATTGGTGGAAATGCCTTTAGTCACGAGTCGGGTATCCATCAAGATGGCGTACTAAAAAATCCCGAAACCTATGAAATCATTACCCCACAATTGGTCGGAGTCAAAACCAATGCCTTACCACTTGGAAAACTCTCGGGACGTCATGCCTTTACCAATAAGCTAGAAGAATTAGGCTATCACTTTGATGAAGCAGAACGCAATCTATTATTTAAGAAATTCAAAGTCTTAGCGGATAAGAAAAAACAAGTGACTGATCAAGACATACAAGCGTTGATTGCGGATAAACAAACGCGCGAGGCTGATTTGTATCAATTATCAGCCATTCAACTGCAATATGTATCAAATGGCTATCAAGCAGCCGTGGTTTCGATAACAACCCCAGAACAAGAAATCAAGACGGCTTCAGCGATTGGCGATGGCAGTATTCAAGCGATTTACAATGCGATTGATGATGTGTTTGAACAAAAGCCAATCCTAACCAATTATGAAATTCAAGCCTTAACTAGCGGGGAAGATGCCCAAGCGGAAGTACGTGTCACACTCACGAATCCCCAGACAGCTACACAAATTAATGGAATCGGCGTGGATTTTGATGTGTTGAAAGCTTCAGCCAAGGCGTATGTCCATGCGAGTTCAAGTATGAAGGAAAGAGGATAAGCGATGAAAAAAATAGTGATTTTAGCCGGTGATGGAATCGGACCAGAAATTATGGACAGTGCGCTAAAAGTCTTTCAAGCAGCCAGCACTACATTTACCAAAGAATATACTTTCGAAGCCCATGTCTTTGGTGGTGCGGCCATTGATAAGACAGGTGAACCCTTGCCAGCAGAAACGTTACAAGCCTGCCAAAGTGCCGATGCGATATTAATGGGCGCAATCGGTGGACCAAAATGGGAACACGCCGAAAAAACACCAGAAGCAGGACTCTTAGCCTTACGAAAAGCATTGCATTTATTTGCAAATATTCGTCCGGTTCAAGTTCCACCAGCCCTTGTGAAGTATTCGCCCTTAAAACCAGAAATTGTCACAGGGACGGATTTGGTCGTAGTCAGAGAATTAACGAGTGGCATCTATTTTGGTGAACCGCGTCATTTAGGAAACGAAGAAGCGTATGATACCAATCGTTACCGCAAAGAAGAAATTGAGCGTATCTTACATCAAGCCTTTCAAATTGCCCAAACTCGCAATAAACGCGTGATGTCCGTGGATAAAGCCAATGTCTTAGCCACGAGCAAATTATGGCGTAAGATTGCTAATGAAGTCGCCAAACTTTATCCGGATTGCACCTTAACGCATCAATATGTGGACTCAGCAGCGATGAAATTAGTCCAGCAGCCAAATAGCCTAGATGTCATTGTTACAGAAAATTTATTCGGCGATATTTTAAGTGATGAAGCTTCCGTCTTACCAGGAACTTTAGGGGTATTGCCGAGTGCCAGTCATAGTATTGATGGCCCGTCACTTTACGAACCAATTCACGGATCAGCACCAGATATCGCTGGGAAAAATATCGCTAATCCGGTTTCGATGATTTTATCAGTCGTAATGATGTTGCGCCAATCCTTTAAAGAAGAAGCTTTAGCAGCGAAAATCGAGGCCGCTTGCTTTGAAGTGATGGCCAAGGGAATTCTGCCCCCTGATTTAAACGGTACAGCGACCACCAGTGAATTTACCCAAGCCGTCATAAAAGAATTAGAAAAATGATAGAGGTGAAAGCGATGCAGACACTATTTGAAAAAGTATGGCAAGAACATGTGATTAAAGGAGAAAAAGGACAAGCGCAGTTAATTTATGTGGATTTGCAGATGATTCATGAAGTAACCTCGCCACAAGCGTTTGAAGGCCTGAGACAAGCCAATCGTCCCGTGCGGTGTCCAGATAAGACCTTTGCGACAATGGACCACAACACACCTACTAAAGATATCTATAATATTACCGATTTAATTTCGAAAAAACAGATTGATACGTTAAGAAAAAATTGCGAGGAGTTTGGCATTACCCTCTGCGATAATGGATCGAAACGACAAGGCATCGTGCACATGGTGGGACCTGAAGTAGGACTGACCCAGCCAGGCAAAGTGATTGTTTGTGGGGATTCGCATACCGCCACGCATGGTGCATTTGGTGCAATTGCCTTTGGGATTGGAACTTCTGAAGTAGAACACGTCTTAGCCACTCAAACCATTTGGCAAAAGCAACCTAAAACTCTAGGTATCAAAGTCAGCGGTCAATTACCTAAAGGCGTCTATGCCAAAGATATTATTCTTGCGTTGATTCGTAAATATGGGGTTGATTTTGGAGTCGGTTATGCAGCGGAATTTTATGGAGAAACGATTGAGGGCTTGTCCATGGAAGAGCGCATGACGATTTGTAATATGTCGATTGAAGGAGGCGCAAAAATTGGCATGATTCGCCCGGATGAAAAGACTTTTGAATATATTAAAGGTCGTGAATATGCGCCTAAAGACTTTGAAGCAGCCGTAGCACATTGGCAAACGCTGTATACGGATGATGAATCTTGCTATGACCGTATTTTGACGCTAGATGTATCGACTCTAGCCCCATATGTTACCTGGGGGACCAATCCAGAAATGGGCGTGGCATTTGATGAGGCCTTTCCAGAAATTAAGGACCATAACGATACACTAGCTTATGAATACATGGACCTACACCCTGGACAAATGCCAAATGAGATTCCAATTGAATATGTCTTTATCGGCTCTTGTACGAATGGGCGTCTATCTGATTTACAAGAAGCTGCCCAGTTTATTCGTGGTAAAAAAGTCCATCCACAAGTTACCGCCATTGTCGTACCAGGCTCTAGACCGGTGAAAAAAGCAGCGGAGAAGATGGGCTTGGATCAAATCTTTAAAGAAGCCGGTTTTGAGTGGCGCGAACCAGGGTGCTCGATGTGTCTAGGGATGAATCCTGACCGCGTGCCTGAACATGTCCATTGCGCTTCAACTTCCAATCGTAACTTTGTTGGTCGTCAAGGAAAGAATTCACGCACCCATCTTTGCTCTCCAGCCATGGCAGCCGCGGCAGCTATTCATGGACATTTTGTCGATGTAAGAAAAGAAGTAGGTGAAAATTAATGGAAAAATTTACGATACACACCGGGCAAAGTGTCCCATTGATGAACGATAATATTGATACGGACCAATTGATACCCAAAACTTATCTTAAACGTGTGGAAAAATCAGGATTTGGGGAATTTTTATTCGATGATTGGCGTTATCTAGCAGACCGCAGTTTAAATCCAGACTTTATCTTAAATCATCCAGATTATCAAGGCGCAACGATTTTAGTCGCTGGAGATAATTTTGGTTCAGGTTCTTCTCGGGAACATGCGGCCTGGGCGTTGATGGATTATGGTTTTAAAGCAGTGATTGCCGGTAGTTTTAGTGATATCTTCTATATGAATGCGACCAAAAATGGTTTATTGCCCATCGTCTTAGACCAAAATATTCGCGAAAAAATTGCCCATTTACCAAGCAACCATCAATTAACGATTGATTTAAAAGCACAAACCGTGACAGTTGAAGGGGAAAGCTATTCATTTGATATCGATGAAACATGGAAGTATAAATTACTGAACGGGTTAGACGAAATCGGCATTACCTTACAATCAGTTGATGAAATCACAGCTTATGAACAGAACATTCCCGCTTATCGGTCATAATCATTGTGTATAAGCTTACCAGTTTGCTTGTCTTCCCTATCCATCTCATAAACTGGTAGCTTGTAATATATAGGTCTATCTAGTAAGTTTTACGGCTTTAGATAGACTATTTTTGTTGTAAAAAAAGTGAAATATTTGACATTTTTTTGCAATAATATCTAAATGATGCTATAATGGAAATGAAAAGGGTTACAAAACGAAAGAAAGTGTTTGTGGAATCTTTTTTAGCTTTGGATGTCGTGTAGTCGGTGTTTGAGAGTGCTTGTCGTATTTTTTGTGAAAAATGTCCCAAAATATGGAAAGAAGGGAAATGGGATGAAAAAACAGAGGTATAATCTTTTGGTCTTATTATTAGGTGTCATTGTCTTTTTAGCTGTTGTTCCAAGTGTTCGTGCAGAGGATAGAACATTAGGACAGGATTATATAGAATATCAAAATAATTATGTTTACAGACGCTTATATAATCCTAAAACAGGTAGCCACATTTATGAAAAAAGTGAAGGATATACTGAACATTATATAAAGAATGGCTACCGCTTAGAAAAAGGATCGCTATTAACAAATAAGAATCTGGTGGATAATAATCAATATATTCGTGTATTGTCTTTATATAATTCTAGAACACAATCTATGATGTATACAACAAATTCTTATGAGTACAATTTTTTAATGAGTTTGAATCCTAAAAATATTAAAGTTGAACCAATTTGGTATATGAGTTCAGGACTTTACGGTGTTCCTGCCAATCAAGGTATTCCAGTTTATCGTTTATACAATCCTAATTCTTGGCGAGGTACCCATCACTTTACACCTATCCAAGCAGAAAAAGATATGCTCGTTCGTCTAGGTTGGCGTTATGAAGGCATTGGCTTTTATGTTAGCGGTATATTAAATGAATAAACAAATTTAGCGAATAAAATAAATGAATAAAGGAATGAAAAGTGTTTTACCTGCTTATTTCATTCCTTTGTTTTTTTATTCTGTATGATAACAGATTTTTCTTACTGTATAGATTGTGAAAAAATATATTATGTTATTATGAAAGCATTTTAAGAATACAATTAAATATTTTGTCACAAAATGGTAATATTTACTATAAATGAAAACGGTTGTAAAATTGGGTGCTTTTGAGTATAATCAGAACTGTAGCTATTATAAAAACGATTAGATTTTCATCGCTGTAAACGAGTGATGAAGAGGATGAAAGGTGGATAGTGGATTTGTTTTCACATGCCAAGTGACTAAATTTGGCGCACAATCATAATTAGGAGTGTGTTATATTTTGAAAATGAAGAAATTGGTCAACGGTCTATTACTTACTACTGCAGTGTTAGCTTGCGGAGTAACCACTACTATTTTTGCGGACGGAGAAAAAACAGTTCCCGTACAAATCCTTGGAGTAAACGACTTCCACGGTGCATTGAGTACAACGGGTAGTTTCTACGGCCCAAATGGCAAAATTTCAGGTGCTGGTGGTGCGGCATTGTTAGCAGGTCAATTAAATAAAATGCAAAACGACTTCGTAACAGCTCATCCAACCGGTCAAACATTACGCGTATCTGCTGGGGATATGGTCGGTGCCAGTCCAGCTAACTCAGGTTTGTTACAAGATGAACCTACAATTAAAGCATTTAACGCGATGGATTTTACAGTCGGAACTATTGGTAACCATGAATTTGACGAAGGACTTGCTGAATTTAATCGTATCTTATTAGGTCAAGCACCAGCAAGTGATAGTAACTTTTTAGACATTGTGAAAACATATCCACGTGAAGCTTCTAAAATGGATTTAGTCGTAGCTAACGTTGTTGATGCTTCAGGTAAGATTCCATTTGGTTGGAAACCATACACGGTTAAAACTCTATCAGATGGTCAAGGAAATGAAGTGAAGGTCGGCTTTATCGGTATTGTAACTACTGAAATTCCTGATTTAGTCTTGAAGAAAAACTGGCAAGATTATAAATTCTTAAATGAAGCAGCGACAATCAAGAAATATGAAACAGAATTACGTCAAAATCAAAAAGTAAATGCGATTGTTGTCTTAGCACACGTCCCTAGTGTTCAAGATGGGGATACAACTACTGGTGGCGTAGCAAATATGTTAGCTGACTTAGCCAAAATTGATCCTGATAACAGTGTCGATGCAGTCTTTGCTGGGCATAACCATGTGTATACAAACGGCGTAAATGGTAAAACACGCGTCGTTCAATCTACCTCACAAGGTAAAGGGGTTGCTCAAATCACTGGTGAAATTGATGTAGAAACACAAGACTTTGTGAAAGTTCCTGATGGTGATGTTCAACCAGTTATTGCTTCAAATGGCATTACGCCAGATGAAACAGTAGCCGCAATTGTGAAGGATGCGGATGAACGAATCGCTGATGAACAAAACCGTGTAATCGGTCATACAGAAGCTAAAGGAGCGATTTCTCGTGAAGTAGCGAAAGAAGCCCCTCGTGAATCTGTGTTAGGTAATTTAATCACAGATGGTCAACGTGTGATGGCGCAAGAAGCCGGACAAAAAGTGGACTTTGCGATGACCAATAACGGTGGTATCCGTGCTGATTTACTAGTTAAAGATAACGGAGATATTACTTGGGGAGCCGCTCAAGCAGTTCAACCATTTGGTAATATTTTACAAGTTGTTGAAATGACGGGTAGTCAAATCAAGAAAGTCTTAGAAGAACAATATGATGATGAAAAATACTTCTTACAAGTTTCTGGTTTGAACTATACTTTCTATGCAAATCCAGATGCTTCTTCTGCACAAAAATTCTTAGTAGATAAGATTACCAAAGAAGATGGCACACCTGTTGAAATGGATAAAACCTATAATGTAGTTATCAATGACTTCTTATATGGTGGTGGTGATGGTTTCAAAGGCTTCACTGAAACTAAATTAGTAGGGGCTATCGATCCTGATACAGAAACTTTTGTAAATTATATCGAAAAAGCTTCTAAAGATGGTAATTTAACTGTTCCTGAAGTAGGTCGTAAAGTGAAAGTGGATGGACCTGCTAAAGATGAACCAACTACACCGACAGAAGAGGTAGCACCATTATATCGTCTTTATAATCCAAATTCAGGTGAACACTTCTTCACATTGAATGCTGGCGAAAAAACACATCTTGTGAAATTAGGTTGGCATGATGAAAAAGTAGCTTGGAATGTTCCGACAAAAGGTGGCGAAGTATATCGTCTATACAATCCAAATGCTGGGGATCATCATTATACAGTTTCTGCCTTTGAACGTGATTCATTAGTGAAATTAGGTTGGAAAGCTGAGGGAGTAGCATGGCATTCAGCAGATAAAGCAGAAGGTCTAGCAGTATATCGCCTATACAACCGTAATGCAAAAGCTGCCGGTGCTCACCACTTTACAACAAGCCAAGCAGAATACAATCACTTACAAAACTTAGGATGGACAGCCGAAAATACAGCCTTCTATGCTGCAAAATAAAGGTTGTATTTTGGCTCGAACAGCTACGAGCAAATAAGTTTTCCAGTTCGACAGGAAAATCTTGATTTTTCTAGTCGCACTGGCTTATTTGCCGAAGTAGCTAGCCAAAACACACCGTCAAATAAAGGTTGTATTTTGGCTCGAACAGCTACGAGCAAAGTTGTCAGTGTCATTAAAATATTTCGTCTGGTGGAACTAAATCTACCAGACGAAATTTCTCTAAAAAACTTTATATAAAGGAGCGCGAAAATGAAGAAATCTAGTAAACGTTTCATGTCGTTAGCAGTCAGTGCGGTATTGGTTGCCCCTATCTTTTTAGCAAGTGTGCCGCCAGTCATTTATGCCCAAGATAATGTAAGCGCAATCTCTAGTCAGCAAGTCCTCAATCTCTCGCAAGTAAAACAGTTAACTAAAGGGAGTAAAGTAACTGCTCAAGGCGTGGTAGTCAATCCACCAGGGTCTTGGGGTGGCACTGGTTTTTATCTTCAAGATAGTACCGGTGGACTTTACGTGTATCCTGGTAAGGGATCAACAGTTAACGTAAAACCTGGCGATGAAGTCAAGGTGAGTGCGACACTTGGGGAATACAACGGGGAAAAACAACTTGGTGGGACTACCACGATTGAAGTGATCCGTAGCAACCAAACCATCCCGCAAACAGTACTTAGCCAAGTAGGAAATTTAACGAATGACGATATCGGTCGCAACCTTTCCTTACAATCCATGCAAGTAGCTAATAAAGGCGATATCACCACAGAAAATAATGGGTCTAAACGTTTAGAATTTGAACTAGTGGATTCAAACCGAAAATCATTACGAGTGTATTTAAATAGCCGTAGTGGTATTGATGTGGAAAAAGTCAGTCAAGAGCTACAAAATAATGATGTAATCAATATTAGTGGGGCACTGGCTTATTACAAAGGGTTACAACTCAAACCTTTTGCGCAAGATTTCTACACGGTTGTTAAAAAAGCACAAGATAATACCGATCCAGTAACACCAGCAGAAGATGTGGTAAAAGTCGGACAAATTCAAGGAGCACAACATACCTCTCCAATGGAAGGAAAACATGTGGCAGTCAAAGATGTTGTCGTAACTGCTGTGGAAGGTTCGACACGTTTTTATGTGCAAGATTTACATCCTGATGGCGATGATAAGACTTCAGATGGTGTGAACGTCTATAAGAAAAATCATAATGTCAAAGTAGGCGATAAATTAGAATTAACTGGGGAAGTCGTGGAATCTTATGGCCAAGGATATGCGGAAAGAAAAGACACGGATTTGACGATTACCCAACTGAAAGCAGATGAAGTGAAAAAAGTTGGTGAAACACAAGTACCAGCGCCAATCGTTTTAGGTGTGGATCGTAAAGTGCCCGATCAAACCATCGAAAATGATGGCTTTAAAGAGTTCGATCCGAATGAAGACGCCCTTGATTTTTGGGAATCTGTGGAAGGGATGAATGTGGCGGTTAATGATGCCAAAATCTTAGGTCCACAAAAAAATGGCGAATTATACGTGTTACCAAAAGAAAGTCAAGATACCTTGAATAAATCAGGGGGATTGTTGCTAGATGAGGATTACAATCCACAATTGATTGTCCTTGCAACAGGCGATAAGAAATTGCGCGCCAAAGCAAGTGATCGCGTGATTGGACAAGTATCTGGGCCAGTCACTTATTCCTATGGTATGTACAAAATTTATTTACCAAAGGGCAGTGTGAAAATTCAAGATGGCAATTTGGGCCGTGAGAAAACAACCATTGTCCCAGCCGAAGATAAATTAACCATCGCGTCTTATAATATTGAAAACTTTTCTGCCAATCCATCTTCTACAAATGATGAAAAAGTCAACCGAATTGCGACTTCTTTCGTCAGTGATTTGCATACGCCAGATTTAATCAACTTGTTAGAAATGCAAGATAATGATGGTGCGACAGATTCAGGAACTACCGATGCAACATTAAGTGCCAAACGTCTGATTGATCAAATTAAAGCTGTAGGTGGTCCAGAATATCGCTATGTGGATATCGCTCCAGAAAATAATCAAGATGGTGGGGCACCAGGCGCAAATATTCGGGTTGGTTTCTTGTATAATCCTGAACGCGTGACTTTTGTGAAAGCTCAAGCCATCGGAAAAGACAATCCAATCTTTAAGAATACACGTAAATCTTTAGCTGGATTCTTTAAATTTAAAGACCAAGATATCTTATTAGTGGGCAATCACTTGAATTCTAAACGTGGAGATCAACCACTCTATGGTAAAAATCAACCAGTTGTTTTCGGCTCTGAAACCCAACGTCATGAGCTTGCGAGTGCGATTTCGGCGTTTGTCGATGAACAAATCAATGCCAATAGCAAGTTAAATGTCGTCATGACCGGTGATTTCAATGATTTTGAATTTAGCCGAACTTTACAAATCTTGGAAGGTAATCAATTAACCAACTTGGTGAAGAATCATCCAGCCGAAGATCGCTATTCCTATTTCTATCAAGGCAATGCGCAGACACTGGATCATTTGTTAGTCTCCAATCGTTTGGTGAAAAATGCTACCTTTGATATGGTGCATATTAATGCGATGTTCATGGTAGAAGATGGTCGTGCGTCTGACCATGATCCGGTAATGGTTCAATTAAGCTTCACAAATGATGAACCAACTGAACCAAGTACACCAGGTGATGACACGAACACAACACCAGACAACGGCAATCCACAAGAGCCAAACCAAGACCCAAATACAACGCGCAAAGCTATCTTATCTCGTTTGTATAATCCAAATAGTGGGGAACACTTCTTCACGATTGACACGCAAGAAGCTAGTCATTTAGCTAGTCTTGGTTGGCATTTGGAAAGTCAAGCAGCAGTCGTACCAGAAAGTTCTGAACATCCAGTCTATCGTGCATACAATCCAAATAATGGCGATCATCACTATACGATGAATAAAGCAGAAATCGACCATCTAGTGAAAGTCGGTTGGCGTGCAGAAGGGATTGCCTGGTATTCTGCCGATGCGACAACGGGTAAACCAGTCTATCGCTTATATAATCCAAATGCGAAAGTTGGCAGCCATCACCTAACACCAAACCTTAGTGAACGTAACCACTTAGTTTCACTTGGTTGGCGTGCAGAAGGTGTCACTTACTACCAAGTTGCTGATTAACCCCAATTAAGGATATGAAAAACCACGCAAGACAAAGGGAAATCCTCTGTTTGCGTGGTTTTTTTGTAGTAATGAATGATTAGTTTTTAGCTTTGCGTTCGTCTACAAATTCATTATTGTAGAAGTTGCTGTTTTTAGAAAGTTCTCGATCGACTTTTTTCAGACCGTATTTTTCGATTAAAGTTGGTGTATCTGAAGCTAAATTACTTCCTAAACCAAGTCGATTCCCTTCAATTTTGACGCCCATGCTAGCCAAAATGGTTGGATAATAATCGAATGGGGCGAATTTACGATTGGTTTGTTTGATATCTGTTTGATCGAAATCCGCATTTAAAATCAAATTGAAAGTCGAACGTTGATATTTCGGATCAAAGTCAGCAAAGAATTTCTTATCCATACTAGGATGATCGCCAGTAAGCACGATGACCGTATCTTTATAGAAAGGTTGCGCCTGAATCCAACGAACAAATTCGACGACTTGACGTTGCGAATAGTGAATCACATTGGCATACTGGCTTGGGAAAATATTAGGTGTTTGAGGTTCGACATAGCCATCAGGAAAGTGCGTATCGGCGTTTTCCATCGTAAAGTTAAATGGCTTGCCGGTACTTGCAAGACGCGTTAACTCCATTTTAGCATAATCATAGAGCTTATTATCTTCAAATCCCCACCAGACATTGTATTTAGGTGGGATAAGTCCAGTTTTACGCGCATACTTCACGTCAAAAATCTTATAATCACCATGAGTAGTGAAGAAACTCGTCAACCCACCAAAGTCAGCATCAGCACCAAACATAATCGTCTGTTCATAGCCTTCTTTAGCCAAGATATCCCCAATCATCGTTGCTCCCGGTAGAAATTGACCCGATTTACCATAGCTATTTCCATCCATTGGAATTTTAAGCGGCAAGCCACTACTCATATTGACCATGGCTGCAACGGACCAACTAGAGCCATACGTTTGAATCGGCCCACCAAAAGCTTCGGTATCTGTAAAATGAATCCCTTCTTTAGATAAGTTCATTAAATCAGGCATCAGATTTTGTTCCATATAGCCACCGTGCGCCTTATCAAAGTAGGAATTTTCGATAGACTCAAGATAAAAATGAACGATATTTTTCTTTTTCTTCGGGAAGGTTAACTGTGTCGTTTGCGGGTTCACATATTCTTCCTTGATGAAGTTAGACTGATCAAAGTAAGCGACATATACTTTATCTAGTTGTAACTCCTTGATGCTATAACTCATGCCACCAATGAAAAAGACGATACTAAAGACGGTGAGGAGTATGGCTTTGATTCTTGGCGTCAAAATTTTACGTGATTGAGAAAAGACATCTACTTTGCTGAATAGACAAACCGCAAAGAGCAACCAAAGTCCTAACCCTTGTAAGACTGGTGTCGTTAAGATTTGATCGGTCATATTGCTGGCTGTACCTTTAACAGGTGATTTGAAGTTAAAGATAAATTGTTCGGGAGTCAGTCTACCGAAAAAGTCGATAAACCAGTACGTACCAATAAAGCAAATAACGCCAAGTGCAAAGATGATTGCGCCTAGAATACTTACGGCCCAAGTGCGTTTTAAAAGTTTTTCATCGTGCTTTTTGACATTGAGTTGTCCGAATAGTATGGCTTTAATGATGGAAAGCGCCAGACTCACCCCGATAGCAAGAACGAGATATTTCAAACCAAAGCTCGTCATATATAATTTAGGATCGAGTACCGTTTGAATATGAAAGGCAAATCGGGTAATCAACAGTGTGACTAAATTGACACTTAAGAAGTTTAAGCAATAACGCTGAATAAAGTGTTTGGTCGGCAGTAAGAAGTGATCAATCGCTGTCATCACGAAGCCTACTGCTAGATACAGACAGAGTTGTAAAAGTAACAAAATCATCCCACCCTAATTAAAAATTTCATCTGTTCTAAGTATACCTTTTCTATTAGGACATCGACAAGTAGGCAATGTTTAAAAATTTCTTATTATTTGTCAAAAAGAAGAGCCACTCACTATTATAAGTAGCAATTGGCTATCAATCTGAATGAAAGAAAAATCTCGTTTCCAACATTTTCAGAAAATCAAAAGAAATCAGGCGAAAATGATTGACAAGCAAGGTCGGTTTTGGTAGTCTTAAATTGTTGTAATTGTGGTCTCCACAGCTACAACCGCTCAGAACAAGTATTTAAGTACGCATGTCGCTTGGGATGGCGAGTCTAAGTATATATAAGGAGGTGCTTTAAGCATGTACGCAATTATCAAAACTGGTGGTAAACAAGTGAAGGTTGAAGTAGGTCAAGCTATCTACGTTGAAAAATTAAACGTTGAAGCTGGCGAAAAAGTTACTTTCGATGAAGTTGTCTTAGTTGGTGGTGAATCAACTAAAGTGGGAACTCCTTTAGTAGCTGGTGCAACTGTTGTAGGTACTGTTGAAAAACACGGCAAACAAAAGAAAGTTGTGACTTTCAAATACAAACCTAAAAAACATTCACACCGCAAACAAGGTCATCGTCAACCATACACTAAAGTGGTTATCGAAGCAATTAACGCATAATTAGACAAAGAAGGATAAGTTGATGATTAAGGGTACTTTTTACCGAACAGAATCAGGAACGATACATCAATTTCGCATTACAGGTCATGCTGGGGCAGGAGAATACGGCGAAGATATCGTCTGTGCTGCTGTGAGTGCGTTGAGCATCAATGCGATTAATAGTGTCTCTTCACTTGCTGGCATTGAGATGCAAGTTGAGGCAGATCGAGAAAATGGTGGTTTCCTAGAGGCAACGATTTCTGAAGATTTGACTCAGGAGCAAAAAAATGTCGCGCAGATTCTCCTTGAAAGCTTACTTTTAGGTTTAGAGTCGGTACAAGAAGACTATCAGCAATATATCCAAATTAAAACCATTACTAATCACTAGGAGGTGCATCTCATGTTAAAGATGAACTTACAATTCTTCGCTCATAAAAAAGGTGGGGGTTCTACTTCTAACGGACGTGACTCACGTGCAAAACGCTTAGGTGCGAAACGTGCAGACGGTCAAACAGTTACTGGTGGTTCTATCCTTTACCGTCAACGTGGTACTAAGATTTATCCAGGTGTTAACGTTGGTATCGGCGGAGATGACACATTATATGCGAAAGTTGACGGCGTAGTACGTTTTGAACGTAAAGGCCGCGACAAAAAACAAGTGTCAGTATACCCAGTTGCTAAATAATTGAATTTCAATAGCCCATGATGTCTTCGGATGTCTTGGGCTTTTTTTGGCTCTTTTTTATGATTCTTTTCGTGGCTCTTTGTCAAGTAGTGTTGTTGGCAATCAATTCGATAAGAGAGAAAGTTGTTTTATTGATGTTTTCACTCTTGGTTTTAATGTAAATCGTTCTATGCACTTTGATGGACATATTATGTACAATGTTGTATATTGCTAGTATAGTTCTAAAATTTCTTTATTTAGAATTGAATTTAAAAGAATGGATTTTGGGAGAGACCTATGAATATCGGAAAGAATAATATAACCAAGAAAATTTTTAAAGAATCACAGAGAAAACCTCATTTTGGTATTAGAAAGTTATCTGTTGGTATCGCATCAGTGTTATTGTCAACAACGTTGCTATTCGGAGTTGCTTCTGAAGTAACACCGTCGTTTTCGCTTGGATTAGCTAGCGTGTACGCAGAAGAACAGTTGACTTATGAAAATGCTACGGAAGATGATTATCGAACTCATTTTCCTAGTTTGTCGGATGATGGTATAAAAAAGTTTATGTATTACTGTCAACAAGTAATTCCTGAAATTAAAGATACACAAAATGGTAAAAGCTTTATTGCTTGGGTTAATGGCGGCTTCAAACAACCTACGATGCCTAGTGTAACTGATGAGTATGTTGATAAAATTGTGGGAAATCTTAAAATTGATGACACATATGCTGAAAAATTAAAGGAGAAATATCAAGATATTTTTTCCTTAACATCAGATACTGTACAAGCTAGTGATTTAGACAAAATCAATGAATTTTTAAATGATTATGAGAAATTACCTGAAAAAGTAAAACCTCAATTTGAAGATACTGCTGCTAAACTAATCGAATTAAAAAAGCAACTTGAGATGCCTACTCCACCTGAAGATACAAGTGATCAAGAATTCAAGCAAAATAATGCTGAAATACTGGCGAAAACCCCAGATACAGTGACGGTCGCCGACAAAGCTGCGGTAGAAAAAGCATTGAATGATTACAATGCATTATCACCAGAAGCACAAGCGAAGCTAACAGATGAAAAAGCAAATCTAGACAAATTGCAAGCGAAAATTGCAGAACAAGAAGCACAAGATGCAGAAGTGGCTAAGTTCAAGTCAGAAAATGCAGATGCGTTAGCAAAAACACCAGAAACAGTGACGGTTGCCGACAAAGCTGCAGTGGAAAAAGCATTGAATGATTACAATGCATTATCACCAG
>NZ_JAKUDS010000014.1 GCF_023221775.1 Enterococcus cecorum | reverse complement strand
ATTTTGGACATCAAATTTCTACTATCATCTAAAATTTTCCTATTATAATATACGTTCTACTTAATTTAATAATTTTTAGCGAGTTACCCAATTCACTCATGTTAAATATCTCCTAAATTTACTGCAATTATATGGAGAAAAAGCGATTATGATACGGTTAAATTGTGTTAATTTATGTTTGTGACGTTCGATTAACGAAAATACTTTTAATGAAGCTGAAGATGGTAAGCCGATAGAAGAGAAGTTATTTTTTAGAATAAATGGATATAATGATGGTAGGTACATGCTCAAGAATAATCAAGAGACTGAAATGAAATTGAATTCTGGCAAGGGAAGAAGTATAATTGGGTTGTATAAAGATATACTTACTGATTAAGAGTATTAAGCTATTAGTTCTGAGTCGTATATATTAATAAATTTGTTGCATTTCATGAAATAGGAAAAACAGTTGAGTATAATCAGTTTTTATCTTTTTCTACCAAAATTTATGATGAAGAAGATAGTGTACGAATAAAAATACTCAATTCGAAAAATAGTACAGATTTAAGAAAATTTAATTTTGTAGAGCAAGAAACGCCATGTAAACCCGGTCAGGAGTTTATAGTGAAAGATAAATATTTTGAGGAAGGAAAGCCAATTATTGTATTGGAGGAAGTAGAATGAAAGAATTTAGCGATTCAAGATGGAATAATACAACATTTCCAAAGATTGTTGATAGTAGAGAACAAACAGAAGAAGAAAAAAAGAGAGAAAAAGAGTTTAATGAACAGTTTGAGAAATGGTTAAAAAAAAGGGAATTAAAACGACAATCAAAGAAGAAAAAACAAACTAACTAGCATCTAGTCAAAGTGATTAGGTGCTATTTTTATACACAAAATCAGGTGGTGGTGGCATGTACGGAATTGTATGGACTTTCTTTTTTATTTTAATTGCTATTCCAATGCTGGCAATATCTGCTGGAGTAGCATTAGTCATTCTGTCGTGGTTTGACAAAATAAGTAAAGAGATATTTTTCAAGAGGTATCGGAGATGAGAGTAACCTATGTACACAATGGTGTCTGCATGTATAGCGACAACGAAATTATATGGTGAGCACTGAGAAGTCGTTGTAGTGTGATAGAAAGGATGTTAGCTAAGAACAATCTAACTTTAGTTGAACACAGACAACTACAAGATGAATACGAGCGAACTTTTGCTATAACAGAAAAATTTAGTAAAAGATAACCGCCCAATGAGTCAGCACCAATGAAGCTTGATAAAAAATTTTTATCGCTATATTTGTTTACATAAGGGAAGTTTCTCCCTATACTTGAAGCTGTCACTAATTAAGCGCGCAATTAGAGTGAACTGTTGGAGAATGGTCACTGTGGAACCTTTACTTCCGTTGATAGACTTGTCAAAACGAAAAACTGATTTCATTATTTTATAAAGGAGTGCAGAAGTTGACAAATCTAATTACTTTAATTATTCTTGCAATATTTATTATTAGTTTAGTTACACTTTATCAATTACAAAAAAGACATGTGAAGTTTTCTAATAGGGTATTTATTGGATTGTTTGCCGGAGTTATTTTCGGAGGCATTTTACAAGTGGTGTTAGGTGTTGGACATAAAAGTTTAGCTACCAGTTTAGAATGGATTCAAATTGTCGGGTCGGGCTATGTGCATTTACTACAAATGCTAGTTATGCCGCTTGTATTTGTTTCTATCGTAGGTGCGTTTGTGCGAATGAAAGAAAGTAATAAAATTGGTAAAATCAGTGCCAATGTTTTATTTGTTTTACTTTCAACCACAGCCATTGCGGCAACAATTGGCTCATTGATTGTATTAGCTTTCCATTTAGATGGGGCTACTTTTACAAAAGGGGCTGCCGAAACTGCTAGAATTGCTCAATTAGCTGAGCGTCAAACCCAAGTGGAGAACCTTTCAATCCCACAACAAATTATTTCGTTCATTCCTACAAATGTTTTTGCAGATTTAGCAGGAACACGTCCAACAAGTACCATTGGCGTGGTAATCTTCTCAGCATTTGTCGGTATTAGCTATCTAGGTGTGAAAAGAAAAGCACCTAAAGAAGCAGAAACTTTTGCAAATTTGATGGAAAGTTTATATAAAATTACCATGCGAATTGTGACTTTGGTTCTGCGTTTAACTCCATATGGCGTATTTGCCTTAATGACCAATGTTTTAGCAACCAGTGATTTTGAAGCAATCATTAATCTTGGTAAATTTATCTTAGCATCTTATAGTGCCTTAATTATTGTATTAGGGGTTCATTCATTATACTTACTAAGTGTCAGAGTTAATCCGATTACTTATTTCAAAAAAGCCTTACCTGCCTTAAGTTTCGCTTTTACTTCACGTTCAAGTGCAGGAACTTTACCATTAAATATCGAAACGCAAACCAAGGCTTTAGGTGTAGATGAAACAACGGCAAACTTTGCTGGTAGTTTTGGTTTATCGATTGGACAAAATGGTTGTGCGGGTGTTTACCCAGCCATGCTTGCGACCATTGTGGCACCGACTGTAGGGATAAACGTTCACAGTTTGAGTTTTATTTTAATGTTGATTGCAGTTGTCACGATAAGTTCATTTGGTGTTGCAGGTGTCGGTGGAGGAGCAACATTTGCTTCATTAATTGTTTTAGGTTCACTTAATTTACCTGTAGCAATTGTAGGTCTGGTTATTTCTGTTGAGCCTTTAATTGATATGGCTCGTACTTTAGTGAATGTGAGTGATAGTATGGTTGCTGGAGTAGTGACTAGCCATAATATTCATGAATTGAATCGTGATATTTTAAATGATCAAGAAGCTTTAATTGCCTCTCAAGAATAGATTAAAAGAGCTAAGAAAGGACGACCTTACTGTTTTTCTTAGCTCTTTTCTTTACTTATCAATTTCAATGACTTCAAATGCAATAGGTTCAATATCAAAAATTTGGGAAAGTATTTGATTGATTATCGCAAATAATTCTTCCTTTTCAGGATATTCATTTTCGACAAGCATTGTCCGTAGATTAGCTTGATTTTCATAACGTATTTTTTTGCCTAATTTTTCGACTTCTACAAATGTTGAACCGTTAGTTAAGCCGTCTACTTCTTCGCCAATCCCCACTTCTTGGTAATCTTGTTTCCATTGGTTCGCTTGAGTGATGGTTTGTATCAGACTTTCAACATCCATAAAAGCAAATCCAAGTTCTTTGTTCAAGTACTTCATACTATATGTTTCACAACGTAAGACTCCACAAGCATTACATCCGCCATCTACATATTGGTGATCAAATTTAATAATTGCTTTTTGCATAGGAACACCTCCGAAATTAATTATAGCAAAAAGTTTCACAATCGAAAAGTTGATTTATCACTTCTTGATGTTTCACCAATTATGAATTGAATATTTTTGCTGAGGTTGTTAATATAAGGATACAACGGTAGAAGAAATGAGGAAAATATATGAATTTAAATCAGATTCATCATGTTGCAATCATTACTGCAAAATATGAAGAAAGCAAGTCATTTTATGTAGAAAAACTAGGATTTGAAATTATTCGAGAAAATTATCGTCCACATCGTGATGATTATAAGTTGGATTTACGTCTCGGTGAGTGTGAACTTGAAATTTTCGGAATAAAGGATGCACCTAAAAGACCTAGTTTTCCAGAAGCGTGTGGATTACGCCATCTAGCTTTTAAAGTTAGTAATATCGAAGAAGTGATTTCGGAATTACAGACGAAAGGTATTGATTGTGAACCTTTACGAACAGATGATTACACTGGTGAGAAAATGACATTTTTCTTTGACCCCGACGGACTTCCTCTGGAATTACATGAATAGTACCATTTGAAACGTGTAAAAAAATTGATGAATGGTTATAAAAATATATTGACCAGATATTTTTTATTTATTATACTTTTGTACGTAGGGAATGAGGTTCTCCCTTGGCTTTGACCTAAACTGCTAGTACAGCTGATGACTTCTATGATGTTTATTGTCGTCATAGGGGCATTGGCTTTTTTTGTTGATGAAAGGAAGATTTGGATGAAAAAAATGATTTTACAATTAAAAAGTTATTATGGAGAGTATTTATTACTTATCTGCCTTGCTATAGTCATTGGTTTAGTAGTCGGAGTAATTGATGCTTACTTTGGTATGGGATTACTTGCGATTACAGATTTAAGAAGTGAATATCCTTTATACTTTATTCCATTCTTAGCTATTATTGGCGTAATTATTATTTTTATGTATCAAAAATATGGAAAAAATACACAGCAGGGCATGAGTTTAATTTTTGATGTTGGACAACGAAAAGAATCAGACATTCCCTTGCGCTTAGTTCCTTTGATTATTGGCGGAACATGGCTGACTCATTTATTTGGAGGAAGTGCAGGTCGTGAAGGGGTTGCTGTTCAAATTGGAGCGACCATTTCACATACAGTAGGTAGTAGACTTAATTTAAAGAAACATCAAACAACACTAATTGTAATTGGAATGGCTGCCGGATTTGCAGGCTTATTTCAGACGCCGATTGCTGCTACCTTTTTTGCTTTAGAAGTGATGGTAGCTGGACAGTTAGTATATCCAGCTTTAATACCTTCTTTAATCGCTGCTTTTATTGCTAGTTGGACCTCGCATTTTTTAGGCTTGGAAAAATTTCAGGTATTCGTATCAGAGCAACTAGATTTACAGATTATTACTTTATTGAAACTAATGATTGTTGGGATAATTTTTGGACTTGTTGGAAGTATTTTTGCTAAAGGATTGACTTATTTAAAAATCTTTATGGCAAATAAATTTACAAATCCTTATTTACGCATCTTCATCATTGGGATAGTTTTAAGTATCTTACTTCTAATTTGTGATCAAGGAAGATATGCTGGGTTGGGGACCAATTTGATAACAGCGAGTTTTTCTGGTCAAACTATTTATCCATTTGATTTCATCGTCAAATTAGGATTTACGATTTTAACTTTATCTGTTGGTTTTCAAGGCGGAGAAGTGACCCCGCTTTTCTCAATAGGTGCTTCATTGGGAATTATTCTAGCAGGAATTTTTCATCTACCTATCATGCTAGTAGCTGCATTAGGTTATGCTGCAGTGTTTGGGAGTGCAACGAATACTTTATTAGCGCCCATATTAATTGGATGTGAAGTTTTTGGCTTTCAACATTTCCCGTACTTCTTTGTTGTATGTGCTTTTGCTTACTTTTTTAATTTTGATCAATCTATTTATGGTAAACAAAAAATACTTCAAATCAAATAAAGTTTTGTACAATATATCTGTTAATGTTCGGAGTTAATGGTTAATAAGGGCTGATTTGACGATAAAATTCAAAGTTTTGTTTCGAAATCTATACTTTTGTGATATACTTTTCAAAAAAAGGAGGAAAAATTATGCGAGCAATTTTAACGGTTATTGGTAAGGATAAAGTAGGTATTATTGCCAAAGTAAGTCAAACATTGGCTGATTTGAATTTAAATATTGTAGATGTGACTCAAACAATATTAAATGATTATTTTACAATGATGATGGTTTTGGAATCACAGGAAAAAGTTGATTTTAAGACAATTCGTGAACAGTTAGATCAAACAGCTGAACAATTAGGTGTCGATATTAGAATTCAAAACGCAGAAATTTTTGATGCCATGCATAAATTATAGGAGGTACAGGTTTTATGGAAGTCAATCAAATTCTAGAAACCATCCGCATGGTCGAAGAAGAAAATTTGGATATACGAACAATTACAATGGGAATCTCCTTATTAGATTGTATGGATGAAGATGTAGAACGTGCGTGTGATAAAATTTTTCAAAAGATAACTACCAAAGCAAAAGATTTAGTGGCTGTAGGTGAAGCCATTGAATTAGAGTATGGTATTCCAATTATAAATAAACGTATCTCTGTTACGCCAATAGGTATTATCGCTGCAGCATGTAAAGCTGATGCTAAAACTTGTATTCGATTTGCAAAAGTTTTGGATGAAGCAGCAAAAACAGTAGGTGTTAACTTTATAGGTGGGTATTCTGCACTAGTAGAAAAAGGTTTTACAGCGGGAGATTTAGCACTAATTCATTCCATTCCTGAAGCTTTAGCAAAAACCGAATTTGTTTGTTCAAGCGTAAATATTGGATCTACAAAAGCTGGAATCAATATGGATGCAGTCAAATTAATGGGAGAGATTGTTAAGGAAACTGCAGCAAAGTCTGATATGGGTTGTGCTAAATTGGTTATTTTTGCTAATGCGGTAGAAGATAATCCTTTCATGGCTGGTGCCTTTCACGGTGTAGGTGAAGCTGACTGTGTGATTAATGTAGGTGTTAGTGGTCCGGGTGTCGTTAAGCGCGCTTTAGAAAAGGTTAAGGGTGAGCCTTTTGATGTTGTTGCTGAAACGGTGAAAAAAACAGCGTTCAAAATAACACGTATGGGGCAAATGGTTGGACAAATTGCTTCTGAGCGCTTAGGAGTTCCATTTGGCATTGTGGATTTATCTTTAGCACCCACTCCAGCCGTTGGGGATAGTGTGGCTCAAATATTAGAAGAAATGGGCTTAGAATCTGTGGGAACACATGGAACTACTGCTGCATTAGCTTTACTCAATGATGCCGTCAAAAAAGGTGGGGTTATGGCCTGTAATCATGTTGGTGGGCTTTCCGGTGCGTTCATTCCGGTTTCTGAAGATGCAGGAATGATAAAAGCAGTAGAAAATGGCTATTTGAATATCGAAAAGCTCGAAGCTATGACTGCGATTTGTTCTGTTGGATTAGATATGATTGCTATTCCTGGGGATACGCCTGCTAGTACCATTTCTGCAATGATTGCTGATGAAGCGGCGATTGGAGTAATTAATCATAAAACTACAGCAGTTAGAGTGATTCCTGCAAATCATTTAAAGGTTGGAGACATGATTGAGTTTGGTGGTTTGCTTGGGAGTGCGCCAGTAATGAAGGTGAATTCTGCAAGTTCTAATCTTTTTATTGAACGTGGGGGACGGATTCCTGCTCCTATTCATTCTTTTAAAAATTAAAAAAATGCATTTTTGCAGGAAAATTTTCTGTAAAAATGCATTTTTTCTTGAAATTTCTTAAATGATAAGTTATCTTATTGTTTGATAATGATTGAAAGTAGGAACACATATGTACCAAAATTTTATTTGGGATTTTGATGGCACTTTATTTAATACTTATCCCAAAATGTTAAGAGCGTACGTCAAAACCATGCAGTATTATCATATTGCTATAACGCCATCAGCCATTTATCGAATACTAAAAACTAAGTCCTCTAAAGATTTGGCCCAGCAGTTTGATTTAGACTTTTCAGCATTTGACAAGGTATATAAACAATTTGAAAAAGAAGACAAAAGTGAAGTTTTTGCGTACGATGATGCAAAATATATTCTAGAAAAAGTCATGAAAAACGGTGGTAGAAACTTTCTCTTAACCCATCGAGCAAATAGTTCTGCTAAGGAATTGTTGGAAAAATCTTCATTAGATGGATTGTTTATTGAAATTGTGGGTCCCGAAAATGAATTTCCTAGGAAGCCTAATCCCACTTCATTACTATACTTGGTTGATAAATACCAATTAGATAAGAAAAAAACAGTAATGATTGGGGATCGCCCGATGGATATTGATGCAGGAATTAATGCTGGCGTACAAAGTATTTTCTATAATGATGAAAGATTATTTAAAATAGCTCGTGCAACTCATGAAGTTAATCGACTATCTGAAATAGAGAAATTTTTAGGCGAATAATTTTATTCGTCTTTTTTTAACGCTTTCTTCTTCAATCATCGTATTTATATATTGAAGGAGGAATCGTCAATGCAATATTGGATAAAGAAATACTGGAAGTATGCATTAATAGTGCTCCCAGTAATCGTCATTTTACTAGTTGTTTTTTTGATTTTTTGTGATAATCGAGCAGATGAGCAAGATGTTGGTGTTTTACTAACTTCAAGTAGCCAAACAACAATGAAAAGTTTAAGTTCTACGAAAAAGGAAAAAAAAGAGAACAATCAAATTTATGTTGATATTTCAGGAGCAATTTCACATCCTGGAGTCTATTGTTTATCGAAAAATGACAGATTATTTACTTTAATTCAAAAAGCAGGCGGATTAACAGAAAATGCGGCTGTCAATACTGTGAATCAATCTATCAAATTAGAAGATCAGCAAAAAATTGTCATATTGACACAAGAGGAAGCCAAAAATACACAAGCTGAAAATACTTCGTTATCAGTTTCTGATTCATCAATAAGTAAAAAGGATAATGATAATCAGGCAAAGATCAATATTAATCAGGCTGATTTAAGTCAACTGCAACAATTATCTGGAATTGGTGCCAAAAAAGCACAAGCCATCATTGATTATCGTACAGAAAATGGCGACTTTAAAAGTATTGATGAATTAGGAAAGGTAAATGGTATTGGTGAAAAGACGGTTGAAAAATTAAAAAACTCGATTACAATATAATTAAATAATCTATAGGAGGCCAAGAGTTATGTCAGATCAAAGAATACCTTGGAATCAATATTTCATGGCTCAAGCAGTTCTTTTGTCATTAAGAAGTACTTGTACACGTTTAGAAGTCGGAGCTACTCTAGTAAAAGACCGACGAATCATTGCTGGGGGATATAATGGTGCGGTGAGCGGGGATAATCATTGCATTGACCAAGGCTGTTATGTGGTAGATGGGCATTGTATACGCACCATTCATGCCGAAATGAATGCATTATTACAATGTGCGAAGTTAGGTATCTCAACAGATGGTGCCGAAATATATGTAACCCATTTTCCTTGTCTACATTGTACGAAAGCAATTTTGCAAGCGGGGATTAAGAAAATTTATTATTTACATGATTATCATAATGATTCTTATGCAATCGAGTTAATTCAAAAATTAGGAGTAGCGATTCAGCAAGTTCAGTTGGATCAAAAATACTTTGAAAAACTTACTTCTATTACTCAAAACAAAGAATAACGACAAATATTCATGGATAAATCAGTTGGCATATTGTGCTATTTTTACCGTCTGTAGTTTTTATGGCATCGTTTTATCCAATTATTTTTTGATAGCGGTTTCTATTTATTTTTTTGTTTATTTTATTTTTTCACATCAGTATTTATTGATAGTTAGTAGTATTTTCATTATTGTGATGTGTTTTACAAGCTATTTCATTCAACAGCCTCCAGAAGTTGATGAATCTAGAAATTATGAAGGAAGTCTGGTGATTTATCCTGATTCCGTTATGATAAACGGTGATCAATTGATGGCTGATGGTAGATTGGATAGTCATTTAATTCGTTTAAAAATTACGTTAAAATCAAAAGAGGAAAAACAAAAATGGTTTACATCCGCTCATAAGTACAGCACTTTGAAAGTTATTGGACACTTCCAAGCAATAGATACAAATGATAATCAGCATGCTTTCGATTATCAAAGATATCTTCAAGACAAAAACTATATGGGACAGTTTGAAATATTGAAATATCGGCAAGGAAAAGGGAGTCATCTACAACTGATTTTATCAGAATTAAGATATTGCTGTATACGCCAAGTGGATCAAACGTTATCCAAAAAAGCCAGTCAATATGTTCAAGCCTTAGTTTTTGGATATAAGAATCAGAATTTTCAGGAGGTTCAATCATTATATAGCTTAAGTGGGGTGCTGCATTTATTTACTATTTCGGGTACGCATGTAGTATTCTTTTTGGGTTTATTTGATTTTTTGATGAGGAGATTACATTTAAGTTTTCATCAGAGGATTCTTCCGCTATGCATCGGATCAATTAGTGCGATGTTTTTCTTTGGTATTAGCATGAGTGTTTTACGTGCTACATTAACTTATTTAATCTCGTATATCTTAGGAAGAACAGCAATTAATATTTCAAGATTAGATAGATTTAGTTTGGTATTAATATTTTTAATGATTATTTTTCCAAACACTTTATTGGTTTTATCGGGACAACTCTCACTTTTTGTTTCCTTTTTGCTCATTTTCATTCCAAAAAAGAAGAACAAGTTTAAGCAAATGATGTGGATGCAATATTTAAGTTTGCTCTCAGCTCCATTTCTTTTATCTGTATTTTACCAATGGCCAATATTTGGGGGGATTTTAACCTATTTATTTACGATAATCTTTTCTTGTTGCTTATTGCCATTTTGCTTGTTGCTGTTTATATTTACTTTTGTGCCGCCTATTTTATTGCCTTTCAATATTATATTTGATTTTATTGTTGGTATGATTGAATATTTGCTGCAGTTGACGATTCAATTTAATCTTACTATTGGATGGATTCCTACGTGGTTTGCTTTATTATGCATTATTATTGGAATACTAGTCATTCAAACAAAATATCATTACTTACTCCCAATCATTTGTATAATATGCCCATTTCTCTATGTTCAGATGACACATTTATCTACTAGAGTAACTTATGTCAATGTCGGACAGGGGGCTAGCTGCGTTATTCAGAGTCCTTTAAATCATGAAGTGAGTATTATCGACACCGGTGGTAGAGTGACCTTTAATAATGAATTGTGGAAGAAACGACGCACACAACCAAATTGCCAATATTCTTTAGTTCCTTATTTAAAAGGAGAGGGGATTTCAAAAATTGATTCCTTATTTATCAGTCATGGAGATACTGATCACATGGGAGATGTTGTTTCTATATGTACTCAGTTTCGTGTGAAGCGTATCTTTATGACAAAAGGCGCGCATAATAATCCAAAAATTGCTCGCCAAATTGCTAAAATACCAAAACGTACCCAAATTTATGAGGTATTAGCTAACCAAGTAATCGGTCAGAAAATTCCATTACAGGTTCTGTACCCAAATCGTTCAGGTAAAGCGGAAAATAAAGATTCCATGGTACTATATACGAAAATAAATCAAATTTCATTACTATGGACCGGAGATTTGCCAAAAGAGGGAGAACTAGAAGTATTACGTAATTATCCTCAATTAAAAGTTGATATCATTCAGGTGGGGCATCATGGGAGTCATACTTCGACTTCTGAAGCGTTTATTAGAGAAATAAAACCTAAAATTGCCATTATTTCAGTTGGTAAAAAAAATCGTTACGGACATCCACATATAGAAACATTAAAAACACTTAAGAAATATCATGTGAGTATCAGAAGAACAGACATAAATGGAATGATTCAGTATCGATTGAGTCACTTTCATAACATATATGAATTCGATGGTAAATAAGTAGTTTTTTGGTATAATGATATTAACAGAATTTGAAAGGAATAAGAATTTGAGTATACAACAACAATTACAAGCGATTCGTCAAAATAAATTGGCTCCTTTATATTTAGTGAATGGGCAGGAGCAATACTTAATTGATGAAGTTAAAAATGCATTTTTTTCAAACTTAAATATTCAAGAAGATGATTTAAATTTTGCTACTTTCGACGCAGATGATGTTGATTTACAGGCTGTTCTTGAGGAGGTTCAAGCCAGTCCATTTTTTGGCGATTATCGACTGGTATTCCTTGAACATCCTTATTTTTTGACTAGTGAGAAAAAGGCGATTGATGAAGAAGTCTTAAAGCAATTCATTCATTATTTTGAGCAACCTTGCACAACAACAATTTTTGTTCTCTTCGCGGATTATCCAAAATTAGATGAACGTAAGAAAGTTACAAAAATTTTGAAAAAAAATGCGACTATTATAGATGTTCAAACGTTGAAAGAAAATGATGTCAAACAGTATTTCCAACATTATATACAAAATGAGCAGATTCAGTTCTCGAAAGGTGTATTAGATTATTATTTAAAACAATGTGATTATCAACTTACACGAGTGATGCAAGAATTTCAGAAGATAAAGTTGTTTCATGGAAGAGAAGAGTCAGTGACGAAAGAATTAGTGGATCAACTCATTCCTAAAACTTTAGAACAAAATCTTTTTGAACTTTCACAATTTATTTTATATCGACAAACGAGCCTGGCACTAAAACTTTTTGATGATTTAACTTTGCAAAAAGAAGAGCCAATCAAGCTCATCGCGATATTAATTGGTCAATTTCGCTTAATGATTCAAGTTAAATATTTGGTCAAACAAGGTTATCAGCAAGCGAATATTGCGGATATGTTAAAAATCCATAGCTATCGGGTAAAGTTGGCAATGCAAGAAGTGAAAAAGTATCAGATGGGGTATTTAATTCAATTATTTGATGATTTAGTTGAATTAGATTTTCAAATAAAGTCAGGAAAAGTTGATAAGTTTTTTGCTTTTCAGATGTATTTGTTGAAATACTAAAAAAATCCACGAAATTTTTCGTGGATTTTTTACTTCTCAGCTATTATTTAGCTAATTTTTTGCTTAAACGAGATTTATCACGACCAGCTTTGTTTTTATGGATTAATCCTTTTGATTCAGCCATGTCGATTGCTTTGATTGCTTCTTTGTGTAACTCAGCTACGTTATCAGCACCAGCTTCTACAGCTTTTTCAAATTTTTTGACAGCTGTACGCATTGTGCTCAATTGAGATGAATTCTTAGCATTAGCAGCTTCACTTGTACGAACACGTTTGATTGCAGATTCAATGTTTGGCATTTATTTCACCTCCGATAAATAGTTCTTATACGAAATTCGTATAAATCAACAATTGTCATTATACATAATGGTGGCGTGCTTTGCAAGAATAAGTTGTAAAGAATTTTTACTTAACACAAAAAAATTTGGTTTTTGATGAGAAAACACATTAAATATCACTATTTTACATCTAAAAAGTAAAGAAATAACCGTTTGATTAGAAAGTTTTTAGACAAAGTTTGCCAACTTTCTTAAATTGAAATATACACATCTAACAATATTTATGCTATGATTACAAGTGGAGTAAATTTATGGTGGTGAATTATTTGAGTATTGCACTATTTGTAACCGTTGCCCTTGTTTTAGGGGTGATTTTTGTAAACGGTTGGACAGATGCACCGAATGCGATTGCAACTGCAGTATCGACGAGGGTACTTGCTCCAAATTTCGCAATTTGGATGGCGGTTGTTATGAACTTTGCTGGTGCATTGGTAATGACGTATTTTAATGCTCAGGTTGCTGAGACTATAAGTAATATTGTAAGTTTTGACGCTCAAGGAATTCAGGCTGCTCAAGTTGCTTTAGCCGCTTCATTGTTTGCAATTGTGGTCTGGGCAGTGGCAGCATGGTATTTTGGAATTCCAACGAGTGAATCTCATGCACTTATTGCAGGATTGACTGGTTCAGCTATGGCGCTAGGGGGACTGAACGCTGTAAATGTTGATGAGTGGATCAAAGTTATTATAGGGCTGGTCGTTTCAACAATTATGGGATTTTTTGGTGGGTATTTACTTACTAAATTATTAGTTCTTATTTTCCAAAATATTCCAAGAAGAAAAGCAAATAAATTTTTTACGATTGGTCAAGCAATTTCAGCTGCTGCGAATGCTTTTTTACATGGCGCACAAGATGGACAAAAATTTATGGGTGTATTCATGTTAGGTTTATTCTATAATGGACTTGCAGAAAAAACAGGTAACGGTTTTACGATTCCGTTGTGGGTGATGGCCCTTTGTTCAATTACCATGGGATTAGGGACTAGCGTTGGTGGAATGAAAATTATTAAATCTGTTGGTATGGATATGGTTAAATTAGAAACATATCAAGGATTTTCTGCCGATTTGAGTGCAGCGATATGTTTGTTTTTAGCCTCTGTATTTGGAATTCCTGTATCCACAACACATACAAAAACGACTGCAATAATGGGTGTAGGTGCCTCGAAACGTTTAAGTAGTGTGGATTGGCGAATTGTAAAGGAAATGATTTTTGCTTGGGTTATGACTTTTCCAGGTTGTGGAGTCATTGCCTATGTAATGGCTAAATTTTTCGTAGCTATTTTTTAAGGAGAATTTGATATGGCAAGAAGAAAAAAGTATGATTATTTTAAGACGTTAGAAAAGATTGCAGAAAATGGATACAAGTCTGCAGAAGTACTAGAGAAAATTATGCAGAATTATTCTTTAGATCATTTGGAAACAGAGTCTGAACTCATCCATCATTTAGAAAAAGAAAATGATCGACTTATTTTGGAGTTAACAAATGAGTTATATGATGCTTTCATTACTCCGATTGATCGTGAAGATATTATGTTACTAGCTGAATCTTTAGATGATGTATTGGATGGTATCAATGGTATTACATATATGTTTGAGAACCTTTCAATTCAAACCTTGCGTCCAGAGACTGACTTATTTGCTCACTTAGTAGTCAAAGCTACGAAAGGTGTGTTAGATGCAATGCGAGAGTTCCCTAAATTTAAAAATTCAAAAAATTTGAGAGATTTATTGAAAGAAGTAAGAAATACTGAGTCTGAGGCAGATCGATTATTTAGTAGATTGAAAAAAGAATTATTTTCTGGAAATAATGATTTATTAGAAATCATTAAGTGGAAGGAAATTTATGAAAGATACGAATGGATATCTAACAGTACCGAAAATGCAGTTGATTTAATCGGAAACTTGATAATTAAAAACACATAAAATTAAGCAGTTTAGCATGGGTTATAATATTACATGCTAAACTGCTTTTTAAATTAAAATATCATAGATAATATAATGATTGTTCCTAGGATTATTCGATACCAACCAAATACAGAAAAATCATGTTTTTTGATATAGTCCATTAAGAATTTAATGACCAATACAGATACAATGAAGGAAACAATCATACCTGTGAGTAGTATGATTGAAGACTGTAAATCAAAGAAGTTACCATTTTTTAGGAATTTTACTATTTTTAGTCCACTTGCACCAAACATAGTAGGGATACCTAAAAAGAATGAAAATTCAGCAGCAACGTATCGAGATGCACCAATTAAGATTCCTCCTAAAATAGTTGCTCCTGATCTTGAAGTACCAGGAATTAAGGCAAGTACTTGAAAGATACCGATCATAATGGCTGCTTTATAAGTGAAACGGTTTAAGTCTGTACATTTTGGTTTAATGGTTTGGTTACGCTTTTCCACCCAGATAAATCCAATACCATAAATAATCAACATTAATGCTACTGGAAATGGCTTATATAGATGAGCATCTAACCAGTCATCAAATAATAAACCAATGATTGCGGAAGGAAAGCAAGCAACAATAACTTTTAACCATAAATCCCAAGTTTGTTTTTGTTGTAACTTATTTTTTTTGCTATCAAATGGATTGAGTTTATTAAAATACAGATAAACAACAGCCATGATAGCACCAAGTTGAATGACAACGTTAAACATTGAGGTAAATTCTTTACTGATTTGCATCTTTAAGATATTATCAACGAGGATGAGATGTCCAGTACTACTAATTGGTAACCATTCAGTAATTCCTTCAACAATCCCTAAAATGACAGCTTTTATAAAATTTGCAAAGAACATCGAAAATTCCTTTCTCTTAATTCAATTTGTCCAATTCAGCTAAACCATTTTCTTTAAAATGCTTATCCCCAATAGTTTCTATACTGAACTGTCCATTTTCATAGTTTAAAATAGAAATTGAACCATTGTCAATATCCACACGTAATCCATTTGAAGAATCGACTAAATGCATTAAAAAGGCGATAGTTAATCCATGAGATACAATTAATGCCTTACCACCACCATTTTTTTCTACACGATAGGCGATATCTTCAAATCCAGTCAATACTCGATTTTTTAATTGTTCGTAAGTTTCCGCCCAATTCGCAGTATCGGCTTCATAGATTGCTTCACAAATTTGTTTATAGCTTACATTATTTTTAATTAGTTCATCATATGTCCGATAATTCAATACTCGAGGTAATACACCCCACATCTCAGCATCATAGCCACCTTCAAGTGAACCAAAATTCCATTCTCTTATTCTAGCATCGGTATGATATGGGATATTTGCACCATTGGGATGTTTAGATAATAGAATACGCATCGTTTGAATAGCGCGACCACTATCACTAGAAACAGCTTCGACAAAATCTATATCTCTTATTCCGATACCTGTTCCTTCAATTCCTCTGACACCAACATCAGTCAGAGGGGTATCACACCAACCTTGTACACGTTGTAGGGTATTAAACATTGTTTTTCCATGACGTACAATGTAAAGTTGTGTTTTTGTCATAATCAATCTCTCCTATCTTAATCCTCTTAGAAATGGATTAGTTTGTTTTTCGTGGATAATGGTTGTTGCAAGTCCATGCCCTGGATAAACCTTAAATGTATCTGGTAACGTTAATAATTGCGATTGAATGCTTTGTAACAGTTGTTCAAAATCACCTGTTGGCAAGTCTGCTCTACCAATACTACCATTGAATAAGGCGTCTCCAGAAACAACGAAATCTTTGAAAATAAAACTTACTGAACCAATGGAATGCCCTGGTGTAGGAACAACTTTAAAAGAGATACTTCCGATTTGATAAGTTTTATGTTCAAGAAGATATTCGGCTGGCCGAGCAGTAATTGAGCCAAATTCGGGATGATTCCCAGATAAGTTCATTTCTGGATCGCCCAACCAATCATTTTCTAACGGATCCACATAAACTGGAATCTGGTAGTAATCACGTAATGTATCTACAGCACCAATATGATCATAGTGGGTATGAGTGAGTAAAATTGCTGATGGCTTTATTTTTGTTTCTTGAATGTATTGGATTATATTTTGGGCATCCTCACCCGGGTCAATGATAAGCAAAGTATCTTCGTTGTATACGAGATAACAGTTTTCTTGAATGGGACCTGTTACAATTTGTTGTATATTCACTTGAATAGCCTCCTTTTTATAATTACATGCTAAGTATATCTTAAATTGGTCATAGAAACAATGATACCGATTGGATTTAGAATTTTATAATTATCTGAAAGTTTACTTACAATCTGTTAATAGTAAATTAAAATTATTCTATAAAAAATATATTTTTGATTTTATTTGTTATAATGATGATAAAGGTAGGTGATAGGTGTGAATAAAAAAGTTTTAAATACTCTTTTTATTTTTCTCCTAGCCTTTATTTTAAGTGGCTGTGTGCAACAACAATCGGATATCAACCCTGTGAAAGTGAAACAATCGAAAATGATATCCTCGCAGAAAGTAACCGATGATTTTATGATTTTGCAAAGTGATAATCAAGGTTTTCCACAAAGCCAAGGCGTTTTTGATTTTAAAAATGGTGTATTGCATATCGTAAAACAGTATATTCCAGAAATACACGCTAAAGAAGAGGATACCAAGTTAGAAGAGTATCAAAATTATCGAAATAAAATAGAGAAAGATTTTGCTCTATATTTTTCCAATCAAGATTTTGACTCTGAGCCATATTCTGTCTATCAACGGACGTTAAAAGATTGCCAGGTTACAGATGATGGTAATCATATCGTAATCAAAGGTGCGGGCCTCACTATCCGTTTTGATTATGTTAGAGAGGATACAGTAATAGATGAAAATTATGTAGAATATCATGTATATCGATAAAAAGACAAACTACATCTAGTTCGTTTGTCTTTTTTTTGTTACACTGTATGTTGAAAGTTGGGATAATATGCAGAAAAAAAGAATATCTGTCCGTGAGTTAGTATCATTTGTTCATAATAAGCAAAGTATAGATAATCGAAGGCAAAGTAATCATACTGCTTTAGACGGTGCAAAAATTCATCGGAAATTACAGCAATCGATGGATGGAAATTACCAACCCGAAGTGACTCTTAAATCGACTTATCAAGGAGAAGTTTTTGACATCTTAGTAGAGGGACGTTGCGATGGGGTTTGGCGAAAAGACGATAATGTGATTATTGATGAAATAAAATCGAGTGAAATTCCTTTTGAACAACTAGAAGAAGCAACTGTTGAACTATTTTTTGCTCAGGCGAAAATTTATGCCTATATTTATGCGTCTCAAAATGACTTGGCAGAAATTGATGTTATGTTACGTTATTATTGTACTCTCGATGAAAAAATTGAGATAAATCAACAAACTTTTCAAATTTCAGAATTGGAGAAATATTATCTAACAACCCTTAAAGAATACGAAAAATGGTTAGTCTTTTTAAAAAAACATATTGAGAATCGTCAAAAATGTTTGCGTAATTTAAGCTTTCCTTTTTCAGAATTTCGTCCAGGTCAGAGAGATTTAGCTGCTGCAGTTTATCAAACGCTCAGTCTAGAGAAAAGGCTATTTATGGAAGCGCCAACTGGGACAGGAAAGACGCTAGCAACTTTATTTCCTGCATTGAAGGCTATGGGCGAATATCAAGCTGATAGAATTTTTTATTTGACTGCGAAAACAATTACTAGAGAAGTAGCTTTACAGACCATGCAGATGTTCCAAAAACAGCAAAAAGTTGTTAAAACAATTGAAATTACAGCAAAGGAAAAAGTTTGTTTCATGACAGAATGCAAGTGTAATCCTGATTTTTGTCCTTTTGCTAAAAATTACTATCAGAAGCAAAAACTAGCTTTATGGGAGCTCTTAAATGAGGGGAATGAATATACGAGTCATCAAGTAACTGAGATAGCGAAAAAATATGAATGTTGTCCTTTTGAACTTAGTTTGGATCTTAGTCTTTATAGCGACGTGATTGTTTGTGATTACAACTATCTGTTTGATCCTCAAGTGTATCTGAAAAGATTTTTTGATAGTGAAGATTCAGAAAGTTATTTTTTAGTTGATGAAGCTCATAATTTGATCACACGTGCACGAGAGATGTATACAAAAATATTGACAATTAAATCAATAAAAAAATTTCAGGCAGAATTACCAAAAAGATATCGCAAGCAACATAAAGTTTTACTAAAATTACTCGAGGTTTGCCAATCTTTTAAAGAACTATTAAAAGATCAGGAGTACATCTTCAGCAAAGAATTACCAGATGAATTGCTAACCTATGCTTATCGTTGGAGTGAATATTTTGGCGAATATTTACGAGAATTGAAAGAAAATGTGCCGAATTGGCAGCAGAATTTGTATTTTGATTTGATGAGTTTTTTAAAAATCTCTGAATATTTTGATGATCATTTTAGATTTTTGGTCGAAATGGTTGATGAGGAGATACAGTTGAAATTATTTTGCCTTGATCCTGCTGAATTAATTAAGCAAAAACTAGATTATGGCAAAGGGAGTGTATTGTTTTCTGCGACATTTTCGCCTGTAAGTTATTATCAAAATTTATTGGTAGGAAATACTCAAGATTATACTTTTAGCCAAATAAGTCCATTTGAACAAAAACAATTTCAAGTAATGATTGCAGATTTTCTACCGATGACTTATCGTTTTCGTCATCAAATGATAGATTCCTTATGTGAACTTATTCAGAAAGTAACTGACTTAAAAGCGGGCAATTATTTTTGTTTTTTTCCTTCATTTTCTTATATGCAAGATGTTTATCGCCGTTTTATCGAGCTATATCCAGAGACAAAAATTATATTACAAGAGCGAGAGATGAATGAGCAAGAGAAAAGTGACTTTCTTGAGCAATTTGTCGACCAAGATGATCAGGTAATCATTGGTTTTTGTGTACTAGGAGGTGTTTTCTCAGAGGGAATTGATTTAAAAGGTAGAAGGTTGATTGGCTCGCTGATTGTTTCTGTTGGACTTCCACAAATATCAAAAGAGCAAGAGGAGTTAAAAAAGTATTTCGATACAAAGAATCAGCAAGGTTATTATTATATCTATCAATTACCAGGTTTTAATAAAGTGATGCAAGCTGCAGGGCGTGTCATTCGAACAGAACAAGATCAAGGTATTATACTTTTGATTGATCAACGCTTTTCGAGAAAGGAGTATATGCAACTTTATCCTGCTCATTGGTCTCATGGAATTGTTGCGCATCAATTGAAGAGTTTATTAAATGATATCGATAATTATTGGCATAAATAAAACTTACCTCTCAAACAATAGAAAGTTTGGGAGGTTTCCTTATTCCCTAATATCAATACCTAATACTTTTAGATGATTACTTCCGACTAATTTAATTAAAAGTTGGGCCATCTGTTTGGGTGTAAATCGGCTATCTTGATTAATCCACCAGTGTAAGCTTGCCATGAAAGTAGCACTCATGTATTCGATGATAAAATCAATAGGAACAATAAACTCTTTTTCGCGAATCTCAACTTGTTCAAAGATATTAGCATAGGTCGATCGCAAGAGCTGGGATAATTGCTTTCGAAGTTGTTCGTTCCCATTTGCATTTAGAACAATTTTGAAAAATTCACGGTTATCTTGAATTTTTTCAAAAATTTGAGTTAAGATTTGTTCGATTGCATAGACTTGTAATTGGTTGGTGTTTCCGAGTTGAACGGGTGCTAGAACCATAACAAATTTTTCAACAGCTTTTTCAAAAATATAGTCATAGACATCTTGTTTATCTTTAAAATGAGCGTAAAAAGTAGCACGATTAATCATTGCTTTACTTGCAATATCAGACACCGTTACATGCTCATAACCTTTTTCTTCAACTAAGACGATAAATGCTTCTAAAATCATCTTGCGGGTACGTTTTGTTCGTAAGTCTTCTTTTTTCAAATTGCTCACCAAATTTCTATTTTTTTCAACATATAAATATAGTTTGTTGCTTATCTCACAAATCCAAATTAATTGTCGATTGCATTTTTATTTGCAGCTTCATAAAATATATATTGTATTATATCAAACACTTTGTTCAATTTTCAACATGTGTTGCTGAATTATTTATACTTAAGAAAAAATGTTGGGATTAACTAGAAAAAAGGTGAAATTATGAAAATTGGGATCGATGTCGGGTCAACTACAGTCAAAGTTGTAGTCTTAAATGAAGATGGAAAGTTATTATTTAAACAATATCAAAGACATTATGCTGATGTTGTGAATTGTGTCTTAAAGGTATTGGAAGCTGCGAGGCAAAAATATGATGGAGTTGCTCAGATTGCCATAACTGGATCAGCAGGTATGGGACTTGCTGAAATTTTGCAAATTGATTTTGTCCAAGAAGTAATTGCTTGTACAGAGGCAATAGAACAGAAAATACCAAAAACAGATGTTGCGATTGAATTAGGTGGCGAAGATGCGAAAATAACATTCTTTGATGGTAGTTTAGAACAACGGATGAATGGTAGTTGTGCTGGGGGGACGGGTGCTTTTATTGATCAAATGGCTGCTTTGTTACAAACTGATGCATTAGGCTTAAATGAATTAGCCAAGAATTTTGAGCAAATTTATCCCATCGCCTCACGTTGTGGTGTCTTTGCCAAAACAGATGTCCAACCTTTAATCAATGAGGGTGCTTCAAGAAATGATATCGCAGTCAGTATTTTTCAAGCAGTGGTCAATCAAACCATCGCCGGTCTTGCTAGCGGACGTAAAATTAAAGGAAATGTCACTTTTTTAGGAGGACCATTAACATTTCTACCTGAGCTTAGAAATCGTTTTGTTCAGACTCTTCATTTGACTCCTGAGCAGGTTATTTTTCCAGATGATTCGCAGTATTTTGTAGCTATTGGGGCGGCGATTTTAGCTAATAATGAGACAAAATATACGATTCAAGAAATTATCGAAAAGTTAACACAACAACAAAATGAAACGGTGAATGTAAGTCAGACTTTGCCTCCATTGTTTGAACGGCCTGAAGATTTACAAGTATTTCAGAAACGTCATCAAGCAAGTTCTGTTTCCTATGCCGATCTTTCTAATCAAGTTGGACCACTCTTTTTAGGGATCGATGCAGGTTCTACAACCAGTAAAGTTATCTTAATTAATGAAGAGGCTGAGATTTGTTATCAGTCATATGGCAATAATAAAGGAAAACCGCTTGAAAGTGTCATTGAAGTAGTGAAGGATATTTATCGACAATTGCCAGCAGAAAGCTATATTGCTAAATCTTGTGTAACTGGTTATGGTGAACATTTGATTAAACACGCGTTAAAATTAGATTTAGGCCAAGTTGAAACGATTGCTCATTACAAAGCAGCTAATCATTTTCAACCGGGAGTAGATTTTATTTTAGATATTGGCGGTCAAGATATGAAGGCTATGACTATACAGGATGGAGCTTTAAGTGCGATTCAATTAAATGAAGCCTGTTCTTCTGGGTGTGGTTCATTTATCGAAACATTTGCCAAAAGTTTAAATTATAAAATTGAAGATTTTGCCAAGATTGCCTTGACTTCCAAACATCCTGTTGATTTGGGATCTCGTTGTACTGTTTTCATGAACTCAAAAGTGAAGCAAGTTCAAAAAGAAGGTGCGAGTGTAGCTGATATTTCGGCCGGGCTATCTTATTCTGTAATTAAAAATGCACTCTTTAAAGTAATCAAAGTTCGCAAACCAGAAGACTTAGGTGAAAAAATTGTTTGTCAGGGTGGAACTTTTTATAATGATGCTGTTTTGCGTGCGTTTGAATTGCTTTCTGGTAGAGAAGTTATCCGTCCAAGTATTGCTGGGCTGATGGGTGCTTTTGGATGTGCTTTAATTGCCTTGGAGAATGCACAAATTGATGAAAAATCTCAGATGGTAACGCCGAGTGAATTAGCTAACTTTACTTGCGAAAAAGAATTTACCCATTGTGGATTATGTGAAAATAATTGTATGCTTACTGTTACGCTGTTTAATGATGGTCGTCAATTTATTACAGGTAATCGGTGTGAACGAGGAGCGAAAATTAAGATTCCAAAAGAAAATCGCCGTACCAATTTAGTTGATTACAAATATCGTCGTTTATTTAGATATCGTTCATTGAAAGCGAATGAAGCAAAATATGGTACGATTGGGATTCCTCGGGTACTAAATATGTATGAAAATTATCCATTATGGCACACAATTTTTACGAAAGTTGGCTTTAAAGTAGTATTATCACCAAGATCGAATAAAGAACTTTTCGAGAAAGGGATTGAAACGATTCCGAGTGATACAGTCTGCTACCCAGCAAAATTGGTACATGGCCATATCCAATCGTTAATTGAACAAAACGTGGATCGTATCTTTTATCCAAGTGTTGTTTTTGAGCAAAATCAATTTTCGCAAGCTCAAAATCATTTTAATTGTCCAATTGTTCAAAGTTATCCAGAAGTAATCGCCAATAATTTTGATGAAATTAAATCAGGTCACGTGGATTATCGCCACCCTTACTTTGATTTATCTAAACCTGAAGTAGTTGCCGAAAACTTAGCAAATTGTTTTTCTGATTTAGCCATACCGGATGAAATTTGGCATGAAGCTGTCGATGAAGGATTTAAAGAGTTAGCAAAGTGTAGAAAAGATATTCAACAAAAGGGAGAAGAATTGTTGGAAAAGATGTTGTTGAAAGAGCAACGGGGAATTGTTTTAGCAGGTCGTCCTTACCATTTGGATCCTGAAATTCATCATGGCATTGCTGAAATGATGACACAAGAAGGATTTCATGTCTTTACCGAAGATAGTATTTCTCATTTGGGCGATGTTGACCATTTACGTGTGGTCAATCAATGGATGTATCATTCTCGGCTATACGCGGCAGCAAAAGTTGTTAGTCAAACACCAAATCTCGAACTCGTACAGCTAAATTCTTTTGGATGTGGAATAGATGCTGTGACTACTGATCAAGTACAAGAAATTCTTAATCGCCATCATCGTCTTTATACGGTATTGAAGATAGATGAGGGAACCAATTTAGGTGCTGTACGCATTCGACTTCGTTCTTTAAAAGCAGCAGTTGAAGAACGAGCTCAATTGCCTGAAATCGAATATAGTGAGGTAGTGGTCCCTGATTCCATCGTATTTACAAAAGAAATGAGAAAAAAACACACCATATTATTACCTATGCTTAGTCCAATTCATCAAGAAGGGTTATTAGATCAAGCTTTTAGCGCATGTGGCTATCATGTTGTCTCTCTCCCAACGGAAAATTCTCAAGCAATCGATGTAGGTTTGCGCTTTGTCAATAATGATGCTTGCTATCCAGCGATTATTTCAATCGGTCAATTATTAGAAGCGCTACAAAGTGGAGAATATGACTTGAATAATACTTCGGTAATGTTAACACAAACAGGGGGAGGATGTCGTGCAACAAACTATATTCCATTGTTACGAAAAGCATTAAGTGATGCAGGATTTGCTGAAATTCCGGTTATTTCACTTTCGATGGGGAATAAAGGAGTAGAGTCTTCACCAGGTTTCAAACTAACAATTCCTCTAGTGAAGCGGATTGCCTTAGCAGCAATGTATGGTGATTTGTTCGAGCGAGTAGTTTACCGTACTCGACCTTATGAAAAAAATCCAGGTGAGGTGAATGAATGGTATAAACATTATCTTGAAATAGCAAAAGATGATGTTAAAAAAGGTTCATTTACACGTTTTAGACACCATATGAAACAAATTATCCAGACATTTGATCAAATTGAATTATTAGATATTGTGAAACCAAGAGTAGGGGTTGTTGGAGAAATTTTGGTCAAATATTCGCCAATCGCTAATAATAATATCGTTGAGTTGCTTGAATCAGAAGGAGCCGAGGCGGTTGTTCCTGATTTAATTGGTTTTATGAATTATTCATTATATAATCAAGTTTGGCGCAGTAAAAACCTTGGACAAAGTAAGCAATCACAATATTTAGCTAGCTTGGCTTTAAAAATTATTGAAGAATTAGAAAAACCAATGCATAAGGAGTTATTAAAATCTAATCGTTTTGATGGTATAGCTTCAATCAAAAAACTTGCTGAATCAACGCAAAGTTATATCTCAATTGGTAGCCATACTGGTGAAGGTTGGTTTTTGACGGGAGAAATGATTCATCTTTTAGAAACAGGAGTTAATAATATCATTTGTATGCAACCTTTTGGATGTTTACCTAATCATGTGGTTGGCAAGGGAATGTTGAAAACTTTACGCGAATCTTTTCCGCAAGCAAATATTACGGCAATTGATTATGATCCAGGAATTTCAATTGTCAATCAGTTGAATCGGATACGTTTGATGCTTTCGAGTGCAAATAAAAATTTACAAAAAGTATAAATGAAGATATGAGGCAGTCTATCAAATAAGGTGGACTGCTTATCTTATTGCCCAAAGATTGTTTTGCCATTATACTATTGCCAAATATTAGCAAACATTGGTATAATAAAAAGACTGAAAAAATGATGTGAGGAAGAAAAACATGCATACGATTGAAGAAATGAAAAAACGCCAAGAGATGATTCGTAACTTCTCAATTATCGCACATATCGATCATGGGAAATCCACCTTGGCTGACCGTATTTTAGAAAAAACAAATACTGTCTCTTCTCGTGAAATGCAAGATCAATTATTAGATTCAATGGATCTTGAACGTGAACGAGGAATTACGATTAAATTAAATGCTGTAGAATTAAACTATATCGCAAAAGACGGCAAAACATACATTTTTCATTTAATCGACACCCCTGGGCATGTCGATTTCTCTTATGAAGTATCGCGAAGTTTAGCCGCTTGTGAAGGGGCTGTTTTAGTCGTAGATGCGGCACAAGGAATTGAAGCCCAAACGCTAGCAAATGTTTATTTAGCTATTGATAACGACCTAGAAATTTTGCCGGTTATCAATAAAATCGATTTGCCAGCAGCAGATCCTGAACGTGTGCGCAATGAAATTGAAGATGTCATCGGAATAGATGCATCAGAAGCTGTTTTAGCAAGTGCCAAAGCTGGAATAGGTATTGAAGAAATACTTGAACAAATTGTAGAATACGTTCCTGCGCCAACTGGTGATATTGAATCTCCGCTAAAAGCATTAATTTTTGATTCTGTTTATGATTCGTATCGTGGAGTTGTATTGAATGTACGTATTATGGACGGTATGGTTAAGCCTGGTGATAAGATTCAATTGATGAGTAACGGAAAAACCTTTGAAGTAACGGAAGTAGGTGTATTTTCACCCAAAGCAATCCAGCGTGATTACTTAATGGTTGGTGATGTTGGTTATATCACGGCTTCTATTAAGACAGTTCAAGATACACGTGTAGGGGATACCATTACTTTAGCAAACAACCCCGCAAGTGAGCCACTTGAAGGATACCGTCAAATGAATCCAATGGTGTATTGCGGCTTATATCCAATTGACACTTCTCGATACAACGATTTGCGTGAAGCATTGGAAAAACTTCAATTAAATGATGCTGCTTTACAATTTGAACCTGAAACTTCCCAAGCTTTAGGTTTTGGTTTTCGTTGTGGCTTCTTAGGTTTGTTGCATATGGATGTGGTGCAAGAACGATTAGAGCGTGAATTTAATTTAGAATTAATTACAACTGCCCCATCTGTAATTTATCATGTTCATTTAACAGATGGAACGATGATTACGGTCGATAACCCAGCAGATTTTCCAGAACAAGTAAAGATTGATCGTGTAGAAGAGCCTTATGTAAAAGCGCAAATTATGGTGCCAAATGAATATGTTGGAGCTGTAATGGAACTTTCACAACGTAAGCGCGGTGATTTTGTAACGATGGATTATCTTGACGAATATCGAGTGAATGTTGTCTATGAGATTCCACTTTCTGAGATAGTTTTCGATTTCTTTGATAAGTTAAAATCAAGTACAAAAGGCTATGCTTCTTTAGATTATGAAATGGCAGGTTATCGTGCAAGTCGTTTGGTGAAGATGGATATCTTATTAAATAGTGAGAAAGTAGACGCCTTAAGCTTTATTGTTCACCGTGAATTTGCTTATGAGCGTGGTAAACTAATCGTTGAGAAACTGAAAAAATTAATTCCACGCCAACAATTTGAGGTGCCAATTCAAGCGGCGATAGGTCAGAAGATTGTTGCACGTACTGATATCAAAGCTTTACGTAAGAATGTCTTAGCTAAATGTTATGGTGGGGATGTTTCGCGTAAACGTAAACTTCTAGAAAAACAAAAAGAAGGTAAAAAACGTATGAAGCAAATTGGATCTGTGGAAGTACCTCAAGAAGCATTTATGGCTGTTCTTAAAACAGATGATGAAGATAATAAAAAATAGTAAAAAATGTAGGCGGAAATTTCTTCGTCTACGTTTTTTGCTATAATAGGAGAAAATGAGGTGATTTAGATGGAGAAACAAGAGCAGTGGTTACAATGGGCAATGGAAATTCAAGCAATTGCACAAAATGGTTTATGGTATGGTAAAGATGAATTTGATAAAGAACGTTATACTAGATTAAGGGATTTATCTGTAGAAATCTTATCATCCTATACAGATGTAACAAGTGAAAAAGTTTATGATTTATTTTGTCATGAATTTGGTTATCAAACCCCTAAATTAGATACGAGAGCGGCAATATTTAAGGATAATAAAATTCTTTTGGTACAAGAAAAGGACGGAAAATGGTCACTTCCTGGAGGTTGGGTGGATTTTGATTTGTCCATTCGTGAAAATACTGTAAAAGAAGTCAAAGAAGAAGCTGGTTTGGATGTTGAATGTCAAAAAATCATCGCTTTACACGATCGTAAAAAGCATAATTTGCCTGTCTATCCTTACAATATTTGCAAGGTATTTGTATTATGTAAACTAATTGGTGGACATTTCCAAGAAAATAGTGAAACCATTGGCTATCAATACTTTGCGCTAGATGAGCTTCCGGAATTATCAGGGGCAAAAAATACGGCAGCACAGATTGCCCTTTGTTTTCAAGCACAAAACGATTCTAACTGGCAAGTTGTATTTGACTAATGATTAATCAAATTGAATTAAGATCTTTGCTGCCAAGCGATGAGGATGTCTTATACACACTTGTAAAAGAGAATCGACCACAATTGAGTCAATGGTTAGATTGGGCATCAATGATCCAGACACGAGACGACTTTGCTCAATTTTTTCGCTATTATGAATCACAGATAAAACAACGATTAATGGAAGTTCAAGTGATTTGCTACCAAGATCAGGTTATTGGTATCGTCGAAGCGCATGGAATCAATTATTCGCAGCAATCAGCCTATTTAAGTTATTGGTTAGATAGAAATTTTCAACAAAGAGGGATGATGTCTCAAGCAATCAGCGATTTTTTAGTACATTTGTATTCGACTCGTTCACTGAAATGTTTCTTTCTAATCATTAATTGTCAAAATACACGTAGTATCCGTTTAGCACAAAAATTAGGTTTCCATTTAGAAGGATATGCGAGAGAGTTTCAATTTGAAGCGCAATTTCAACCGGATTGCTATTTTTTTCATTTAAATTATCAACCATAAAAAAGGCGGTGTCACAAATTTGTGGCGCCGCTTTTAAAGTTATTTGTTAAAATATCGCAGGATGTCTTTAATCTCGTTTGTGCTAGATTCGTCTTTCAATTTTTTGAATTTCATATGAGGGAAGGAATGGAATAGTCGTTTTTCTTGGAAGTTGAGTTTTGGCATTTCACTTTTCTTTTCATCAAATAATAAATGCGATAATTTTTCAGTATCTTGTCTAAATAGGGTAAATTCTTTGCCAAGCTCTTGTTTTTTATTTTCCATTCTTTCATTGATTTCTTTAACCGCCTTTGTAAAGCTAGCGAGATTAGCCAAAGTATAACCAAAATCGCAGGATGTAATCGCGATTAATAGAACAGGAAGAAAGATTGAATATTTTTGATAAGCTAACAATGCATGATCAAGCATCCAAGGTTGAACAACTTTGACAATAAATACGCAACAAATTCCCCAAAATATAGAAACAGGGACGGCAACTCTACCGTTAATATTTAAAGGGACATCGTTGTAATCCCATAAAGATAATGAAAATAATTTTTCAAGTAAGTAGCTCGTTATATATTCCAATAAACTAACCAAGATTGCCGAGACAAAAAATAAGACGAAAATATTTTTCTGATAGGGGTCTACTAAATAAAGGACTCCCAAAATGCCAAATCCATAAATTGGTGTAATGGGACCTAATAGAAATCCACGATAAACAAAATGATGGGCATTTAAAGAACAGTAAATTGTTTCCCAAAGCCACCCAATAAAAGAATACGCAAAGAATAATAAAACAACAATAGCAAATATTTCAATCATTCACTAATACCTCCATTCATTTTTATTCTTATTTTCTTCCATGATAATACAAAAATAATGAATTGTGTAGATGATATGCGATATTATAACGTAATATTAAAAAACAAACATATCAAATGTAAGCTAATAAGCAAAGATGTAAGTTTCCATAGTAATTTTTGGGGTTTAACAGATAACAAATTTTGTGGTAAAATACGTGTGAAGAGGTAGAGATAATGAAAAGGAAGGTGATTCATATGCAATATCCAGTGAACCAAATTTCAGAGTATTCGATTACTAGTGCTAATGAACCAACTTCTCCTGATACAGTACGATATTATGAGTTGAATGATTTTTCGTTCAATAAAGAAAATAAGTCTAGATGGAATAGTGTAGAGCTTATTGATTGTTTTGATTTAGTGAATCAAGTAGATAATCCAGTACAGCAATCTCCAGATGATTATTTTATACAAATCTTACGTGCGTTACAGCAGAAGAATAAACGGAAAAATTTTTAACTGTAAAGAAACCTCCAAGAATGATGTAAGGAATGCATTCTTGGAGGTTTTGTTTATTTCTCGTTCTTTACTTTTTGAATGATTTCGGCAAAGACTTTTGCTTGATATTCTTTTTGAAATTTTTCGCTTAATTGTTTTTGCGTAATTTCATCCATTTGCGGATTGGCCATTATTGCTGCTTCTATTTTTTTCATGACATAGGTTTTGCCTTCTTGAGCTATTTGTGCTTGATTATTTTTTATTTGTTCTTCTAGTGATTTTGCTTGTTTAACACTTAAAGTTACCCAAGAAGCTGGTAAATTAAATTCGTTTGTTTGTTCGATATATTCATGGTTATTATCTGCTATATTAAATAGAAATTGATAAAAGCTATTCTTATAGACCCATTGTTTTTTCTTATTGGTAAGGTAAGCGTTAGTACCATCTATAGTCTTAACAACATTCTTTACTTTTTCTGTACTGGTGGCTTTTGGTTTCTTTTGTTGTTTCTCTGTACGGTAGAGATATACTTTTTCAGTTCCATTACCTAATCCTTGATATAATAAGATAGGTATTTGACTCTGAGAAACGGATGATTGTAGTTCAGTCTTTTTGGTGATTACTTCTTGTTTCATGCCAAAATGATGCGTGACATTAAGCGTTACTAAAGATAGGGAAACAATAAAAATGAAGCCCAAGACAAAAGATAGTCCGGCTTGCCATTTGTTTTCTGCAAAGACATTACTTATGGCAAAAAGCACGACACTTAAAACTAAAATAATTAGTAGCATTAGTTTCTCCCTCCTTGTACGTAATTTTCTTTTTTAGCTAAGGTAAAAGTAATTAACCAACCAATGAAGCCGAAGATTACTGCTACAAAGAAAGCTGCGTGATAACCTGAAAGTGTCGCATTAATAGCTTGATCTTTATAAGCTAGTGGCGTTGTTTCTAGCATAGATTTAGCAGGTAAATTATTTTTTGTTACATTCGTTAATACACTTATTAAAATGGCCGTACCGATAGAACTTGCGACCTGTCTAAAGGTATTGTTGACGGCTGTACCGTGGCTGATTAATTGGGCAGGTAACGCGTTCATTCCGGAGGTTGTTACTGGCATCATCACCATTGAAATCCCAAACATTCGAATAGCATATAAAACGACTATGACAATCACCGAAGTTTTACTTGTTAAAAAGGCAAAAGGTAAGGTTGCGCTAGTTAAAATGAACATGCCTGTAATTGCTAATTTTCTTGCTCCGTGTTTATCAAATATGGCCCCGGTTATTGGCATCATTAATCCCATTACTAGTGCTCCGGGTAGTAACATTAGCCCAGAATGAAAGGCGCTTTCTCCACGGATATTTTGGATATAAAGAGGTAATACCATTTCAGCGCCAATCATCGCCATATTTGTAACCCCTGCTAAGACAGCAGCAATTGTAAAGATTTTAGATTTAAAGACACGTAATTCTAAAAATGGATGTTCAATATTTAATTGACGCTTAGAAAACAAGAAGATAAAGATTATACCGACAATTAAGAAACCTAATACTTCTTTGCTTAACCAGCCCTTATCACCAACACTTGAAAATCCATAGAGCAAACTACCAAAACCAATTGTAGATAAAATGGCAGAAATAGCATCGATTTTAGGATAGGTAAGCTCAATCACGCTTTTCATAAAGAATACAGCTAATACTAAGACTAAAATGACAATCGGAATAACCATGCCGAATAAATCGCGCCATGAATAATGGTCAATAATCCAACCAGATAATGTTGGCCCTAATGCTGGGGCTAGACCAATAACGATTCCGGCCATTCCCATTGCTGAACCGCGTTTTTCAGGTGGAAAGATAGTTAACATAATATTTTGTAAAAGAGGCATGGATAAACCAACACCAACGGCTTGAATTAATCTACCAGCTAAAAGAACAGGAAAATTTTGTGCGATGAAACAAATGATGGTTCCAATTAGGAATGTTCCCATCGCGCTTAAATATAATTTTTTAGAACTAAATGAATTGATGAGCCAAGCGCTGATTGGAATCATAATGCCATTGACCAATAAAAAACCTGTTGTTAACCACTGTACCGTAGATGCGGAGATATCAAATTCTTTCATCAAGGTTGGAAAAGCAGTGGCCAGTAAAGTCTGATTAAGCACTGTACAAAAAGTTCCGATTAAAAGAACGGCAACTAACAGACTGCGGTTATATTTTTTTCCATAAATATCAACTTCTAAGAATTGATTCATCATTTTCACTCGCTTTCTGAAATATTTTCAAAAAATGACAACAAATAATATAGGATGAATTGATTTATGTGTCAACTAACTTGATGTCGTCAAAGGTCATTTAATAAAATTCTAGTGACAAGTTGTAGTTTAAATATTTATTTTTTCGAATTGTGTATGTTTTTTTTAAATATATTTTCGTTATCATAATATAAAAAACGTTTTTGGGTATTCTGTGAAATATTGGAGGCATTGTTAAAATGTATTTTCTAAGAAGTGTTTGTTAGTGTGCAAGTGGAGGCGAAATATAAATTGTGATGTATTCTTAGATAACTGTGATAATTGGAGATGGATGCGATATCGACAGCTGAAATTTTTTGTGTATGCAGTTCGCGTAAAGCTAATCTGTTTTGGATGTTAAAGGTAAATTGAAATGAAAGGTTTATAAATCAAGGGTTTAGTTAGATATTGTTGCGTAAAACTGGAGAGAAAGTTGCTGTGTTTTTTTGTCGAAGCAAGATTTAAGATAGAATCAAAATTTGAAAGTATTTCACTAGTCAATTAATGGGAAATAAAGATGGAGGTAAAGTAGATGTTTTAAAACGATATTTGAAAAATTTTCACAGCATTTTTATTATCAGATTCGATTGGTAGTTATGTGTAGTGTTTTAAAAATAATGTTATCCTGTTTGTTCGTCCGTTTGGCTTGTTGTATTATCTTTTGATCAGTTTGTTTTTTTTATGTTTTTTTCTTTTTTTTAATGTTTTTTTTAGTGGAAATTTCTGTTTGATTTAGTATAATGGTTAGAGATGGATCATATACGAAATGTTCTTTATCTTTTTTCGATTTGAGGGTATCTTAATTTTTTCTATTATTTTATAAAAAGAATACGATTTCTGAAGGGTTTTCATTTTTTGTAAGGGAGAGTTAATCTATGCCAAAATCTGGTTATTATCAAGAAGTAGCTAAAGATTTAATTAGACGAATAGAGAATGGCGAATTTATGCCGGGCGATCCACTGCCCAAGCAAGTGGAATTGGCATCTGCCTATCAAACAAGTCGATTAACTATCCAAAAAGCAATTCAGATATTGATTACCGAAGGATATGTTTATGTAAAAAAAGGGAATGGAACTTTCGTGAAAGCAGAGAATAAAACAACTTCCATTCTGCAATCAAATATTAACGAGTGTATTGGCCTTACCGCAAAATTTAAAGGGATTATGGAAATAAAAAATAAAGTCATTTCATTTCACGTCAGGCAAGCTGATGAAGATGAGTGTGAGAAATTAGAAATACCTAAGGGAAGTCGAGTGTATGATATTATTCGGGTGAGGTATTTAAATTCCCAACCTTTTAGATTAGAATATATTATTATGCCGGTAAATATCGTTAAGAACTTGGATAAATTTGTGGTCGAACAATCTTTGTATGATTATTTGTCTAATTCTCTTTCTTTAAAGATTGGTTCTGCATTGAGAAAAATTAAGGCTGATCGCTGTGATAGTTATGACCAAGATTTTCTAGATTGCGAGGCCTCAGATCCTGTATTGGAAGTTGAGCAGGTTGTAAGTTTACGAGATGGGCGTCCTTTTGAGTATTCTCAACTAAGATATCGTTATGATAAAGGACAATTAGTTTCGAATCATATAATAGATTAATTGCTGTTCTATAATCTGTGGATTTAGACAGCTTTTTTTCTTTGTATATATGGTTTTACTGTTCAGATTTGATTATTTTTAGTAGAATAGATTTTGGAAAAGAAACAAGGAGATGATTTGTTGAATAAAAAGAATTTAATGATTGTAATTGTAATTAGTAATTTATTTTTAATTTTTACTGGAGTAGGTCTAGTGATTCCTGTCATGCCGTTATTAATGGAGGATATGCATTTTAACGGTGCTACAATGGGAATGATGCTTTCGGTTTTTTCTGTGATGCAATTGCTTGCGTCTCCTATTATGGGATACTTGTCCGATCGTCTTGGCAGAAAGAGAATGATTGTGATGGGGATGTTACTCTTTGCTGTTTCAGAATTTATTTTTGGATTTGCAAATGACAAATATATTTTCTACGCCTCTCGTGGATTAGGCGGTGTTGCTGCTGCATTAATCATGCCCTCAGTGACTGCTTTTGTTGCTGACATGACATCTATTGAACAAAGACCAAAGGCAATGGGATACGTATCAGCGGCAATTAGTGGTGGTTTTATTATCGGTCCAGGTATTGGTGGAGCATTGGTTAGTTTTGGACATCGCACGCCGTTCTTCGTAGCTGGTTTAATCGCAATTATTGGTTGTCTATTAACTCAACTTGTGCTAACAGAGCCTAAACATTTTAATCAAGGTGAGAAACAAAATACTAATAATGCTAAAGAGATTGTACGTGCGTTTTTATCTCAGCCAGGTGTCTTATTTATTTTTATCATTATTTTCATTTCATCCTTTGGTTTGCAAGCTTTTGAGTCAATCTATACAATTATGACTACGATAATTTTTGGCTTTAATGCAGCACAAATTGCATTTATTATCACGGTTAGTGGGCTTTTGGCTTTGGTTTTTCAATTATTCTTGTTTGATGCAATTGTACGGAAAATTTCTGAAATCGGACTAATTCAGTTAACATTCTTTATCAGTGCAGGTTTTATTTTTATTATTGCTTCTACTAAGAATGCTACGATATTTGTTATTTCGACATTTATCGTATTCTTAGCTTTTGATTTATTTCGACCAGCTGTTACTACTTATTTATCAAAATTGGCTGGCGAGAATCAAGGGACTGTTAATGGTTTAAATTCAACATTTACAAGTTTTGGTAATATTATTGGTCCCGTTGCATCTGGAGCGTTGTTTGATTATAATCAGCATTTTCCGTATTACGTTTCAGCGATTATATTGTTAATTACGGGCGTACTATCGTTATTTATTCATAAAGCACAAAATAGAGAGTAGGATTCATATGGGGTTGAATCAAAGTATTAAGCAACGATATGATCGAAATCAAATTGGAATATTAGCTGGAATCTTAGGGTTGTTCAGTAATTTAATCCTTTTTGTGGGTAAATTTTCAATTGGATTGCTTTCACACTCAGTTTCAATTACTGCTGATGCTATTAATAGTTTATCCGATGCGATTTCATCATTATTAACATTAGTTGGTTTTAAAATAGCAGCAAAGCCAGCAGACAAGGAACATCCCTATGGTCATGAACGGTTCGAATATGTAAGTGGAATGATTGTCTCACTTCTTGTGCTATTCGTTGGATTTAAATTTCTCGAAAGCTCAATTCAAAAAATTATTCATCCTGTTTCAATCCAATTATCTCCAATTGTTTTTGCAGTTTTAGTGTTATCAATCGTGATTAAGTTTATCCAGATGATGATGTATCGTTATTTCGGTAAAATGATTCATTCCAATGCATTGATTGTAACAAGTCAAGATAGTTTGAACGATGTCTACACTACTTTTATCGTTTTAATATGTGCAGGGATTCAAGGATTAACTTCATGGCGTTTAGATGGCTACTTTGGATTTGTCTTAGCTGTTTATATTTTATTTTCTGGTTATCAAATGCTTAAAGAATTCATGGATGTGTTATTAGGAAGTCGACCTAAGCAAGATGAAATAGAAAAGATGGAAGCCTGTTTAAAAGATTGTCAAAACATTGTAGGGTTTCATGACTTACTCGTACATTCTTATGGTCCGGGTAATCGATTTGCTTCAGTGCATATTGAAGTGGATGAGTGTTTAGATTTGAATTCAGCACATGAAATTATTGATGATATCGAACGGACTTTCAAGGAACAATTGGATGTCGAATTGGTTTGTCATTTAGACCCTGTACCGATTAATGATGCGGTACATAATCGTTTACGGCAATTAATTAAAGAAGAATTACATGAAATCGATGACCATTTGCGGATGCATGATTTACGTTTGGAACGCAATCGAATCGCCTTTGATTTAGTGATTCCGTTAAATTTCCCATATACGGATGAATTTTTAAAAGCTGTTCTAGCCCAGAAGATTCAAGATGAATTTCCAAATCATCAATTAGAAATTACATTTGACCATAATTATTTATTGTAGGGGATGTGAAATGAGTGTTTGCCAAGGAATTTGATATTCTTTATCAAGTATTGGTATTTTTAATTACGATTAATACAATTGGGGCTTTTATCACCATTTTCCGCCGTCCACGTTCGATTGCAAGTATTTTTGCTTGGATGATGACATTAGTATTTATTCCAGGCTTTGGGTTTTTGTTATACTTGTTTTGTGGGCGGGGAATTGATGGAGAGATTGTCTATAAATATGCTGAAAAATATCAGGGACGAATAACAGAAATCAATCGCTCTATCCAAGAACATAATTTACAATATCACCAGACAGTAAAAACACCAGAGTCTAAACTTTTAAAAAATTATTTTAGAAATACTGAGGAATCTCCTTTGTCTAAAGGAAATGATATTGTATTTTATACAGACGGGAACAGTAAATTCAAGAGTCTTTTTGATGATATTTTAAATGCCAAACATCATATCCATATTGAATACTATGCAATTTTTCATGATGAGATTGGTACACAGTTGCGTGATTTGTTAGTGAAAAAAGCGAAAGAAGGCGTGGAAGTTCGCCTAATTTTCGATCCCTGGGGTGGAAACGTGACTATGCGATTTTTCAAGTCACTAATCCAAGCGGGGGGAGAAGTTGTGCCGTTTATCACTTCACGAAATTTAATTAAGAAAACACGGTTGAATTATCATTTACACCGTAAAATTGTCGTGATTGATAGTGTAATCGGATGGACAGGTGGCTTCAACGTTGGAGATCAGTATTTAGGTAAAAGTAAAAAATTTGGTCACTGGCGAGATACCCATGGCCGAATCTATGGTACTGCGGTATTTACTTTGCAAGAAATCTTTATTCGAGATTGGAATGCTTCAGCGTTAAAAAAAGTTGCAAAGTTAGATTATGCACAAGATTACTTTCAGCTTCCTGAGTATGACGCGAATCGTAACGTGACCATGCAGATAGTTGCTGATGGGCCCGAGAATTTTGAAGAAATTTTGCATGGTGGATTTATTAAGATGATACTTGCTGCTGAAAAACGTGTCTGGATTCAATCTCCCTATCTTATTCCAGATGATACAATGATTAATGCATTGTTGATTGCAGTTCGTTCGGGTATCGATGTGAGAATCATGATTCCATGTATGCCAGATCATCCATTTATATATCGCGCTACGCAGTATTATGCTAATTATTTAACAAAAAGAGGGGTAAAAATCTATTTATATCAAGATGGTTTTATTCATGCCAAAACGATTATTATGGATGATACGATTGCAAGTTTTGGAACAACCAATCAAGATATTCGCTCTTATTCTTTGAATTTTGAAGTCAGCGCTTTTGCCTACAACCGTGAAGTAGTTAGGGTTTTAGCTGGTCATTTTGAAAATGATATGCAGCAGTCTATTCTTTTGAACAACCAAATGATAGCTGATCAATCTTATTGGTTAAGATTTAAGCAGAATTTTTCGCGCTTACTATCGCCTATTCTTTAGCGCTTTTTTAAGACCTTGACGTGCTAGATTATCAGCGCCTTTATTTTGATTGTCGCTTATCCAATGAAAGAAAACTAAGTGAAATGATTGAAGTTTTTGATTGATGACTCTTAAATATTTATTAAAGATTTCATTACTAGTGTAGTTTTTTTCGATGGTTTGGACTACAATTTTGCTATCAGAATAGATATTGATAATTTTATCTTGTAAATTTTGCCTTGTACATTCTTCAAGTGCGTAGATAACTGCTTGAAATTCTAATTCATGATTGCTAAATTCTCCAACTACAGGATAGGATAGTTGTTGATAGAAATTATTTTCGCTCAGTACGATCCCAATTCCACCAAAAGGAGTATGGGGTTTACTTGCTGCATCTATATTTATTTTTAACATATACATTCCTCATTTCATGAAGATAGTATAGCAAATATTAAGAAAAAAGTAAGGAAAACTGCATGAAGAAACAAAAAATATTTTGGCAACCGGAAATTTCCCAGTTAATCATTTTTTGGTCAGTTGCTTTAGGAATTATTTTTTACGGTTTAATTTTAGCGTTAGAAAATACTGCTCCTTATTTAACAAGTAATTTAGTCATGGGGGTAGGTATTATTTCTTTCTTTTTAGGATTTCATCGTTATATGTTAGTGGATAAGAATATGTTGGTTATCTACTATGCAAGATTTTGGAAAAAGAAAGCAATCCCTTTGGAAAAGATTCAAAAAGTGATAATTAATCAACCGCAGATAGTTATTGAAGGAGATTTTGGTGTATTTGAGTGCCGTCTTTCAAAGAAAATGTGTGAAAGATTGCAGACTCATATCCCTGACGTTAATATTGAGAGCTAAAGTGTGTTCTACGCTTTAGCTTATTTTTTAGGCTCTGTCACAACAAATGGTTGATTTTTGACGAGAAATAGCGTATAATAATAGTAAGAAACAGTACCACCGAAGGAGGTAATTGGATATGCCTACTATCAAAGACGCATTAGATATTATCGGTAAGTTGACTGTCGCAGAGCAGGAAAGCCTTAAAACAATGCTTTTAAGTCCTGCCTTTGTAAAGTCTTTGAATATTGAAGATTTCGTAGCAAAGGAACGCTTTGCAAATGGTCGTGTATGCCCTCTTTGTGGCTGTATCCATGTGGTTCGCAATGGTCATCGTAAAGATGGCACACAGCGATATGTATGTAAGGATTGTGGCAAGTCCTTCGTGATTGCTACGAACTCCATTGTGTCTGGTACAAGAAAAGACTTGTCCGTGTGGGAGCAGTACATTGATTGTATGATGAATGGCTTATCCATTCGTAAGACTGCTGTTGCTTGTGGGATTCACAGAAACACCGCATTCCTTTGGAGACACAAGATTTTGGATGCACTTCAGAATATGGCAGACGATGTTACCCTTGACGGCATTATTGAGGCTGACGAAACTTTTTTCGCCATCTCGTACAAGGGCAATCATAGCAAGAGTAAGACATTTGCTATGCCACGCAAGGCTCATAAGCGTGGTCATTCTACACATATCAGAGGCTTGTCCCAAGAAAAGGTATGTGTTCCTTGTGCGGTTAATAGGAATGGCTTGTCTATCTCCAAGATTACGAATACTGGTAGAGTTTCTACAAGAGATTTACATCATATTTATGATGGTAGGATTAAGACCAATTCCACTCTTGTTACGGACAAGATGAACTCCTATGTGAGATTTACAAATGCCAATGGTATTGACCTTGTGCAGTTAAAGACTGGCAAAGCCAAGAAAGGCATTTATAATATCCAACATATCAATAGCTACCATAGCCAGCTAAAGAGGTTTATGCGTGGCTTTAACGGTGTTTCTACCAAGTATCTGAACAACTATCTTGTGTGGAATAACCTTGTAAATTACGCCAAAGAAAGCGACATGGAGAAAAGGAACATCTTCTTAACTTTTGTTTTGGCAACATTGAAAACTGCTAAATGCAGAGATTTATCAAACAGACCAGCAGTTCCTCTGGTCGCCTAATTAGAATTTGTGGAGATGATAAGATGGTCAATATAACAGATGTAAAACAGATTCTTCAATTTGCAATAGATGCGGAGATTAAAGTCTTTCTTGATGGTGGCTGGGGTGTAGATGCTCTTCTTGGATATCAGTCAAGAGCCCATAATGATATTGACATTTTTGTAGAAAAGAACGATTATCAGAACTTTATAGAAATAATGAAAGCTAATGGCTTTTATGAGATTAAGATGGAATATACAACATTGAACCATACTGTATGGGAAGATTTGAAAAACAGAATTATTGATTTGCATTGTTTTGAATATACGGACGAAGGTGAAATTCTTTATGATGGGGATTGTTTTCCGGTAGAAACTTTTTCGGGTAAAGGAAGAATTGAGGAAATAGAGGTTTCCTGTATTGAACCATATAGTCAAGTAATGTTCCATCTGGGATACGAGTTTGATGAAAATGATGCACATGATGTGAAGTTATTGTGTGAGACATTTCATATCGAAATTCCAAATGAGTATAGATAACTGCAAATAACAGTTTGTAGGGGAGTTCTGATACTCCCCTATAAAAATGGCTATTTATCAACTGTTTGTTGTGACATAGCCATTTTTTAAAATCGTTATACACGAACGATATATGCTTTTGTTGAAAATTTATTCATATTTAAGATGTAAAAATAGATGATTTAGGATATAATGAACTTATAAATGACAAAATTGAGAATTTTAGAGGAGCATTATATTGAAAACAGATATTGAAATTGCCCAAGCAGCAGAACTATTACCAATTACTGAGATTGCCGAAAAACTCGGTCTAACCTATGACGATTTAGAGCAATATGGCAAATATAAGGCAAAAATTAGCTATCAGACAATAGAAAAGGTAAAAGAAAATCCAGATGGCAAGTTAATTTTAGTAACGTCGATTAATCCAACACCTGCAGGAGAAGGAAAATCTACTGTTACGATCGGTTTAGCAGATGGGTTAAATCAGATTGGTAAAAAAACGATGATTGCATTACGCGAACCTTCTTTAGGACCTGTTATGGGGGTTAAAGGTGGTGCAGCAGGTGGTGGATATGCACAAGTTTTACCAATGGAAGAGATTAACTTACATTTTACTGGTGATATGCATGCGATAACGACAGCCAATAATGCTTTAGCGGCCTTTATTGATAATCATATCCATCAAGGAAATGAACTGAATATTGATAGCAGACGAGTGATTTGGAAACGAGCAGTTGATTTAAATGATCGTGCCTTGCGTGAGGTAATTGTTGGATTAGGCGGACCAGTTCAAGGCGTTCCACGTCAGGATGGGTTTGATATAACTGTTGCAAGTGAAATTATGGCCATATTATGTTTAGCAACAGATTTGCAAGACTTAAAAGCAAGATTATCTAAAATAGTCATCGGCTATACTTATCAAAAAGAAGCGATAACGGTGGCTGATTTGAAAGTTGCAGGAGCCCTAACCTTATTATTAAAAGATGCATTAAAGCCAAATTTAGTTCAAACAATTGAAGGGACGCCGGCATTTGTCCACGGAGGGCCTTTTGCAAACATTGCACATGGCTGTAATAGTGTTTTAGCTACTCAAACTGCATTAAAATTAGCTGATTATGTTGTTACCGAAGCAGGATTTGGGGCTGATTTAGGAGCAGAAAAATTTCTAGATATTAAAGTACCACATTTATCAAAAGCTCCCGATGCAATCGTTATAGTTGCTACCATTCGTGCCTTAAAAATGCATGGTGGAGTTGCAAAGGACCATTTAACCCAAGAAAATATTGAGGCGGTAAAAAAAGGATTTGCAAATCTTAAACAACATATTCAAAATATGCAACAATATCAAATTCCTGTGGTAGTTGCAATCAATGAATTTGTCTCTGATACGCAATCTGAGTTTGAAATGTTAGAAGTTTTGTGTCGAGAAATTGGAGTTGTTATAAAAAGGGCCAGTGTATGGGCAGATGGTGGAAAAGGTGGCAAAGAATTAGCTCAAGCGGTTGTTGAGACCATTTCAACAACTTCCGCCAATTATCAACGATTGTATCTAAATGAACAATCAATTGAAGAAAAATGTTTAACAATTGTGAAAAATATTTATCATGGAAATCATGTTTCATTCTCCAAAAAAGCTTTGAATCAATTAACTACTTTTAAAGAAAATGGTTGGGAAAAAATGCCGGTTTGTATGGCTAAGACTCAGTATTCTTTTTCAGATGATCCAAGTAAGTTAGGTGCACCAAGGGATTTTGAAATTCATATTCGAGAATTTGTTCCTAAATTAGGTGCCGGTTTTATTGTTGCTTTGACTGGAGAGGTGATGACGATGCCGGGTCTTCCAAAGAAACCTGCTGCTTTGAATATGGATGTTGATGAAAATGGAAATGCCATAGGATTATTTTAATTCTTAGAGTGATTTGGTGAAATAGCTGAATCACTCTTTCTATTTATTTCCCGTTCAATATTTGATATGATATAGTTTGTTAACAGATGGAGGGGATTGATTTGCAAGCTGCTGAAATATTTTTAGCTAGTTTTAATCGTATAGAAAAGTATTTACAAACTAGTCTTTCATTAGATAAGTCGATTGGATTTACAAATATGGTTCGGATGGCAAGAAAAAAAGAAAATGCAACCGTGATGAAGTATGAAGAAGATTTAATGCAAATAGCACAGCTTAGAAATGCGATCGTACATGAGCGAATAGCACCAGACTTTATCATCGCACAACCTAATCAATGGATAGTCGATAAAATTAAAATGATTGAAACGCAACTATTTCACCCTAAGACTGTCAAAGAGGTCTTCGCAAAAAAAGTGGTCAGTTTTGAAGAGAATACGCCGTTAGTTGATTTATTAAAGATTGCTAGTCAGAAAAAATATTCTCAGTTTCCTTTGCATCATCAGGGGCACTTTGTTGGTGTGATTACTTTACGAATGTTAGGATATTGGTTTAGTCAATATTTTACTAGTGAGATGGATTCAACGATTGAAAATCTTCGTGCAAAGGATGTATTAAAATTAGAAGGAAAAAAAGCAAATTATCAGTTTGTAGATGAAATGGCTCCTGTTGATGAAGTTATTCGTTTATTTCATAAATACCCTCAGTTAGAAGTTATTTTCATTAGTGTAGACGGTCAAGAAAATTTACCTATTACGGGTGTGATTCGTCCACGCGATTTAATCCAATTAGAAGAGAGTGATTTTTGATGTATCTATATTTTGTTTTAGCATTGGTCTTTGCTGTATTGGACCAATTAGTTAAGTTTGTAGTTGTTCAACACATTTCCTTAGGCGAGGAAGTCAGTTTCATTCCAGGTGTATTTTCTTTCTTGCATATTAGAAATACAGGAGCAGCTTGGAGTATGTTCGAAGGTCAAATGTGGTTTTTTACGATTATTACCATAGTTGCTTTAGCTGTTGTAGGTTACTTGCTTTTTCGATATTGGCAAACAAATGGCTGGTTATTTTCTCTTGGCTTAAGCTTAATTTTAGGCGGGACACTTGGAAATTATCTTGACCGTATAAGACTTGGCTATGTAGTAGATATGTTTAAATTGGATTTTATAAACTTTCCAATATTTAATTTAGCAGATATCGAATTGACAGTAGGAGTTGGTCTTATTTTTATTTATATTTTATTTGAGGAGCGTTTTAAACATCAATGAGTGAAAAAATTACTGTAACAATTACTAATCAAAAGGGTCGTTTAGATAAACTATTAACGGAGCAATTGGCTGATTATTCTAGATCGCAAATTCAATCATGGCTAAAGGAAGGGTTCGTTTTTTCTATAACTACTCAACAAGTTGTCAAAGCTAATTATAAAGTGAAGGACACAGAAACTTTTGAAATTCAACTACCTGAAGTGCAAGAATTGGAAATATTGCCTGAGGATATTCCCTTAGAGATTGTCTATGAAGATAAAGATGTAGCTGTTGTGAATAAACCTCAAGGCATGGTGGTTCACCCTTCTGCCGGACATCCCAATCATACACTGGTGAATGCTTTACTCTATCATTTGAAAGATCTATCATCTATCAATGGGGTAATTCGTCCAGGCATTGTTCATCGCATAGATAAAGACACCTCTGGATTGTTAATGATTGCTAAAAATGATGTGGCCCATGAAAGCTTGGCCAAACAATTAAAAGACAAGACTTCTTTACGTAAATATGTAGCTCTAGTGCATGGCGTTATTCCTCATGAGAAGGGAACCATCAATGCACCGATTGGAAGAAGTAAGCAAGACCGTAAAAAACAAGCAGTGGTGGAAGATGGCAAGGATGCAGTGACGCATTTTACTGTGTTGGAACGCTTTAATCAGTTTACTTTAATTGAATGTAAATTAGAAACGGGAAGAACGCATCAAATCAGGGTACATATGCAATATATTGGCTATCCATTAGCTGGTGATCCGGTATATGGGCCTAAAAAAACACTAAAAGGTAATGGCCAATTTTTACATGCGCGTGATTTAGGTTTTGAACATCCAACAACAGGAAAGTGGCTAGAATTTACTTGCCCACTTCCAGAAATTTTTTCATCAACTTTAGAAAAACTGCGAAAAGAAGATGTATAAATCAAAGGGCACTCAATATATGGGTGCTTTTTTATTTTATTAGTAGTTTTGAAATATATTTTTAAGATAAACTGTTTTACTTGAAAATATATGTAAATTTTCACGAAAATAGATTGCTTTTAATCGTTATTGCGCGTATATTGATTGTAATAAGAAATATTAGTCCTTTAAGTTTAGTCCCGTGAGGCTAAGAAGGAAGCAATCAAAATAAATATCTAGCTAATATTCTATCCATTTTTGAATATTGGCGCCTTTGTTGTAGATAATTTTGTGAACTTCACTCCGACCTCGCGCAGGTGGGAGTTTTTTTTGTTGTTAACGGAAGGCAAAAATAAAGGATGAGACATTTTGGAGGGATATTTATGTCAGCAAAAGAAGTCATTGATTCAGTTACTATGAAGCGAGCAATTACACGAATGACCTATGAGATGATTGAACGTAACCGAGGATTGGAAGATTTGGTATTAGTTGGAATTAAAACAAGAGGTATCTATATCGCCCAACGCATTGCCCAACGTTTAAAACAGATTGAAGAAATTGAAGTGCCAGTTGGTGAATTAGATATTACTTCCTATCGCGATGATCAAAAGAAGCATTCATCTGAAAAGCAAGAATCCGTAATGCCGGTATCGCTTGAAGGTAAAGAAGTCATTTTAGTAGATGATGTTTTATATACCGGACGTACCATTCGCGCTGCTTTGGATGCGGTAATGGATTATGGTCGACCAAATCGTATTGGTTTAGCTGTGTTGGTAGATAGAGGACATCGTGAGCTGCCTATTCGTGCCGATTATGTCGGAAAAAACATTCCAACTTCATCAGACGAAGAAATTATTGTTGAAATGGAAGAAATTGACAAACAAGATAGAATTTTAATCAATAAATAATCGATGAAGGAGTAGGCAAATGATCATTCAATCACAGGCAATCAGTTTAAAGCACTTATTAACAGTTGAAAGTTTAAGTGAAGCAGAAGTTTTAGGATTAATTAAACGTGCGAGTGAATTTAAAGCAGGTGCCAAGTGTGTATTACCCAAAGAAAAATATTTTGTGGCCAATTTATTTTTCGAAAATAGTACACGAACCCATAAAAGTTTTGAAGTGGCCGAGAAAAAATTAGGCTTAGAAGTGATTGAATTTGATGCTTCGACTTCATCAGTACAAAAAGGTGAAACATTATATGATACCGTCTTGACAATGTCGGCTATTGGTGTCGATGCGGTGGTCATTCGTCATAGTGCTGAACATTATTATAATGAATTAGTAGAAAGTAAGACGATCCAATGCAGTGTGATTAATGGTGGTGATGGAAGTGGCCAACATCCTACACAATGTCTATTAGATTTAATGACAATCTATCAAGAATTTGGCTATTTCGAAGGTTTGAAAGTAGCGATAGTTGGGGATTTAACCCATTCACGTGTTGCAAAATCAAATATGCAAATGCTGAAACGATTAGGGGCACAAGTTTACTTCTCCGGTCCGCTTGAATGGTACGATGAATCCTTCGAAGTATATGGAAAGTATCGTGCAATTGATGAGTTAGTCGATAAAGTGGATGTGATGATGATGCTGCGTGTACAACATGAGCGTCACGTGGGTAATCAGCAATTTTCTAAAGAGCAATATCATAAAACTTATGGATTGACCCTTGAACGTGCGAAGAAAATGTTACCTCATGCGATTATTATGCATCCCGCACCGGTGAATCGCGATGTAGAATTAGCAGACAGCTTGGTAGAAGGATTACAATCTAGAATTGTGCAACAGATGACTAATGGCGTGTATATTCGCATGGCAATTTTAGAAGCAATATTAAACGGAAAGGCATAGGGAGTAAGTATATGAAAACTTTATTAAAAAATGGACGAATGGTTGTAAAAGAGAATAGCTGTCATCAAGTAGATATTTGGATTGAGGATCAAAAAGTCTTCGCTATCGGATTAGATTTTGCAGAAAAAGACTTTGATCAGGTGATTGATTTAAAAGGAAAATTAGTCATGCCAGGTTTGGTTGATGTACATGTTCATTTTAGAGAACCTGGTTTTACGTATAAAGAAACGATTTTAACAGGAAGTCAAGCAGCGGCAAGAGGTGGTTTTACAAGTGTATGTGCGATGCCAAATCTTGATCCCGTTCCAGATAATGTAGAGAATTTTCAAAAAGTTCAGGAAATAGTTGATCGTGATGCTTGTGTGAAAGTGTATCAATATGCCTCCATAACTGAAAAATTAAGAAGCGAAGTGTTAACGGATCAAGTTGGTTTAAAAGCTGCGGGGGCTTTTGCTTTTACGAATGATGGGGTTGGTGTTCAAACAGCTGGAACCATGTATTTGGCAATGAAAGAAGCCGCTAAAAATAATATGGCTATCGTGGCTCACACCGAAGACGAATCACTTTTATTTGGTGGCGTGATGCATGCTGGTAAACGTGCAGAAGAATTAGGCTTACCGGGAATTTTAAGTGCGACAGAAAGTTCTCAAATTGCCCGAGATTTGATTTTAGCCGAAGAAACTGGGGTACATTATCATGTTTGTCATGTCTCAACGAAAGAAAGTGTGCGTATTATTCGTGAGGCTAAAAAGGCAGGTGTGAATGTGACCTGTGAAGTTTGTCCGCACCATCTACTGTTAAATGATATGGATATTCCTGAAGATCATGGTTTTTGGAAGATGAATCCGCCATTAAGAGCGAGTGAAGATCAGCAAGCATTAATTGAAGGATTATTAGATGGTACGATTGATTGTATTTCAACCGACCACGCTCCTCATGGCCATGATGAAAAATGTCAATCTTTCTTAAAAGCACCGTTTGGTATTGTTGGTTCGGAATATGCCTTCCAGTTAATCTATACAAAATTTGTTAAAACGGGTATTTTCACTTTGGAACAAGTCATGAATTGGATGGCCATTAAACCAGCAGAAATATTTGATTTACAAGCAGGCCAATTAACTGTTGGTAGTCAAGCGGACATTGCAGTGTTTGATATTGATCATGAATATGTAGTTGATGCAGCTAATTTTAAATCAAAAGCTGATAATACGCCGTTTACAGGTTGGAAATTATTTGGTGATACCTATCTAACCATGGTGGATGGTCAAATTGTCTATCAAAAGGAGGCAAACAACTAATGAAACGTTGGTTAATTTTAGAAGATGGGACGCATTTTGTTGGTGAAGGCTTTGGCGCGACAAATAGTGTGGTTGGTGAGTTGGTTTTTACTACAAGTATGACCGGTTATCAAGAAACTATCACTGATCAAAGTTTTAATGGTCAAATCATTACTTTCACCTATCCAATGGTGGGAAATTACGGGGTTAATCGTGATGACTATGAATCGATTGCACCGACATGTAAAGGTGTCGTAGTCAAAGAACATGCTAGACGTGGAAGCAATTGGCGCAATCAAATGACTTTAGATGAATTCTTAAAGCGTAAAGGAATTCCAGGCATTTCAGGGATTGATACTCGTGCTTTAACGCGTAAAATTCGTCAACATGGAACGATGAAAGCAAGTATTGTCGATGCAGCTGATGATTTCAATCATGCTTATGACCAATTAAAAGCAGCTGTGCTTCCAACCAATCAAGTTGCCCAAGTATCTACTGCTAAGCCTTATCCAAGCCCTGGTACTGGATTAAATGTAGTAGTGATAGATTTTGGCTTGAAACATAGTATCATGCGAGAGTTCTCAAAACGTCAATGTAATTTAACGGTTTTACCTTATAATACGACTGCTAAAGAAATATTAGAATTATCTCCAGATGGCGTCATGCTAACAAATGGGCCAGGAGATCCTAAGAGTGTCCCAGAAGCAATTGAGATGATTCAAGGAATTCAAGGAAAAGTGCCGATTTTTGGTATTTGTTTAGGTCATCAACTGTTTTCATTAGCAAATGGTGCAGATACTTTTAAAATGAAATTTGGCCATCGCGGTTTAAATCATCCAGTAAGGGAAATCGCAACTGGCCGTGTCGACTTCACGTCACAAAATCATGGCTATGCGGTAGATGCGAATACGATTGATCCTGAAAAACTAATTGTAACACACGTGGAAATTAATGATGGGACGATTGAAGGGGTTCGTCATCGCCACTATCCAGCTTTTAGTGTGCAATTTCACCCAGATGCAGCCCCTGGTCCACATGATGCCTTATATTTATTTGATGAATTTATCGAAATGATGGAAGCATGGAAGGAGAAGCAGAAAAATGCCTAAACGTACAGATATTTCAAAAATTTTAGTCATTGGTTCAGGGCCAATCATTATTGGACAAGCCGCTGAATTTGACTATGCCGGAACACAAGCTTGTTTAGCATTGAGAGAAGAAGGCTATGAAGTTGTATTGGTAAATTCTAATCCAGCAACCATTATGACCGATCGCGAAATTGCTGATAAAGTGTATATTGAGCCAATTACTTATGAGTTTTTAGCACGAATATTACGTAAAGAACAACCAGATGCCATTTTACCAACATTAGGTGGACAAACTGGCTTAAACATGGCGATGGAATTATCAAAATCAGGAATTTTGGAAGAATTAGGAATTGAATTATTAGGGACTAAGCTTTCAGCCATTGATCAAGCAGAAGACCGTGATTTGTTCAAACAATTAATGGAAGATTTAAACCAACCTATTCCTGAATCGACTATCATCAATACAGTAGATGCTGCAGTTGATTTTGCCAATGAAATCGGCTATCCAGTCATTGTTAGACCAGCATTTACTTTAGGTGGAACTGGTGGGGGAATGTGTAATAATGAAGAAGAACTCCGTCAAATTGCTGAAAATGGCCTAACGCTTTCTCCAGTTACGCAATGTTTAATTGAACGCAGTATTGCAGGATTTAAAGAAATTGAATATGAAGTGATGCGAGATAGTGCGGATAATGCCATTGTGGTATGTAATATGGAAAACTTTGACCCAGTTGGTATTCATACTGGTGATTCGATTGTTTTTGCACCAAGTCAAACTTTATCCGATATTGAATACCAAATGTTACGGGATGCTTCTCTTTCAATCATCCGCGCCTTAAAAATTGAAGGTGGCTGTAACGTTCAATTAGCCTTAGATCCAAATAGCTTTAATTATTATGTCATTGAGGTGAATCCTCGGGTTTCGCGTTCTTCAGCCTTAGCAAGTAAAGCGACGGGTTATCCAATCGCAAAATTAGCAGCGAAAATTGCAGTAGGTTTAACCTTAGATGAAATGAAAAACCCTGTCACTGGCACCACTTATGCTGAATTTGAACCAGCTTTAGACTATGTGGTCGCTAAGATTCCGCGTTGGCCATTTGATAAATTTGAAACTGGTGAACGTCTGCTTGGTACGCAAATGAAAGCAACTGGTGAAGTCATGGCAATTGGTCGTAATATTGAAGAATCACTGTTAAAAGCTGTGCGTTCATTAGAAATTGGTTGTATCCATGTTGAAATCCCAGAAATGAGTCAAGTTGATGATGCACTTTTAATGAATCGTATTGTCAAAGCCCAGGATGATCGTTTATTTTATTTAGCAGAGGCTTTACGTCGTGGATTTACTATTGAAGAATTACATCAAATGACAAAAATTGACTTATTCTTCCTTGACAAATTATTGCATATTATCGAAATTGAACAACAGTTGAAAGAAACAGCAAAAGATGTCGATACTTTACGTTTAGCCAAACAAAATGGTTTTGCAGATAAAAAGATTGCCGAGCTTTGGCAAATGACGATGGAAGAGGTCCGCCAATTTAGATTAGCCAATCAAATCAAACCTGTTTATAAAATGGTTGATACCTGTGCTGCTGAATTTGAATCAAGTACCCCTTATTTCTATAGTACCTACGAATTTGAAAATGAATCGATTCGCTCTCCTAAAGACTCAGTATTAGTGCTAGGATCAGGTCCTATCCGTATTGGTCAAGGGGTAGAGTTTGACTATGCGACGGTTCATTCGGTTAAAGCCATTCAAAAAGCTGGTTATGAAGCTGTCATTATGAATAGTAATCCTGAAACAGTTTCTACTGACTTTTCAATTTCTGACAAACTATACTTTGAACCATTGACGATTGAAGATGTCTTAAATGTCATTGAATTAGAACAACCAATCGGCGTTATTGTACAATTTGGTGGCCAAACCGCGATTAATTTAGCTGAACAATTGGTAAAAAATGGTGTCAATATCTTAGGTACTCAAATTGAAGACCTTGATCGTGCCGAAAATCGTGATTTATTTGAACAAGCTTTAAAAGATTTAAGTATTCCACAGCCACCAGGTGATACCGCAACGAATAAAGCTGAAGCCGTAGAAATTGCTAAACGTATTGGATATCCAGTACTAGTCCGTCCAAGTTATGTCTTGGGAGGTCGTGCGATGGAAATTGTCCAAAATCAAGCCGACTTAGAAGATTATATGGAAAATGCAGTCAAAGCTTCTCCAGAACATCCAGTATTAGTAGACCGTTATTTAGTTGGTAAAGAATGCGAAGTCGATGCAATCAGTGATGGTAAAAATGTTTTGATTCCAGGGATAATGGAACACATCGAACGTGCCGGTGTCCACTCGGGGGATTCAATGGCTGTTTATCCACCACAAACTTTATCACCAGAACAAATTCAAACGATTGAAGCGTATACCAAACGATTAGCCATTGGTTTAAATTGTGTGGGTATGATGAATATTCAATTTGTGATTCACGATGATCAAGTTTATGTCATTGAAGTCAATCCGCGAGCAAGTCGTACAGTACCATTCTTAAGTAAAGTAACTGGTATTCCGATGGCGCAAGTAGCAACTAGAGCGATTCTAGGCGAAGATTTGACAGAAATGGGCTATCCAAATGGGTTATATCCAACTAGTGAAAACGTTCATATTAAAGCACCGGTCTTTTCATTTACTAAATTGTTAAAAGTAGATACGTATTTAGGACCTGAGATGAAGTCAACGGGTGAAGTTATGGGTTCAGATAAAAATCTGGAAAAAGCCTTGTATAAAGCTTTTGAGGCGAGTGGTCTGCATATTCCAAGTTTTGGTACTGTTTTATTTACCATTGCAGATGATAGTAAAGAAGAAGCACTTTCCTTAGCCAAACGTTTTGTCGAGATTGGCTTTAGTATTTTAGCTACTGCAGGAACAGCGAAATACTTTGAACAAAATGGAATCAAATGTAAAACAGTGGCTAAGATTCATCAAGCCTCTGAAAAACATGTGATTGACTATATCCGTGATGGTAGCTTACAGATGGTGATTAACACGATGGATAAAAATCGTCAAAATAATGCTGAAGATGGTTTCCATATTCGCCGTGAATCTGTTGAACATGGGGTACCACTTTTCACTTCATTAGATACAGCCGATGCAATCTTAAAAGTGATGGAATCTCAAGCATTTACTACACAAGCAATTTAACGTTAAAGATAGGCAAGGTCATTCTTGCTTATCTTTTAAAATGATGGCAGGAAAGGAAAGGTAGTGGCATGAAACAAGAATTAATGACAGTGGTCTCAAATCACCAACTTGCACCTAAAATTTTTGAATTAGTCTTAACCGGACAATTGGTCAAACAAATGCATCATCCAGGACAATTTTTACATTTACGTGTCCCACAAGCAGATTTATTATTACGTCGACCAATTAGTATTAATCAAATCAATCAAGAAAATCAAACCGTGACTTTAATCTATCGTGTGCAAGGACAAGGGACACAAGTTTTCTCTCAATTACAAGAAGGCGATCAATTAGATTGTATGGGGCCTTTAGGTAATGGATTTAGTCTTGAGGGTGTTCATGCAGGTGATGAGGTCTACATTATTGGCGGTGGGATTGGCATTCCGCCATTATATGAACTATCCAAACGATTAATCGAAAAAGGAGTACGCCCTGTGCATTTCTTAGGTTATGCCAATGGTGAAGTGAGTTATTATATTGATGAATTTCAAGCTCTTGGTCGCACCTTGATTGCTACAGATGATGGTTCGATTGGTTTTAAGGGAAATGTTGGCCAGCTTTTAGATGAGTATTTATCAAAAAATGCAGCAATGCCAAAAGCGGTTTTCACTTGTGGCAATAATGGGATGTTAAAAAAAGTAGAAAGCTTATTTTATCAAAAAGTAGCCGATGTTCAACTCTCTTTGGAATCAAGAATGGCTTGCGGAATGGGTGCATGTTATGCCTGTGTCTGTCATAAAAAAGATGATCCAACCAAACAAGCAAGTGTAAAAGTTTGTGATGAGGGACCAATTTTTCAAGCTGGGACGGTGATTTACTAATGAATCGATTACAAGTCAAACTACCTGGATTAAATCTGAAAAATCCAATTATGCCCGCTTCTGGTTGCTTCGGATTTGGGAAAGAATATGCCAAATATTATGATATTGAACAGCTCGGGGCAGTCATGATTAAAGCGACCACCCCAGTTGCTCGTTTTGGCAATCCTACGCCGCGTGTGGCAGAAACACCAAGTGGCATGTTGAATGCAATTGGTTTACAAAATCCGGGGTTAGAAGTTGTCATGAATGAAATCTTGCCCCATTTAGCAAAAGAATTTCCACGATTACCAATTATTGCCAATGTTGCTGGTTCTACAAAAGAAGATTATATCGAGGTTTGTGGTAAAATCGGGGATGCCAAAAATGTACATGCCATCGAGTTAAATGTTTCTTGTCCAAATGTCAAACATGGCGGAATTGCCTTTGGTACTAATCCTGAAGTGATATTTGATTTAGTCACCGCGGTTAAAAAGGTCAGTAGTGTACCAATTTATGTCAAACTTTCACCAAATGTTACGGATATAATCCCAATTGCTCAAGCGGTTGAAAGTGCCGGAGCTGATGGCTTCTCAATGATTAATACTTTATTAGGGATGCGCATAGATTTAAATACAAGAAAGCCTATTTTAGCAAACCAAACAGGTGGCTTGTCTGGTCCGGCTATTAAACCAGTAGCTATTCGCTTAATTCATCAAGTAGCGAGCGTTTCTGATTTACCTATTATTGGGATGGGGGGCGTGATGCATGTTGATGATGTCATTGAAATGTATCTTGCTGGAGCGAGTGCCGTAGCGGTAGGCACAGCGAACTTCACGGACCCTTATATTTGTCCAAAATTAATTGAGGCCTTACCAAAGCGGATGGATGAACTAGGAATTGAAAGTCTATCCCAATTAATTCAAGAAGTGAGAGAGGAAAAGAAAAATGCAAGAAAATAGACCTATCATTGCCTTAGATTTTGCTTCTAAAGCGCAAATCGAACAATTTTTAGCGAAATTCCCTGCAGACGAATCACTATTTGTGAAAATTGGGATGGAATTATTTTATCAAGAAGGCCCAGCGATTGTCCAATTTTTAAAAGAACAAGGTCATGATATTTTTTTAGATTTAAAATTACATGATATTCCTAACACGGTCGAGAAAGCCATGAAAGGAATTGCTAAACTTGGCGTAAAATTAACCAATGTTCATGCTGCAGGTGGCATTCAAATGATGCAAGCAGCACTAAAAGGACTAACGGAAGGAAGCAATGGAAAAGTGCCTATGTTAATTGCAGTTACGCAGCTAACTTCTACTAGCCAAGAACAGATGAATCAAGAACAAAAAATTCCTGGTGATTTATTAGCAAGTGTGATTAATTATGCCAAATGTAGCCAACAAGCTGGATTAGCAGGAGTGGTTTGTTCAGCCTTGGAAGCAAGTGCCATCCATCAAGCAACAAGTGATGATTTTGTCTGTTTAACTCCTGGTATTCGTCCAAGTGGTAGTCAAGTTGGTGATCAAAAACGTGTGGTAACCCCAGGCTTAGCTAAAGAATATGGCGCTAATTTTATCGTGGTGGGAAGACCGATTACCCAAGCTGAGAATCCTTATGAAGCTTACCAAGCAATTAAAAAAGAATGGAATGGTGAAGAATGAGTCTATCAATTGAACAACAAGTAGCACAAAATTTATTAGCGATTAAGGCGGTATTTTTAAGCCCAAATGAACCCTTTACTTGGGCGAGTGGGATTAAGAGTCCAATTTATTGTGATAACCGTTTAACGATGAGTTTTCCTAAGGTTCGTCGTTTAATTGCCAAGGGGCTAGCTGAAAAAATCAAAAAGCAATTTCCTGAAGTCGAAGTAATTGCTGGCACTGCCACTGCTGGGATTCCGCATGCTGCCTGGGTAGCAGAAATTTTAGATTTACCAATGGTGTATATCCGCAGTAAAGCGAAAGATCATGGAAAAGGCAATCAAATTGAAGGTCAAATTACCCCTGGTCAAAAAATGGTTGTAATTGAAGATTTAATTTCTACAGGTGGAAGTGTACTAGAAGCATGTCAGGCAGCCAAACGAGAAGGGGCTGATGTCTTAGGGGTAGCAGCTATTTTTACCTATGAATTACCAAAAGGAGCGACTAATTTTAATACAGCCCAATTACCACTTGTTACCTTGACCAATTATACAACGCTTATTCAAACTGCTCTTGAAGAAGGTTATATTTCAGAGGATGACTTAGCTTTACTTACAGCTTGGAAACATGATCCAGAAAATTGGTTAAAGTAACCCATTTATGTTAATATAAGGATATCAGGCTAATCTTACTTTTAATCATTCGAAAAGTGAGTATTAGCCTTTTATGATAAAGGACGGTGAAAGCGATGCATCAAAATTTAGAGGTTTATTGGGATTATAGTGGGAAAACTGGACCAGAGTATTGGCATTTATTGTGCGATAGATTTAAAAAAGGAGCGGAATTTGCCTATCAGTCTCCGATTCATTTAAAAAAGCAAGAAACAATAGCGATTCCAGAATCAGAGAAGATTCAATTCTTTTATCAGAAGCAAAAATTTACCGAGAAGGAATTCAAAAATACCATTCACTTTGTTCCTTTTGACCAACTTTCACATTTGGTTTATCAAGGTGAAAAATATTTTTTAACCGATATTCATTTTCATATGCCTAGTGAACATGTGTTAGATGAAATTCAAGCACCTTTAGAATTTCATTTGGTGCATACTAGTAAAAAACAAGTGAATCTGGTTGTGGGCATCTTATTTGAGACTGTCTTTATGTCCAATCACATCTGTCACGATCATGGAGATGAAATTTGGGATTTTGATCATCATATTCAGTGGTTTAATCCGGATATCTTTTTACCGAATCAAAAAAGTTATTATCATTATGTCGGTTCCTTAACAACACCGCCTACTGTAGGACCGATTCAGTGGTTTGTTTTTGATGAAGTAGGACAAATGAATAGCGAATTTATTAAAATGTTTAAAAATGAGCTACTTCTTAAAAATAATCGCCCCTTACAGAAGAGAAAAGGACGCTTGATTTATTATCAAGAAGCATAACAAAAACGTTATCTGACCTATTCGGAAAGATAACGTTTTTTTCTTTATTGTTTTCTTAAACGTTCGATAACATCAGCTTTAGGTGTGACAAAGTTAGTCGTTTGATTAGTGTAGATGACATAGCCCGGTTTTGCGCCATTGGGTTTCTTGATATATTTGACCTGTACACAATCGACAGGCACTTGGGCTGAATAGCGATATTTTGAGAAAAAGGCAGCTAGTTCACTTGCTTCTAATATATCTTGATCACTTGGTTGGTCTGTTTTTAAAATGACATGTGATCCAGGTATATCTTTGGTATGGAACCAGTAATCCGTTTTTCTAGCTTGCTTTAAGGTTAATTGATCATTTTGTAAATTATTTTTACCGACTAAAATTTCGATCCCACTTGATGTTTGATAGCTATCCGGTTTACTTGGTGCTGCTTTTTTACTTCCTTTGATTTGTTTGTTTTTTAAATAGCCTTGACTGACTAGTTCTTCACGAATTCCCTGTAATTCAGTTGGTTCAGCTAGCTCTAATTGCGCCAGAACAGATTCAAGATAATCGATTTCGGCTTTTGCTTCATCAATTTGTTCGTGAATTAATTTGACAGCATTTCGCAATTTTTGATAGCGTTGAAAATATTTTTGCGCATTTTGATTAGCAGATAAGGCTGGATTTAAAGCAATTGTTAATGGCTGATTATTTTCGTAATAATTATCTAAAGTTACTTTTTCAGCTCCTTTTGGTACTTGTGACATGAAGGTAGTGAGCAATTCGCCTTTTTGTCTTAAAATTTCATCATTTTCAGATTCTGCTAATGTTTGTTCACGCTTTTTGAGCTTGGTTTGATTGCGACTCAGCTCATTTTCTACTTTTTTGATTAATTCATTTCCTTGTTGGCGTACACGATCTCGTTGGGCTTTATCATGGTAAAAGGCTTCAAGTAATTCGCTTAATGTTTCAAATTCTTGGATTTCTTCAGCCTTATTTGTTTGGTAAGTATAATTAATTGGGCTGAAAAATTCTTTTTGATTGATACGTGTTAAAGTTGGCTGAACTCGTTTTAACTCTTGAAAGAATGTTTGCCAAACTTGGATTTTATCGTTCGGATGTTGTTGCAAACGATAAATTAACTCACTGGCGGTATCTTTTCCAAGCCCTTGAAAGTTTTGTTGTAAGTATTTGGTATTTAATTCATTGGTTTGTGAGAGTAATTCAAATAGCCGTACCTTATCGATTGTAAATGGATTAGCTGCTGTTTGCTTTGGTGGATGGACATATTCGACACCAGGAAGTAGTAGGCGGTAACTATTTTGTGAGCTGCCGATATGTTTTATGGCATCTAAAATTTTACCTGTTTGTTTGTTCACTAAGCAAATCGTACTATGTCTGCCCATAAGTTCCACAATTAAAATAATTTCTTGCATATCTCCGAGTTCATCGCGCTTTTTGATATGAAAATGCACAACCCGATCATTGTCGATTTGTTCTAGAAAATCTAAAATGGCACCGTCTAAATATTTTCTAAGCATCATAATAAAATTTGGCGGTGTATCTGGATTAACATAAGGGGTTTGTGTTAATTGGATACGTGCATAACTTGGATGCGCAGAGATTAATAATTTATGATTTTTTCCTTGTGAGCGGATAGTTAAGATAATTTCATTTTCATAAGGTTGATGAATTTTACTGATTCGACCACCACTTAGTTGTTGATTTAATTCATCAACCATTAAGTGGGTAAAGATTCCATCAAATGACATATACTTTCCTCGTTTCTTTCAGATTCCTTTACTTATTATAGCTAAGTTCTCTTTAAAAATAAAATAAAATCTCTATCACTTGTATGTATTTGTATTATGTAAACTAATAGAGAAAGATTAAAATTTTTTCATTTTTCTATTGACGAGTCTTAAAAATTTTTGTATATTAGAACCATCAAATATAGGAGGTCGTCATTATGAAATTATCAAAGCAAAACACAGCATACAAAGCATGGCGTTTTTGGCGTAGATAAGATTGTATTGAGGACAATTCCATAGATACAATCTTTTTAATGAACGAAAAAGTTTGTATTTATGCCGGTTATAATTGAATTTACCCGCATAGATGTCGATCCTATGCGGTTTTTGTTTAGGCAATTTCCAATTAGGAGGTTGCTTTTTTATTTTTAAAAGATGAAATTTAAATGAGTTAGGAGAAATGAATGATGAAAAATAAGGGATTAATCGCTAGTGTCGTTGTAATTATTGCCATTGTGATTGGCTTTTTTATCTATCAAACAATGGATACGCCAGCAAAAACATCAAAAAAAGCTGAGGATAAAGTGCAAACAGTCGGCATTTTACAGTTTGTCTCACATCCAGCTTTAGATACGATTACAAAGGGTGTGAAAGATGCTTTAAAAGAAGCTGGCTATAAAGAAGGTAAGAATTTAAAGATTGTTTTTCAAAATGGTCAAGCCGATCAAAGTAAATTAGCAACGATGAGTCAACAGTTAGTCGATAAAAAAGCCGATGTATTGGTTGGGGTTGCGACACCAGCTGCCCAAAGTTTAGCGAATACGACCAAAGATATTCCGATTGTTTTAGGGGCAGTTACTGATCCTGTAGGGGCAAAATTAGTGGCTAGTTTAGACAATCCTGGAGGAAATGTTACCGGTGTATCTGACCAACCACCAGTCGCTTCTCAAATTAAATTAGGAAAAGAATTATTGCCAAATGCGAAAACAGTAGGGATGCTTTATTCATCAACAGAAGTCAATTCAAAATATCAAGTGAATGAAGCTAGCAAAACAGCGGAATCACTTGGGATGGCAGTTAAAGAATATCCAGTTGCTTCAACCAATGAAATTGCGCAAACCGTTCAAGTGATGAGCCAAAATGTTGATTTTATTTATATTCCTCTTGATAATACGATTGCCAATGCGATGCAAGCAGTCGTTGGAGAAGCAAATAAATCTAAAACACCAATTATTACTTCAGTAGATACGATGGTTGAACAAGGTGGTTTAGCAACTGTGGGGATTGATCAATATACTTTAGGTAAGAAAACAGGACAAATGGTCGTGCAAATTCTAAAAGGTGCTGATCCTTCTGTGACGCCAGTCTATACTTTTAATGAAGGTGTGACCGTCTTGAATGAAAAACAAGCCGAATTTTTAGGTATTCAAATTCCAGATAATCTCAAAAAAGAGGCGCAAATTGTAGGCAATAAATAATAAACATGATATAGTGAAATAGGTCTGACTTGGACTTATTTCACTTATTTTAAATTTTTTGATGAAAACGCTTGGAGGTTAAAATGATTATTTCAGCAATTGGTCAAGGGCTTTTATGGAGTGTCCTTGGTCTAGGTATCTTTATGACTTATCGTATTTTAAATTTCCCGGATATGACGACAGAAGGTTCATTTCCTTTGGGTGGGGCAGTCTGTGTTACAGCAATTACGCATGGGATTTCCCCAGTATTAGCAACTCTATTAGGAATTTTAGCTGGTATGGGGGCTGGGCTAGTGACAGGCTTGCTTTATACGAAAGGGAAAATACCGGTTATCTTAGCAGGAATTTTAGTCATGTCTGGGCTAAATTCTGTAATGCTATTTGTGATGCAGTCCCCAAACCTTTCATTATTACACCAACAGCGACTTTTTGACTTTTTTAATAAGATGTCTCTTCCAGATTATTTTGATATTGTTTTTATGGGATTCATCATTGTTGCGATTATCGTTGCATTATTATATTTCTTTTTTGATACTCATTTAGGACAAGCCTATATTGCGACGGGTGATAATGAAACGATGGCCAAATCTTTAGGAATCCATACAGATGCGATGAAAATTTTAGGTTTAGTTTTGTCTAATGGCGTGATTGCTTTATCTGGAGCCTTAATTGCCCAACATGATGGTTATGCAGATGTCTCTAAAGGCGTAGGGGTAATCGTTATTGGTTTGGCTTCGATTATCATTGGTGAAGTATTATATGGAAATTTAACTTTATTTGAACGTTTAATAGCCATCGTTATTGGTAGTATTATATATCAATTATTAATTTTATTCGTTATTAAGGTTGGTTTCCCTACAACATACATCAAGATTTTCTCATCCATGATATTAGCGATTTGTCTATTAATTCCACAATTGAGAAAAGCGTTGAACTTAAAGACAGGTTTAGAGGGGATGAGTAAATGAGTATGTTACGATTAGAAAATATTACTAAAATCATTCATAATGGTAGCAATGAAGAAAAAGTATTATTAGATCATATTGACTTTCAGGTTAATGCCGGTGATTTTGTGACGGTTTTAGGTGGAAATGGTGCCGGTAAGAGTACACTTTTTAATACTATTTCAGGGAGTTTGCCAGCTACTTCCGGTAAGATTTTTATCGATAATCAAGAAGTTACGCATCTTAGTGAAGAATTAAGAGCGCCTTTTATTGCTCGCGTTTTCCAAGATCCTAAAATGGGGACTGCACCTAGAATGACTGTAGCTGAAAATTTATTATTAGCAAAATTTCGTGGGCAAAAACGCACCTTAAAGTTAAGAAAACTTAGTCAATATCAAGAGGAATTCTATCAATTATGTGCCCAAATCGGAAATGGACTCGAAGCCCATCTACAAAGTGCTACTGGTGATTTATCTGGCGGACAAAGACAAGCTTTAAGTTTATTAATGGCTACTATCCAATCACCAAAATTATTATTACTTGATGAACATACAGCGGCATTGGATCCAAAAACAGCCAAACAATTAATGCATTTAACAGCTGAAATTGTTGAACAAAAACAGTTAACTTGTATGATGATTACCCATCGTATGGAAGACGCACTGAAATATGGTAATCGTTTAATTGTATTGAAAAAAGGGAAGATTATTAAGGATTTATCAAATGAAGAAAAAGCAAAATTGACGATGAATGAAGTTTTACACTTTTTTGAAGATGACTTTGTTTAGTTTGTTCATTTATTTTTCACTTTTTTTAACAATTTCTCATTTTCCGTATTGACAATTGCGTGTACACGGCTTATACTGTTATCAATCTTACATCAGTTTGGAGCGAATCGATATGAAAAAGAATAATCCGCAAAAACTGAATAACTTTTACTTTAGCTATTTTAGATAGGTTTGTATTCATATTCATTATGGGTACAAACGAAAAGTATGTTTGTATCTATGATGGCTAAAGCATTTAATCTTGCATACACTAGCCACGTAGAAATCACAACAATCTACAGTGGCTTTTTTCTTTTAACGTACACTTTGATTGTTGTAGACATTTAAAGTGTACGTTTTTTATTTTATAAGGAGGG
>NZ_JAKUDS010000013.1 GCF_023221775.1 Enterococcus cecorum | reverse complement strand
TAATCAGCGACTTTGATATCATAACAAACGTTCAATTCATTGTCAAGCTTAATTTTTAAAAAGTTTAAAACGTATTGAAAATTTATTTTATTTAGCCGTTTGATTTCAGCGACTTTGTTAGAATATCACGATTCAAATGATGAGTCAAGGGATTTTTCTAAAAAACTTTCAGAAACTTTCAGCAGCCGATTTATATATTTTTCATCTTAACTCAAAAAAGCCTTCCCACTTTATGATAGAAGGAAGGCTCAAAACAATTATCTATTCAGTTACTTATTTTTCTTCATAGACATTTAAGATGATTTGTTTTAATTCAGAAATTAATGGTTCTTTAGGGTTAGCAGTTGTACATTGGTCTTCGTAAGCTAATTCTGCCATACGATCGATTGTTGAATCAAGAACTTCTTGAGTAACTCCTTGTGCTTTCAAGTTCATCTTGATACCTACACGACAGCCTAAATCATATACAGCTGTTGCCAATGCTTCCACTAATTCTTCAGTTGTTTCACCAGGTAGACCTAAGAATTTCGCAATGTCTGCATAGTCTGTATCAGCTCGGAAGTAATCATATTTAGGGAACATCGCATGTTTTTGAGGATCTTTCGCATTGAAACGGATAATTTCTGGCAATAGAATTGCATTTGTACGTCCATGTGGAATACCATATTCTCCACCAATTTTATGTGCAATCGAGTGAGAAATACCTAAGAATGCATTTGCAAACGCCATACCAGCCATAGTAGAAGCATTATGCATTTTTTCACGTGATTCTAAGTCAGGATTTTTCACTGATTTTTCTAAGTAATCAAAGACAATCTTAATTGCTTGTAAGCTTAATCCACGAGTATAATCAGATGCCATTACTGAAACATACGATTCAATCGCATGAGTTAACACATCCATACCAGTGTCAGCTGTAACGGACGCAGGTACAGTCATTACGAATTGCGGATCAACGATTGCAATATGCGGCGTTAATGCATAGTCAGCTAATGGATATTTGACATGTGTTTCACTATCAGTAATAACAGCAAATGGCGTTACCTCTGAACCTGTACCTGATGTAGTTGGAATACATACAAACTGTACTTTTTCCGCCACTGGAATCTTGTAAGTACGTTTACGAATATCTAAGAATTTTTGTTTTGCGCCAAAGAATGAAGTATCTGGATGTTCAAAGAATAACCACATCGCTTTAGCCGCGTCCATTGCAGAACCTCCACCAAGAGCAATAATTGTATCCGGTTGGAAATCTACAATCATTTCTAATCCTTTGTAAACAGTATTTGTTGAAGGGTTTGGTTCAACATCTGAGAATACTTCCACTTTCACATCGTTACGGCGACGGTTTAACACACCACGAACGATATCAGCATAACCAAATTGAACCATACCAGGGTCACAGATTAACATTACACGTTCAACATTAGGCATTTTTTCTAGATATAGTAGAGCATTTTTTTCAAAGTAAATTTTTGGTGGTAATTTGAACCATTGCATGTTATTTCTCCGTTTCGCTATAGTTTTTACGTTAATCAAGTTAACGGCTGATACGTTTCTAGATACAGAGTTCTTACCGTATGAACCACAACCTAGAGTAAGTGAAGGAATCATTTCATTATAGATATCCCCAATACCACCGACTGCAGATGGGTTGTTCACTAAGATACGGCAAGCTTTCATGCGTAAACCAAATTTCACTTGTAAGTCTTCATCTTCTGTATGGATCACTGCTGTATGACCTAAACCACCTAAGTTTAACATACCTTCACATAGTTCAAATCCATGTTCCGTGCTGTTGGCTTTTACCATTGCTAAAACTGGTGATAATTTTTCACGTGATAGTGGATAATCAGGACCTACACCCTCTAATTCCACAATTAACATTTTTGTATCACTTGGCACTTCAATTCCAGCCCAAGCAGCAATTTCACGAGCATGATGACCAACGACTTTTGGATTAACCACAGTTTTCGCTTCGTTCATCACTACTGCTTCTAATTTTGATATTTCATTTGGTTTCACAAAATATACATTGTGAGCAGCAAATTCAGCTTTCACTTCATCGTAAACTTCTTTATCAACAATTACTGCTTGTTCAGAAGCACAAATCATACCATTATCAAATGTTTTAGATAAAATCAAGTCATTGACAGCACGTTTAATTTTAGCTGTTTTTTCAATATAGGATGGCACGTTACCAGGACCTACACCTAAAGCTGGTTTACCAGTTGAGTAGGCTGATTTAACCATGCCGGCACCACCTGTTGCTAATACAGTGGCAACTCCTGGGTGATTCATTAATGTTTGAGTTGCTTCAATTGATGGGTGTTCAATCCATTGAATACAATTTTCGGGTGCCCCAGCTTCAATGGCTGCATCACGAACGATACGTGCTGCTTCAGCTGAACATTTTTGAGCACTTGGATGGAAGGCGAAAATAATTGGGTTTCTAGTCTTCAAGGCAATTAACGATTTGAAGATAGTGGTTGAAGTTGGGTTAGTTGTTGGTGTCACCCCACAAATAACGCCGACTGGTTCAGCCACTTCGATTAAGCCCTTTTGTTTATCCTCATTAATCACGCCAACTGTTTTATCATGTTTAATGTTGTTCCAGATATATTCAGAAGCATACATGTTTTTGATTGCTTTATCTTCGTATACCCCACGACCAGTTTCTTCAATGGCCATTTTTGCCAACATCATATGTTTATCTAAGGCAGCTATGGCCCCTTGGTGTACAATATAATCTACTTTTTCTTGATCAAAGTCACTCATTTTTTCTAGCGCTACATTTGCTTTTGCAGCTAGTTCATCAATGACTGCTTGTACATCATTTGTTTTTACTTCTTCTACTACTGTTTCATTTTTCTTAGCCATATGGTTCCTCCTGCGCTTTCGCATAATTTTTTGTTAACCATTTCACACGTTTAATATACAACAGCAGAGGAGATTTGTAAATAGATTTCTGTGATTTTTTTCACGGTTTTTATAAATATATCAAATAAAGTTTATAACTTATATCAGAAACGTTGATTTAAAAATGTTTTTACCAAAATAAAATATCGAAATATCTAATTGAGAAATATTATCACTTTTATTTTTTATTTTCCATCTGTATTTGAATAACTCAAAAAACAATTGAAAAACTTTTCACATTTTCAGGTATTTTTCAAAAAAATTACAAAATATATCGTTGGCAGCTGAACATTGTAAAATTCGAACTTCCGCTTGAGAAATTATCCTTACCTCTATTTTTCTCAGTGATAGGTAATACTAAATAGCATTCAAAGTTATGATTTTCCGAGAGTCAAATTTAAAATCATTAGTGCCTCATACTCAATTTCAGGTTGATTTTTTCAAAACCTTTGAACGCACACACAAATTCCTTAATGACTGCCCAAGCTGCTTAACGACCTTATAATTAAAAGGCCGAAAAATTCAAAATCGAATCTTTCAGCCTTTTCTACAGCACTATTAAGCAAATTATTATTTTTCTTCTGTTTCTTCTACCGTTTCAGTAGTTGTTTCTTCAGCTTGAACTGCTGTTGGTGCAGTCACAGTACGAATAGCATTGCGGTCAAATTCTAAAATGACCCCTTCGCAATCGATGTCCACCGTGTTGGCAGATTCATTAATCGCTGCAATTACACCATGTAATCCACCAATAGTAACCACTTTGCTACCAGGTTTCATATTGTTCAGTAATTCTTCTCTTTGTTGTTGTTGTTTCTTTTGTGAACGAGACATGAAAAACATCATACCTCCGAAAAGAATCAACATAAAAATCATTGACATATAATTCAAATCTAGACATTTCCTTTCTTTTCACTTATTCAAGCAATTTGTTACAAAATCATTCTACCATATCTAGAAATTTTTTGCATTAGCTTTATTAAAACCGTATTCTTCAAAGAAATATTCTCTGAACTCTAATAAGTTATCGTTCATAATCGCTTCTCGAACTTGTTTCATTAAGTTTAGTAAGAAATATAGATTATGATAGGAAGTTAGTCGCAATCCAAAAGTTTCATCACATTTAATCAAATGACGGACATATGCGCGGGTGTAATGACGACATGTATAGCAATCACACTTTTCATCAATTGGACGGAAATCTTCGGCATACTGCGCATTTTTCACTACTAAACGGCCTTTTGAAGTCATACAAGTACCATTGCGGGCAATTCTAGTTGGTAATACGCAGTCAAACATATCCACCCCACGAATCACGCCATCAATTAAAGAATCTGGTGCTCCAACTCCCATAAGATAGCGCGGTTTATTTTCAGGCACTAATGGAGTTGTAAATTCTAAGACGCGATTCATTTCTTCTTTACTTTCACCTACAGACAATCCTCCAATAGAATATCCTGGAAAATCAAGACTAACCAAATCGCGGGCACTTTGGCGACGTAAATCTTCAAAGCCTGCTCCTTGGATAATCCCAAATAATCCTTGACGATCCGGGTTCTTATGCGCTTTTAAGCCACGTTCTGCCCATCTCGAAGTGCGTTCAATTGATTTTTTCACATAATCATAGCTTTCATTAAACGGCGGACACTCATCAAAGCTCATCATGATATCTGAGCCTAATTTATTTTGAATATTGATTGCTTTTTCTGGTGATAAGAATAGTGGCGAACCATTTAAATGATTTTTAAAATGGACTCCTTCTTCTTCAATATTGCGCATATCAGCTAATGAGAAAACTTGAAAACCGCCCGAATCTGTTAAAATCGGTTGGTCCCAGTTCATAAACTTATGCAATCCACCGGCTTTTTCCACTAAATCTTCTCCGGGACGTAACCACAGATGATAAGTATTACTCAAAATGACACCGGCACCCATTTCTTTTAATTCTTCTGGTGACATGGTTTTAACTGTAGCTAAAGTTCCCACAGGCATGAACATTGGCGTTGGAAAAGTACCATGAGGTGTAATCAATTCGCCTAAACGCGCCCCTGTATGTTTTTCTTTTTTAATCAAACGATATTTAATCGCTGGTTCTGACATCAAACATTTTCCTTTCTTTCTACTAATATTTCACTATTTCCGTATTCAAATCGTCTTAATAAGCAAAAAGCTCGCAAAACATTTATAAGACCGATTGCAAAGTTAATGATATCGGTTCTTGACCTGTTTTGCAAGCAATATTAAGCAAGTTTAACCTTCCCAGCCAAAGCACTCTAATTGAATTAAAGCAGGAAATGGAGACTCATCTTCATGTTTGATTAAATCTTTAAGCACGATCTTTTGCGTAGAGTGTTCTTTAAAATCAAACGCTTGAATGGCAGATGATTTTTCAAGTGGGAAAATCTCTACTCCATCATCAAAAACCAAAGTCGCTTGCGTCCAATAAGAATCATGTGGAAAATCAGCACGTAACACCAAATGGCACCGGTTAATTTTCACCTTACGTCCAAAGTCAATTGTTAATTGCGCATCCGCTTGTTGGTTAATCCCCCAAGACTGGAATGGATATTTTCCATGACCTAGACTAGTATAACTGCCATCAATTGTGTTTTTAGCAAAGAACACGGATTCGCCACGGGTTTCAACATTGGCACTTGCATGAGGAAAAGCCCCAGAATCTTGTTCCTGATCATGTGGATTATAAGTCAAATTCTTATATTGTTCTATTTCAAAATCATAAGCCTTACGCACATAAACGCTATGGTTATTAGCCAAAAATAGATTTTCCGGCGAGGCCAAACGCTTTTCTTCAGCAAACAAAATTGGAAAATGCCAAGTATCATTAGGAATATACATCAGCGTTGGTGGTAAACATTCATCCATCTTAACGATAAAGTACTTTCCTTCATCAACTAATTCGACTTCAAAATAATCTCCTTCGTTATAGGCATATTCTTTCCAACCTAAAGAAGCCATTCCTTCGCCTGCAGCAGTTAACGTAATCAAACGATCTTGCTTATAATAATATTCCACAATTTCATTTTGTTTATTTTTTAAATGTATTTTAATCAAAATAATTCCTCCATTTTCTACATTTCATCCTACCATATTTTTCATGACAGAAAAAGTGTATCCCAGCTTTGCACTAAGATACACTTTAGCTTAATTTCTAATATGCCGAACTTGATAATGAAACTGATCAGCCCTAGCAACACTCAGCGTATATTCGATAACTTCATTATTAATATTATAAGTTGTACGCACTAAATTCAAAACTGCTGAACCTTCCGAAATCTCAAGATAACTCATATCTTTATTGCGTACGATGCTCGCATAAAACTCTTCTTCAGCAATATGAACAACTTGTTGATAATCCTGAGAAAACAAATCATATAAAGGTTTCGTTTCAAGTAGCTTTTGGGTTAGATTCCAAAATTTTTTCACAGGCAAATAGGTCCGTTCTAACATCATTGGTTCGTCATCTGCTAGGCGTAATCTCTTCATTTTATAGAGAGGTTCTCCTAATGAAACCTGTAATTTACTCGCAAAATATTTATTCGCCTCAATCGTTTCAAATTCCAAAATGACCGTCTTGGGTTGCTTCCCTAAAGCTTTCATCTGTTCAGTAAAACTATAGGCACTCGTAATATTTTTTGCTTTTTTAGATAAATCTGAAACATAGGTCCCTTTTCCATGACGCCGATAAATATAGCCCATCTTCTCTAATTCTTGCAATGCTAAACGTACTGTGGTGCGGCTTAAGCCATAACGATTGGACAATTCACGTTCAGATTCTAACTTGGTATTCGGTTCTAGTTCAGTCTCGATTTTCTCTTTTAATAAATCAACTAATTGATCGTACAAAGGTTGCTTGCTGTTAAACATAGCTACCATCGTCATAACTCCCTTCCCCTCTAATCAACAGTAGTATAACAGATTGCAATCTGAAAGTATAAGCCTATGTAAAAAAAAGCTAGTTTTCTCCTACAAAATCTTAAAAATTGTAAAATAAAACTAGCTTCAATACTCAATGATTTACAATTTAACAGGTGTCGCAGTTTCTTTTAAGACTTCATTTAGATCTTCTATATTTTTACGTCCTTGTGTTTGCAACCATTCTCTTACTTGTTTTTCATCACCTGTAACAAATGGTTTTACGCCATTTGCCCAAGTCGCTCTGCCACACAACACTCCATTGAAAGTAGAACCGGCTTCATGAGCAAAACGTAATGTATCTTGGAATAATGTAGCAGAAACACCCGCACTTAAGAAGATAAATGGTAAATCTGTTGCTTCACTTTGTTCCTTAAAGTATTTAGCTGCCTCTTCTTTACTATAAACAACTTCACCTTCTGCAAAACCTTCCACAAATTTCATATTCACTGGAACTTCCACTTTCAAGACATCTACTTGATAGCGTGGTTTTGAGAATTCTTTCATCATTTCGATTACTTTATGTGGTTTTACTTTGGCAAATTCTTTAGATCCATTATCAGCATTATTGGCATCATAAGACAATAGTTCAAGGTAAAACGGAATATCTTCAGCTGCACATTCACTACCGATTCGTTCCACAAAAGCGTGTTTTTGCTCATTAATTTCTTTACCTTCGTCTACATCATAGTAAAGTAAGAATTTTACTGCATCTGCCCCTTGCTCTTTGATACGCTTTGCTGACCAAATAGATAATAAATCAGGTAAGCGACCAGGGACAGTGGCATCATAACCAGTTTTTTCATAAGCAATTAATAAACCACTATTAGCCGCTCGAACTTTACTAGCTGGCAGACCATACTCTGGGTCCAAAAGAATAGATGAAGCATATGGGGTTAATTCTTCACTTACCAATTCTTTAAAACGTTCGATATCGCCTGCTTTTGGTTCAAAATCTAAAGCTTTCATCATTTTCTTTAATGCGCCACGTTGGTCAATTGCTAGTGCTGCAATTATCCCTTCATCGCTCATCAAATTTTTCATTGCTTGTGTTTTTCCTGCTGTCAAAGTCATCTTCTCGTCATTCCCCTTTTCAAAAATTGTGTGACTACTTCTTGTATTCATGGATAATTACACCTTTAACTACCCGATTGACAGTGCCTGTTGGTGAAGGTGTATCTGGCAAATTACCAATTTTAACTGAGGATAATAAAGCAATTGTTTGTGCAAAAACAATATATGGTAAAACTAAATATCCACTTGGTAAAATTACTTCAGAATCAAAAACAAATGATTTTCCTTCATAATTTAAAGTATTTTCTTGTGTCAAAGCTATTACTTCTTTACAGATGCCATCACGATAAATTTCGTTTAATACATCAACATCGTATTGGCGAGTATAAGCTTGATTATTCACAAAACCAAATACAAGTGCTTTTTCATTAATGAATGATTTTGGTCCATGTCTAAAGCCCATAGATGAATCAAAAACGGTCGCAATCTTTCCTGCTGTCAACTCTAATACTTTTAATTGCGCTTCTCTGGTTAATCCAGCCAAGCTACCAGAACCTAGATAAACAATCCGTTCAAATGGTTGATCGACAATTTCTTGTAAACTTGCTTCTCGCTCATAGACTTGATTAGCCATTTTTTCTGCTTGTCGAACATAGTCTTGCTTCACATTTAATGCTGTTTGATCAAATAACAGTAATGTAGCAAGATACATACAACTAAAGCTACCTGTCATCGCAAATCCTGCATCATTTGAACGTTCAGGCATTAAAAATACATAACTCTTTTCATCTTTTTGACACAACTGTGCTAGCTGTCCTTCTTTAGCACAAGTGACCGCTAAATGATAACAATTTTTTACCAATTGATTAGCTAAATTAACGGCTGCAATACTTTCTGGACTATTTCCACTTCTAGCAAATGAAACTAATAGGGTAGGTTCATCTGGAAATAGGTAATCTAACGGACTTGCTACAATATCTGTTGTTGCATAACTATGGAAAATAAAACGTTTCGTATCACCCACGCGATTTAGATAAGGGACTAAAGCATCTCCTACATATTGTGAAGTCCCTGCACCAGTGAAAATCACTCGAACTCGCCCTTCTATTTGATCTATAAACTGTTTAATTTTGTCTTCTTGAGCTGTAAAACTTGCTAATAATTCTTCCCACAATTCAGGCTCTTGATGAATTTCGCGAGTCGTAATTTCAGCTCCTAATTTTTCTAATTCTTCCTTTGATAATTGGAACATAATAATCCTCCCACTCTTTAAAATAAAAATCGCAGTTTAGGAAAGGATGACATGAATTCACAACTTTCTAAACTGCGACCCTTTAAATTCGGTTATTCATCCTCATCGTCTGAATCTTGTAAGATGATTTCATTAATATGATGAATATTGTCTTTACCATATCCAACTAGATCTACTTCCTGATCAAGTAATACACCGTTTAAAAAGCCAATCACCATCGGCATATTCATACCGGCATAACATTGGATATCTTGTCCTTCTAAAATCATTTTTGAAATGACATTCGCTGGAGTTCCCCCAAGTAAATCAGCTAAAACAACGTAGTCTTCAAGATCTTTCACCGCATCTTCAAATTTAGCACGAAATTCTGCTTGCCCTTCTTCAGGTAAAAAACAAACGGTGTGAATACAATCCTGAGGCCCCATAATCATTTCAGTTGATTTTTTCAATTCTTCAGCAAATTTGCCATGACTAATTAACACTAACTGCTTCATTATTTCATACCAAAGATAAAGTAACCTGCAGCAGAGCAACCTAAAGCAAGTAAGATGATAATTAAGATAGCTTTTGTTGAAGTCATGCCTTTACGTCCTAAAATCCAGAAGATAAATCCTGTGAAGACTGCTGGCACGATACGAGGGAAAATCATATTAATTAAATCTTGAATATCGATCACTTTATCACCAATTGTTGGTTTCCATGAAATATCGAAGTTAATCATTGTAGCAATTAAAGCACCGACCATGAATACCCCCATTACTGAAGCAGCATCGACTAATGCAGTTAATTTATCACGCATGGTGGTTACTAATTTAACCCCTTCTTTATACGCGAATTCTAATTGTTTCCAACGGAAGACGTTAATTGCAACGGTTACAGCTACCCATAACAAGACGCCCCATGGTTGACCTTGGATGGCTAAAGTAGCAGCAATTGAACCCATAATAGCTGGGACTAATGATCCAAAAATAGAGTCCCCAATTGGCGCGAATGGTCCCATCAAACCGGTCTTAATACCGTTGACCGCGTCTTTAGATTCCACACCATCTGTTTCTTCTAACGCTAAATCAATACCAGTGATAATTGTATGGAAGAAGTTAGAAGTATTAAAGAATTGGGTATGCAATTTCATCATTTCTTTTAATTCTGGTGTACCATCGCCATACATTTTTCGAAGTTGAGGTAAAATGATATATAGATAACCAGAACCTTGCATACGTTCATAGTTCCAACCTAATTGATAAGTGAACAAACTACGCTTATTAATTTGCGTAAAATCTTCTTTGGTTAATTTATAGTTAGATTTCGTCATCTTCAATTTCCCCACTTTCTGCATTATTTGAAGAAGTTGGTGTAGCTGCAGCATTGCCACTACGTTGAGTAGCTGTATAACGTAAAACTGCTAAGAACAAACCAATGATGGCTATACCAATCATAGGTAAAGCCTTGAACGCTCCACCATTAAAGTCTTTCACAACACCTGCTACTGCGCCACCTAAAGTTTGAATATTTGCAAAGATGACTGTTAGCATAGCTGTTAAACCAAAGCCTAAAGCTAAGTAGTGTAAGTTACGTTTAATTGGTAAGTAGTGAAGTAAGATAGCAAACCCTAGACCAGGTAACATTCTAGCAGCTAAAGTTAATCCATCTGCTAACCATTTCACGTCATTGACAAAGTTAACCAATGTTTCTACTAATCCACTACCGAAAGCTAATGCAAGGAAGACTGGTAAAGCACGAGATAATGCCCAAGGAACAGCACCTAATAAGTAGTTCCGTTCAATTCCTTTATAGTCAAATCTTTCAACTGCAGCATCAATTCTGTGTGCGAAGAAAGTAGTTGAGAAACGTCCTAAGATATCTGTATAAACAAGTAAAGCAGCAACTGGTACGGCAATGGTTGAAATTGCGATTTCAGGATCAATTCCTTGTGCTACTGAAAAGGCTGTAGCTAAAACTGCCCCAGAAGTCGCATCGATTCTTGACGCACCCCCAAAAGTACCAACACCTAAAACTACGAGTTGCAAGCCCCCACCGATGATTAAACCAGTTTTCATATCGCCCATAATTAAACCAGAAATAAGTCCTGCGAATACTGGGGAACCTGCTGATGACACAATCGTCAACTCATCACAGATTTGATAAGCTGAGTACAATGTTAATAATAGAATTTGCCACCAATGAATCATAAGAAAACTCCTCCTTTATCATTTTCACTATTTCACTTTGGCTAACAATGGCATGAAGTCTTTTGCTGTATCTCCAGGAACCATTTGTGCATATAAATGAACTCCTTTAGCATCAAGCGCTTCAAATGCCTCAATGTCTTTGTCCACGACATTAATACTACGAGTAACTTGTTTGGTTTCTGGCGTTTGTGACATATTGCCGACATTTAATTCTTTTAAAGGCACGCCATATTCCACAAGTCTTAAGAAGCGGTCTGGATATCGTGCAACAATTAATAATCGTTGAGAATCATATTTGCCCGCAAGAATATTATTTGCTGCCTTTTCCACTGGCAAGATACTTAATTTAACTCCCGCTGGACATGCAAGTTTCAAACCACTCTTTTCAATGTCATTCTGAGCAACTTCATCATCAATTACCATAATTCGGGTAATATTCAATTTTGTTGTCCATAAATTTGCTACTTGACCATGAATTAATCGTCCATCAATTCGTGTACCAATAATTGCCATTACTATCGCCTCTCTTAATTAATAATCAATAATTGCTGTATTAGAAAAAACCAAATGTTCTTTGTATTTTCCTTCTGTCTCAAATAAGACAATCTCGTTTTCCCCCTCCTTTAACCATTTTTGTGTCACATACAAAGATCTAATTGGCCCTTTTTCCCAAAATCGTCCAAGGTTATGCCCATTGACAAAAGCTACTCCTTTACCAAATCCGCGTAAATCTAAGAACGTATCTTGCAAACAATCAACGTGGAAAGTATAACGATAAAAGCTAGGTAGCCCTTCTTTAAACATCCCTTGATAATCAACCTTAGATATATCCTCTAAAGGTAGTGGATACATTTGCCAATTACCAACAAAATGTAAATCCACCATTACTCCTCGACCTAGCCCTTTACTTTGAGTTGGTGCGGTGAGTTTATATCCATAATTTACACGTCCCATATTTTCAACCAATACGCCAAGTGTTACTTTTTCACTTGGATAAGCGACCATAATATCTTCACCAATTTCTTCTTGATATTGCGTCGCCACTAATTCTTGGTTGATAAATAATTGCATACGGTCACGCGCATCAATCACGCGAATCTTTTCTTCATCCTGTTTATCGCGTAAAAGCTCTGTTTGATAATAAATGTATCCTGTATTTTGTCCCAAACTTTCCATATTGTATGGATAAAAACTTTGGTGTACTTGACTTAACGTATCTAATGTTGCCGTCAAATTCACACGTTCATTTAGTTGAGCAGCTGGATAAGTACCCATTCGTTTCACTAGCGGTTGTGCATAAAAGTTTGCTGGGAATTCAGCTTTCATCGCCTTTTGCAACAACCAGTATTTTTCAGTAGGATTGCCAACTTCATCTAAAATGGCATCATAGTCATAAGATGTCACTTGTGGCAAATCCTTCTGTCCCCTTGCCGAGCAACCATTCATAAACCCATAGTTTGTTCCGCCATGAAACATGTACAAGTTAATACTTCCTTGTCTGATTACTTCCATCACAGATTCAACCAATTCTTCAGGATCACGCTTGATAATGGAATCTCCCCAACGATTGAACCAACCATCCCAAAACTCCATACACATCAACGGCCATTTTTTATGATGTTGATTAAAGAAATTTTGCATCATCTGGAAATTTTCCGTTCCTTTTGAACCAAAATTCCCTGTAACCAAAATATCCTCATCAATCAAACTTCCTGCTCGTAAAGTAGCTTGCCAAGGACCATCTGATGTAAAATAAGGACTTGTGATTCCAAGTTCATCCATCATCATTTTCAAGGCTTTCAAATAGTTCTTATCTTCCCCGTAAGAACCATATTCGTTTTCAATTTGAAACATTAAAATATTTCCGCCTTGATTCAATTGATGTTTCGCTAACTTAGGAATAAGCTCTTGATAATATTTACGTACAAACTCTAAATATTGCACATCCGAACTTCTCACTCTGACGTTTTCCTGTAATAGCCATGCAGGTAATCCCCCAAATTCCCATTCTGCACAGATAAACGGTGAAGGACGCACAATCGCATATAATCCTAAATCTTGAGCCAAATCCAAGAAGTGCTCGATATCAAGTTGACCTTGCCAACAAAATTCTCCTTGCTTTGCTTCATGCAGATTCCACGGAATATAAGTTTCCACCGTATTGAATCCTAATGCTTTTAAATTAAACAAGGAATGATACCAATCTTTTGGGTGAATCCTAAAATAATGAATCGCACCTGATAAAATTTTAAATGGTTGTTTGTCCAAATAAAATTGATCGGCAACTGTAAACTCCGTCACTTCGAACCCTCCTAACTGGTAGTAACCACAATACAAATATAAGCGTTTTCAGCTGTTTTTGCAATAGTTTTTAAATATTTTTTTGAAAAATACTGGTATTATATTTTGACTGGAACCCTTCCCAATCTTATTTAATAATTTATCCATGTCATGTAAAAGTTTATATTTCAGCTCTTATCTATTGTGCAAATAAAGTTTAATAATATAAAAAATAATCTTAAAAAGTTCAAAAAAAAGTAGCTTTCAGCCCCTTAGCTAAAAGCTACTTAAATGCTTAATGTGTCGATTCCTTCCAATGAATCTGGCAATCTAAAATACGCTGGTTTGTCGTTAAATCAGTTCCTTCAATCTGATCAATGAGAAGATTCATCGCCTCTTGCCCTTCTCGAAAAGCCGGTTGAACAATCGTGGTAACTGTCGGCGATGAAAAATCACTCCATTCGATATTATCAAAGCCAATGAGTCCCACATGTGGAATCTTCAATTTTAATTCTTTCATCGCTGTAAAAACTATCGGTAGCGCCCAACAATTCGGTACAAATACTAAAGTTGGAGTTAAGTCATTAGTATGCGACTGTAAAAAGGATTTCATCTCATCCATACTCGGATTATGATCATCAACAATCAGTTGTTCATAAGGTACTTTCAGATCTTCCACCGAGTCAACGAAACCTTGGGCACGTTCAATTCTTGTACTTAAGCGATTGGGATCAGCCGTAATCATCAAAAATTTCCGGTATCCTTTTTCTTCGTAGCAAACTTGCATTGCATCATAAACAGCATCGTAATTATTTGTTTTTACCCAGCTATTTCGATATTCATACAATTGACTATCAAAAAATACTAGCTTTTTACCATTTTCCTCCATGATGCTTGTATATTTTCTAAAATGACTCGTTGGCTGAATGATAAAACCATCTACATCTAGCCGTAGCATGCTTTCTATGTATTTCGACTCATCTTCCTGAGAATAATTGCTGTTACCCATAATCATCTGATAACCTCGTTTTTTAGCGATACTCTCAGCACCTTTAACTAGCAAATTGGAAAATGTATTTGTAATATCACCAATTAATATGCCCACTAATTTCGTTTGCTTGTCATTTAAACTTCTCGCTAAAATACTCGGCACATAATTTGTCTCTCGAATTACTTTTTCAATTCTACGACGCGTATCCAAACTCATTCGATCGTACTTCTGATTAAGGTAAAAAGAGACGGTTGTTTTGGAGGTATTCGCAAGTTTTGCAATATCATTTATTGTTACTTTTTTCACCATATAATCGCCTCCCAGCAATCTTTCTAACATTATTTTACAAAGAAAACGTTATCAATTCAACTATATTTTCAATTTTAAAAATTGTTTTTTGCCACAAAAATCAACGGACAGTTCATTTCCTTCGAGCTGAATCATCGGCGCTGGCTGAGGATGAATCTGTCCCGAAAACAAACTTACTAACCGATGATTCCCCGGATTTAGATAACCACGTAAAGCAACCATTGCCGTTCTTGGATATAGTACATTGGTATTCGGCATATTAGCGATTAGTAACGCTTCTTCATATCCTTGAATATTCTGACAAGTAATCTTACCCTGCACACTTTGATAACTAATAATGGCTGGGTGATGGCGTTCCTTAAAATTTGCCTCTTGATTGACTGAAAAACCGCCATCATATACGTAAAGCGGCATTGTATTTTGAACCTCATGAATACGTATATGATATTCACCAAGCGGAATAACCGTCGTCTGAATACTCACCCCTGATAATGGATGCCAAATTTGAATAGTCCTATCTTTTAATAATTGATAAGAACTCACTTCTTCTTTGGTGATAAAGTGTCGATTATCTAGACTCACTGCTAAAGTTGAATCATACCCACCTTCTGAATAACCAACGGACGATTTAGACACAGAAAAACCGAACTGAGTAGAATATACCAATTTAGCGTATTTACTTATTCCATGACTTTGAGAAAGACTCCATTGCCCGACTGGATAACCAAAAACTTGTTCACCTTTATCGGCTGATTGGAGCATCATCCTAGCCGGCTCAATTGTTTCCCTCACATCTACACCCGAATTATCTGCAATCGATGTTACTGTTTCCCGCCAAAACGGATGATCGATGGGGGCTGCTAAAAGTAAGAAGCTCTTCAATGCCCAATACGGAGAACCTGGTCCATTATAACTTTCAGCCATCACTAAATTTGCATAGCCATAGCCAATGGTTAGTTGTTGATTTTCAGTAAAAATAGCTTGATTGAACCAATAAGCAAAATGGCTATCCACCAGTTGTTTCATATCCTTCCAAGGAATCGCTTCAATATTTGCATAAACCAAAGCCGAAAAGAAAGCTACTTGCGCAAACCGGTAAGTTAGGCTACGTCCAAAAGGTAGTGCTCGTCCTTGATTATCAAAATATCGACGGAAAGACTGTGCAAATTGGCAAGCTCTCTGATAAATTTTCTCACAACGTTTATGATCAACTGTTTGCATCTCTTTATAATACAGCAAACTATAAAATTGAAAAGCAAACGCGATATAGTAATCACGCTTTTCTTGACGACCATCAAAATACCACCCTTGCGCGTCATAAAAAGATTCAATAGCTGAAAAATCAAGGTCGATTTGTTTTTGTGAAAATGATTGCTGGCATTTTCGCATCGCAATATGAATTAAAATTCTAAAAAAATGCCAATTATTATTAGGAATTTCACATTCATCCGCTAAAATGAGCCAGTCATGAAGATTTTTTTGTTCACACTTTGACAATACATCCCAAAATTTTTCCTTTGATAATAAAATAGCCGTTGCAATAGCCGCCATTTCGACTATCAATTGTCTGTCTTCTTTAGGATGCCCCCAATAATCCGGATGATTAGGATTTGTTCCATTGATTAATCCACGTAAGTATCCCCGATAGATTTCAGTTAACTGCCCATCTTCTTGACTAGAAAGCAATGGAGCCAATCCCCATAACGGTCGTAAAAAAGCCTCTATTTCACTTGTTTTTTGCGTATAAGTAGTTCCAGTAACACCTAAACAAATACGACCATTTTGTTGTCTTTGATACTTTTCTTCCAAAGGTAATAATAATTCTTTTAATGCATCTATATAATCTTGACGCGTCTGAAACGTTCGCATCCTTTTGCCTCTTTTCTCTGTCGCTTGCCTGTGTTAGCGTACTAAAATTATCCGACCTACTTCATGCTTGTATAGTCTGCATTCAATGGGTAGCTCCTTGTCAGATAAGTCGCCTTGGCTGTGAAAGTCTTATCTTTTCGGACTTTCTTGCCAATTCGAAAACTTTATCTGACTGGAGCTTAGCAACCCACTTCATGCTTGTATACAAACAGAGAACTACTTAAATAGTAGTTCTCTTGATTTGCCCATTATGCTCTCTTTTTCAACGTAAACAATTGTATTTTGTGAGATTTTCAATTCCACTAATGTACCCTTTATGGAGACGATTTTACCATGAATGCCGTCTAAAAGAATGACTTCATCCCCTTTTTTAAGGTTATCCAAGTATTCTTCGCGTTTTTTCATTTGTTCTTGCATTTCTTTTTGGTTGCGTCTTGCCCCCATCATTTGCAAAAAACTAGGGATTACAGAAGTGATTGCAATAACAATTAATACGATAATTGTTAAAGTTTGTGTATTCATTAAGCTAGAATTCCTAACCAGCTACCGATAATACCGATAACAATTGTTAAGAGCACAATTTTGTAAGTCGTCCATTTTTTCTTCTTAATTAACCAGTATACAAAGATTGTAAATAAAGCTGGTAATAACGCTGGAGCAATTTTATCTAACATTCCTTGAATAGATACGATTTTTTGGTCAGCACCTTCTTGTACTTTACCAGCAGCGTAAGTAATCGGTACAGTGATTTTGACGAAGGTTACAGCTAAACCAGAGATAACGGTAACCCCAATGATATTCGCTACATGAGAGATACTTGCCATTTGATCACTTAATTTGTCAATGACTTTTGTACCAAATTTATAACCATACATACCCGTTCCTAACTTAATTGAAGTTAAGATAATATTCATTGCTAAGAAGAATAAGATTGGTCCTAAAGCTAGTCCTTGTTGTGCTAAAGAAGCAGCGATTGTAGAAAGCAATGGTGCTAAGACGAATTGAGATAATGAATCTCCAATACCTGCCAAAGGTCCCATTAACGCCATTTTAATGCTACGAATTTCTTCTTCTGGACGTTCATTTTCTAACATTACTAAGTGTAAGCTAGTGATGAATGGTAAGAAGTGAGGGTTCGTATTATAGAATTCACAGTTATCTTCTAACGCTTTACATAAGGCTTTTTGGTCATTACCGTAGTGTTTTTTCAACGCTGGATAAATAACGTTTGCATAACCAATCCCTTGATAGTTACTGTAGTTAAAGCCGTTTTGTAAGAAGAATGCACGTAATGAAGTTACTAAATAGTCTTTTTTAGTTAATTTATTAGATCCAGTCATCTTGTTCGCCTCCTTGGTTGTCTGCAGCTACTGTTTTAGGTTGACGGTAGAATTCCATTAAGGCAAAAATTGTACCGATAATTGCGATTCCGATAATTGGAATTTGTAGGTAAGCAGCACAAATGTAGCCTAGTAATACAAATGGAATCAATTCTTTCTTCGCCATTACTGATAAAATCATTGCAAAACCGATAGCAGGAAGCATTTTACCAGCTAAACTTAAACCGTTTAATAATACAGGTGGAATTAAATCAACTAATTTTAGTAAAGTTTCCATTGAGTATGCACCCAAGAAACCAATCGCAAATCCCATCACAGCAAATACCCAAATTGTTCCGTTTGCATTCATTTTGAATTTGCTCATGTTACCACTTTGTAATCCTTTAATAGCAGATTCAGGCGCACCTGCACGAATTGTATAAGCAAATGTTTGTAAGAATTGTACACCTACTGCAATTGGTGTAGATAATGCTAAAGCTGCTTCTGGCGTAACTTTTCCAGCACTTGTAATAGCCATTAAAGTACCAAAAATCCCAGGTCCAATTGGGTTAGGTGGCACAGTTCCCCCAGCACCAACACCAAATCCCATATAAGCTAATTCACTGATTGCCCCCATCGCTAAGGCAGTAGGAAGATCTCCTAGGATAATCCCTACACCAAAGGAAAGGATGATACAACGGTTTGTGTAAAGACCCAATAGTAAACCACTAAAACAGAATGCGGTCCACAAACCAATTAATAATGCTTGAATGATATTAATTTCCATTTTCTTTTTCTCCTATTCTTTAGATATAGTCTAAAAGATTTACTTCATGTGCTCCATCGTTTCCAGAAGGAGTCGTTTTGGTATTAAATGTTACATGATAACTTTCACTAAGTTCTCGAATAATTTCTTTGTCTTTATCGTCTAAATAAATGGAACGAGTCACTTGTTCTTTACCAGGAGCATTATGAATATTGCCGATGTTCAATTCTTTAATTGGTACGCCTCCTTTCACTAATGTTAATGCATCGGCTAAATCTTTAATTACAATAAAAATAGTTTGTGCAGGACTTGCTTTATGAATGATATCAATCACTTTTTGCAATGGGAAGAATCGCATTGCAACAGAACCTGGAATCACAGTTTTCATCAAAGTTTGTTGCATCTTATCATTACTTACCGCATCATTTGCTACAATAACGGTATTACATCCCAATGATTTTACCCATAGTTGTCCTTGTCCATGAATTAAACGTTCATCTACACGTGTCATCACAATATTTGGTGTTGGCATTTTACATTCCTCCTAATTTTTACCAGTATAATTCCCAATCTTTGTAGAATCTAATAAGAGCTTCTAAATAATAGTAGTCGCCCCAAATATTTCCTTCATCCACGCCTTTACCTGAATGCCATGAATAAACACCATGTAATAGTAAAGGTCTACCTGGTTTAATTTCACGATTTGCATAGTTATCAATTAACGAACGTAACATCGCATGCATGGCATATTTATAAGTTAATTTATCACTATCTACTTCAGGTAGATGTTTTAACATTTCGTGAATCCCACATACCGCTGTTGCAGTTGCTGATGAATCTCGAGAGTGTCCCGAACCATCTCCAAAAATCAAATCCCAATAAGAAACATGATCTTTAGGTAAACGGTTTAAGAAATAATTGGTCATTCCTTTAAATAAACCGAAACAATCTTCATCTTTGACAAAGCGATAAGTCAATGGAATTCCATAAATCCCCCAAGCTTGACCACGAGCCCATGCAGAGTCATCACTGTATCCTTGACGTGTTACCCCTTTAACCGGTTCTCCCGTCTTAGGATCAAAGTAAAAAGTATGAAACGCTGAAGCATCATCGCGAATAACATTATTTGCAGAAGTATAAAAGTGCTGAGTTGCCATCTGAGCATACTTCGGATCCCCCGTTTGTTCACTTGCCCAGAATAATAATTGAATATTTAATAAGCAATCAATAATTAAGCGATAATGTTCTGGTTTGCCTAGTTCACCCCAAGCTTGAATAAATCCGCCGACTTCTTGATATCGTTCAATAAGTTTATCAGCTGCTAAGATAGAGGCTTCCTTAGCTTCTGGCGTGTGTAATAATTTATACTCTGCCATACATGAAGGCGTATACAAAAATCCTAAATCATGGTGATCCAATTCAATACGTCTTTTAACACGATCTAAAAATGAACGGTCATTTGCCTGTGCGAGTTGTTTCATCGCTTCTTCATTTGTATACTCATAACCTAACCATAATTCACCTGTCCAAAAGCCATTTGTCCATTCAGTGTTGTCCATTTTTGGATAGATATTATCAAAAGTTGCTGGAGTTGGAAATTCTTCCTTGAAATATTCCATATTCACATGAAGTTGTTCCATTGCTAAATCAATAGCCGCTTTGACTTCTTCTTTTGTAAGTAATGGCTGATTTAAAAAACGCTCTGGATTCTTAATTTCTTCAATCGCAACCGTTTTAATTTTATTTGTCACTTAAATTCCTCCCTCAAAATCTTCTTCTGAGTCATCATCTGCAGTAAATAATGAATGAGCGTCCACCACGCCGTCTTTTGCTGTAGTAATTAATTTATCAACTAATTCCTCAAACGTTAGCATATTACGCGCAAAAGCTGCTTCAATCAACATTGCCAAATTCAATCCTGAAAGCACATTCATTTTACCGTTGAACTCAGCCATCAATTCGGTACTTACCTTAAAAGGAGTGCCACCTAATAAATCACTTAATACTAATACCTCTGATTGATCCACTAATTCAGCTGCAATCTTTTCTTTAACTGTTTGCGCTGACATTCCTTCTGAAAAATCAATCACCGCTACCTCTTCTTGTTTTCCAGCAATCAATTCCAAAGCACTAGCCGCTCCAGTAGCAAAATGACCATGAGCAACAACTACTAATTTAATCACATCATCTCTTCCTTTCTTGGTACGTTTACCGGTTTATCTCTTCCTTGATTAAACTATACCATTTCCTATACCAATTGTAAAGCGTTTTCGAATATTTTTTTAAATTTTTTGTTGTTTTCGATTTTAGTATATATCACTATTTATCAATAAATTATATAAACATACGTATTATATTTTAGTTATAAAAACAGAAGCTGAAAAAGCTTGGTACAAATGGGGTTTCACGCCTCATTCATACCAAGCTTGATAAAAATTGAAAATCGGTTTACTTGACTATTTTATTTTATGGTTGTTTACCAATATAAGCTAAGATACCGCCATCTACATATAAAATATGTCCATTGACAAAATCAGAAGCTTCAGATGCTAAGAATACTGCAGGACCAGCTAAATCATCCGGAGTACCCCAACGTGCAGCAGGTGTACGGCCTACGATAAACTGATCAAATGGATGACGTTCACCATTTTCTTGTAATTCACGTAATGGTGCAGTTTGTGGTGTAGCAATGTAACCAGGTCCAATTCCGTTACATTGGATATTATATTGTCCATATTCAGATGCAATATTTTTCGTTAACATCTTCAAGCCACCTTTAGCAGCAGCATAAGCACTAACTGTTTCACGACCTAATTCACTCATCATTGAGCAAATGTTGATAATTTTCCCTGCACCTTTTTCAATCATGTCTGGAATAACTGCTTTTGATACGATAAATGGCGCATTTAAGTCAACATCGATTACTTGACGGAAATCTTTAGCTTCCATTTCTACCATTGGAATACGTTTGATAATTCCAGCATTGTTAACTAAGATATCAATCACACCGACTTCTTCTTTAATTTGAGCCACCATTTTCTTAACAGCTTCTTCATCAGTTACATCACAAACATAACCATGAGCTTTAATGCCTTCTTTTTCATAGTTAGCTAAACCTTGATCCACTGATTTTTGATCCAAGTTGTTAAATACAATTGTTGCTCCAGCTTTAGCTAATGATTTGGCAATTTCAAAACCAATCCCATAAATTGCACCAGTTACTAAAGCGACTTTACCATCTAAGCGGAATTTGTCCATTTCAAAACTCATTATATCTCTTCCTTTCTTTTTCCTATTAATGAATTATCTTAAATCATCCATTGCGACCATATCCATATCCGTATAGGTAATGTTTTCGCCACACATTGCCCAAATAAATGAATAATTACTTGTACCTACACCTGAGTGAATAGACCAACTTGGTGAGATAGTTGCTTGTTCATTTCCCATTACTAAATGTTTGGTTTCATCTGGTTTACCCATCATATGGAACACTTTTGTATCAGCTTCCATATCAAAGTATACATATGCTTCCATGCGACGTTCATGTGTATGACATGGCATTGTATTCCAAGAGCTACCTGGTTCTAAGATAGTGTAACCCATTTGTAATTGACAGCTTTGGCAAACATTTGGATGAACATATTGGTAAATTTTACGTTCATTCAATGTTAATTTTTCCCCAGTTTCTAATGGTTTAATTTGATCAATACTAATTTTTACATTTGGATAAGTATGATGCGCAGGCACTGAGCTAACATAGAATTTTGCAGGATTACTTGCATCTTGAGACTCAAACTTCACTTCTTTGGTTCCCATACCGATGTAGTAACCATCTTGTTTCTTCATTTCTTCTTTTTTACCATTAATCGTGATGTAACCAGGTCCTCCAATGTTGATGACACCTAATTCACGACGTTCTAAGAAGTAATCTACTCCTAACTCTGTAGATAAAACAATTTCAAGAGGTTCAGTAGTAGGGGTTACTCCTCCAAAAATCATACGGTCATTGTGTGTATAAGTTAAGCGGATATCTCCAGGCACAAAGACTTCTTCTACTAAAAACTCCTTACGTAACTGTTCTGTTGAATAATGACGGATATCTTCTGGCGCATGTGCATAGCGCGTTTCCATCTTTTGCATTTCTCTTTTCCTCCTTATGTATTTCTTATTAAGAAAATTTGTTTTACATTTAAGAAATTCACATCTTTATTATACATAAGTAAACCGGTTTTGAAAAGGCTTTTTTTCAAATATTATCGGTTTATTTTACTAGAACCATTTTCAAGATAGGCTTGTACTTCTTCTAAGGTAAATTGATTGCAGTCCCCATACACCATATGCTTCAATGCCGAGGCTGCTGTTGCAAAATTGACTGTTTCTTGAGCGGAATAACCACTTAATAAGCCATGTAATATTCCAGCAGAGTAGGCATCACCACCACCCACTCGATCAATAATATCAGGGATGTCAATGACTTCAGATTCATAATATTGATTTTGAGCATAAATCGTTCCTTGCAGTTGATTGTGTTTGGCAGACAGAATCGTTCTATTGGTGGAATAAATCACTTGGATATTTGGGTAAAGCTTTTGCATCTCTTGATAACATTGTTCAAGGGATAGATCTTGAGCATTTTCAATTCCAAGCAAGTATTGAGCATCTAGTTTTCCGGCTGATAAGTAATCCACATAGGGTAAAATTTGTTTTAAGGCTACCGAAGCTTGTGCCTGACTCCAAAGTTTTCCTCTGAAGTTAATATCAAAACTAATTTTAACCTTCCGAGATTTTGCTTCTTGCATCAACTTGATTAACAGCTCCACCCAGGCAGGACTTAATGCAGGAGTAATTCCTGATAAATGAAATAAATCAACCCCTGCAAAAAGGTCTAATCTTTCCCATTCATTTTCTTTCATTTGAGAAAAACTTGAGTAAGCACGATCATAGACCACATTGGCCGCCTTGATTCCAACACCTTGCTCTAAAAAGTAAATACCTAAGCGTTGACCGCCAAATAGTAAATAATCCGTGTGTACGCCAAATCGATTTAGATGACGCTTAACCGCTAAGCCCAAAGCATTATCAGGTACTTTACTTGCAAAATAGGCTTGGTGACCAAAATTCGCTAAACTAATTGCTACATTTGCTTCACCACCACCATAGTGAGCTTGCATTTCGCTTGTTTCGGCTAAGCGGCTCTCAACCGTTGAAAGCCGCAACATGATTTCTCCTAAAGTAAGAACTTTTGCCATACTTATCCCTCACGAATTTCTTGCAATTTTGCCATATATTGCTTAGCTACTTCAGTAATTGCAGGATAGTCTTCATTTTTAAGTGGTGCTAATAAGTTGCCACCCACACCGACTGCAACTACACCCGCTTTAAACCAATCAGCCATATTATCTAAGCTAACTCCACCAGTTGGCATAATATTTAAATGTGGTAATGGCGCTTTGAAGGCACCAACAATTTTAGGACCAAATGCTGAACCTGGGAACAACTTAACAATATCCGCTCCAGCTTTTAAGGCTTCTTTCATTTCATTGATAGTCATGCATCCTGGTAAATATGGAATTTGGTATAAATTACATATTTTAGCAGTCTCAAGATCAAAACATGGACTAACGATAAACTCTGCTCCAGCCATAATTGCTAAGCGAGCAGTAGTAGCATCTAGAACTGTTCCTGCACCGACAACTACTTCTGGATCATTTTCATATTTTTTTGCTAAAGTACGAATTGCTTCATCTGCATTAGGCACTGTAAAAGTCAACTCAATACCCTTCATTCCTCCTGCAACAATGGCGTCACTTGCTTTCACTGCTTGTTCTGCTGAATCACCACGAACAACGGCAATAACTCCACATTTTGATAATTTGTTTAAAATCTCCACTCGTTTCATCGTTCTCCGCCTTTCTTATATAGAAATATTAATTTATATATCGGAAATACAATTAGAGTATAACTCATTTACAAAAAATTTGAAAGAGTTTTTACTCAAAATTATGCAAACAAAAAAAAGAGAGTCCAAAAATATCTGTGAACTCTCCTATAATGATATAATTACTTAATCTCTGTCTCTATTTGTTCTCTTGTTTCTAAAATCGCAGCAATTAATCTTTCTTTATAACTTGTGGTTAATCGAAATTTAGGCAAACTAATACTCATCGCACCAATAATTTGCTTTCCTTTCATAATAACAGTTCCCACACAGAATATATCACTTTCCATCTCTTCATCATCATAAGCAACTTTCTGCTCTTTGATTTCGGATAATTCTTGTTTTAATTTTAATGGATTCGTAATAGTGTTTGCAGTATAAGGCTTTAATTCATGAGATTCTAAATATTCGTCCACTTCTTTTTCACTCATCATTGCCAACACCGCTTTTCCCATTGCTGAACTATATAATGGACGACTAATTCCCACTTTAGATGACATGCGAATCGACTGAAATTTTGGTTCTAATTTATTAACGTAATAAATTTCAGAATTACTTAACACTCCTAGATGAATGGTTTCATCTATTTTTTCCTGAAGTTTTTCTAAATAAGGTAGCGTCTGTTCAATTAAATCAATTTGTTCAATATTTCGATTGGCATATCTGATTAATTTTGCACCCAATTGATAGGTCTTTTCTTCACTTTTTTTGACATAGCCAATCAAATTTAATGTATCCAGTATTTTTAAAGTAGTTGACATTGTCATCTCGCAGCTCTTAGCAATCTCCTGAAGACTAATATTAGGATTTTCTGCAATACAATCAATAATCTTAGCCGCTTTAATCAAAACTGTCCCATAAGGTTTTGCTTGTTCCATTTTCTCACCTTTTCTAATTAAGAAATATGTTTTTCTATATAATAAATCATTTCGTTCTATCTGACAAGTCTACTAGAAAAAGATACCAAAAATTGAAATGGATTTCTACAACTTTCTTATGACGAAAAGACAATCATTTCTGAAAAATTTAGAGGATTTGGATAGCACACTTTTCACCTAAGAGTTATTCACGAAAAAAAGGACCCGGATTAATTCCGAGTCCAATTAGAAGGCCGAGCTGAGATGATTTTGTAGCAAAGTACTTGCTTTTTCCAAATCGTTGTTTCATTTACAATCTCTACACTAAAATTATTCTGGTACTTTAAATTCTGTGTACCTACTCTACATCTTGCAAGTGAACTTTGCATACATTTAGGTGAATCTTGTAGATTTAACAAATTTTGTTGCTCTTGCTACTACTTACTAATTTTGTTTTTGTTTCATGCGTACTATTAGTTGACGCCTCTTCTTTATTCGTAGTAAATCTTGGGTGTTTTATTGATTATTTACTTTTATCTCTCAGCTTCTTTCCTCCCTTACAATGATAGTATAGCACCTTTTGTAACCGTTTGCAACTTAAATGCATCAATAACTTTTAGTATTTTTTCACTTTCTTTTTTGATATAATGAATACAATACAAAAAAAGGAAAGAGGGAGAAAATGACTCGTGCAGAATTAAAAGCCCAAGCAAAATATCTATTGAAAGGTCGCTATCTTCAAGCTATATTAATTTGTCTAATCCCCACACTCTTAATCATTGGCATTTCCTACACAAGCGTTCTAACTAGCACTATTTATGCGCTTTTCCATTCAGGAATACTGATGCATAAAGGAATCGATACTTCCATTTTTTATTCGATTAATTTAGATAATTTACCTACTAATTTTCTCGTGAATTTGTTACAATTCTACCTATTGACTGCAATCACCTGGACTTTTATTGACCTTGTTCGTGGTAAAAAGATGCAGATAAACCCAATCAATGATGGATTCCGCACGATTTCAAGAAAACATCTGATTCCCTTATTTTGTTTACAATTCTTACAAAGTATCTTTCTTTTAGGTTGGACAATTTTGCTGATTGTCCCTGGAATTATAAAAGGTTATGCTTATTCCCAAGCAGCCAATGTCTACTATGATTTATATGAAAAAACTGGGAAGCGTCCGGATTTACTGGAATGTATAAAACGCAGCGATCAATTGATGAAAGGACACAAGTTTGAATTATTTGTACTTGATCTAAGTTTTATCGGTTGGCAGATTTTATGTATCCTTACGCTAGGTATTGGTTATCTATGGTTGAATCCTTATATGTATATGACTAAGGCTGCTTTTTATAATGAGTTAGCCAAAAGAAATCATCTTATCGAAACAGAAGAAGGATTTATTTAAAAAAGCGAGGAAGCAATATTCAGGTTTGCTTCCCCGCTATTTTTATTGAATCTAATAGATAAACATCGCATCACCAAAGGAGAAAAAGCGATATTTTTCTTCAATGGCGTGTTGATAAGCTGCAAGAACTTGTTCACGTCCCGCAAAAGCACTCACTAGCATCACCAAGGTTGACTTAGGTAAGTGGAAATTAGTAGAAAAAGCATCAACTACTTTGAACTCATATCCTGGTGTAATAAAGATATTGGTCCATCCACTGTCCGCTTGAATTTTCCCTTCAAATTTGCTACCGATTGTTTCTAATGTACGAATAGATGTCGTACCAACCGCAACAATTCGCCCACCATTTGCTTTAACATCATTTAGCGTCTGTGCAGCTTCAGGGCTTAATGAATAAAACTCACTATGCATTTCATGTTCTGCAATATTTTCCACACTTACTGGTCTAAAGGTCCCTAAACCAACATGAAGCGTCAAATAAACCAATTTCACACCTTTAGCTTCGATTTTGGCTAATAAATCTTTGGTAAAGTGTAATCCTGCAGTCGGTGCAGCTGCTGAACCATTTTCTTTAGCATAGACGGTTTGATAGCGATCAGGGTCTTCTAAGCGTTCTTTGATATATGGAGGTAAAGGCATTTCTCCTAATGACTCCAGTATTTCAAGAAAAATACCGTCATATTTGAAATCAATAATTCTACCGCCATGATCTAATTCTTCTTTAACCACCGCCTTCAATCGACCATCACCAAAAGAAATTTCTGTTCCGACTTTGGCACGTTTTGCTGGTTTAATTAAGACTTCCCACTCATCATTGACGGTATTATTCAAAAGCAAAATTTCTAAGTGTGCGCCAGTTTCGACCTTTTCGCCATGTAAGCGAGCGGGTAATACTCGGCTATTATTCATTACCAAAGCATCGCCTGGATTCAGATAATCAATAATATCGTAAAAATGTTTATCCGTCAGTTCACCAGTTTGACGATTCATGACCAATAATCTTGAACTCGTCCGCTCCTTTAATGGGGTTTGAGCAATCAGTTCTTCAGGTAAATCAAAATCAAAATCTTCTGTTGTTAACATCTTTTTCCTACTTTCTTATTCATTTAATCGCTCCATCATTGTACCACAAAATCCCAGGAACACCAAAAACGACTAAACACACTTTTAATGCTTGTTTAGTCGTTTTTTTACATAAGTTATGAAAATCTTATCCGCTCGTGGCTAAGCAAGTCGCCTCGCATCCTTAGTGAAAGAAGTGGCTGTTTTTGGTGCGGTGGTTGAATTTTTTCACCATGGCGTCGTTTGTTGGGAAGAAGATGGTGCCAAAAATGATAAATAATAGTCCGGCACAAAGCAAGAAGATGATATCTACCCACATATTTCTTGCATAAATGCCACCTGTTGCTTCTCTAAGTAAGTTGACCGCATACGTAAATGGCAACCACGGATTAATCCATCTAAAGAATGCACCGGAAACTTGGATTGGATAGTTTCCACCACCACCGGATATCGAAAGCACTAGTAAGATAATTCCCAGCCCTTTACCGACATTACCAAATAAACTGACGAGCACGTAGATAATCGACATAAAGGTAAGTCCGATAAAGACAGTAAACATAATATACCACCCTGGATTAGTGACGCTGACATTTAATATATACAGATTACCCAGTACAACAATTAAGCTTTGGCCGAGTCCTATCGTTAAGAACGAGAGCATACGAGCAAAGAATTGTTCACGTAAAGTATATTTGCCTTTTTGACGTTCGTTCAGATACACACTCGTACTTGCTAAACTTGATAGTAATAACGAACCCACCCATAGACAAAGTGCTGTATAAAACGGTGCACTGGCTGAACCATTATTCTTAATTGGATAAAAGGCTGTAGTTTTCAATTTTACAGGTTGTTTAAAGAAGTCGGCCTCTTTTTGGGCATTTACTTTCAATAATTCAATCAATTCATCAAGTGGTAATTTGGTTTCACCCACTTGCAAGGCTTGCGCTGATTTTTGGATGGCTGTACGTACCACTGGCCAATCTTGATTGATAAACGTATTCACCTGCTGAATAGTTTGATCTAATTCAGGCATTTTCGCATCAATTTGTTTGAGTGCTTGTCTATAATCTCTTTCAATCACTGGCAAATCTTGTTGCGCAAATTGACTAGCTTGAGCTAATTTTTGCTTGGTTTGTGGCCAATCAGATTGGTAGAATTGCACAGCTTGATTCACACCATTGACAAAAGTGCCCATGTGACTTTTCGCTAATTGGTTAGCAACTTGCAATTTTTGTTGATAAGTAGGTAAATCAGCTGAAATAGTTTCTAAGATTTGAATTCCTTGCGTCAAAATACGGTTCGTTTGATTCAAGAGATTATTTAAGTCAATTTGACTGACCTCGCCTAATACCTTTTGGCTGTCTTTAAGAATTGGCAATAATTGGTTACTTAAAGTGTCATTAATTTGACTACTTAATCCAGTTAGATCAATTCCTTGCAAGATACGGTTAAAATCATTGTTTATTCCTTGAAGTTGACCGACTAAAGACTCTATAGTTGCCAATTGGTTTGGTAAATCAGCAAGCATGCCATTTATTTGGTTGGCTTTTTCTTGCATCTGAGTGATTTTTTCTAACAACTGAGTTAATTGAGTAACAGACTTGCTAAAATCTTTCCCTGTAATTTTACCTAACACTTCTAAATATTGGATTTGTTTTTCAATATTTTGTTTGGTTTGATTGACACGACCATTTATCTGCGTAACTATTTGCTGTAATTGTTGACGCTGTTCAGGTGTTAGTTGCATTTGATCTATTACTTGTAAATCTTGGCTAAGTTGATCTAAAAATTGGTTCAAAGTTTGTGAAAAAAGTAAAAGTGCTTGCAATTGCATGTTTAAACTACTTTCAATACTTGGCAAAGCTTCTTGCAATTTTTCGACACCTGTAACTGAGTCTGTTAGTAATTGATTTGATTTGTCATTAAAATCTTGAATCGTTGGCACTAAACCTTGTACCTGGGTTACCAAACTAATTGCACCTTTCGCATCTTCAATACTTTTCGTCATTATTGGTTGAATTTTGGTAAAATCCTGATTTAATTGATCCAAACGATTTGGTAACTGTTGAATTGCTGGGAGTTGTTTTTGCACCTTCAGAAGGGTTTGTCCCACCTGCTCTAGCTGATTTGTCTGTTGATTTACAGCAATTAATTTATCTGCAAGACGATTGATTTCTGGATAGTAATCCGGAACTTTTTGCGCTAAAGCATATTTTTCCTTAATTTCAGGTAATTTTTGTTGTAAATCTTTTAATTGATTCACATACTCATCCATTTGTGATAAATTATCGTTGGTTTTCATTAATAATTGACTCAAATGCTCAATTTCACCATAGTTGGTCTCTAGGGAAACCCCAGCTTTATTCATTGTTTCGGCTAAAATTTGACTGGAAGTTGCGATAAAATTATCCGTAATCTCACTTTGTAATGTTGAGGCGCCTTTATCAGTTATTTTAGGTGCAATGGCGTTAATCTTAGCGTTGTAAAAATACTCTATTTCAGGCTTTTCAATCGTCCCACCAATAAAACTGACTAAATCTTTGGAAAAATTCTTTGGTAAATAAATACCGGCATAATATTTTCCAGAACGTACCCCATCTTCTAATACGTCTTTAGATTTCACGAAAGTCCAACCTAATTGATGATTTTGATGAAGCTGTTTGCTGACCATTTGACCAATATCAATTTTCTTTCCTTGTAAATCTACCCCGGCATCAGCACTATATACCGCAATTGGTAAATCTCCCGTATTACCATAAGGATCCCATAAAGCTTTGATATTAAACCAAGCATACAGTGAAGGTAAAATCAACATCGCTACCACCAAGAATACCGCTGTAGGAACGGCAAAAATCCGACGCCAATCCATAAGGTAAAGTTCTTTAATTGCTTGCATTGTTTTCATCGTCATCACATCCCTGTTTATTATTTATTTTTACTGCTAAAAAATCACAAGCTAATTTTTCTCTATCAGATTTTTCTATTAATTCTGACAATCTTAGCAACTCATGACTTACCAAGCTGCCTCACGTCCTTGTTTTAATCTGTGTTCGGCAGCTAGACATTGTGAAATTCGCCCTCCCGCTTGTGAAAATCTCCTTTCATCCGATTTTCTCAGCGTGAGGTAAGCACACGAATTTCTTCATGTCTGAGCAAGCCGCCTCACATCCTTGTTTTAATCTGTGTTCGGCGGGTAGCTCCTGTGCATCTAAGCCGGCCTGTCTTGGAAAATCTTAAAATATAGTGGATTTTCCTGACATTCCGGACAACCTTAGCTGCTTGGAGCTGACCGACCCGCCTCACATCCTTAGTTTTATTTTACCAAATTTTGAGTGGTTTGGCTTGTTTGAACCTAATTTAAAATAATTATAATTGAAAAAGATTATCAATTGCATGTAGCAACGATTATCGTTCTCAATTAGGTTATTTTATTATCAATTAAGTTTGATTGATGCTATACTCAAGGTGAAAGAGGGGAATAAAAATGTCAGATCAAAAAAAATTATATATAACTATTCTAATTGGTGTGATTGCACTTATTTTACAATTTATTTTTCACCAAGAGCTAGCCGCACAAGTCATCGTAACGGTAATCAGTAGTATTATTGCATTTTCAATGTTGATGGAAATGATTCAAACCTTACGTCAAGGAAATTTCGGTGTAGATATCTTGGCCATCACTGCTATTGTCTCAACACTAATCGTTGGCGAATACTGGGCAAGCTTAGTCGTCCTTATCATGCTAACTGGTGGCGAATCATTGGAAAATTATGCCGGAAAAAAAGCAAACCAAGAATTACAAAGCTTACTCGACCAAACACCTGAAATTGCTCACGTGATTGAAGAGGAAGAATTAGTCGACTATCCACTAGAAAAAATTAAAGTGGGACAAACAATTGTCGTTAAACCAAATGAAATGATTCCAATCGATGGCGAATTATTAGATGAAGGAGCAACCATTAATGAAGCTTCCTTAACCGGTGAATCCATTCCTGTTGAAAAGAAACAGGGAGAAAACTTGATGTCAGGGGCAATCAATGGTGATGTCAGCTTACATTTAAAAGTAACGCATTTAGCCGTAGATAGTCAGTACCAACGCTTAGTGCAACTGGTGCAACAATCCAGCGAAACACCAGCAAGCTTTGTCCGGATGGCGGATAGATATGCCATTCCATTCACTTTACTTGCTTATATTCTAGGTGGAATTGCTTGGTATTTAAGTAAAGATCCCATTCGTTTTGCACAAGTCATGGTCGTTGCTTCTCCATGTCCGTTAATTTTAGCAGCGCCGATTGCTTTCGTGGCTGGGATGAGTCGTGAAAGCCGGCATGGAATTGTTGTTAAAAACGGAACAGCAATAGAGAAACTGGCTCACCTAAAAAACATTGCCTTTGATAAAACAGGGACCATCACTTCAGGAATATTGAAAGTTGAAAACATTGCGCATACCGATGCTATTTCAACAACTGATTTTTTACAAATTGTAGCAAGTCTAGAACAAAACTCTACCCATATTTTAGCTAGAAGTATCGTCCAAGAAGCCAAAAATCAACACATCGAATTTTTACCAATTGATGCCATTAGTGAAATCAAAGGGCAAGGAATTAAAGGTAGTGTTGAGAACCATACTTATATGATTGGTAAAAGTAGTCTGATTCAAACGGGTCTTCCTCAAGATTTGACGAATAAAACCAGTGTCTTTGTCGCACAAAATGGTCAATATCTCGGTCACTTTACCTTTACTGATACATTACGTCCAGAAGCTAAACAAACAATTCAACAGCTGCGTAAACTAGGATTACAACACTTAATTATGGTTACTGGCGATAAAAAACTAGCGGCCCAAAAAGTGGCTAAAGAAGTCGGTATTGATACTGAAGATGTCTTTGCTGAATGTCTACCTGAAGAAAAAATTAGCCATATCCAAGAAACCATTGCAAATCATGGACTAACGGCGATGGTTGGCGATGGGATAAATGATGCTCCTGCGCTTGCTACTGCGAGTGTCGGGATTGCGATGGGGGCTCACGGCGCAACGGCTGCAAGCGAAACTGCAGATGTCGTGATTTTAAAAGATGATTTCAGCAAAGTCGCTCAAAGTATAGCCGTTGCCAAAGACACAGTAAAAATTGCCCAACAATCTGTGCTCATTGGGATTGCAGTCTGTGTGGTCTTAATGTTTATCGCATCATTTGGATTGATTCCAACCTTCATTGGTGCCATGTTCCAAGAAGTGGTCGATGTCGTCGCTATTATCAGTGCATTACGAGCCCATAATGACTAAAAAGAACCATCACTCTCCCAAAAAGGAGAGGATGGTTCTTTTGTTTCAATTAAGATAGTATTTGTTCAATTTGCTGAATCAAATAATCGATGCATCCTTCTTGATAGCAAACCTGATTTTGCTGAATCAATGGAATCAGGTGCTTTAATCCTTCATTTTTAATTTGATTCATCTTTTTTAGACGATTTGTTTCGTATATCTTGTTCTCTTTTCCCTCTTCAAAAGCTTCCTTATCCATCGCTAAAAAGGAGATTTGTTTACAAAATGCTTTCGACAACTTATCTGCCATTAGCAAACCTTCTGGATCCATATCTCCTGCATAATACAGCAGCACCTTTTGCTGTTGCGTTAATTTCCGCAATGCAATCCAAACAGCAAATTTCATCTGTCCGCTGGTACATAAAAGAGGTAAATCTGGGAAACGCTCAAGTAAGAGAGAATACACTCCTGAATTCTCAACTAGAATCACAAAAGAATAATTTACTGGTCTTAATTCATCAACTTTCAACAATTCTCTAACTGATGCATTCCAAGACATATCTGAGTTCGCAATTGACCGCCAAACAGGCACTTCTTGATGATTAACATATCCTGAAATCCGATGTAGCGCAACAAAGTTTAAAATATCATCTTTCAACAAATACACTTGTTGATAAAGTAATTGTTCAATCTCTGCTTGGGCTAAAAAATCAGAATCTTGGCGAATATTTTCTAAATATTTAGCGCTTAAAATTTGTAAGAATAACTCTCCAACCGGCTGTGATTTATCAAAAGCATGTGGATTGCCAGTGATTTGATAAGCAAAAAAAGACAGTCTCATAAAATCTTGTGGCAATTGACTAAAAGCGATATCCACTTGTCGAAATACTGATAAATCTTCTTTTTCAAACCAGTATTGCAACTGTCTTTTAGTTAAAACAGATCCAAAATCAAACGAAAATTGTCGCAGTTGTTGTAAGAATTCCTCAAATTTTTCTTCGTATTTTTGTTTCTCTGTTTCCTTATCCAATAGCAAAGTTTCATCAAAAAGATACACAAATTCAGATAAGGAAAGTGCGAATTTACTTTGTTGTAATGCAGCTTCAAATTGCTTAATAGAAAGCTGCTGATAACTACGACTTTGAACACTGCCTAGACCTAAAAAACGATATAGCGGTAATAAATCTACGTCATTTGGTAGTTTAACTCGTGAACCAAACTCCTTTTTATGATAGTAATTTTTTCGTAATTTTTGCGCAATCCATTCAAAAATTGGCTCATCAAAATATTTTTTGGATTGTCCGTTATTCAATATCGCTCACCTGCTTTTGATGCCCATTCCATAAATATTTAATAGTTGAGACGACTGGTGCATTTTGCGGACGGATTAATTCATAAGTCGCCAAAGCAGTCACACTTGCATATTCTCCATATAAAGCTTGGGAATTGAAAATATAGTTAAAACCTAACTCCTCGCAAGTAGCAAATAGGTCTTCAATATTTAACTCATCCACACCGGCAAATGCTTCATCCAATGTAATAATATACGGAGCGTAATCACCGGCCTCTTCATAACGAGCATAAACGGCCGCAAACAGTGGCAAATACATGGAGATTGCCTTTTCACCACCACTAAAAATATTAAATTGATTGTCAGATAATGGACGCCAAGGATAATTTTCATTTGCACGTCTAAATTGCAATTCAAAAGTAAACCATTTTCGATAATCCAACACTTCGGCAATAGCACTCGATAAATTTCCATCTACACTCTCATCTGAAATCAATTCTTTAGCATCTTGAATTTTTGATTGAAAGTGTTCGACTAAGCGTCTACTATCTGATTCATTTAACGTAATCGGATCCTTTCTTAATAAAGCAATCAAATCTTTAGTCCCTAATTCGTGTTCATTTTGAGCACCTATATTTTTCAAACGTAAAGAGAGCTTGAGTCCTTGAGAATTTTTACGGCTCTTTAGCAATTGATCAATCTCTTCTACCCAAATAAATGCACGCTCAATTAATGCGCGGAGGACTTTTCCAACAGAGTCAAATATAATTTGTTTAAATAGCTTTTCATCATCCTCTTTTAAAGTATTTTTAACAATGGCTATCTGATTTTCCAAAAATGATAAAAGTTCGTTTGGTCCTAGACTTTGTTGGTCCAATCTAAAAGTTGCAACTAATCTCTGAGAATAGTTTTTAAAAGTCTGTATCGAATCATCTTCTTGTGTTAAATCAGTAGAAACATCCACTTCACGACTCATTTTTGGCTGATATTCGCGCACATTGTCAGCTAAGTATCTAAATTCATCTTCTAATTTTCTTTCATTCTTGGATAGAATATCAAAATCTTTGGGACGGGCTATTTTTTTAGCTTCCAGTTGCAATCTTTCTATATCTTCAATTTGCAAATGTGTTTGAATTAGCTTTTTCCATAGAATGCTCACTGGTTCTAAGTGCTCATAATTTTCTTTTTGTTGTAAATACTGAGATTTTTCTATAGCCAATTGCGTATTTTGCTTCTCTTTTTGATTTTGTGTTTCTTCAATTTTTTCTTTTACCTCAGCTAATTCCTTTTCTTTTTCGCTAATCCGTTGATTGATTTCTGATAAGTTTTGTAACTTTTGTTGAGCTAAATTTTCAGTTAGTTGTTGCTGCAAGGTATTTTCTTCTTGTAGATATTGCTGATTATTTTGTTCAATAATCGAAATATCTTGATGAATGTCCGCTAACTGCTGAGATAGCTCCTCTTCATGATTCTTCTGGACATGCAGCTGATCATATTGTCTAAAGCATGCTTGCATATCCGCTTGATAATTTTTCAAAAACGTCAAGGCTTCTTCATAACTCTCTAACTTTGGCGTAATTCTTTCTTTTTGCGTCTGTAACATAATTTCTCGCTTGACATCAGCAATTTTCTGTTTTAAGGCAAGGTAAACCTGATTTTTCCGTTGAATTTCTTCTGTACGTATATTGATTTTTTCACTAACCGAACGATATTGTCTCATTGTTTCTCTAATTTGTTCTGTATCTGGAATTAGAGAAATATACTCTTTTTGGCGTGATTGCTCAAGCCGATACGTCTCTAATTGCTGTTGAAGAGCTGTTATTGCTGTTGCTAATTGATTAACCTCTTCTGTTAATTCTGTAATTTTTTGTTGACGATACCTCTCGCGACTCAATTTACCAATAAAACTTGCTTGATAATCAGGATTCATTTTTCCAGAAATACCCGCTAATTCAAAATGACCATCTAGATATATCGCCGGACAACCCTCTTTATACTCATCAACTAAAATGGTTTGTAAAAATTCTGCTACAAGTTCAACTAATTCTCTAGGGGTTTCTGTGGCAACTTCACAATAATCTGCCAATGTTGAACACAATAATTGCGGATTTGCCACAATCTGAATATCATCTGCTAAATCTAATTTTTCTGTTGACACTAATGCATCCAACAGACCTGAACTATACAATGTTCCCTCTAAGATATTCTTTTGCTCATCAGTAATATCTGCTTTAAAATCGATTAATTCAAAGAAGGCATATTGCTTTTGTTTTTCATTTAGACGATTTCTGTTCTCTTGGCGAATTGTTGAACGGGTAGGAATCGGATCACGTTCATTTTTCCAAGCCTCTATCTCCGCTTCTAATCCTTGTAAATGACGCGTATTTTGCTCGATGCACACATTGGTTGTTTGAATCCGATGCAGTAGTTGTTCATTAGCTTGTTCAAATACATTTTTTAGCGGCAAAAGAAATAATTCAGCAACAAATTCATCTGTAACTTGAATTTGGTCTAATTGATAATACACTTGTTGAATCACTTCATCTTCAATTAGAACTGGACTTTTAGCACGCCACGCATTGATTTGTTCTTTCCATTTCTGTACTTCATCAATAAACCCTTGCTGCCATTGACCTTGATCACGTTTTAATTCATCCAATATTTGTTGTAATTCTGCTAATTCGCTACTCTTTTCTTTTTCTTCAATCACCAACTTACTTAAATTTCTCATTTGTTGAATAATTTCTTGAATAAATTGTTCTTTTTTAGCAATTTCTGTTTTTAAGTATTGCTCATCATCACGAGTTAATTTTTCAGATAGTTTGATACGAATATTTTGATGGATATACTCAAATGACAGTTCTTCAACATACTGACTAGCACTTTCTAGATAATTATTTAGCTCTTTTTCTGTTTGATAAATAGTTGTCTGCAATTCATCAATTTTTCTCCCAGTATCTTGCTTCTTTTCAAGCTTTTGATGCAATTGCTTTTCTATTTCTTGTAATCTTTTAAGCACCTTATTTAAATCTTCTTGTAACTCTTTGCCACGTTGTAGCAATTGAAAGCCTTCATGATTTTTTAACTCGCTAACTGTATTTTCAAGAACGGGTTGTCTTGCTTTTAATTCTTGAAGCTGCTTTTCTTTTTGGATGACTTCTTTATTTAGACTATCTATACTTTGCTTTAATTGTGTTAATTTAGCAGATATGTCTTGAACAATAGCATCTTTTTCTAACCAATTTTGAGCAATTTGCGCAGTTAATTCTTCTTGATATTGCTGATAATAACGTAAAAACCGCGATAATTGCTTTGTTTCATCCATCAAAGTATCCAATTGATCGTGATTATCATCTATATTTTGTATCGTTTGTGTTAACGGTAATAAAGTATCGCTGTCCAAAACTGGTAATGATGACTGTAAAATTTCATAAATGACAGAAGGTTTAAAATCTCGAGAAAGCTTTGGTGCTCTTAAACGAATAAGCAATTGTATTAAATCATTATATTGTTCCATCGACTGAAAGCCAAAGATACGGTCATTGATATAACATTGATAACTTTTCGCATCATCAAACAATTTACCGTGTTTACCATCCACGATTAAATTCTTTAGTTGCAATCGTGATAAATAGATCCGTCCATCAACTGAAGATTGATATAAGTTAAGATCAATTCCTATACGACTATGGTCATCAATGGCAAAGAACCATTTTCGCAATTGTCCTCCGCGTTTATAATTTAGACCCATGCCACTAGTAAAATATTCTTCACTATTTGCTTTTTTGTATTCAATGAACAAATAGCCAGTAGCTTCGTCTTTTCCTGAAACTTCTTCTTCCCCTAATAGATAGTCTTCAATTTTTCTAGAGGTACTGCCAAATGAATCTAGGCGGTTTGCTCTGGTAATTCCGTCTAATAATGGTGGTAACAAACTTTGAGTAGTCACTGATTTTCCAGAACCATTTGAACCTCTCAACAAAAGCTTTCCTTGCGCAAATTCAAAAACTTGATCCTGGTAGTACCAAAAATTTTGTAATCCGACACGATTGATTTGCCATTTATTTTTCATCTTTTTTATCCTCCATTTTTGCTACCATTCTAGTTAAAACCGGCTGTAAATAAATGACACCATCTACTACTTTGACCATTTGAAACTCTTGCGCTCTTTCTAACAAGCGATTGGCTAACTCTGAAATCTTTAATTCCTTATATTCCTTAGACCAAAATGTTTGATAATCGTGTTTTAACTTTTCTGCTGCAAGTTGCCATTGACTCATTGTAAATAAACCTACCCCATAAGTATCCACTTGCTGTTCTTGATCAAATAATACCGTTTGTAGCTGGACTAAAATTTCATCTAGCACTTTACGGCTTGGAAAAATATCGCGACTGCTATCTCTTTTATCCAAAGTAAACATCGCTACATCTTTCGTTAATTCGAATTGATAATCCGTTTTTTCTTCTACAAAACGCGCAAACACCGACTGATAATTGCGCAATCGGATGAAATCTTGCTCATTTTCTGCATTACGATACAAAACAGGTTCGCACATTAGCTGAGTAAATAGCGCCTGATTTGAATCTTCTAACTGATTATTTTGAATCTCTTGCCAAAAATCATCAAAGTCCTCATACTTAACAAATGCATCTGGCGTTTTCCCAAGTAAATAACGACTTTGAGTAGTAATCGTGTATAGAATATTACGATCTTCATTTTGTTCAAATAATTCTATTTCACCTTGAATCACTTCTAATATTGCCAAGTCAATTAATTTTTTTAGCACGCGAACCAAACTTTTCCGATGAAGATAATTAGTCCATTCTAAATGATAATCTTCTGGTAGATCTCTTTCTATGGATTCAATCAACTCATTCAGTAGAAAATAAGCGTTTGTTTCTTGCTCTTCAATATAAGCCATCGCATGCATCAACAAAACATAATCCATTACATCTTTAAAATCTTCAATCCCCATCCATTCTTGTAGATGAAACGGGCGTCTGAACAATTGAATAAACTGAGGACGTACTAGTAAACTCAAACCAAATCTTTTTCTTAATTCAATGTCTAACTCTTTACGATAACGTTTAATTAGACGATATTCTTCAGGTTGAGTAGTCTTTACAATCCAAAAATTTTCAAAGAGTAAATTTAAGCAAGTACTAAAGATTTCCTGATTCATTTCTTTCCATCCTTTCAATGACAATATGAGGCATCTGTAAATCACCATCTTCGCCTTTTAATACAATTGAATCCTCTTTTTGAATATGCAAACGAACCATAAAACCATACTCTGTTTGTAATAAATGATTTGAACTGTAATAACCACGGCTAATCCATTTTAAAATAATTCCTCGGGTCTTTTTATCCATAACTTTTACCGCTTTTAAATCCAGTTTATTTCCATCAAAGTATTGTAGGACTTGTTGTTTTTGTGCTTCTTGTTTTTCAAGGTATTCTTTTTGCTGTTGTTTTTGTAGCTCTAAATCAAATTTTACTGGTTTAGATTTTCTTTCTGAGCGAGCACCGCGTCCTCTTGTCCCTAAAGATAAAACTGCAGGTGCTAAATCGCGCAAATCATCGCGGTTACTCGTTGACTGTAAACTTTCAGGAACGTAAAAATGGCGGGTATGTTGCAATCCAAAAATTCCAGCAAACATTATATGCGCTTGCTTTAAATCACTTTCTTGCATGAACCATTGAGCGATTTTTAAATAATCTTTTTTACGTGAACGATATTGCTTTAACTCCGAACCATAATATCGTGCAAAATCAGTAATCTTACCAATCATAATCTGGGTTTGTTCCATCATATTTTGATAAGTGCTCGCTTTTTCCTCCGTATCTTTAAACCAGTAAAGCAATGCCTGATATTGTCCTTTAATTCGTTGTAGCATTTCTTCTTCTGTTTCTTCATTTTGACCAAAGGAACGTAGCTGATTTTTTTCATAGGATGCTTTGGCAATGGCTACAAATTTTTCTTGATCTATCCTCTCAATTTCATGCAGCAATTTATAATATAGGTTTTGAACAATTATGATAAAATCTTGTAAATATCTTACAAATTGATCTTTGTAGATGATAAAACTTTCTAGCTGCAAATGAGTATTTATCGCATTATTATTAATATAAGAAATGTAATTTGTTGTATTGCTACTGATTTTTTCAAAAGACTCAATAACTTTTTGCCATGATGAAAGTAATTGCCCATCATCATTTTGTGCATTGAATTCTTGAACTTCGTGATATAATTCCATGAAGTCATTTTGATTCAATTCACCTCGAACTTCATTTTGGATATTGATAAGTTTTTCAGCTAATTCCTCAAATAACTGTCCCTCTGGAGAAATGTGATATTGGAAATTGCTATTTAGATATTCTTCAATACTTTTCGGTTGAACCATAATTTGTTGTTTCATTAAATTTCCCCAAGATACTAATTGCTCAATATCTTGTTCTAATTCCTTCATCGAATAATCTGGTTGATAGTATTGTTGCATCAGTTCTAAGACGTCTGGACGAAAAAGAATCCCACGTAACTCTTTTTGGCGCACATAAAAGATCCGCATCATCGCTCGGTAGCGTTCGACGTTCTCTGCTGTTAAATAGCTCGCTTGTAATATTTTATTTTCCAATATCAACACCTCCATTTTTGTTATCATTATATCATATAACAAAGGCATTTAGTCCGTATTTTTATAAATAAAAAACTAAATACCTATTAGGTTTTTCGTTATCTTAAAATTCAAGCTTTTATCCACTTTTTACTATACGTAATTTTGGTCTTTTGCGTCAAAAAAAAAGACGAAATTCTAAAATGAACATTCGTCTTCTTTCTTTTCCTTCAATCTCTCAACGCTACTTGATTGACACTATAAGCAAGCAACAAATAAATGAACTGTAGCCCTATAACAAAGGCACTAATTGAAATTACGCTATTTAGTTTTAAAAGCATAGAACATAGAAATACCAATAGACAAAGAAATAAAATAAATAATGAAACTGCGCATACTTTTCACAACATTTCTCAAAGCAATAGATAGCGTATTCATTTTCCCACCTTACTTTCTCTCTTTCTATAATCCTATTCTAACATCTTCCATTATTGAAATCCTTCGACCAATCTAACCAAACCTTACAATTTTGTAACCTAAAAAGCACGTAACGCCTATAAAAACCGCTACGTGCCAAACTTTAAGCAATGGCTATAAATTCTTCCATCAATTGCACAAAAGCTTGATTAATCTGTTCCTCATCATTTTCGCGTTTTAGATTCAAAATTGGGGTAATCTCATAATCAATTAAGCTCTGTGCTACAGGTCGACCATCCACTTCTTCAATCATAATCCGTGGATGATAATTCTTTTCCCCACATGGACCAATGATAATTTTACTTAACTCATACTGATTATAAGACTTGCTCACCAAGCGATAAGTAATCCCTTGATGCACTTTTTCGCCTAAACGCCATTTACTCAATAAGGTTTGCCACAATTCCATCATACAACCACCCTTTCATTATCTTTATTATAGCGTAATTTAAATCGTTTTCAATCTATATCCATAAGTTTTACTACCGTTGCAATTTCTTTTTCTTGCGCTATAATTTAAGAATATAAAAGGAAGAAAAATAGAAAGGTGTGTGGTCACATGATTTTATCTTTTGAAGATGTTTCTTTAATTCGAAATCAACTGACTTTACTCCAAGATATCAATTGGCAAATCAAAAAAGGCGAGCATTGGGGGATTTTGGGTCTCAACGGTGCCGGAAAATCACTACTCTTACAATTAATTACTGGAAATCTTTGGCCGACAACTGGCAAATTAACCGTACTTGGTCAAACATTTGGTCATACTTCTATTCCTGAATTAAACAAGAGAATTGGTTGGATTGCCAATCACATGCAAACACGCCTCCCTCAATATGAAAGTGCTGAAAAAATTGTCTTATCTGGAAAATTTGCAAGCTTTGGCATTTATCAAGAATATAAGAAAAGCGAATTGGAACAGGCAAAAGAAATTTTAGTTAAATTGCATGCCCAACATTTAATCGGCAAACCATTTCAAGTACTTTCTCAAGGTGAAAAGCAAATTGTTTTAATCGCCCGTGCCTTAATCAGTAAACCTGAACTTTTGATTTTAGACGAACCGTGCAATGGCTTGGATTTATTTGCGAAAGAACAATTTTTAGGTTTTATCAATCAATTAATGGAAACCCCAGAGGCACCTACTTTGCTTTTTGTTACCCATCATATTGATGAATTACCTGCTAGTTTAAATCAATTATTGATGCTCAAACAAGGTCGAATTTTTGCCCAAGGTCCGCTTGATTTATTGATGCAACCCGATAACTTACAAAACTTTTATGAGCAAGCGATTCAAATTATTCCCATTCAGGAAAATCGTGTAGCTATTTATCCAAAATTTGATTAATCAAAAAAGCATCCGTATCGCGCTATCCACAACGTAATACAGATGCTTTTTACATATTTTTTGTGGATGGAAACCGACCCGCCTCACATCCTTTTTTCTTATCCACGGCGTTCAGCAGCTAGACATTGTGAAATTCGCCCTCCCGCTTGTGAAAATCTCCTTTCATCCGATTTTCTCAGCGGGAGGTAAGCACACGAATTTCTTCATGTCTGAGCAAGCTGCTTCACGACCTTTATTGACGGCGTAAATCGACTAGCCACTTTGCGTATAAGCCAGCCCGTCTGGGAAAGTCTTTTCTTTTCGGACTTTCCCGACGTTCTGGACAAACTTATCCGCTCGTGGCTGACCAAGCCGATTTACGACCTTTATTCTACTAGCCTGTTATTGTTTTTCTTTGGTTTTGCATGCGTGGCAAGGGATGAGTCCTAAGCTGATTTTTAGGGCATAATCGACTTGCTGCATTTGTTTGACATCTAAGGAACCAATTTTTTCTTTCAGGCGACATTTATCTATGGTGCGAATTTGTTCTGTTAAGACAACTGAATCGCGGTCTAGGTTATCCGCATGAGAAGTGATTTCTACATGTGTCGGTAATTTACATTTCGAAGTTTTCGCAGTAATGGCTGCTACAATGACCGTTGGACTATGAAAATTACCCGTATCATTTTGCAAAATCACGACTGGGCGCACCCCACCTTGTTCAGAGCCCGTAACAGGGGATAAATCCGCAAAAAATAAGTCTCCTCTGCGAATCATGGTCTACCTCTTTTCCCCTATATATACTCTTGGAATACGCGGTGATAATAGACATGCTACCTCATAATGAATCGTATCCACGTAATCTGCCATATCTTGTAAAGTTCGTTCTTGTTGGCCATCGCGTCCGACAATCGTTACTTTACTGCCAAGCGCGACTTGTTCTGGTAAACGAATCATCATTTGATCCATACATACTCTTCCAACAATTTCGCATAATTGGCCATTTACTAGTACCTGATAACCTTGATATTTCCGAATAAAACCATCCGCATAACCAATTGGCACTGTTCCAATCCATTCGTCTTGCTGAGCCACATAAGTTTTCCCGTAGCCAATTCCTGTTCCTTTTTCAACAAACTTGACTTGGGTTAACTCTGAAGTCAAAGATAAAGCTGGACGTAAAGTGATTGGTGATTCAAGCGCTTTACCTGATGGATTTAACCCATACATCGAAATCCCTAAGCGTACGATATTTCCTAAAGTCTCGTGCCAAAGTGTCGTGGCACTATTTTCCACATGGACATATTTAGGCTGTTGAGATAATGAACCGAGTAAGGCTTTAAACATTGAAATCTGCTGTTTAAAATAACTATCATCCTCTTGGTCAGCTGTTGAAAAATGAGTGAAAATTCCTTCAAAAAGTAAATCTGAATGAGCGGATATTTTCGCTTCTGCTTGATGTAATTCTTCTTTGGTGCGAATACCGATCCGACTCATCCCACTATCGATTGCCAAGTGTAATAATAATGGTTTTGCTAATGATAAAGTTTGTACCTTAGCAATTAATCCATCTAAATAATCCAAATCCACTACTGGAATACTGATTTCATATTCACTTGCTAATTTCAGTCCTTCATAATCAATCGGACCTAAAACAATAATCGGTTCTAAAAATCCATTTGTACGTAATTCTAGGGCTTCATCTAAGGTAGCCACACAAAAGCCTACAGCACCAGCCTCGATTGCCGCCTTTGCAACTGGCAGCACGCCATGTCCATAGGCATCAGCTTTCACCACGGCAAAAATCGACTGATCCAAAGCTAGTTTTTGCTTATGTAATTCAATATTTTCTTTAATCGCAGACAAATCGACGGTAATTCTCGTCGGGCGATAATAAGAAGCCTGCATTGTTATTCCTTCTTTCTTGATTGTAAGATAATTTGCGCAAAGGCTGTATCACGGGTATGGGTAATACTCACTAATACTTCTCCATCAAAAGGCGATTTTGTCACAATAGGCGCACCTTTATCATCCCGCAAAATTTCGATATCTTGGAAACCTACTGCGCCAATACCTGTGTGCCATGCTTTAGAGAAGGCTTCTTTACATGCAAAACGACCACCTAAAAATTCCACCTGGCGTTTCAACGATAAACCTTCAAAAATCGCTAATTCATTGGGAGTCAATACCCGTTGGATGAAACTTGATTTCTTTTCGATAATTTCTTGAATACGATCTAACTCCACCGCATCGATACCAATCCCTTGAATCATATTTCTCTCACTTTCTTCAAAACTACACCCATTCTACCAAAATTTTCTTAAAAAAACAAAAAACATTCTGAAAATTTAAGAGTAATTTATGAACTAAATCCCTATAACTCCCACTACTTCTCATTAAACATCAAAATATTACCTAAAAATGAGAAAAACCAACCCAGCTAACCTTTTATACCAGGTAAACTGAATTGGTTAAATATCTTATTCATTAATGGTTACTACGGATAACAAAGCCACGTTTCTTTTCACCTTTATTGTTTTTGCGATTTTCACGGCGTTTGTCTTTACCATAGTCTTTTTTATTGCGACCATATTTACCATCGCGGTTGTAGTCACGACGATTACGTGAATTGCCGCCACGACGATTATTTTTATTAAAGCCTTTTTTGCTAGGTGGTAATGGACGTTCTGGTGTAATCTTAACTGGAACCATGTCTGCTGGGTCTTTCGCAATCGTTTTGACTAATAATGCTGCTAAATCTTGAGCAGAATATTCTTCTAACAATTCTTCAGCCGCTTGCATGTAACGGTCCAAACCATTTTCATCCATTTTCGCTTCAATTTCTTCCATCGCTTGGCCTAATTGACCTTTGAAGGCTTCTTTTTCGGTTGGTGGACGTAATGGTGTCATGCGTTTTTTGGTTAAGTTTTCGATGACGTGTAAGTAACTCATTTCGTTTGGTGTGACAAAAGTGACGGACACACCCATCTTACCGGCACGACCTGTACGACCAATACGGTGAACATAGCTTTCAGGATCTTGTGGAATATCATAGTTATAAACGTGAGTCACGCCAGAAATATCCAATCCACGAGCAGCCACATCTGTTGCGACTAAGATATCTAAATCACCATTTTTAAAACTACGTAAGACACTCATTCGTTTTTGTTGGGATAAGTCCCCGTGAATTCCCTCTGCTTTATAGCCGCGTGCTTCTAAACCTTTCGCTAATTCATCCACACGGCGTTTCGTACGACCAAATACAATCGTTAATTCAGGAGTTTGCACATCTAATAAACGGGTCATGATATCAAATTTTTCATATTCTTTTGCACGTACAAAGAATTGCTCGATTAAATCAGCGGTCATTTCTTTGGTTTTAATACGTACATGTTCTGGATTTTGCATGAATTGCACACCGATATTTTTGATTTCTGGTGGCATCGTTGCTGAGAATAATAAAGTTTGACGTTGTTCAGGTACTTTAGAGATAATGGCTTCGATATCTTCTAAAAATCCCATGTTTAACATTTCATCTGCTTCATCCAAGACCAGAGTTTGCACAGTTGAAAGTTTTAATGTGTGACGGTTGATATGATCAAGCATTCGACCAGGTGTCCCAACAACGATATGGGGACGATTCTTTAACTGACGGATTTGGCGGTTAATATCCGCACCACCATAGACAGCTTGCACACGAATCTTCTTATCACGACCTAAGCGATATAATTCCTCTTGGGTTTGAATAGCCAATTCACGAGTGGGAGCAATCACTAATCCTTGTAGTTGCGCATTGTTTGGATCAATCTTCTCCAACATCGGTAAACCAAAAGCAGCTGTTTTCCCGGTACCTGTTTGGGCCTGTCCAATAACATCGCGACCTTCTAAAGCTAAAGGAATAGTCGCTTCTTGAATTGGGGTTGCCTCTTCAAATCCGCTACGTTCGATTGAAGATAATAATTCTTCTGATAAATTAAGTTCTGTAAATTTCAAATAAATCCTCCTAAATTGAGTAAACACTCGCTTAAATAGACGTTCATTTAGCATCTCGCTAGTCTATTTAAATTTTAGGCGATAAAACGATTGACAAATACTGCCAAATCATGGGTCTATACGTAAAGAAAAGGGCTAGGATAAAGATCTTAGCCCAATTATCTATCTATTAGAAAGCTTTACTTCCTATAATAAATTCTTTGCCAATTGTTTCATTGCACTTTTCCACCAAGTAGCATACCACACTTTGAAACTTTCAGCAAGTTTTCAAGTTTTTTCATCGAATTTCTCAGTAGATTCTAACCTAAATGGCGATTAATCCTTCACCGTAGCCAAAACTTCACGCAATTGTGCGACTGATTTAGCAAATTGAATTTTTTCTTTTGGATCTAGGCGAAGTTCGATAATTTCACGCACACCTTCTTGATTCACCACTGCTGGCACCCCAGTAAAGATGTCTTCTTCGCCAAATTCACCATTTAAATAAGCCGAAACAGGTAAAATAGTATTTTCATTATTTAAAATAGCCTTTACGATTCGCGCCGTACTCATACCGATTCCATAGTAGGTAGCTTTTTTACGGTCAATGATTTCATAGGCAGCATTCTTCACTTTTTCCGCAATGCCTTCTAAATCATCGACATTCAAATGTTCGTTATTCACAATGTATTCTAAAATTGGTTTGGCACCCACTGTGGTATGGGACCAAACAGCCACTTCACTATCTCCATGTTCACCGATGATATAGCCATGCACACTTCTTGGGTCAAGGTGTAATCGCAAGGCCAATTCTTTTCTAAAACGGGTCGTATCTAGTGTCGTACCAGTACCGATGACACGATTTTTAGGAAGTCCTGAAGTTTGCCAAGCGATATAAGTCAACACATCTACTGGATTAGAGGCAATGACTAAAGAACCGTCAAAACCGCTTGCCATAATTTCAGTTACAATAGATTTCATGATTTTTGCGTTAATATCGACTAATTCTAAACGTGTTTGTCCTGGCTTTTGGTTCGCACCAGCTGTAATCACGACGATATCTGCATCCTTACAATCGCTATAATCTCCAGACCAAACATTGACATTTTGACTACCCCATGCAACGCCATCTAGAAGGTCAAGTGCTTCTCCTTCTGCTTTTTCCTTATTCACATCAATCAGCACTAATTCATTGGTAATACCTTGGTTAATCATGGAATAAGCAATACTCGTACCGACAAAACCTGTACCCACCACGACGACACGACGACTTGTTTTTTTCATCATTCATTCCTTCTTTTCTATCTTTATTTTTCTTAAAATTCCTTACAAGTCTATTATATCACAAAGTTTAACTTATACATTTATCTTCGCTTATAACAACTATTCGAAAAAATAATGAAAGCTTATTCATGAAATGTCCAATCAAATTCTTCATGATAAACACAAAACGATAACCCAGCGACCTCTTTTCAATTATTTTCGCACCTTGAAACCATAACAATACGCCCTAACCATTATAGCTAGAGCGTCTCTTGATTATTCAGTTAAAAGACCGACTAATTCAGATAACTGCATCCCATTACTTCCTTTCAGAATGACACTATCTGTTGGTTGAATCTCTTTTTGCACTTGCTCTAAAAAGGCTTGTCGTTGCGCTGGAATAAAGTAAGCATGTGGTACGTTTAACTCAGTTAGACGATTGGCTAGTGCTTGCATTTGTTCACCATAAAGGTAGACAAAATCGTAAAGTCCAACAATTGCTTCAGCCATACTTGCATGCATCGCTGAACTATCTGGTCCTAATTCCAACATATCTGCTAAAACAGCTATTCGACGACCTGGTAAAGTCAGTCGACCAAAGCTTTCAAGTACAAGACGCATGGCAGTTGGATTCGCATTATAAACATCACTTAATAATTTAGCCCCATTTTTGGCCTGTAACCATTGTGTACGATTTTTGGTCAATTCTACTTGAGCTAAACCATTTTTGATTTGTTCCATAGAAAGCCCGAAATAGCGACCAATCCCATACGCAATCAAAGCATTTTTGACGTTATATCCTCCTAATACAGGAATGACAAAGGTTTCTCCATTGACAACAAAGGATGTGCTTTCACTCGTTTCATTTACAATTTCAGCTTGCAAATCACCTTGTCCTAAGCCAAATGTTTGCACTTCTTGGCTGATTGGTGCAATCAAGTCTGTCAGTAAAGGCTCATCTGCTGGCACAAAAAGGGCGCCATCTTGCGCTAAGCCATCCCCAATTTCCATTTTCGCTTTAGCAATGTTTTTCCGTGAACCTAAATTTTCTAAATGTGCTTCTCCAATTAAAGTGATAGCCGCCACATCTGGTTGTCCTAATTGACTTAGAAAATGAATTTCACCTGCATGATCCATTCCCATCTCCAAGATTAACACTTCTGTATCATCTGGCATATGAAGCATCGTATAAGGTACACCTAAATCATTATTGTAATTGCCTTGGGTTTTATAGGTACGATATTTTTGCGCTAACACACTAGCTGTCATATCTTTCGTTGTCGTTTTACCATTGGAACCAGTAATCGCCACCGTTTTAGGTGCAATTTTTTGTTTATAGTATTGAGCAATTATTTGAAATGCTTGGGTTACATCTTCTACAGGTAACACCACCAAATCACTTGGCACATTGTCCTTCTCTTTTTGCCATAAAGTGACGATTGCGCCATTTTCTTTTGCTGCCTTAACAAAGTCATGACCGTCGCGTGTTCCAGGAAGCGGCACAAACAGACCATTCTTTGCAATTTTACGGCTATCAAACTCCACACTGGAAATTTCTCGCTCATCTACTATGCCAGAAATCCCTAAGACTTGTGCTATTTCTTTAATTGTTAATTTCATTTTTCTTTGTCTCCAATCTGTTAAGGTTACTAAATAGTCACCTGCTAACTTTCAATGAAAAACACCTCTGCAAGATGGCTGCAAAGGTGTTTGGGATATTGATTTTACAATTTATCGCCATCGGGAGCTTCTGTAATTAAGGTTTGGCGTTGGTTAAAGCGATTCAAACCTAGCTGAATTAACTCTTCAATTAAATCGCCATAAGGTAAGCCCATTTTTTCCCAAAGGCTTGGATACATACTAAATTGTGTAAATCCAGGCATTGTGTTTAATTCATTTAAGAATAATTCGTTCTTATTGGTTAAAAAGAAATCACAACGACTTAATCCTGAGCCACCAAGCATAGTATAAGCTTTTTTAGCATATTCCTGCGCTTTTTGTTGGACTTCATCTGGTACTTCTGCTGGAATTTGCATCACAATTTTATTGTCGATATATTTTGAATTATAATCGTAAAAAGCGACATCTTTAACAATCTCACCTGCCATAGTGGTACGAACATCTTCATTCCCTAAAACGGCGACTTCGATTTCACGGGCTTCAATTCCTTGCTCGATAATCACGCGTGTATCATATAAGAATGCTTCATTTAAAGCCGCTTCTAATTCTTCACGGTTTTCAGCCTTAGAAATTCCCACGCTTGAACCCATATTCGCCGGTTTGACAAACATTGGGTATAATAAGGAACCTTCGCAATGTTCAAAGATTAATTGTGGATTTTGTTTCCATTGCATGGCTAACACTGGAACATACGGCACTTGTGGAATGCCTCCTGCTTGTAAGACATATTTGGTCATGATTTTATCCATGCCACACGCACTGGCAAGAACTCCTGTGCCGACATAAGGCATTTTCAAAGTTTCTAAAAATCCTTGAATCGTCCCATCTTCGCCATTTGGTCCATGTAAAAGTGGGAAAACAATTGTCCCTTCTTCTTTAATCGCACCTGGGTTGATAATTTGACCCGTTTTACCTTCACCTTCCCAAGTTAAGTGCAAGACTTCTTGGCTTTCAGGTTTTTGAGTTAATAACGGTCCTTTTACCCATTGACCATTTTTGGTAATATACACTAATTGAACTTGATAATAATCATAGTAAATTGCGTTTAAGACGGAAAATGCTGATAAAATCGAAACCTCATGTTCAGCACTTTGTCCACCATATAGTAATGTGATCTTCACAAATATTTCCTCCTATTAATCTGGTGTATTGCTAAAAACGCCTTGTCTTTGGTATTTTATCACAATTTCATGTCCTTAACAAACAAAAATAAATAAACACCTTCAAAACGCTTATTCGAATGTGAGAATGTCCTATGTAGATAGAACTACAAAATATCCCAAAATGATGTTCAAGTGCGCCAAGATGTAAATATTTTCCCTAATAATGAATCCACCAAGCTAAGGCAAAAACGAGCAAATAAAAAAGCTTAGTCAGAAAATACCAACTAAGCGAGAAAAAATTTCAAAAACGATTGCATCCGTTCACCGTATACAATAAAATAAACGCATAAGGTTAGTAAAGTTAAAGACAGTTAGCAATTCTCATTTCTGGGGGTGGTGCTTATGAGTGTAACAACTCTGCAACGCATTCTAAAGAAAGGAAATTGCGCAATGTCTGTTTATGAAGCACTAAGTTTAATGATTGCTTTTGCGACGTTAATCGTGCTAGTGAACAATAAAGACAATAAAAAATAGCCGTCCTAAAACTTTGGCGAGTTAACGGCTATTTCAATATAGTTATTCGCTATCCGTCTTCAAACGGTGCTAACCTTTTTCTATTTACAATATATCATGTTTAGAGAAGAGGTGCAAGCGATGCAATCAGAAAATAAACAAACCATCGCAAACCGTAAGTATAGAGAAAAGAACCGTGCAAAGACCAACCAACAAGCTTATAAACGATCTGGTAAATTGTTCATTTTAAATTATGCGACTGAAGAAGACTTGCAACTATTTGAAAGCTACATTCAAGAAAGACGCGAACAATTAAAGGGCTAGCCTGTTTTGTAGCTAACCCTTTTTATATTCCACTATGTCCAGCTCTTGGCAAAATTGAATAGTCGCTTGCCTGGATTCACTTCTAACAAGGCTTTATGCAATTTTCACTGTCACACCTTCAGAAAAATTCCTTACCACGCTATCGTCAAAAATCTTCTTTCTACATTTCGTTCATCTCAAAAAATCTAGCTCAATTCAAGCTTGTTAGTAAAAATTCGCGAAAAATAGCTTGCAATTTCGCACGATTAGCTGATGTAAATGGTTTTGGCCCTTTCGTTTTTTGTTTGGCCTTGCGCATTTTAGCAGAGAAATAGCGTTGGTCGAGTAAAAATTGGATGGTTTCTGGCAAATAACGCTTACCCGAATGATGAAAGACTGCCTGTGCGCGACCTAAAGCTAACGAAGCCAATCCATAATCTTGCGTAATCACTACATCTGACTTGGCTAATTGATTCATAATCGCATAGTCTGCACTATCTGCTCCTTTATCTACATAGACAAATTGCACAAAAGCTGGGTAATCTTTATTCGAAAAATGATCGACACTTGTCACAATCACGACTGGCAAATGAAATTCATCAGCTAGTTCAATCACTTCTTCCTTTACAGGACACCCATCTCCATCAATGACGATACGCATGCTTTCACACCTTCCATCTAATTCTCTCAGCGGTAGGTAAGCACACGAATTTCTTCATGTCTGCCCAAGCTGCTTCACGACCTTTATATAATCTGTGTTCGCCGGGTAGCTCCTAAACATCTAAGCCGGCCTGTCTTGGAAAATCTTAAAACATGATGGATTTTCCTGACATTCCGGAAACCTTAGCTTTATCAATATCAATCAACTAAATACTCGGAAAATTCACCCTCCTGCTTAAGAAAATCTCCTTTCATCCGATTTTCTTAGCAGAAGGTAACACATGAATTTTCTCGTATTTGCCCAAGTTGATTGATAACTTTATGCTTGGAGCTGGTCGACCCGCCTCACATCCTTTATGTAAAAAGCCTACCTCAAAATCGGGTAGGCTATCCAGTACTATTCAATTTATAGCAGAGATTTCCTTTTCCACAATGAAATCTCCAACACCTGCAATCCGGCAGTATATGTGTTGCTGGCTGCGTTTGCGAAATAAATTATCGCATTCGGCTCATCGCATGGCTCTACTTTACCACAAGTCACAGGTAATAGCTAGAAAAAAAGAAAAATTGAAGTCGTTTTCTTTGAGATTAAGCTGTTTTTTTCTTGTTTTTAGCTAGCTTTTTATAGAGATTTTCATTATAATTAGAAACAGTGTAAAAAGCGTGAAAGAGGTAAATAAAATGTCAAAGAAAAAGCCGATAATTATTGGAGTAAGTGGTGGTTCAGGTAGTGGAAAAACAAGTGTAAGTCGCGCGATTTTCAATAACTTTCCCAATCACTCAATCATGATGTTGGAACATGATTCTTATTACAAAGATCAAAGTCATTTATCTTTTGAAGAGCGATTGAAAACCAACTATGACCATCCTTTTGCATTTGATACGGACCTTTTAATCGAACATTTAGAAAAACTTTTAAATTACGAAACGATTGAAAAACCAGTGTATGACTATGTGGCTCATACAAGAAGTGCTGAAACAGTCATTCAAGAACCCAAAGAAGTCATCATTCTTGAAGGAATTTTGATTTTAGAAGATAAACGTCTGCGTGATTTAATGGATATTAAAATTTATGTAGACACAGATGATGATATCCGCATTATTCGCCGGATCAAACGCGATATGGTAGAACGTGGTCGTACACTAGATTCTATTATTGACCAATACTTAAGCGTCGTAAAACCAATGTATCATCAATTTATCGAACCAACCAAACGCTATGCTGATGTGATTGTGCCTGAAGGTGGCGAAAATCACGTAGCTATTGATTTAATTAATACCAAGGTTGCAACCTATTTCCAAAAAGCTTGATTCATTCAGGCTTTTTTTGCATTTCTCATGCTCAGTAACAAATAAACACCATCTCTTAACATTGTCGTGTGGATGGTGTTTATTTTATTTTGTATCATTGAGTTTTGTTTGCACGAATCATGATAGAATATGGACAAGAATGGCTTACTCGCTTTCTTCAACCTCGTCTATCATTTGTTGGATTTCTTCGTCAGTAAAATCATCTTTAAATGCATTTTTAACAAATTGAAAAATATAACTTGGCTCAGATTGATTCGACTTAAGCACAATAATGATATTTCTTACATTTCGATTTCTTTCTTCTTGCCTTCCTTTTTCTTCACCAATTGAGCGTTCGTCTAGCAGTCTTGTTGCATAATCCATAATTTCTCGCCTCTTTTCTGAATCTTGGTTATAATAATCAATTTCCTTCTTTAATTTACTTGCTAGGGGATTGGTTTGATTGTATTTTCAGGAATCATTTTGTAAACCAAATCATACATTGTAACAAACTAAAGTATCTCATATAGTTCATCTAATGTCTGAATCATATATGTCGGCTGAATCTTATCCGAATTTTCACCATGTGGGTTTAACCAAATATTATCAATCCCAGCATTGACGCCACCTTGGATATCCGAAGAAAGCGAATCACCGATAATAACCGTTTTAGACAAGTCCACTTGGGGAATACGACGAAACACATACTCAAAAAACTCCACACGCGGTTTTTGATAACCAATCGTTTCTGATACAAAAATATCTTTGAAATAAGGCAACAAGGAGGCCGCTTCTAAACGCTGGTACTGTGTTTTAGCCACACCATTCGTCACCACATACAAATTCGCTTTGTTAGATAAATCAGCAATAATTTCCAAACTATTACCCAATCTTTGGGCACCTTGATTTAAATAATGACGATATTCTTGCTCCATCGCCTGACTATCTACTTTTTTACCTAACTTATCAAAAAATAGTCCAAAACGAGTATCCAATATCTCTTCTCTGGTTCGCCTGTTTTCTTCGTAGTCTTTCCACAAGCTTTGATTCATCATTTGATACTTTGCTAATAACTTATCTGTTAGCGTATACCCATGATTGGCGAACAACTTAGTTAAGCCAGCCAATTCTGCAGCTTTGAAATCCAATAACGTATCATCTACATCAAATAATAAATTTTCATACTTCATCTAAAATACTCCTTTAAACTTAGCAACTCTTCTTGCGTTAATGAACGATATTGGCCACTTTCTAAGATTTTGGGTAAAGTTAATGGTCCAAAAGCCACACGTTTTAATCGCTCCACCTTTTTTCCTACTGATAGAAACATTTTTTTCACTTGATGAAATTTTCCTTCATGAATTTTTAACAACACATGATGAGGATTATCTAAAATCGTCAATTCTGCTGGCTGACATAAGGTCCCATCTAAAAAGCGAATTCCCTTTGCAAAACGTTCAATATCCACATTTTCAGCAGGTTCTTTTAAATACGCTTCATAAACTTTGACGACCTTGTTCATTGGTTGTAATAAATCGTAGGCTAACTGTCCATTTGATGTTAACAACAAAAGTCCTTGCGTATCACGATCCAAGCGACCAACGAAACATAAATCTCCTCTTTGATCCTCTTTTTTTAAACAATCAAATACTGTACGATGCCTCTCATCTTGATTGGCTGTCACGACACCACTGGGTTTGTTTAATAGATAGTAAACCTCATTGGTATATAAACGCTTATCCGCTACTTCAATACGATGTAATTGACTATCCACATTTCTGGTCTCACAATACTCTACTTGGCCATCTATCCTCACTATCCCTCTGGAAAATGTCCGCTTCAATTCTTTGCGTGAGAGTTGTAGACGTTGTTCAAGTAATTTTCCTAATCTCATATTTCGCCTCCAAGTAGATTTTTATGTTAACATGCAAACGAGCCTCATCGATGGTGATTCATCAGCAATGACTCCAATCTTACAACTTGACCGACCCGCCTCACATCTTTGTAATTAAAAAGTCGCTAGTGTGTTGTGGTAACTTCTAGCGACTTTTGGTTTATTATTGTATGTGTTTAGATTTCATTGCTTTATAAATATCTCATTTAGATTCGCTGGCGTATTCTTTTACGAAAAATATACCATAAAACATAAGTAAAAGGAATCCCTGCTAATAGGATGATATCTGAGGAATGCTCTTTAGTTTGAACACCTGTATCAGGAATATCGCGAATATTGAAGATTGCTTTTGTTTCAACTTTTTGAATCACTTGGTCCTTTGATTCGTTTAGAAATTCAACAACGATTGGCATAGACATTTCTTCGCCAACTTTTGTACCGTCAAGCAGCTCACGATATTTTTCTTCATCAGCGGACCAACGTACTTGGTCCTTATCTAAATGATTCAGTGCAATGAATGAATCGAAAATAGTTTGCATACTACTTTTTTCATTCAAAGATTTATTTATGACAACTGCTTGTAACGAAGGGATATTTGGCGTTTCACGTTTTTTGACAGTGACCGAAATTTCCTCCACACGGCTCGAACCATCTGTAAATGTCACTTTGACTTTACCGATAAATTCTCCTGCTTTGTCTATCGATACTGCCTGGACGATTTCTTTGGATTTCACATTGGTATTATCCCCAATTTGGGCAAGTAAATCGAACTTATCTCCTTCATAGCCCGTCCAATTTTGAATGGATAACTGCTCATAGTCCGCCATCTTATTCTTTGCATTGTCATGAATAATCACTCTCAATGGAAATACATCCGACTTAGAACCATCTTTATAAGTTGCTTGCACTTGTAAATCATAAAATGCTGGCAATTTCGACCAGTCTTTTGGGAGATTCAAAAATTGATAGGTCACTTCCTCATTTGAATGCTTAGGAAATTGACTCGTCAAATTCTGAAGTTCTTGACGTGGCCCCGCAAAAACTGATGCAAGTAACGCCGCCTCTGTAACTTCGCTTGGATGTTGCACCACAAGCTTTTTAGTCGGTAAAGCAGTATATAATTGATTAAATGATGGGTAGCTTGTTCGTGAAAGTGGGTCACTTCCCATCAGCAACTCAATATAGTCCCAATAACCATCACCATCACTATCCACTTTTGATATGTCTGTACCGATATGTAATTCATCCACATCTAAAATTTTATCACCATCACTATCCAATGTGAGGAATGGTTTGTCCAAACGATAACCAACCGAAAAATATTTCCGATAAGTACTATCCGCCTGAGCAGCCACAAAACCAGTACTAGAGTGTGTCCCCTTTCCTGAGATATTATTGAGCCACTGGGTATTGGCATAGTAATTATAACTGCCCACGGTATCGCCATGAATACTATACGCCTGTGCTTTATACTCACTTAAAGGATAGCGGGTATCAAAATTAAAGTCATAACGTAACTTGACTAATTCATCTTTATTCTTCGCTGTCTGTTGATGTTCAGATCCTGAAAAAGCCGAAGAGGAAATTCCTGGCGCATTAAATACTGCCGAATGAATATACTGCGGATTGGTCATTAGGTCACGAGCGGCGAAGTACTGAGCGAGATACCCACCCAATGAATGCCCCGTCAGATAATACTCAGTATACCCTTCTTGCTTCATCCGGTTTAAAACTTCGGTCAGATTCTTTACTTGTCCAGGTTGTGTAGCCATCATCAAAGCAATATCATCATCATAGTCCGCTTTATCATTGGTTCCACGAAAAGCGACAACGACTTGACTACCATTTCTAAAAAAACTCACCGAAAAACCATCTGGCTCATTAATCTGTCCATCAAATATCCAATGGTTGATTAACTCACGAACATCTGCATTTCCCGCTAACTTATTGATATTGAATTGATTTATCGCATTTTCATCTTTATCATCAAAAATCGCCAGAAGCTCTGCACTCGTCCGGTAAGATAACTCCATAAAAAAGCGTAAATCGCGATCACTGATATTCCACTTATCAGGCTCAGTATCATACATATCAATAATCCCGTCTCCATCCGTATCAGCCTTATAGAACTGGCTCATTTCCAAAGCAGGCGTTGACGGAGTATCCGCTAAAACGACACTAGAAAGCATCATGCCAGTAAAAAAAACACCGCCCAAAACAAGTGCTTTACGATATTTGTCTCTCATGGTATCTCCCTTCTTTTAAATAACTCAAACAAGCAACTAAATCTATTATAACGATTGTTTTGATAGTTATATAACCAATAAATAAAAAACAAAATCCTCAACTATAATTTACGCTATATCGAGGATTTTGTCAAATATATGAACTAGAAATGAACCTGCTATGCAATGAAGCTATTTAGCACATACTCTTTTTCAAAATCAATTTTCCTAAAAGTAAACTAGTCCCGATTCCAATGGAAAGCAAAACCAACGGCCAACCAAAACGCAGTGGGGGCCGCACCATAGTATCCACTACTTTCCCTGAAGAATGATCCTTATCTTTGGTTGTAACTGGATCCACAGGGACAATTTCCGCTAATTCGGACGCTTGATTCGCTTTAAATTTACTTTGTGGAACGGATGTCAATAAGTTTGCCGCCTTTTCCTTAGCTACAAGAAGTTGGCGATTCATTTCATCTAACTGTTGTTTCTCCTTTTCCGAAATCGTATCTTGCTTAACAAGTTGATTGCGGTAGCCCTGTGCTTTTTGTCGTAATTCCTTAGCCGTATCAATAGCCGCTAAAACTGCCGTCACATCAAATCCAGCTACCTCTGAAGGGAATACAATTTCAGCAAAAAGTTCCTGTAATTGCTGTTTAGCCAGACTATCTGGTAACGCAAGAATCGATCCTTGTATACGCTGAGCACTTTCTTGTAATTTCACCAATGAAACATTCAACTTTTCGGCCGCTTCATGAGTGATCAATTCTTCATCACTGACTGATTGTTTCTCTTTTAACCAGTCATCCACTTGGAGTTGAAGCTCTGCGATTTGATTTCTTAGCAGCTGTAAATCATAACTTTCTACTGCCGGAGGAATAGGATGCATATTGAAAGCATAAGTCATTCTGCTATAAACAACATTATCTTTAGGAAACTCACTAAGAGCTGCTTCTAATTTCTTTTTCTGTTCATTCGCTAATTGAATATCTTGTTCAACTTCTAAAATTTCTTGCTTGTCCACAATTCCGTCTTTATTTTTATCAGCCAATTGATTGGAAATCGCTACATTATCCACTGCCGTTAAATACTGATTATACACTTGATACAAAGCAGACGAATGAAGGTTTACTTGGATAATCTCTTTAATTAAATCATCCGTTGGGTAATCCATAATTAACGTCCCTACATTGTAAAACGGTGGGTTGGCCCCTTTTAATATCAACGCAACATTCGGATTCATTTCCTGTGCAAGTGTATAAGGAGTACTAGCACGATAAGTATGTGAAAGGTAATTAAGTGTTAACCGTGCTTCGTTCGTCTCTGCTTCAGCGATCTGTGCGGTCACATCTATCAATTTTTGACTGGTTGAAACATTATCATAATGATCTTGAATAGCCAGCGTTCGATACTGATAAGCGGCAATACTTTCAAGCATGCCTCCTAGAAAATCATCTAAAATCAATACTTTGCCGCGAACATCCTTTACAGTAGGCGCAATACCGGATAAATTTTGATAACATTTATCTGCTAACCCTGAATAAGCAATGGATTTCATGACCATTCCTTGCAATTTCAGATATTCTTCATATGTTTTTGGGGCGTCATTTTCTTTTTTTATACGTATCAAAACAAACTCACCGGGATTCTGATCTAAAAATTGCGAAACCTCACGAAAATGCTCCGTCAAGGTTTTGCCATTTCCAACATTAAATTTTCCATGATACATATACAGTTCTTCACCCGACTGAGACACTCGATAATCCAGGTATCGAATCCCACGGTTTAATTGCTGGGTAATCGTATTATCTTGCGTCCTAACCCATGAAAAAGTTCCAGTATATGCAGCGCTATCATGGGTTCCAGGCATAGAAACAATCGATACAGGTTTGGTGTCTTCTAACAAATTCGTTTGCCAGCGCCGTGTATCGATGGTTTCAGCATATACCCCTTGATTTATGAACAGAACACCTAACATAAATCCCATCAACAAAACAATGATCCTTTTGAACTTCACTCTTTTCCCTCATTTCATTACCTGCATAAGCAAAATACTTTCCACAGCATTACATGATAACTAATCTCCCTCTCATCTGACATATTATAACATATTTTCAATCACATACAAATCAAAACAACTGTTCATCCTTAGTTTTTTTTTAGCAAAAACATATTCACAGGATATTCCAATAGCCTACCACCTTTCAGATTTTACAACACATCCTTCTTTATTTCTAGTAATTGCAGTTTAGTTAACGAATATCGTTTCTATAACATAGTTTAAAAATATTTATCAGTAATCACGACTGCCAGCCAAAACAGTCACCATTTCCATCTGCAAATAACCCTCAGACACAAGCAAAAAAATCTATTCGAGCCTCTTATGACCCGAATAGATTTTTTACACTAAGATTTATTTTTTACTACGATCTTTTTTGCGTTTGAATAAAGCAAGCAGACCGCCTAATCCTAACAATCCAGCACCAAGAGCGTTCATATTTTCATTTTGATTGTCTGTACCTGTTTGAGGCAGATGTTTGTTTGCTGTTTGAGCTAAACGATTCTGACCTGTTTGAGGTAAATGTTGAGGCTTGTTGTCTAGATTCATCATCTTGTTACCTTGATGATTAGAATGACTTGGCGACGACGAAGTGCTTGGACTTGTTGATGCTGACTCTGACGCGCTGATACTTGCTGATTCACTCGCACTAGCTGATGCTGACTCGCTCAAGCTGATTGAAATTGAACCTGCAATACTTCTTGAAGTTGATTCACTCAAGCTAAGTGATTCTGATTCAGAGGCGCTGATGCTTGCTGATTCGCTTGCACTAGCTGATGCTGATTCGCTCAAGCTGATTGAAATTGAACCTGCAATGCTTCTTGAAGTCGATTCACTCAAGCTAAGTGATTCTGATTCAGAGGCGCTGATGCTTGCTGATTCCGATGCACTTATCGATGCTGATTCGCTCAAGCTGATTGAAATTGAACCC
>NZ_JAKUDS010000012.1 GCF_023221775.1 Enterococcus cecorum | reverse complement strand
TTCTGTACTAATTTTAACTAATTGTTTGTGTATCAAGCCAGATTTAACTAGAAAATTTGCAAAATTCTTTATATAATAGCCTACATTTTATTAACTGTAGAACTAAAAATTTTCTCGCTCTTGAATTATTAATTGCTGCCTACCATCTTCCAAAAAATCATCTGAAAATATTTCTAAACTAGCTAATAAATTAGACCATTCATTTTCGAAGGGATTGCTTTGTGTTGCTTTGATTTTTTCTTTACCCTTATTAAGCTGTTTTGAGTGTTGAGATTCATTTTTCTTGTGTGTTAAATCGCACATATTATCATCCTTCTTTCTAGCTTTAATATATTCAAGTAATGAGATACAGTCAAATAGTATACGTTTAAATAAATTTCCAACCTCCTCGTGAAGTGATTTTCGTTGTATTATTCCCTATTTTTTCGTTATCAGGAGAAAAGCAGGATGTTCATGAAAATCAATACCCTTGAATATTGTCTTTGAGCAATTTGTGTCATTGGTAAAAAAATATTTAGTTTTTGTAATTATTTTCATAAAGGTCGTGCATTTTAAAAATAAAATAGTATAATAGTAAGTGTAAATGAAAAGGTTTTCATTATTAAAGTTCTGTAGGAGGTTTGTAGTATGTCAACAATTCAACAATTTAGTCGTAGCGAAATTACCAAAGAGAATCCACGCTTTTCCCCATTTAAAGTGTTGGTAGAGTCCGCTTTTTATGGCAATCATGTGAGAAGCGTTCAAAATATTCAAGAAGCCTATGAAATGGCTAAGAATGCACCCGGTACTGTAGTGACTGATATGCCAATTAAGCATGCTAAAGATTTAGGGCTAGCAGAAGATACGAAGATTTTGGCCAATAATGATGGCGCTATCGTAGGTCGTACCGCAGCTGCTCGGGTCATTGTGACTGAACCTGGTATTGATCGTGAAGGATATCGTCGTGTCTTACGAGAAGCTGTTTATCAAGCCACAAAACAAGAATTCTACAAGACAGAAGTAGTGGTAGGGCTTGATGAAGAATTTATGGTTCGCAGCCATTTGATGCTACCAAAGGGCTTTGAAATGAACTTGTACTCTTATATGTTGAACTTCCAATTAGCGACTCCAGAATGGTTAGACAAATATAAACAATCTAAACCTTATCCAGAAAATGATATTTATATTTTTGCCAATCCAGATTGGTCTCATCCAGATTTTCCAAATGGTCTTGCTTTATTTATGCCTGAAGCAAATGTGGCTGCAATCCTAGGTTTACGCTATTTTGGCGAATTGAAGAAAGCGACCTTAACTTTAGCTTGGGCAACGGCACATCGTAATGGCTTTGTAGCTTGCCATGGTGGTATGAAGCAATATCACTTACCAGATAAGACCTTTACGATGGCGGCATTTGGTTTATCAGGTTCAGGTAAATCAACCATCACTTTAGCTAAGCACCATGATGAAAATTCGAAAGTAGAAGTATTGCATGATGATGCGTTTGTGATTAATCGTGCGACAGGAAGTACAACTGCTTTGGAACCAGCTTATTTTGATAAAGTACAAGATTATCCATTAACGGATGACGCGGTGAATTATTTCCTAACTTGCCAAAATGTCGGAATTACTTTAGACGAAGATGGCAAGAAAGTATTAGTCCTTGAAGATGTGCGTAATGGGAATGGTCGTACAGTGAAATCTCGCTATGTTACACCTAATCGTGTGGATCATCTATCTGAAAAAATTGATGCTATCTTTTGGATTATGAAGGATAATACTTTACCACCAGTCATTAAAATCAATAATCCTACGTTGGCTGCAGTGTTTGGCTTGACTTTAGCTACCAAACGTTCTACGGCAGAAAACTTAGTCGGGAAGGTTCGCCGTGATCAATTGGTTATTGAACCATATGCTAATCCATTCAGAAGTTATAAATTATCTGAAGACTACCTTGCTTTCCGTGAATTATTCGCAAACCAACATACGGCATGCTACGTATTAAATACTGATGAATTCAATGGTAAGAAAGTAACGAAAGAAATCACTTTAGGTAGTATTGAAAAGATTATTGCCGAAAGTGGTGAATTCAAACCATTTGGTACAATTGAAGATGTAGAATATTTAGCAATCGAGGGTTATCCAGTTGATTTTGATGATAAAGCTTATTGTGAACGATTAAAAGAAAGAATGGAAACTCGTTTGGACTTTATCCAAGCGCAAGATCACCTAAAAGATGGCTATCATGCATTACCTCAAGAAACGGCTGAGTTAATGAGTAAAATTGTCAATCAATTGAGTTAAAAGAAAAAGGCTATAGCTAGATTTGGGGTTGGAAAAGGATAGGTTGTAGCCGATAAAGAGGGAATAAAGATGTTACTTTTAGAAAAAATAATTATCATATTAACAATTATTACTTATTTGGCGAATTATTTAACCTATTTATTTATGAAGCACAAAAAAATCAAAAATGGTTTTGAAAGGTGCGCCCTATTTCTAGCAGTAAATATGACCTTGATGCTTTTTGATGGCTTATTTGCCGTTATTGGTAAGATTTTATTTGATGAACTCTTGCTATTAGAATAAACAGGAAGAAAAGAAGTCCAGCGATGTAAGATGCTACATCGCTGGACTTTTATTCATTTTTGGCTTTTTTCCGTAATTGTAGGTAGTATTTCACACAGATAGCAAGCATGATTAAACCAGCCGATATTTGTAATAGCCCCTCAATTGTCGGGGCGTTATACACACCTTCATCTGCTAGAAAGAAAGTCAATAGCCAGGTACTATTTTGGATAAATAAAAACATCGCTGCATAGCCAAACACTTTGCCGGTGACTTCTTTTTGCAGAAATTGTATCACCATACCTAAAATACACGTCCCCATAATCAGCAGTATCAGTGTTTCCATTATTTTCACCTACTTTTTTCTTTCATTATAGCAAACATCTGACTGAAAACGATTGAATGTCAGGTGTTTTTTTGTTTTTCTTAATTTTTATCAATTGATTGAATTTTTTACTTGCAATTTTTCTATTTTAGGTATATTATGACAAGGTGTCATGTGACAGAGTGTCATATCGGATGAAATGAGGTGAAGTTATGCCAACAGAAACATTTTTACATTTACCTGAAGAAAAGCGCAAACGAATTACTGATGCTGCGATTCAGGAGTTTTCGCGTGTTCCATTAGAAGAAGCATCGATTGCTAATATTGTGAAAAATGCGGAAATTCCGCGAGGGAGTTTTTATCAGTATTTTGAAAATAAAGAAGATGTTTATTTTTATTGTTTTCAAACGGTTCAAAGTATTGGGTTTGACTTCTTAAAGGAGATGCTGATTGCGCAAAAAGGTGATTTATTTGCGGCTTATCGTGAATTTTTTAAACAGGCGATTCCGCATTTGTTTAATAGTGAGTATGCGAATTTCTTTAAATTTTCGTTTATGAATATGAATTATCGCTCTTCCAAAAAATTTACAGCGAACTTTCATAAACATCATCAGAAAATGCATGAGAATAAAGAATCGCAAAGTCAGATTTTTCAGCAGTATGTCAATTTTGATTTACTAGTTCTTGATTCTTTTGAGGATTTGGATTTGTTAATTCAAATGATTATGAATGCATTCATTTCCAGTGTAGTAGAAGGATATCGTAGTCAAAAGGATCAAGAAAAAGTGGATGTTCAAAAAATCATTACCCGCTATGAGAAAAAATTAAATTGGCTAGAGATGGGTGCTAGCAGAAAGGAAAAAATAGATGTTTAAATTAATGAAACGTGTGTCAGTAGTGTCTGCGATTATGGCGTTTTTATTCATGATTGTCCAAGTCTTAGCGGATTTATATCTGCCTAATTTAACCTCTGATATCATTAATAACGGGGTAGCTAAAGGTGATATTGATTATATTTGGCATACTGGTTTTGTGATGATTGGTTTTTCATTAATCAGTATTGTTGCCGCGATTTGTAATACGTATTTTGCGACCCGTGAATCACAAAAATTAGGGAAGGAATTACGTAGTTCGATTTATGAAAAAGTGGAGCGTTCTTCTTTACACCAATTTGATAAATTCGGGACTGCTTCTTTAATTACTCGTACTACCAACGACGTGAACCAAATTCAATTGGTGGCACAAATGTTTTTACGAATGATGATTAATGCACCGATTACCTTGGTCGGAGCGAGCTTTCTGGCTTATCGAAAAGATGCGGAATTAACGAAGATTTTCTTATTCGTGATTCCAATCGTGGTCGTCTTTATTGCTCTTTTGATGATTTTTGCAGTGCCACTATTTAAGAGCATGCAAAAGAAAACGGACCGCCTAAACTTAGTCTTTCGTGAAGTCTTAACTGGGGTGCGTGTCATTCGCGCCTTTAGAAAAGATGATTTTGAAAAGAAACGTTTTGATGATGCCAATACCGATTACACTCAAACGGCGATTAAAGTCAATACGATTGTAGCCTTTATGATTCCATTTATGACTTTAGTAATGAGTGGAACGAATATTGCCATCACTTGGTTTGGGGGTCATCTGATTGCTGATAAGAGCTTAGAAGTTGGTAACTTGATTGCCTTTATGACTTACGCGATGCAAATCTTAATTAGCTTTATGATGTTATCGATGATTTTCGTCTTGGTGCCACGTGCGCAGGCCTCAGCTGAACGTATTAATGAAGTGCTTGAATTACCAGACGATATGCCAGATGTTATGCAACCTAGTGAAATTGCCTTAGCTGGTAAAAAGAGTGAACTTGCTTTTGAACATGTGAATTATCGTTATACCGGAGCCGAAAAGTTGGCCTTAGAAGATGTTGACTTTAAAGTAAGTGCGAACCAAACTTTAGCTATTATCGGTGGAACAGGTTCAGGTAAATCGACTTTGATTAATTTAATTCCACGTCTATATGATATTGAAAGTGGTACGATTAAGATTAACGGCCAAGATATTAGTCAAGTGAAACAACACGATTTGCGTTCAGTGATTGGCTTTGTCCCACAAAAAGCCGTACTATTTTCTGGTACGATTCGTGAAAATATGCAGTATGGTGCTGAAAATGCCAGTGATGAAGTGATTTGGAAAGCCTTAGAAATTGCCCAAGCGAAGGATTTTGTTGAAAAATTTGAAGACGGACTTGATCATCACGTTGAACAAGGCGGCAGCAACTTCTCTGGTGGACAAAAACAACGTCTAGCCATTGCCCGTGCTATAGTGAAACAGGCTGATATCTATGTCTTTGATGATTCTTTCTCAGCATTAGACTTTAAGACTGATGCCAAATTACGTAAGGCATTGAAAGAACAAATGCATGATAAGATTAAAGTTATTGTCGCTCAACGGGTAAGTACGGTCATGGATGCGGATATGATTTTAGTCTTAGATGAAGGAACAGTAGTTGGTAAAGGGACCCATGATGAGTTACTTGCTAATAATACCACTTACCAAGAAATCGTTCATTCCCAATTAAGAGAGGAGGATTTGGCATGAGTGAAGAAAAACAAAAACAACAAGCACCACGCCATCCAGGTCTAGGTCACGGTCCGGGTCATGGCGTTGGGGCAAAAGGTGAAAAACCTAAAAATTTCTGGAAGACAACCAAACGACTATTTGGCTACATGTCTAAGCGTTTAGTGGCAATTGGTGCGGTCTTTGTCTTAGCGATTCTTTCGGTCATTTTCCAAATCCAAACACCAAAAATCTTAGGGAAAGCAACAACTGAAATCTTTAAGGGTGTAATGAAAGGTTATGCCCAAATGCAAATGGGACTAAAAATTGATAAGTTCCCAATTAATTTTGATAAGATTGAAAAGATTATTTTGATTGCGATTGGCATGTATGTTATCTCTGCTGTCTTTAGTTTCCTACAACAATTCATTATGACCAGGGTTTCTCAACGGACAGTGTATGAAATGCGTCGCGACCTAGATCATAAAATGTCGCACTTACCAATTTGTTATTATGATACCCACACCAATGGCGATATCATGTCACGGGTTATCAATGATATGGATAATATCGCAGGGACTTTACAACAAAACTTAACCCAATTTGTGACCAGTATCGTGACTTTGGTTGGGGTCTTATACATGATGTTAACTATTAGTTGGCAATTAACTCTGGTTGCCCTAGCTACTGTGCCACTTAGTTTGATTGTGGTGATGATTGTTGCGCCTAAATCTCAAAAGTATTTCGCAGCCCAACAAAAGAGTCTAGGTTTGTTGAATAACCAAGTAGAAGAAACATATGGCGGTCATACAGTCGTTAAAGTATTCAACCATGAAGCCAGTGATAAGAAAGTTTTTGAAAAAGAAAATGAAGAACTTTATAAAGCTGGTTGGAAGGCACAATTTATTTCAGCGATTATTATGCCATTGATGAATTTCGTGAAAAACTTAGGCTATGTCTTTGTAGCTGTACTTGGTGGCGTGCGAGTAGCTCATGGCGAGTTACCATTAGGGGATGTCCAAGCGTTCTTGCAATATACCAACCAATTTTCACAACCCATTACCCAATTAGCCAGTTTGATTAATACGATTCAATCAACCATTGCCTCAGCAGAACGGGTCTTTGAAGTATTAGACGAAGAAGAAATGCAAGATGTGCCAAGCGGGGTAGCTAAAGAAGAAAATTCACCTTATAAAGTCCGTTTTGAACATGTCCAATTTGGCTATACTGAAGACAAAGTATTAATGCAAGACTTTAATTTAGATGTTAAACCGGGTGAAATGGTGGCGATTGTCGGACCAACCGGCGCAGGGAAGACGACCTTGATTAACTTGCTTGAACGTTTTTATGATGTTAAAGGTGGAAGTATCCGTTATGAAGGCCAAGATACCCGTGATATGACGCGTGAACAATTGCGTAGTCACTTCTCGATGGTGTTACAAGATACTTGGTTATTTACGGGTAGTATCTATGACAATATTCGTTACGGCAATGAATCGGCCACGAAAGAACAAGTAATCGCCGCAGCCAAGGCAGCCCACGTGGATGAATTTGTTCGTAAGTTGCCAGAAGGATATAATACGATTTTAAATGAAGAAGCAAGCAATATTTCTCAAGGTCAACGTCAATTAATTACGATTGCCCGTGCTTTCTTAGCCAATCCAGATGTTTTGATTTTGGATGAAGCGACTTCTAGTGTAGATACTCGTACTGAAATCTTAATCCAACAAGCGATGAATCGACTGCTTGAAAATCGTACAAGCTTTGTTGTGGCGCACCGTCTATCCACTATTCGCGATGCCCATAATATCATTGTGATGAATCAAGGATCGATTGTCGAAACGGGCAACCATGACACTTTAATGGCGAAAAATGGTTTCTATGCTGATTTATATAATAGTCAGTTTCAAGAAGAGTTAGCTTAATAGATGTAATCAGGTATCCAATGCGAATCATTTCGTGTTGGATATCTTTTTTGCTTGAAAGTTCATGTTTTCTTCATAAGATTTTTGTTATAATGTAGGTAGTCTATTTTGGAGGATTGAAGATGACATTAACTGTGAAGCATTTATCAGGGGGCTATTTTCAGCATCCTGTTTTAAAAGATTTAAATTTTGAAATTGAAAATGGTGAGTTAGTTGCTTTAATCGGATTAAATGGTGCCGGGAAAAGTACAACTATCAAAGAAATTATCGGATTATTGAAGCCTACTAGTGGCAGTATTGAAATTGATGGTCTATCTTTAAATAAGTCAGCGAGTCAATATCGTCAAAAAATCGGTTTTATTCCAGAAAGTCCAGTGCTATATGAGGAATTAACTTTAAGAGAGCACATTGAAGTGACTGCCATGGCTTATGATATTCCGATGGATGTGGCGATGCAAAGAGCAGATAAATTGCTAAAGACTTTTCGATTGGAGAAACGTTTGGATTGGTTTCCAGCAAACTTTTCTAAAGGGATGAAGCAAAAAGTCATGATTGTTTGCGCCTTTTTAATCGAACCGAGCCTTTACATTATTGATGAGCCATTTCTAGGATTAGATCCTTTAGCGATTCATGCCTTATTAGAGTTATTAAAAGAAGAAAAAGCAAAAGGCAAAAGCATCTTGATGTCTACTCATGTCTTGTCCACAGCTGAAAAATACTGTGATCGTTTTATTTTCTTACATGAGGGACAAATCAAATCTCAAGGAACACTCGCCCAAATCAAAGAACAATTTGCAATGCCAGATGCTTCTTTAGATGAGTTATACTTGGCTTTAACTTTGGAGGGTGAGCGATGAACAACTTATTTTCTACCCGATTAGCCAATCACCATCGCCATTTGCAAAAATATTTACGATTTATTTTAAATGATAGTTTTGTCGTGATTTTGACCTTCTTATTTGGTGGCGCCACGCTTTACTACTCACAATTATTAAAGCAGTTACCGACGCCATTTTATCCAGGTCGATTTATCTCACTTGGAGTTTGTATCATTTTATTATTAATCGGGAATTTTGCCACTTTGCTTAAACCTGCGGATCGCCTTTTTCTTTTACCAAAAGAACTAGAAATGAATCAATTTTTAGATAAAGCAAGGAACTATTCGATGATTTTACCTACAGTTGTCTTAGCTTTTGGTTTGGGATTTTTGATGCCGCTTATTAGAGTTTCAACTGGTTGGCAGCTATCTGTCTATCCTTTGATTTTAATTGGAATGATTGGTTTGAAATTTGCGGATATGCAAGCAAAACGTCAAGCAATTTATCAGATAACAGATAAAAAACGAAAAATAGCCCGTCTAGTTTGGTGGATAGGTTCCTTATTATCTTTAATCGGTTTATTTTTTATCCATCTGATGGTCTTTTATGTATGGATGATATTAGTGAACTTGCATTTTATCGGTCAGAAGCGACACTTGAAAAATCATTTATTGGATTGGCATTATGCAATTGAAAATGAACAAAAGAGGCTTCATCGTATCTATCAATTTATTAATTTATTTACTGATGTACCTTTTATCAAAACGAAAATGCGGAAAATGCGCGGTGCAAAATGGATCTTTAACCTAGTTTCAAAAACGCATGATAAGACCTATAGCTATTTGTTTATCCGTCGTTTGATGAGAGGCGATGAATATTTTGGTCAAATTGTTAGACTCTTGCTTTTGGGGGCTGTTTGTTTATTGGCCGTAGATGATTGGCGGTTCAGTTTAGTGATTAGTGGACTATTTTTATACTTGATTACTTTTCAATTAATCCCTTTAGTACACCAGTATCAGACTCAAGTTTTAACACGTCTTTACCCTGTTAATAGGGAGATACAGATTAAAAACTTCTATCAAGTATTTCAAACGGTAGTAGCAATTTGTGTCATTTTATTTACAGTGATAAGCTTATTTCAAATACAATTGGCCAATTATGGTTATGTGGTTGGTGGCAATATATTAATTGGATTATTATTACGCTTTACTTATGTCCCTAATCGTTTGAAGAAGCTACAATTTCGCTAGAGGAAGTGATTATCATGCCTAGATGTGATTGGGCTTTAAGTAGTCCTGAGATGCAAGAATATCATGATTATCGATGGGGGCGTCCGTTGCATGAGGATGAACGGCTATATGAATATCTGCTACTAGAAATGATGCAAGCAGGTCTATCGTGGGCAATTATATTAAAGAAACGTCAGGGATTTGCCGTGGCCTTTGATCAGTTTGATTATAGAAAAATTGCACATTATTCCCCAGAAAAAATAGCCGAGTTATGTCAGAATTCAGCTATTGTTCGTAATCGGATGAAGATTGAAGCTGCAGTTACCAACGCTCAAAGATTTATTGCTATCCAGGAACAATTTGGCAGTTTTGATCAATATATTTGGTCGTTTACGAATGGTCAAACGATTCATCATCATTGGACTTCTGTTTCACAAATACCAAGCCAAAACGAATTGTCGCAAAGAATTAGTAAAGATTTAAAGAAGCGAGGTTTTAAGTTTGTTGGACCAGTGATTGTCTATTCGTATTTACAGGCAATCGGGATGATTAATGACCATCTCATTCATTGTCCGTGTTATCAGGAAATCGTACAGAATAGTCAATGTTAGTAAGGTGTTCCGTCATTTTGGTGATAGGTTCTCTTGGGTAGCTTATAGTTGGATACTTTTGTGTCGGAATTGGTTTGTAGCTACTTGACGATTTGGATAGGAGAAGATACAATTATAGATACTGTTAAAAATGAAGGAGGTTAAACCAGATGGAGATTCGTGTTGATAATGAATGGCGCATGCAACCACTCAAAGGGGATACTGGCAAAGCATTTGTCGGTATGCGTGCAAAGGAAAAAGTCTTTATCAAACGAAATACCACCCCGATGTTAGCCGCATTATCTAAAGAAGGGATTGCTCCCAAACTAGTTTGGACAAAGCGCACGGGTTCTGGAGATGTATTAACCGCACAAGAATGGCTAGATGGTCGAATCTTACAGGCAGATGAAATTGGAAAGCGAAATGACGTAATTGACGTATTGTATCATTTACATCATTCACCATCATTAAAATCCATGTTACAAAAAACAGGCGGTCAACTTTTTCCACCTGAATTAATGTTACAAAATTACTGTGAAAAGTTACCAAAAGAAATAGCCCAGAATTCATTTTTGCAGATGGTGATGCAATATTTGCAAGAACATATTCCAATTTTTGATGTTCGGGATGCTTGTGTCGTTCATGGTGATGTCAATTATAAGAATTGGATTGTTTGCCAAAACTACTTATACTTAGTGGATTGGGATTCCATTATGTTTGCTGACCCAGCGGTAGATATTGCGACCATTTTAGGTTCTTATGTACCAGTTGCTAGTTGGAGTTCCTGGCTTTTAAGCTATGGTATTCAGCCTGAAAGTGACTATATGGAAAAAATTTATTGGTATGCTTTACTAAGTATTCTTCAAGAAATAAAGAAAAATATTTTGAAAAGTGATTATCGTCAAACCAATCGAGAAATTATTCAATTAAAAAGATTATATCGTTCATAATAGACGGAATTTTCTCCTGTAGAGTTCCGTCTAATTTTTAGTTATTATACTATTGAATTGAGAAGAGAAAGGAAGAACAATGCGAGTTAGAAAACGTAAAGGTGCAGAAGAATTAATTTTAGCTCATCCTGAATATGTGGTGGATCAAGCGCATACTTTTAAAGGAAAGTGGCATGAACGCTTTGGTAATGATCACCCTATTCATATTGAAATTGGTATGGGAAAAGGTCAATTTATTACAGAAATGGCTAAAGCTCATCCAGAAATTAACTATATTGGTGTGGAGATTCAAGTGAGTGTGGTCTCTTTTGCTTTAGATAAAGTTTTAGCAGAAGAATTACCAAATGTGCAGCTTTTGCATGTCGATGGCTCTAGTTTAACAGAATATTTCGCTGATGGTGAAGTAGACCGCATCTATTTGAACTTTTCTGATCCATGGCCCAAAAAACGTCACGAAAAACGTCGCTTAACATATAAGAGTTTCTTGGCAGTCGATGAACAAATTTTAAAACCAGCTGGTGAAATTCACTTTAAAACTGATAATCAAGGACTATTTGAATATTCATTAGCGAGTTTCTCTCAATATGGGATGACTATCTTACAAGTGTGGTTAGATTTGCATCATAGCGATTATGAAGGCAATATCATGACGGAATACGAAGAGAAATTTTCTAGCCGCGGGCAACGAATTTATCGAGTCGAAGCCAGATTTAATGGGAAATAACTATAGTTGATTTGTAAATGTTGAATACTTATCTCCGACCATGAAAAAGAGGTGAGAAAATTTACTAAGCTCACATAGTGATTTCAGAGACGAATGGTTTAGCCTTGTGAAAATATTTAGAATGGTTACTTACCGAAAGAAAAAGTAGGTAGCACGACATGGCTTGCTATTCTCACTTGGTTAAGGAAAGCACAGGAAAACGATAAATTCAGCTCTATCTGTATCTTAACATTTCCATGCTATTTCAAAAAGGCAGCCTGAATGCTATTTAATTTGAAAAATTATAAGCATATCAGGCTATTTGTCGTACTCCTACTGTTTATTGTAAAAAAATACGCTACATGCAAATGGGGGGCATGTAGCGTTTTTTTCCAATCTATTAGTAAATATTAAAATAGTTGGCTTGTTCACGTAAAGTATTAGCAGCTTGACGTAAATTATCTACGTTAGATGTAAATTCTTCCATTGTTGCTAGTACTTCTTCGGCATTGGCAGAGACTTCTTGAGTACCTGCTGCATTTTCTTGAGTCGAGGCAGAAATTGTTTCTAAGTTTTCTAAAACAACTTTTTGAATGCGTTCTAATATATTAGAAGCTTGTTCGATCTGCTCGATGCTTTGTAATAATGCTTGATTATAGTTAAAGACTTCGTTTGATGAAGAGATTGCTTGATTTATTAGTTCGGTCTGACTTTCTCCACCTTGTAAGGATTCCATTGTTTGACGAACCATATCTTGAGACTGTCCTTGGATTTGTTGGATAATCGTTTCAATTTCTTTGGTTGATTCTTTACTTTGTTCAGCTAGATTTCTAACTTCAGTAGCTACGACCGCGAATCCTTTTCCTGATTCACCTGCACGTGCTGCTTCAATGGATGCATTTAATGCTAATAGGTTTGTTTGATAAGAAATTTCATTAATCACTTGGATAATTGATGTGATATCTTGAATACTTTGGTCCATTTTTTCCATACTACTCATCAAATCTTGCATTTGTTGCATTTCTTCCTGCCAGCTCATATGGACATTATTCATTAATTCCATACTTTGTTCATTTACTTTGGTTGTTTCATCTGCTTGAGAGCTCATTTGATGAACGCTCTGAGTTAAAGTGTTTACAATATCTGAAAGTTGATTCATTTGGCTAACACTATTTTCAGTATCTTGTGCTTGAGAGCCTGTAACTTGAGCGATTCCTGTAATGGTATCTGCTACTTCTTCCGTTGCTTGAGTTGATTGGCGTGAAAGCTCTAGCAAAGCATCTGAGCGATTAGCTACTTCATTAGCTTGTTTTTTTGCTTGATTTAGTAAGTTACCAACTGAATCGACCATTTGATCATATTTGAATGATAATGCTTGAAATTCATTTCCTTCTTTATTTGCACTTATGAATGAATAAGCTCGTTTGTGAAAGAAGCCATCTCCTATAACAATATTTTCAATTTTCTTTAATCTACCATTTGAAAATTCATCAAATGCGTGGTTGAAGTAATCCAGTACTGTAAGTATGTAGCGAATCAAAACAAACACATAAGCTAAAATAATTAATAAAATCAATATTATAATAATTAAAGCTGAAAGGAATTGTTTGAATACTTGACTTTTGATAGTTTTCGGATTGGTGGTTGTAATAACTAAAGTATTACTTTCTTTTCCGCCATCGCTAAAAAAGACGGTATCAATGCTCTTATCTCTGATATCAAGTGTTCCTTTATGTTTGTTACTTTGGACAATTTTTTGTAAAAGATTACTTTTAGGATATGGTTTACCAATTTCTTCTTTATCTGCATCAGCAACAACTACACCATTTTTAGCTACAAAAGTAATATCTCCATCTGTATGTTTTGCTAATACATCTACCATTTTTTGTATATCTTTGAAGGAAACATCAATACAAAAAACGATGAGTTGACCAGTAGCATCTTTAGTGGCATAGGATGCTGTAACAACATATTCTTTAGTATTCGTATCTTGGTATGGGTCTGACCATATTACCTTGCCCTGGTTATTTAAGGCTGAATTATACCAAGGTCTTGTCGTTGCGTCATATCCCTCAGGAACCGATGTTGTTGTATAATATTGATTTCTACTTTGTTGATAAAATCCAATCGTAGTGATACTACTATTTCCAGTTTTGATTTCTGCTAGAATCTGATTATATGTGGTCAAGTCTCTGTCTAGATTGTTTTTAATGAGTTCTGCTGCATTTAATAAAACATGCTCAATGCCCTCTTGGATAGAATCACGTGTTGTTAAAACAGAGTTAGCTACATTTTTTTCCATATCCAATTGTTCTTGACGAATTGACTTTGTGGATTGTAAGGTATTCGACAGCGTGATACAAACTGTTGGTATCAGTGCCGTTGCCAAAAATCCACTAATCAAGATAAATCGTAAAGTTACGTTTTTTTTCTTTTTCATAAATTCTCTCCTTTTCTAAATTGAAAACATCACTATTTGTATCGGTTTAATATTAAATAAAATTAAGCCGATACAAAATATTTTTTATTTTTTTCCTAACTGATTTTCATTAAATTCGTGTAAAGATATATACATTCGAACAAAAGATTCATAAATTTTAGACATTTCAATAGTGTACATATCTTTTGCTTCATGTAATAACTCTATTTTTTCAAAAAAATCAGGATATTTTTGTATGAAATATTCCATAAAGTCCTTTTCTTTTTCAATATCTTTAATGGATAAGTGATTAAAGGTTTGGATATCTATATTATCAATTTTATTGTTTAATAGCATGTTTTGCTCATGAAGAATGCGGTGTTTTTCTTGGTAGATATGATAGACAATTTCATCAATAGCTTGATTAAATTCATTTAGTGTATATCGTGAATCTTCAAATTTGACATTCAATTCGTTGATTTGTTGTGTTATATCGCTATGAAAACATGCAAATTCAGCAAGCATATAATGATAAGCGTCAGAAAATTCACTGATTTCGCTAACTTGATTATTCAAATATAGTTGTTTTGTGAAGAGTTCCCAGAAATTGAATTTCTTTTTATCATCTGTTATTTCAAATTGTCCATGACTAGCTTCGATAAATGAATTTTTCATTTTATTTAGTGCTTGTTCAATTATTTTGGAAGCGAATAGTGCTAAGAGCAAGATGATTATTAGTGTAATTAATGCAAGCACGCTGACTTGTTTGTACTGATTTTCAAAAAAACGATCAATAGTATTTCTGTTTGTATATACAACAGAAAATATAGGATATTTTTTTGATTTTTCGTAATATACTTCACCGTATTTTTTATTTTTTTCTGCATTCAGTAGTCCGCTACTCTGATCAAAAGTAGCAATTTGATTTATCTGACCCATATTTGTACTAAATATTACTTTCTTGCTTTCGATGAGCACTTCACCGTTAAAATCATATAGTACAATTTGTTTAGCTAAATTACTATTGAGTGTTTTTAGATAATTATTTAAGGTTTGTGCGGAAATCTGTTTTTGTAATACTATTTTTTGTCCAGTATTATCTTGAAAAACTTTGCTGATGTAGATGGTAGAGTTGTAGTTATCACTAGTTAATTGATACTGACCAAGTGTTAATTTTTTTAATAAATCTTGACTTTGTTTTTTCTGTCTAGTATTAGGAATGAATGTACTGATGAAATGAGTATCTGAAATATAACTGATTTTTTGTAATTGGTTTGCATATTCTTTTTGGTTATTTAAAGCTTCTTGAATTTCCTTTTCGTTTGATAATAAATCTAATTTATTCGTATAGAATGTTTGATTGAGATCTTTTATTTGCTCATCTAAGAAGGTTTCACCTATTTTAGTAGCAGTTTTTGCAGTACTAGCTTGTTGTTCATCTTTTAATGAATTGATTGCATGCAGATGAGTCAGGAAACTTGAAATGGTCAAAATACTAAGTGGGATAAAAGTAATGACTAAAAAGCAAAAGATGATGATTCGTTTTAAACTTAATGTTTGTTGTTGGTTCATTTTTTAATTCCTCTCTAGTGAATCGTTTGTGTTAAGAGGGGGGTAAAATTTCTTATCGGTTTATAAGAAAAAAATTAAAGGTTTGTAAAGAAAATCTTTTTCTTCTTTACATATTAAAATAAATATTTGTTGAATAAAACATATGTAAATTTATAATTTAATTTATATTTTATGATATTTATTAGTTTATGTTGTATGACTTTTTATAAAATTAAATAATGTATAATCACCATAATTGTTGGGTTGATTAAGATTATTAAATGATAACGATTGTTACTATCTATAATTGTGTGTTTATTATAAATTATTTTATATATTTTTCATCTTATTTTATATGTTGATTAAATATATTATAGATGTTTTTTCAAAAAAGTATTGTATTATTTGTAAATATACATTATAGTGTATGTAAACGTATATGTTTATATAATTAGTCAATAATACATCAGAATACACCATAATTCATCTATATGTATGCATTTTGTAAAAAGGGGGGGGTTACAAATGGACACATATTCTTTACTTCGTTCTGCTTTGAATGTTTCTTCACAAAGAGCAGAGCTGACTTCTAGTAACATCGCAAACATCAATACACCTAACTACAAAGCTAAAAGAGTAGAGTTTGAAAGTTATCTAAAAAATGCGATGAATGGAGTAACTTTATCTTTAAACACCACTCATACTAATCATTTAAATCCAAATAATTTACAAACTAAAGTCATAACTAGCCGAGATACTTCATTAAAAGAAAACGGGAATAACGTAGATTTAGAAGTTGAAATGTTGAATCAATCAACAAATTCACTCTATTATAGTGCCCTGACTGCTCAATTAAATGGTCGTTATCAAATGATGAACTATGTATTGAGTAATAATTAATGTTTAATAAGGAGAGATAGTTATGTCTATTTTTAATGGCCTAAATATAAATGCAACGGGATTGTCTTTAGAGAGATTAAAGTTAGATACAATTTCTACAAATATTGCTAATGTGAATACAAATGAAACAATAGATAGTCCAGCATATCGAAAAAAACAAATAGAATTTTCTGAAAATGTAAAAAGTTATCGCGAAACATTAATGGATGGAAGATTAGCAAATGAACGGCCACATAGTTTTGGGGTACAAGTAGATCGTATCGTTGAAGATGAAACACCTAAGCTAAGTTACGACTCAACCAACCCTGCAGCTGATGAAAATGGCTATGTAGAGATGAGCAATGTAAATATTGCCGATGAAATGGTGGATATGATTCAAGCGTTAAGAACATATCAAGCGAATGCAGCAGCAGTAGAAATGAATAAGGGGATTTTGAAGAAAGCTTTAGAAATTTCGAAGAATTAATGATTTAGAATGATTGAGGATAAGAAAATGGATGGAATAGGTCAATTACAAAATTTGATGAACTATCAGTCGCAATTGAGAGAAGTGCAGGCTATGAATTTAAATAATGCTTCGACGTTGGAATCAGTAGACGAAGCGAATCATGAAACATTTGGTAATTATTTAGGTAGAGCGATTGAAACGCTAAATCAAAATATGAATACTATGAATGAAGCTACTAAGCAAATGATCACGGGAGATCAAAGTGATTTAGGTCAGGTCATGATAAAAATGACAGAAGCACAACTGTCGCTGCAAACTGCTGTGCAAGTTAGAAATAAGTGTTTAGAAGCATACAATGAAATAAAAAATATGCAAATCTAGTTAGTTGAACTTTGGGGGAGGTTTTTTAGTGGCTAGTCGTTTTCAAGAAAACATCGAGCGCATCAAAACAAGCTGGTCGAATTTGTCGACACTGCTCAAAAGAGCGATTATTTTAGGAAGCATTAGTGTTTTGATTGTACTCGGTGTTTCTTTATATTTAATGAATAAAGTCAGTTATGGAGTGCTTTTTGCAGATTTATCAGAAGCAGATGCTGGAACAATAACTGCAGACTTGAAGTCAAAAAACATCGATTATAAATTACAAGATGGTGGAAAAACTATATTAATTGATCAGAGTAAGATTGATGAATATCGAATTTCTTTGGCCGTTGATAATAAGCTACCTGATAGTTCAACTGGATTTGAGTTGTTTGACCAAGCGGGGATGATGACTACTGATGAAGACAGAAAGATTATGTATCAACGTGCGTTAACAGGTGAATTGCAACGGTCAATATCGTCGTTAAGTGATGTACAAAAAGCAAAAGTTATCTTGGTTTTGCCTGATGAAGGTGTTTTTAAGGATCAAAAGGATAATGCTTCTGCTTCGGTTGTTTTGACTTTAAAAGGAAGTTCTATTTCTCAAGAAGCTGTTCAAGGAATTGTGGCTCTAACAACTGCATCTGTAAAAAATTTATCAAGCGAGAATGTGAAGGTAGTAGATAGTAAAGGTAATGTATTGGCTGATGGTAGCAAGTCGTCAGTAAGTAGTTCTGGAATTAGTCAACATACTTTAGATATGCAACAGCAATACGAACAACAATTGCAAAATAAAATTTTGAAGTTGTTAGAACCAATATATGGTGCAGGCAAAGTAAATGTTTCTATTAATGCCGATTTGGATTTTGATGCAATTGAGCGAAAAACAGTGAAATATGCCGATCCGAAAATTAGAAGTGAAAATGTACAAGCTTCTGGTTCGGGTGAAAATATCCAGAATGCTCAAACAAATACAGTTACTGATAATGTGAGTAATGTTACTGGAAATACTGGTGACGGTGAGAATAATAGTTACTCTAGAACGGTCAACAATGAATTAAATACAGAGACTACGACAGTGGTTAATGCACCAGGAAGTGTGAAACGTCTAACAACTTCAGTGGTTATCGATGGTAATTTATCTAATAATGTTCAAAGGGAAGTACGTGTTCTTGTTTCTTCGGCTATTGGATTTGATGAAGATCGCGGGGATGTTATTTCTATTCAGGGAATGGACTTTAAAGCAACGCAAGGAGATAGTGATAAAATCACCGATCAATTAACAGATTTAGCTAAGAAACGAACATTCATTTATGTTGGTGCGGGATTAAGTATTTTTATCATATTGCTAATCATTGGTTTAGTACTGTTCTTTGCTAGAAGACGTCGTAGAAAACAAGAGGAAGAAGATTATGATGTCGATATTAGTTTAGATGAGGAAGAGCAAGAAGTACGAGAAACTTCAAAGGATAAAGGTTCAATTATTGATATTAGTTCAGATGATTTCAATATGGAAGATTTAGAGGAGCTAATCAAAACAAAAGATAAACGTAATGAAAAAGCAACAAAATATGCTGAACATGATCCACAAGCAGTTGCAGATTTAATTAAAGCATGGACGAAACAAAAATGATGAAGAGAGGGTTTTAAAGTGACTGAGACTATGGATGGCGTGAAAAAAGCAGCGATACTTCTAATATCTTTAGGGTCAGATATTTCATCAAAAGTTATGAAGCTCCTTCCAGAATCAGTCATTAGGAAGGTAAGTTATGAGATTGCAAATATTGAGACAGTTACACCAGAAGATCGCGATAATATTTTGAATGAATTTTTAGAGACTTCAATTGCACAAAAATATGTCATTGATGGCGGGTTTGATTATGCTAAAAATTTGTTAAATCAGGCGTTAGGTCCACAAAGAGCTAAGGAAGTAATAGATGTATTATCTCAGATTCAGTTACGCGAGCGACCTTTCAATATTGCGCGTAAGGCTGATACGCAGCAACTAATTAATCTACTATTGAATGAACATCCTCAAACAATTGCATTAATTATGTGTTATGTTCAACCAGATAAGGCTGCAACGATTCTGTCTAATTTTCCTTCACAAATGCAAGTGGAAATTGCTGAAAGAATTGGGATGATTGCAAGTACTTCACCAAATACGATTAAACGAATTGAAAAAGTAATTGAAAACAAATTCTCTAATTTTGTGGAAAATAATACGGAAGCTGCTGGTGGTGTTCATACCTTAGTAGAAATTCTTAATTCAGTGGGACGTAGTACAGAGAAAAATATTTTGGCCGATTTGGACAAACGTCAGCCAGAGTTATCCAGCGAAGTCAAATCCAGTCTGTTCACTTTCGACGATATTATCACTTTGGACAAACTCGATGTACAAAAAGTGTTGCGTTTTGTGGACAACAATGTATTGGTGTTGGCACTTAAGGGCACAGGAGATGATATTAAAGAATTTATTTTCTCAAACTTATCTTCACGTGCTGTTGAAAACATTCAGGAAGAAATGCAATTTATGGGGCCTACTCGTTTGTCAGCGGTTGAGGAAGCACAACAAAAAGTTGTATCTATCATTCGTCGTTTAGATGAAGAAGGAGAGATTTATATCACAAGGGGAGAACAAGATGACGTTGTTAAATAGTAGTTTATACAAATCTGTGTCTACAATTTCTAAGAATACGACCAAAATTATTACAACTCAAGTTCCCATAAACGAAGAAGTCAATGAGTTGCACCCGTCTAAACGAATGTCTCGTGCTCAATCACAATATGAATACGAAATAGCTAAAATTGAAGAAGAAAAATTTAGAATTCTCCAAGAGGCAATTCAGGAAGCCGAAAAGATTAAAAATCAAGCTTTTAATGAAGCTTACGAGCAAGGACGGGCAGTTGGACACAATGAAGGGTACCAAGCTGGGGTTCAAGAAGGTTATCAACATGGTTATCAACAGTCTTTAAATGAAACTAAAGAAATGTTACAAGAAGCTAAAAATAGTTATCAAGAAACTATCGAAAAGCGTAATCAATACGTTCAAGAAGTAGAAGAAGATTTACTTGAGACAAGTGTTCGATTAGCAGAAAAATTATTGATGGACACTCTGGAACAAACACCAGAAAAAATTAGTAATCTATTAAGTCCTATTCTTCTGAGTCTAGAAGAACCTGATCAACTAATTACTATACATGCTCATCCAAAACATTTTGAACATTTGGATGAACGATTGCAAAAGATGAAACAAGAAATTTTGAATTTTAGATATTTATTACTAAAGGATGCTTCACTTTCGATTGGTCAGATAGCTATTGAATCTGAAAATCAGAAAATTGAAGTAGATGTAGAAAAAGAATTAAATCAGGTACTTAAAAATTTGAGAGAAATTAAGTGATTAAAATGGATTTTCATTTTCAAAAAGATAAATTGGATTTAGTAACGAAAACGAAGCGACTGTATACTATTTACGGAAAAGTGAGTGAAGTGGTAGGGCTAATCATCAAGGTAGATGGGTTAGACGCTTTCGTTGGTGAAATTTGTGAAATTTATGTAAAAAATTTAAATACGGTAGCGATGAGTGAAGTCGTTGGTTTCGTAAAAAATACGGTGCTACTGATGCCACTAGGAGAACTTGCAGGTATTGGTCCAGGTTGTTTAGTAAGAGCAACAGGACAGACATTAATGGTAAAAATTAGTGAAGAAATGTTGGGATCTACACTTGACGGGTTAGGAAGGCCCATTGACGGTAAAGTATTTTCTAAAACTCAAGAATATCCAGTATCTCAAGACTCGCCAGATCCATTTCAACGTAAGCCAATTGCAAATGTAATGAGAACAGGTATCCGAGCAATTGATGGTTTAATGACGGTTGGTGAAGGACAACGAATGGGAATATTTGCCGGAAGTGGTGTTGGTAAAAGTACATTACTTGGGATGATTGCTAGATATTGTGATGCTGATGTGATTGTTATAGGCCTTATCGGAGAGCGTGGACGCGAGGTAAAGGAATTTATAGAAAATGATTTAGGAGAAGAAGGATATAAAAAGTCAGTTGTAGTATGTGCAACATCTGATTCACCACCTTTAGTTCGTTTAAAAGGGGCACATGTGGCAACCGCTATTGCAGAGTATTTTCGAGATCAAGGAAAAAGAGTCGTACTTATGATGGATTCAGTTACTCGATTTGCAATGGCCCAACGAGAAATTGGTCTATCTATAGGAGAACCACCTACGACCAAAGGATATACACCTTCAGTTTTTACTGCTTTACCTAAATTATTAGAGAGAAGTGGGATGTCAAATAAGGGCTCAGTCACAGCATTTTATACCGTATTGGTTGAAGGTGATGATATGAATGAACCAATTGCAGATGCTGTTCGAGGAATATTGGATGGGCATATCTTGCTTTCTAGAAAGATTGCCTCTCAAAATCATTATCCAGCAATTGATGTTCAAAATAGTTTAAGTCGTCTCATGAAATCATTAGTGCCAGATGAGCAATATAAGCGTGCGGGTGAATTAAAAGAAAATTTGGCAACGTATCAAGATAGTAAGGACTTAATTGATATTGGTGCGTATAAGCACGGATCTAATGCAGTAATTGATTATGCTATTTCATTACATCATCCAATCGATAACTTTTTAAAGCAACGGATAGATGAATTTTCAGAGTATGATCAAACTGTAGGAAAGTTACATGCTCTATTTAGCGATATTTCAATGGCTAGGAATTAACAAAATTAAAAAAGTTAATATAGCTCATTAGTGGGGGGATAAAAGTATGAAGAGATTTGAATTTTCATTGGCTAAATTATTAGACTATCGATGGCAAATTGAATTAGAAGCAAAGCGAGAATACGCAAATTGTCAGCGAATATTAAATGAAAAAGAAGAGCTTATGCAGGGCCTAATGAAAGAAAAACAAGATCTGTTGGAAATTAGAGAAGATAGTGTAAATCGTATGCAGATTCAGCAATGGTATCTGCTTGCTTTAGAAAGACAGATGACTGATACTCATCATGAATTAATTGCACAAAGACAGCTTCTACAAGAGTCACTTGATAAGTATATTGCTGCACAAAAAGAACGAAAAATCTTAGAAAAATTAAAAGAAAAGCAATTAGCTGAGTATGAGCACACTATAAAGCAAGAAGAACAAAAGATACTTGATGAAATGGGATCGCGTCGTATTGCTAAGGCTTTGTAAGGAGGGGTAAGATGATTCATTCCATCAATACAAAAACTTTCGGCATTACAGAGAGCAAAAAAGACGGAATAGATAACCAACCAATTGTTGATGTAGGAACATTTTTACAAACACTAGCTCACTCACTAGCAAATAATGACAGTACAACGAGACAATTTGTGCCAAAAGATCAACCGAAAGCATCTGACGAGATAATGCAAGTAGAAAGTAAGTTTGAAAAGGAAATAGTTGAACAATTTATGCACTTTTTCTCTGAATTCGGACTTGATAAAGAAGATTTTACTACTAATCATCAGCTTAATAGTGATAGTCAAATTATTTTAACTGAGTTAGTTTCACAACTCAATACAAAATCCATTGAACAAGATGATTTAATTACCCAACTTGTTCAAATGATAAATGGGAGTCCAGAATTATTTAGAGTTTTTTCTGAAAAAGTAATAAATTCCGACGACTATCCGCTTTTAAAAGATATGTTTGTTGAGTCAAATCAACTGAATTCACTTCATTCACCCTTACCAGTCTCGCAAAAAGATGAATTAAATTATTTTGTAAATAGTACGACTACTACTCGTTTTCAAAAAGTAGATGAACAATCAACTGATGCAACACAGAGAAATAATATACTATTTACTCGTGAAGGCGCATCTGAAGAAAAAAATAAAATATCAACAAAGAAAATATCAGTGTCTAATGAATCACAAATACTAAGTCTATCGGAAGTGAATATTTTAGCTTCTCTTGTATCGACTGATAAGATGAGATCGTTGAACGGAAATATGAGTGAAAAAATTAGTGTTGATAATATTCAAGAATTACCGCAAAAACTAGCTTTTAATCTAGTCGAAAAGGTGCAAGAAGCGAAAAATCCGAGTATGCAGCAAGTGACTATTGAATTGTCACCTGAAAATTTAGGAAAGCTAGAGATTTCTATTAAAATAACAGAAAGTAAAGTACAGTTAGAAATTCATACAGATAGTCAGCAAACACTAAAATTAATGGAAAATTTCACTAATAAATTTGAACAAGTTTTAGAAAAGCAACAATTTTTAAATCAAAATGTTCATAATAAAACGAATACTCAAGTTCAATTAGAGCATGTTCAAAGTCCATTTCAATCGCTAAATCATCAATTTTCTCAACAGGGATTTCAACAAAATTATACACAACAAAGTCAAAAGTATAAAAATACATTTAAGGCTCAAGAAAAAGTTGAAAAATTAGAAGAAGAGATAAAAGATAAACAGATTAATAGTACAATAAGCATCTTGGCATAAAAAGGGGGAGTAACATGCCGATAAATGATTTAACTCAAATAAATACTATGACAACTGTTGCAAGCCAAAATCAAAAGAATGACCCATCCGAAATTTCAATGGATGATTTTTTGAAAATACTAGCTGCTTCAATGAGTAATCCAGCTCTATCAGGTGGAGAATCTTCATCAGGTAATCAAGGAACTGATTATATCAGTCAATTTGTTGAATTTACTTCACTGCAACAGTTACAAACGCTTGGAAAAAGTTTAGATTCAACCTTAAAATTGCAACAACAGCAACAAGCGTTTAGCTTAATTGGTAAAGTAGTGACTTTGGATGATAATGGACAAGAAGTAACAGGAAAAGTCGATAAGGTTAAAATTATTGATGGACATCCTAAATTATTAATAGACCAACATGAATATCCAAGTGAAAGTGTTAAAGAAGTTAAAAATGTGTAATAAAAGGAGAAATGAATTATGTTAAGATCACTTTATTCAGGCGTAAGTGGAATGAAAAACTTACAAAACAAAATGGACGTAGTAGCTAATAATATTGCTAATGTTAATACAACTGGCTTTAAATCTAGCCGTGTTTTATTTCAAGATGTAATGAGCCAAACAACTGCAAAGTCTTCTGCTCCAGGTAATGGCTTAGGAGGAACAAATGCACGACAAATCGGTTTAGGGGTTCAGACAGGTGCAATCGATGTCAATACAGCAGTTGGTGCACCACAAACAACCGGCCGAAGCATGGATTATTATTTGTCAGGACCTGGTTATTTCATGGTTCGTGGTGCTGGGGCAGATGCGAATGCTACTACATATTTTACTCGTGATGGTGCTTTTGTTCGCGATAGTGCTGGAAATATTGTGAATAGTAATGGGATGAAATTATTGGCTCAAACACTAGATACCCCAGTAGAATATACAGATGACTTTGATCAAAACGCGACATTTGGTGATATTCAAATGGATGCATTAAAACCTATTCAAATTCCCGCGGAACAAAATGGTGCTCAATATAGTGCAATGACTATTGACCAAAATGGTTTGATAACTGCAAAATATGGTAACACTGTATATGTAATGGGTAAATTAAAAGTGGCTGCCTTTAATAATCCCGAGGGGTTAGAAAAAGTAGGAAACAACAACTATATTTCTTCAAACAACTCTGGTGATCCAATGGTTACAAGTATTGGTGATCGCGGAACAGGTCAATTAAGTTCTGGATTTTTAGAAATGTCAAATGTGGATTTAGCAACTGAGTTTACAGATATGATTATCGCAAATCGTGCGTATCAAGCTAACTCTAGAAGTATCACAACCTCAGATGAAATGTTACAAGAATTGATTAACTTGAAACGCTAATAGGAGTATTCAATGATTGAATTAACTAGCTTTAATGGAAAAATATTTTATTTGAATCCTGACTTAATTTATCGAATGGATGAAGTTCCAGATACAACAATTACTTTAGTAGATGGAAAAAGTTTGATAGTCAGAGAATCTGCTATAGATGTAGTTAATCTTATTATTTCATATCGTCAACAAACACTAAGTCAAGTTGCAAATGTATTGAAGTTAGAAAGTGAGGAAGGGTAATCGTGGAAGAAAATCAAAAGAAGAAAGGCAAAAAAGACAAGAAAGAGAAAAAGGAGAAAGGAAATATAAATCCCTTACTTCTGTTACCAATTATGCTTGTATTGGCTGTTGTGGGTAGTGTAGCTGGGATGGTAATCATGAACCAATTTATTGCGCCAAAACAAGAAGTCAAAGTTGCTAAACAAGAGGGTAAAATTGAAGAAGGTCAGACAATTGTCCCTTTGAATGAGTTTTTAGTAAACTTAGCCAAAGGCAAATCTGGTAATCAACAATATATGAAAATTACTATTTCGATATTAGTTGATGATAAAAAGACAAGTGAAGAAGTTACACAGAATGTCGCGGTAGTTCGTGATGCATGTGTCAATTTACTCCGTCAAAAAAATGCAGAAGATATTTTAGGATCAACGGAATCTGTCACTAATTTGAAAAAAGAATTGAAGCTAGCGATTAACAATAATTATGGAAAAGATATCGTGCGACAAGTCTATATCACAGATTTTGTCATTCAATAGGAGAAAAACATGGATTTAATCTTTCCAATCATTAAAATGGTTGTATTTTTAATAGTAATTCTATACTTGGTAGTTCAGGCGCTTAAATTCTTAAATAAGCAAATGAATCCTGAAAATAGTATTTTACAAGTGATTCAGCGAATCTCGGTGAGTAAATCTTCCTCAATTGCGATTGTAAAGATGTTTGATAGATACTATGTGATGAGTATCTCAGAAAACCAAAATCAAATTATCAAGGAATTAACTTTAGATGAAATACAATCATTAAAAGCATTTCAAAAAGAGCAAGCGCTGAAACAAAGCCAATTACCAAAAGAATTTCGAAAATTGCTTAATAAAGAAATAAATAGCTTACAAAAGAGAAAGGATGCAACCAATAATGAGAAAAAATAAAAAGCTTATCTTTGTGTTGCTCTCATGCTTTTGTGTATTAGCATTTTTTGTTACAAAAGATGTTTACGCAGTTGATACAAAAGAAATTCAAGATACGGTAAATGGACTGCTAAATACAGGTAATGATAATCAAACAATTAATACTTTTGTTTTGTTAACTTTATTGTCCATTGTTCCTATTTTAATGATTATGACAACTTCCTTTACGAGAATTGTTATGGTCTTATCTTTTACCAGAAATGCTTTAGGCACACAACAAGTCCCACCTAATCAGGTTATTATTGGCTTGGCTTTATTTTTGACCTTCTTTGTGATGAAACCTGTTTATACAGATATTAATAACGAGGCTTTAAAACCTTATCAACATAATGAGATAACACAAGCTCAAGCATTTGAACGAGCTGAAGATCGAATGAAAGAGTTTATGTATAAACAGACAAAAGAAAAAGATTTACAACTTTTTGTCGACTTATCAGATGAAAAAAAAGAGTATAAAAGTTATAAAGATGTTCCAATTACAGTAATTACACCAGCTTTTGTTATTAGTGAGTTGAGAACAGCTTTCAGTATAGGATTTTTAATTTTTATTCCATTTTTAATTATCGATATGGTTGTTTCAAGTATTCTGATGTCCATGGGGATGTTTATGCTTTCGCCAATGATGATTTCATTACCATTTAAGTTGTTACTGTTTGTATTAGTCGATGGATGGTATTTAATCGTTGAATCCTTGGTTAGAAGTTTTAACTAAGAATAGCGAATCAACTGATTGTAACAGAGGAGGATGAGCATGAATGTTCAACTAGTTATTGATATTATGCGTGAATCATTTATTCGTATCTTGTTGATTGCTGGTCCGCCATTACTAATTTCGATGGCGATTGGATTAATAATCAGTATTTTTCAAGCAACTACGCAAATTCAAGAACAAACATTGACTTTTGTGCCAAAACTAGTGGCTATCTTTTTAACCATTATTATTGGTGGAAATTTTATGATTAACGTATTATTGAATTTTACAAAGTATATTTTTCGGTTAATAGCAGGGCTGTAAATATGTCAGATGTCATTATTCAAACAGTTTTATTAATATTTATTCGTATTTTCTCTTTTATTGTGGTAGCACCTTTTTTCTCACAACGAGGTTTTCCTATTTTGGCTAAAATTGTAGTGTCATTCGCAATTACTACAGGTGTGCTTCCAACCGTTCCAACTCTAGGGCAGTCTTATGATTTGTTTGTTTTGGGGTTGTTTTGTGTGAAGGAGACACTACTTGGCTTGGCTCTAGGTTATATTTGTCAATTGATTTTTGCAGGTTTTGAAATTGCAGGACACTTGATTGATTTTCAAGTGGGATTTTCAATGGCTCAGGCATACGATTCCCAATTCCAAATCATGATGTCACAATTTGGGAAGATCTATTATTGGATGGGAACGGCATTAATGTTCATAACAAATCTTCATCTGATGATGTTACAGGGATTAATTAACAGTTTCAAAATTGTAGGACTTACCCAAGCGACACTTGGGGGCAATGGTGTGGATGGTTTAACCCATTTAGTATCTATGACAATTGAAATGGGATTTAATTTAGCTGCTCCTTTGGTACTATCTGCGCTATTAATAGATATTGTTTTAGGTGTTATCTCACGCTCTATTCCACAGATTAATGTATTAGTTATGGGATTATCAATTAAGTCAATATTTGCATTTATTGTGTTCATGCTCTTGTTACCAAATTTGGTAAGTTTTTTACTTAAACAAATACCAAATATGATAATTTATATGAATGAGTTTTTGAATACTATGAAATAAATAGAAATATAGCAAAAAGGAGTGAATTGTTATGGCAGATAAGGATGGCAAAACAGAACAGCCCACGGCCAAAAGGTTAGAAGATGCTAGAAAAGATGGACAAATTCCAAAAAGTCAAGACTTAGTTGCCGCAATTTCCCTATTTGTATTTTCAAGCTTATTGATTCCACTTTGGCAAAGAGTAGCTAGCCAATTAATTCCATATATGACTAGATTTTTTGAAGATTTGTATTTATTTGATGAACAAATCCATGGTTTAAATAAATTGTTGGGGCAAAGTGTTTATTTATTCTTTTTAATTGTTATTCCCTTTTTGGCTATTAGTTTAGCAATTGGTTTAGTAGGAAATTTTATTCAGGTAGGACTGCTATTTACTAGTAAAGTTTTACAGCCAAAATTTTCCAAAATTAATCCAATTAACGGCTTTAAAAACATGTTTGGTATGAACTCTCTAGTAAATTTAGCAAAGAATTTGGCAAAACTTGGTGTTGTAATCTATTTAGGATATGTAAAAATAAAAGATTACTTACCACAACTTCTTAATTCGAGTGATGTAGGTACGATAAAGCGACTGGGATTTTTACTAGAGTTTGCTAAAGAATGGACATTACAAGTTTCTATATTTTTATTGGTAATTAGTATATTAGATTATCTATACCAACGATATAAACATATCCAAGGATTAAGGATGACTAAAGAAGAAATTAAAGAGGAAACTAAGCAGTCTGAAGGTGATCCGCAATTCAAAGCAAAAAGGCGAGCTAAACACCGTGAAATTATTAGTAATTCAATCAATAAAGTTAAAGAAGCAACGGTGGTCGTTACCAATCCAACACATTTAGCAATCGCCTTAAGATATGATACCAATCAAGATGCGGTGCCGTTTGTATTAGCAAAAGGGCAAGATGAGCTTGCTCAAAAAATTAAAGAAGAAGCCAAAAAGAATGATGTAACAATGATTGAAAATAAACCAGTTGCTCGAGCGCTTTATCCTTTAGTTGAAGTGGGAGAATATATTCCAGTGGAAATGTATGAAGCAGTAGCAGAAATTATTGCTTTGGTATATCAAATTGAAGAAAAGAAAAAATATAAAATTTAGAATATGAGAAAAGAAATTTAGAAAGGAAGGAATTTTAAATGGAGGCCAATCGAAAAACGAAAGTACTCAATCGAACGGATGTCATCGTTGCTTTTTTAGTGGTAGCAATAATTGGCTTGATCATTGTTCCTTTACCAGCTTTTTTACTTGATTTATTAATCGTAGTAAATTTAACCATTGCTATTAATATTTTGTTAATTACTTTATTTACGAAAAATGTATTGGAATTCTCAACTTTTCCAACAGTACTTTTAATTACAACTATTTTTCGCTTGAGTTTGAATTTATCTTCCACGCGTTTGATTTTATCACGTGGTAATGGTGGACATGTCATAGATGCCTTTGCAAATGTTGTTACAGGGAGTAATTACATTGTTGGTATTATTTTATTTATCATCATTATGATTGTGCAATTAGCGGTAGTGACTAAAGGGGCAGGTCGTGTTTCTGAAGTATCTGCTCGTTTTACGTTAGATGCAATGCCAGGGAAGCAAATGGCAATTGATTCAGATTTAAATGCTGGATTAATTACAGAAGAACAAGCCAGAATTCGACGTAAAGATTTACAAAGAGAAGCTGATTTTTATGGTTCAATGGACGGAGCCAGCAAGTTTGTTAAAGGAGATGCAATTGCTGGTGTTTTAATCACATTAATTAATTTAATTGGTGGTGCTATAATCTTCTCAGTTAATGGTAGTTTAAGTATTACCGAAGCTTTATCTCAATTTGGTAAACTTTCTATCGGGGATGGTTTAGTGAGTGCGATTCCTTCCTTATTAATTTCAATTGCATCAGGGGTAATCGTCACCCGTTCAGATAATGATAGTACTTTTGGAATGGATATTTTTCAAGATGCAACTAGAAATCCAAATTTATTTAGGATTGTAAGTGTCATCTTGTTTGTATTGGCATTTGTTCCAGGTTTTCCATTTATTCCCTTTGTACTGATTGGACTTGGATTATTGGGAGCAAGTTTTGTTATTAAACAACAAGAAGAAAAAGAAATAGCTCTACTTCAAGAAGAACAACGAAAATTAGATCTTCAGCGTAAAAAGCAAGAGCAAGAAGATGATGATTCTGTTGCTTCTTTTCAAGTGGAACCAATCGCTTTGGAAATTGGTTATGGGCTAATTCCATTAGTAGACAGTTCTATTGATAATAGTTTGATGAGCCGAATTGTTGCTATTCGAAAGCAAAGCGCTCATGAATTGGGAATACTAGTTAGTCCAGTGAGAATTCGGGATAATTTATATTTAGAACCAAATTGTTACTCAATAAAGATTAGAGGAAATGAGATTGCAAAAGGGGATGTTTATCCAAATCAAGTAATGGTAATTAGCCAAAATGATGATCCGATACCATTTCATGGCATTGCGACAAAAGAGCCTGCTTTCCATTTAGATGCTATGTGGATTGATGAAGCAGAAAAAGAAAATGCGGAACTTCAAGGTTTTACGGTTATCGAACCCTTGACAGTGATTACGACTCATTTGAAGGAAGTCATATATGCTCATGCCTCTGAATTGCTTGGTAGACAAGAAGTTAAAAAATTACTTGAAGGTATTAAAGATCAGAATAATGTTGTTATTGACGAATTGATTCCAGATATTATGCGTTTAGGTGAGGTACAAAAAGTATTACAAAATTTATTGGATGAAAAAATTCCAATAAATGATCTGTCAACCATTTTGGAAACATTGGCTGACTATGGTTTAGTTACCCAAGATACGGAAATGCTAACGGAATATGTTCGTCAAGCCCTTAAAAGAACAATCGCTAATAAATATGCTGATGAAGACCATCGACTAAATGTGATTGTTGTACATCCAAAAATTGAAGATATGATTGCTCAAAGTATTCAAAAAACGGCTACGGGTTCATTCCCTGTATTAAAACCCGATATGGTTAATCAATTGTTGGAAAAACTAGGTAATTTACATCATGAATTATTAGCAAATCAAGTAGATCATGTTGTCTTAGCTTCACCTAAAATTCGCTTGGCCTTTCGAAAGATTATCGCGTTTAACTTTCCTGATATTGCTGTGTTATCGTTAAATGAGATTCCAAACGAGATTATGATTGAAACTGTGGGAAATATTGAGTTTTAGGATGAAACAAAAATTCGTAGTGGGGGGAATTTAGATGTATGGGACTACGCGTGAAGAAGAAATATTAAAATATTTGCCGTTAGTAGATCGAGTGGTTAGTAGAATTTCTGTGAAAAGCTCAGATTATGATAAAAGTGATTTGGTAAACATCGGGGTTATTGGATTAATGGACGCATTAAGAAAATATGATGCTTCTAAAAAAGTACCGTTTGAAAGTTATGCTATCATCAGAATCAAAGGTGCTATTTTAGATGAAGTGCGTAAAAATTCAAAAATTTCGCGATACAAGATGAGGAATGTGAATGATTTTTATAAAGCTCGTAATGATTTGCAACAGAGTTTGAAACGTGAAGTAACAGATAAAGAGATTTGCGATTATTTGAACATCAATGAACAACAGTTAGCAAATATCTATGATAGTTTACATTATTTAGCTAGTGTCTCATTGGAAGAAATGTTGTTTTCTAGTGAAGATGATGGTGTTGAGCTTAAAGACACAATACAAGATGAATCAATGGATAATGCTCTAGATATTCTTGTGCAAGATGAACAGCAAGGTGCATTAGAAAATGCTATTGCAGTATTACCTGAGCGAGATCAATTAATATTAAGTTTGTATTATAAAGAAGAATTGACATTAAAAGAAATTTCAGAAGTGTTAGATATTTCTATTGCTCGTGTTTCACAACTGCATGGCAAAATCATTAGTAAATTAAGAGAGAGTATACAGGAGGAATTAGCATGATTCGTTCATTAGATACAATTTATAAAAGTGTTCATGTATTACAAAAACGTCAAGAAAATTTGAATAGTAATATCGCTAATACAAATACTAGCGGCTATATGGCTAAGGATTTATTTCAAAAAACATTAGAAGGTGTGCCATTACATAATTATGAAGATGGCGTTAAAATGGATAGATATCATCAAGTTGGTGATTTTACATTTGGTAATGGTTTGAGTGGCGCATACTTAAATACTAATCGCGGAGCCTTGAAAAATACTGGTCGTTTAACCGATTTTGCAGTTAATGATAATGGTTTCTTTACCGTACGAATGAATAACGGTCAAATTGCCTATACACGAAACGGTAACTTCCAATTGAATAATCAAAATCAGTTAGTAACTCAAGAAGGCTATCAAGTTTTAGGTGCAAATAATCAACCAATTACTTCGGAGATGGGGCGAACACCTAATTTTTTAATCACAAGTTTTGCTGATGAAAATGCCTTATTAAGTATGGGAGATACCTATTATACAAGTAATCAGGCTGGCCAAATCATCAATAACGCATCAGTTGTTCATGGCTATCTAGAAGGTTCCAATGTAAATGTTGCGGATGAGATGGTTAAAATGATTCAAACAACACGAGAATTTGAAGCAAACCAAAAAGCGTTAAATACAGTGAATGAAACTTTGAATAAGGCAGTTAATGAATTAGGTAGAGTATAAAGTGAGGTGATAACTTAATGAATATGAATAGCATTTTATCAATAAGTAAAACAGGACTTACTCAATTACAAAAATCACTAGATAATACAGCTAATAATATTGCTAACGTTAATACTATTGGCTTTAAAGCAAATGAAATGAGTTTTAGAGAACTTTTAAATAACCCAACGACTAATCGAGAAGTTGAACAACTTAATAACCCACAGAATATCGAATTTAACGCTGGATCACAAACTAATGTACAAGCTATTAATTTTACCCAAGGTAGTTTAGCGAGTACAGGATTGCCTACTGATTTGGCAATTAGTGGGGATGGCTTTTTTAGAGTATTCGATGCTGCAGGAAACCAATTTTTAACCAGAGATGGGGCCTTTCGTTTAGATAGCCAAAATCAATTAGTCAATCAACAAGGTTATCGCGTAGATGTCACCTACACGATACCAAGTCAAAATTGGCCAAATAATTCAATTAGTATTAATAGTCAGGGAATCATCTCAACAATGGATAATAATCAAACAATCGAGCTAGGTAGAGTGAATTTATTTTTACCAACGCGAGATTCGGACTTGTCAGCAGTAGGTAAAAATCTTTTTCAGTTAATTCCTGGTGCTATAATAGCGAATAATATACAGAACCCAAACTTATTTGGAAACATAATGCAAGGATATGTTGAACAATCTAATGTAAATTTAGCTCAAGAAATGACAGATATGATTATCACTCAACGTAGCTTTTCATTAAACGCGAAGGCAATACAAGCAACTGATGATATGTTGAATTCAATTAATCATTTTACAGATTAAAGTAGGGAGTTTCGATGATTAAAGTTGAGAATATTGGAAAAGTGTATAGAAATGGTTGTAGAGCATTACAAAACGTATCCTTTAAAATAAACCAAGGAGAGTTTGTCTATGTTGTGGGTCCATCTGGTTCAGGAAAAACTACTTTATTTAACCTATTAACCCGCCAAGAGGAGCCAACAACTGGAAAAATTTTAATGGGAAATACTCCAACTCACTGTTTGAAGAATCACCAAATATATCAGTTACGACGACAGATTGGCATAGTAGGTCAAGAGGATTTATTTTTGCCCCGACAAACTGTAAGACAAAATCTCGACTTTCCTTTACAGGCTTTATCAGTAATGAAAAATGACCGTGATTATCGAATTCGGGAAGTTCTTCTACAAGTTGGTATGAATGCGTATATTGATGCTTATCCAGAAGAGATGTCGGTTGGACAACAAAAAAGAATAGCTATAGCTCGGGCGATTATTAATCACCCATTTGTGTTAATAGCAGATGAACCAACTGCAAATTTAGATATAAAAACAGCTTTTGAAATGATGAAATTATTTTTAAAATTGAATAGACAAGGGATGACAGTTCTAATTTCAACCCATGATTCAACAATGGTAAATACTTTAAAAAAACGTGTTTTAGAATTATCTCTAGGACATTTAATTCGTGATGATAAATCAGGTGGTTATTCAACCATAAATGATCCAAAAGATATATATGTTTTATAATTTGACTTAAAAATCTTTACTTCTTTACCGATATTACTAAGGAGAATTGCCCACAGAATCGCTATTTATGGCGTTTTTTCAGAAAATATTAGTTTCTTTTCAAATGAATAAATATTTTGATAGGACAGCTTTTGAAAAATACATAAATAATATCTGAATTTTCTTTTAAGGAGGTGAAGAAAAAAATAATAGTTAGTGTGATGGGCACTCATCTTTTGCTGATTTATTAACATTAATTCAGATAAAATATTGTATACGAAGAAGGGTTTAATTATGAAAAATGTACGCTCTGTTTTATTAAAAGCATTCAGCCTATATACGGTTGTGTCGCTTATTACCTCAATAATTATTTTTGGAATTGGCTATTTCACTTTTGCTGATGAAGTTGGAGGGAAGTTTCTAACTTTTGCTATGATTGCAATTCTGGTCAACTTGGCAATTTCGATTAGTTACAACCTTGTTGCTACTTCTGATAAAAACCCAGCAATGAAAAACTTACAAGACATATTTGATCGAGTAGCAACTGGTGATTTTTCTAATTTGGAAGAACAAGGGGAAGCGTTCTCAAATGATCGCAATTTGAATTCATTACGTACAGGTTTTATTGGTGTTATGAATACGTTTAAGGCTGTAATCGTAGGCATGAAAGAAGAAAGTAAACGTATGGAGGATATGGTTGGTAATCTAGAATCAACTGCTAGAGGGGCAAAAATATCTGTTGAAAATATCCGCACGTCAATGAATACTATTGCAGATGTAGCAATTGCAGAAAATACTGAAGCGATTCAAACAGTCGATGATATGAATGATTTATCTACTCAAATTGAAGATATTAACCAAGAGATTAAACGTATCAATACATATATTGAACGTTCTCAATCAAGTAATGTAAAAAATGCCCAAGCGATGCAATTGGTTCACCAAAGTTGGATTGAAGAACATCAGTCTCAATCACAATTGGTAAATGAAATGACTGATATGAACCATGATATTCAAAATATTGGTAAAATTGTTCAACTTATTAAAGATATTTCTGAACAAACTAATCTTTTAGCACTAAATGCCTCTATTGAAGCAGCGCGAGCAGGTGAGGCAGGGCATGGTTTTGCGATTGTTGCTGAAGAGGTTCGTTCATTAGCAGAACAAAGTAATCAATCTACTAAAAATATCCGTGATATCATTGAAGTGATTCGTAAAAAATCAGAACAAATGGTAGAATCTGTTACTACTTCTTATGCAAAAAGTCAACAACAAACGGAAGTCTTAGATCAAGCCATCTCTACTTCAAATGAAATCTCTCAAATTGTAGAACAGTTCGTCGAAAGTATTCAATCAATTGAATCAGCAGTGGATAGTATTGTAGAGAAAAAAGATATGGTACAACAAGCTATTCGTAATATATCAAGCTCAATTGGCGAAACTTCTGCTGGGTCACAAGAAGCTACTTCAAGTTTAGAAAACTTTAGTCTAGTAATTGACGAGTTCGAACGTGGTATTCAAGAAATTGAAAGCATTGCTTCAATTCTAAAATTCCAAGTGGATAGCTTCAAACTCTAATAATTAGAAAAGGGTGCGTATAGATGGAACAATATGTAATATTTAAAAGTCATTCGCAGCTATTTGCCATTCGAGTAATGGATGTAGACCGTGTGATTGAGGCCCGTAATTTTATCCACCTTCCTGAAGTCGAGGAACATATATTAGGTGTTTATGAATATCAAGAATCCATGGTTCCAATCATTGATATTAGAAAAAAACTATTCAGAGAGTATAGTGATCATAAAGAAGATGCAAAAGTAATTCTTTGTCAATGGAAAGGTCGTTTATTAGGGTTATTCGTAGAGGACATTAAAGGAATCTATTATTTAGAAGAAACAAATTATGAACAGGATTTGATTCGTTCTTCTTTAAAACAGAGTTATATTGAGAAATTCTTAAAACTAAATGATGAAGTCGTTATGCTGTTAGACTTAAATTATTTGTTTGGTTCTACAGATTTCAATCAGGTGCAGGATTTAACAGAAGGTGAGAGCGATGATATCGAATCTGAATGATGATATAAAAGTAGGAATTTCTGATTATAAGATTGCCAGAGCACCGAAACAAATTATGACTGTTGGATTAGGATCTTGTATTGGGACAATTATTTATGATGAAAGAAATAAAATTGGCGGATTGAGTCATATTATGTTACCAGATAGTAGCCAGTTTGTAGGACATTCACAGATAAAAGTAGCCAAATTTGCAGATTTAGCATTACCAGCTATGGTTGATGAACTATCTAAACAGACCTCTACCCCAATGTTTCGCTTTAAAGCCAAGATTGTCGGTGGTGCAAGTATGTTTAGTTTTGGTGAGGATGCTTCTTTAAGTGTTGGTCAAAGAAATATTGAGGCTGTGGAACAAGTGCTGCATAAACTACATATCCCAATTGTAGCTAAGCATGTAGGCGGAAATGTCGGACGAACAATGATTGTTGATTTAAATACATTTAAAACAACTGTACGAATGGTTAATCGTCAAGTTGTTGTGATTTAAATAACAACTAAAAACAAGATGTTTTTTGATATGGAGTGTTTTTATGAATGTAATGGTTGTAGATGATTCTGCATTTTTAAGAAAAGTGATATCTGATCTTTTGGGAAAAATGCCAGAAGTAAATGTTTCTTTACAAGCAAGGAACGGTAAACAAGCATTGGAACTTTTGACCAATCAGCCTGTGGATTTAATTTTACTAGATGTGGAAATGCCAATTTTAAATGGAATAGAGACATTGAAACAAATAAAAGCTAAATACGATATTCCGGTTGTGATGTTAAGTGCTTTAAGTAATAAAGAAGTTACAATTGAAGCACTAGAATTAGGGGCGGCTGATTTTGTTGAAAAACCAACAAATATCATGGTGATTGGTCAAGAATGGGCCCGTGAATTTTACGAAAAATTAGTCACCATTTACAGTCAGCATCTTCCAAAAAAAAGACGAGATTCTTTTTCTACCGACAATCAAACTCTGATTCAAAAAGCTACACCAGAAATTGTGAAAAAAGAAATAAAATTTGGAAATAATATTTTGCCATCTAAAGTACAAGCATTAGTGATTGGAGCATCGACAGGCGGACCTAAAGCTTTAATTAAGGTAATTACCAGTCTTCCTCCACATATGAGAATTCCTGTTTTTATTGTACAACATATGCCAAAAGGATTTACGACTTCTTTTGCTAAACGTTTGAATGATGAAGCAAAGGTACCTGTGGTAGAGGCACAACAAGGAATGCGAATTTTAAATCAAGTTTATCTTTGCCCTGGTGATTTTCATATGACCATCGAGAATAATCGCATTAATTTAAATCAGGACCCTAAATTACACGGAACTAGACCAGCAGTAGACTATCTATTTGAGTCAGCAGCAAAAGTTTATAAAAATGAATTAGTAGGTGTATTACTCACCGGAATGGGTCGAGATGGTGGCAAAGGAATGCAACAAATAGCCAATGCAGGTGGATATAATATTGCACAAAATAAAGAAACTTGCGTTGTTTATGGCATGCCTAAATATGCAGTTGATTTAGGGGCTGTACATGAAGTGTTAGATATCGATAGTATTGCGCAAAAAGTAAAACAAATTGTAGGGTGATGGAAATGGCTTTGAATTTCGAATTTTTTAATCAATGGGTTCAATCTAAATTAGGTGTTAATTTATCTGCATATAAAGAAAAGCAGATGCAGCGACGTATTCAAAATATTATGGAAAACGAAAATGTACGTACGTTGGAAGACTATGCTAAATTGATGGAACGTGATAGAGAAGCGAAACAAAGATTTTTGGAACATATTACCATAAATGTAACTGAATTTTATCGGAACAAAGAGTTATTTGATTTGTTTGAAAAACATCTTATACGTTTATCTAAAGGAAATAGGAATCTTAAAATTTGGAGTGCAGCTTGTTCCATCGGTGCAGAACCTTATACTTTAGCAATGCTTCTAAAGAAAAATAATATACGTGCGAGTCAATTAATTGCAACTGATATCGATCAGACTATTTTGATGAAAGCTCGTGAAGGGATATATAAAGATTCCGAGATAAGAAATTTGCCAAGCAATGAGAAACAATTGTATTTTACAAAGGATGAAAAAATGTTATATCATCTTTCTCCTGAGATAAAACGCATGGTAATGTTTAAAAAACATGATTTGCTAAAGGATAGATATGAATCCAATTGTAATATTATCGTATGTAGAAATGTTACGATTTATTTTAAAAATGATGCACGCGATGAAGTCTATCAAAAGTTCGCCAATGCATTGGTTCCCGGAGGAATTCTGTTTACAGGGGCAACTGAAACAATTAATTACTGCGAAAACTTTGGATTAAGAAAAATTGATTCATTTATATATGAAAAGATGGCTTAATTCTAGAAAGGAGTCAGTCTGATGGATGATAATAGTGTTTATCGTACACTCTTCTTTGAAGAAACAGACGATCATCTCCAACAATTAAACGACAATATTTTAGAGTTGGAGAGTAATCCAGATGATATGAATTTATTAAATGAAATTTTCCGTTCGGCTCATACTTTAAAAGGGATGGCTGCTACAATGGGTTATGATGTAATGACAGAATTAACTCACAAAATGGAAAATATCTTTGAATTATTTAAATCTGGTAAATTGCCAGTAACAAGTGAAGCAATTTCACTTATTTTTAAATGTTTAGATCGTTTAGGCGGTTTAGTAGAGGATTTGCGTGAAGAAAAAGAACTTCAACATAGTCAAATTGAAGATTTATTATCTGCTTTAAGTCAATTTGAAACTAGTGGAGGAGCGTCAAATGAAAATAATGAAGGTAATGATGTAAATAATTTATCAAAGAAAATAGAGCATAATGCATTGACGGTTTCTTTTGAACATCTGGAAGAAGCGGATATCTCTGTAATTGAACAATTAGATGGTGAAGATAAAGCATATAGTGTAGCTGTCAGATTAGATAAAGATTGTGCAATGAAAGGGGCACGTGTCTATCTGATTATGGAAAGAATAGAAGGTTTGGGAGACTTGTTACACACAGAACCTTCGACAGAGGATTTAGAAGACGGAAATTTTGATACAGATTTTCAATTTATTTTTATTTCACAAGCGAGCCAAGAAGAGATAGAGGAAAATATCCTAGGCAATAGTGAAATTGATAGTGTTGTAATTAAACCTTTCAATCAAGAAGCCGATCAAATGAAATCTCAAGAGGTAATATTAGAAAATGCTACTAATAAACCAGTCGACAATCAAGAAAATAAACTAGTAGCAACAGATGAAACGAAACCATCTGAGACACAAAAAGTAACAGCGAATACAGTACATCACAACAATAATCATAAAAATCAATCTATTCGTGTAGATTTATCTCGTTTAGATTTATTTTTAAATTTAGTATCTGAACTGGTTGTCTATAGAAATCAACTTGAAGATGTAAGTAATCGAGCACACTTAACAGAAATTAAGGACTCACTTGAACAAGTTTCTCGATTAACTTCTGAATTACAAGAATTGGTTTTAAAAATTCGAATGCAACAAGTAAATGTTGTATTCAGCAGATTTCCTCGAATGGTTCGAGATTTGTCCAATGAATTAAATAAAGAAATGGATTTAATCATTGAAGGAGAAGAGACAGAATTAGACAAGACCGTGGTTTCTGAATTAAGTGAACCACTCGTGCATATATTGCGTAACTCAGTGGACCATGGAATTGAAGCGCCAGAAGTTAGAGAACAATTAGGCAAATCAAGACGTGGGAAGATTCATTTAATTGCTTACCAAGAAGGAAATCAAGTTATTATTACGATTAGTGATGATGGAAAAGGTTTGAATCCAGAAATAATCCGTGAAAGTGCTGCACGTAAAGGATTGTCTACTACCGGTTTAAGTGATGAAGAAGTGCAAAAATTAATTTTTCATCCAGGTTTTTCAACTGCTAAAGAAATAACTAATATCTCTGGTCGTGGGGTAGGAATGGATGCAGTCCAATCAAAAATTCATGCACTAGGCGGAACAATTGAACTCCGTAGTGTAGTTAATGAAGGAACGACATTTATTATTAAGTTACCATTAACTCTTTCAATTATTGAAGCCCTGATGGTTAGGGTGGGTTCAGAAACCTTTGCGATACCACTTGATGTTGTTGAACGAGTAGTATTGGTTCATGAAGATAAAATTGAAAAAACATTTACGAATGAAGTATACGAGTTTCAAGGACAAATGATTCCAATTATTCGTATGAATCATTTGTTATCTATTAATGATGAAATGCCAAAAAAACATTATGCTATCATTGTAAGCATTGATCAAAAATATTATGGAATATTAGCAGATGAGCTTATTGGCCAACAAGAAATAGTTATCAAGAAAATTGATCCTATCCTTCAACAAATTAAGAAGTATCAAGGTGCTACTATCTTAGGCGATGGCTCAATTGCTTTAATTCTTGATGTGAATACCATTTGCAACGAAGTGAGGAACGAGTTATGAGTTACACTGAGATGCAATTGGATGTTTTAAAGGAAGTTATGAATATTGGCGGAGGTAATGCTGCAACTAGTATTTCAACGATGGTGAATAAAACAATTGATATGAAAGTACCCGATGTCAATATTTTAAGCTACCAAGAACTTTATGATCAAGTCATTCACGAAGATGAAGAAGTTTATGCGATTGTGAGCAAGATTATCGGAGAAGTCCAAGGGGTATTTTTATTTGTTTTAGGAAACGATTCTGCTCGCAAAATGACAGAATTCATGCTTGGAGAACAAACTGATAATTCTGAAATCCAACAGTCAGCATTAAATGAACTAACTAACATCATTGCCAATTCATTTTTAGGTGCAATTGGCAAGTTGATTGATCGTCAATTATTTGCAGCTTTACCAATTGTTCAATATGATTATTTTGGTGCAATTATAAGTAGCATGTATATGGCTCTAGATCAATATGATGATAATATTATGATTATTAGAAATGAATTTTTCTATGATCAAGAAAAGTTAGATGCTTCCTTGTTTTTTATTCCACAACAAGGCGGAATAGAAAAAATATTTGAAGCGCTAGGAATTTGAGAGGAGATATAATAATGAGTGGAAAAATTTTAATTGTAGACGATGCGGTATTTATGCGTATGAAACTAAAAGATATTCTTACAAAAAATGGATATGAAGTTGTTGGAGAAGCTCAAAATGGGCAAGAGGCTTTTGAAAAATATCAAGCAACTAATCCAGATGTAGTTACTATGGATATCACAATGCCTGATGTTGATGGATTAGAAGCTTTAAAAATGATTCGTGCGCATGATCCAAATGCAAAAGTAATAATGTGTTCAGCGATGGGACAACAAGGTATGGTTATGGATGCAATTAAATCTGGTGCGAAAGACTTTATTGTAAAACCGTTCGATACAGATCGTGTTATTAACGCTATTACAAAAGTTTTGGGCTAACAGTTTGGAGTGGATGACAAATGCAAATGATTTTATTTCAAATGAATCAACAGCATTTTTTAATCTCGGCTGATTCAGTTGAAGAAGTGATTGATACTGTTAATATTACTTCAGTTCCTCTAGCTCCTTATTGGGTAGAGGGATTGATTAATTTGCGTGGAACTGTATTGACAGTTATCAATCTTTCACGTTTAATAGGTATGAACTCAATTGCTGAAAATCGGAATATACTAATTATGAAGCAAAATGATGAGCGCAAAGGTTTATTGATTGAAGAAGTAATTGAAGTGATTGATATTCAAGAAGAGGAGATCCAATTAGACGCAACGGAAAAATTTGATTACTATACGGGAATTGTTAAGTTTAAAGACCGTTTAGCAAATGTGATTGACGTGAATCATCTAATTTTTGAATAATGTAATGAATAAATGGGGGATTTAGGTGGATCAAGTATTATCACAACAAGAAATAGATATGCTTTTATCGGCCATGAATAACGGTGAGATTATTGAGGAGGTTGTAGCGGAAAAAGCTGACGAACAAATCAAAGCTAAAAAATACGACTTCAGAAGGCCAATCAAGCTCTCTAAAGAATATATTAATACTTTGCATATGATTTTCGAAGACTATGCAAAGATGGCCAGTACAGCATTATCTACTAAGTTAAGAACAAATGCGATGATGCAAGTGGCAGCAATTGAGCAAATAAGTTATGATGAGTTTATTCATTCAATTCCAAAATTTACACTTTTAGGTGTTATGCAATCTAAACCAATGAATGGTTTGCAGATTTTGGAAATTAATCCGCAACTGGCTACGCTATTCATTGAGTTGTTATGTGGTGGGTTAGATGTTATTTTAACTCGTAAGGAAAAAGATGAATCCATTTTTGAAGATTTAGACAAGAAATCTTTTACAGACATCGAACTTTCAATTTTAACCGAAGTTGTCGAATTGTTGATTGATACATTTCAAATTTCTTGGCGTGAAATTGTGGAATTAGATTGTACTTTAGAGTCGCTAGATACTAATCCACAGTTACTTCAGTCAATGTCACCTAATGAGCCGATTACATTAATTACGTTTAATTTTAAAATATTTGAGGTTGATAGTTTTGTCAATTTATGTATTCCATATGTATTCTTTGAAGGAATGATTGATAAATTAAGTATCCGTAATTGGTTTGATGCAAACAGAAATGAAAATGAAGATGATAGTGAATCTTTACAAAAGAGTTTAAATAATGTGGAGTTAGAGATGGAAGTGCAACTAGGAAATGCTCATATGAACCTCTCTGAATTTCTACAATTGATGCCAGGCGATATCATCAAGCTAGATCGTAAAATTACTGATCCATTGGATAGCTATATTGCTGGTAAGCCATATTTTCGTGTTAAACCAGGAAAGAAAGATGATTATTTGGCTGTTGAATTAATTGATCAGTTAGAAGGAGAGAGTTAATATGAGTGATAGTCTTTCACAAGCAGAAATCGATGCTTTGTTAAATGGAGGAGTAGTAAACGAGCCTCAAGAAGTACCGATAGAAAAAGTAAGCGAAGAACAACAACTTTTATTTGATATTATTGGTGAAGTTGGAAATATTTCTATGTCTCAAGCTGCAACTGCGCTTTCATCTATTTTGAATCGACGGGTAAGTATTACAACTCCTCGCGTGTCGAAAGTAAAGTTTCAGGAAATTTTAGATAGTTTAGCTGCTCCAAAAGTTGCCACTACTGTAGAATTTAAAGAAGGCTTATTAGGTACCAATTTAATGCTTTTGGAAGTAAGGGATGCCGTTGTTATTGCAGACTTAATGATGGGCGGTGAAGGTAATCCTACTAGTCAGGAATTTACGGAGTTAGAATTAAGTGCCGTTGCTGAAGCGATGAATCAAATGATAGGTTCTGCCTCAACTTCAATGGCGACAATGACGAATCGAAAAGTAGATATTTATCCACCGAATGTGAAATTGTGGAAAGAAGGAATGACGATTCAAACAGAGTCGATTAAACCAGAAGATGATATTTACAAGATTTCGTTTGATTTAAGCGTTGAAGGTGTAATTGAAAGTGAAATCATGCAAATCTTTAGTGAAGATGTTGTACATGATATCGAAAAGGCAATGCTTGCTGATGAGGCCAAAGTTGTTACAAACACACCTGTTGAGGTTCAGCCTCCAGTTGATTCAACACCTCAGCCAACTCCACAGCCACAGGTGGTGCAAACTACTGTCCAAAGTACTACAGTTGCTCCACAGCCGACAATAGAATATAGTCGTCCAGAATTTCAAACTTTAACCTCAGAACAAACAATGGATGGAGATAATTTAGATTTAATTTTAGATGTACCGCTTGACTTGAGTGTTGTATTAGGTCGAAGTAAACGTACAATTAAAGAAATTCTTTCATTAAGTACGGGTTCGGTTGTTGAACTTGATAAACTGACAGAAGAACCATTAGAAATATTGTTAAATGGTAAGCTGATTGCTACTGGAGAAGTAGTTGTAATTAATGAAAATTTTGGTGTTCGAATTACTAATATATTATCTCAAAAGCAAAGAATTTCAAATTTAAATAAATAAAAAAAGAAGCATGAATAACGGCTAAGGCTGAGTTCATGCTTTTTTTGCGTTCAATCAATAAAAGCATCCTTTTTGACAAAGTGACAATACAATGGTATTATTAAGTAGTCACTTAGAGAAATCAGAAAGAAGGGAAATGAATGAGTAAATTAGAAGTTAAGCATTTAACGAAAATATTTGGGCGCAAAACCCATCAAGCGTTAAATATGATTACTGAAAATAAAAGTAAAAAGGAAATTTTAGCCAAGACTGGCGCAACTGTCGGGGTCTATGATGCAAACTTTCAAGTAAATGAAGGTGAGATTTTCGTTGTCATGGGATTATCTGGTAGCGGGAAGTCAACGTTGATTCGTTTGCTGAATCGTTTAATTGAACCAACTGATGGTCAGATTTTTATTGACGGCCAAGATATTGCCAAATTAGATAAAGAAGGTTTACGAGAAGTTCGCCGTCACAAAATTAATATGGTCTTCCAAAGTTTTGGATTATTCCCACACCGCACGATTTTAGAAAATGTCGAATATGGTTTGGAAATTAAAGGTGTTACTAAAGAAGAACGCGAAAAAAGAGCAAAAAAAGCGTTGGACAATGCGGGGCTTTTGGATTTTGCTGATCAATATCCAGAACAATTATCAGGTGGGATGCAACAGCGTGTAGGTCTAGCTCGCGCCTTAGCTAACGATCCAGAAATTTTATTGATGGACGAAGCTTTCTCTGCATTAGACCCATTAATCCGTCGTGAAATGCAAGATGAATTGTTGGATTTACAAGCGAGAGAAAAACGTACAATTATTTTCATCACCCATGATTTAAATGAGGCTTTACGAATTGGCGACCGAATTGCTTTGATGAAAGATGGGAAAATTATGCAAATAGGTACTGGTGAAGAAATCTTAACCAATCCAGCAAATCAATTTGTTCGCGAGTTTGTGGAAGATGTGGACCGCACCAAAGTATTAACGGCCCAAAACATTATGGTCCCAGCGATTACGACCAATATTGAATTAGATGGTCCAAATGTTGCTTTAAATCGTATGCGTAAAGAAGAAATTAGTATGCTAGTCGCAGTCGATCGCAAACGTCAATTAAAAGGAATTATTACTGCCGACGCCGCATTAAGAGCAAGAAATGAGAAATTAAGTTTACAAGAAGTACTTGATGAACAGATGCCAACGATTGATAAAGATATGTTGGTTACCGATATTTTTAATGTTTTATATGATGCCAAGACACCTTTAGCAGTTATCGAAAATGGTAAAGTTTTAGGAGTAGTCATTCGTGGTTCGGTCATTGAAGCATTAGCGGAAACACAGCAAGGAGAGGAAGTTGTCAATGGATAATTTAACAAATACATGGCCCGTTGCTAAAGTAATAGAGCAGTTGACGGACTGGTTGACGGTTCATTTTTCTGGGCTTTTTAACTTATTACAAACTATCGGTCAAAAAGTGATGGACACAATTACGGGAATATTAGGTTTAGTACCTATTCCAGTGTGGATTGTGTTACTGACGGTGATCGCTTATATCATTACGAACAAGAAAAAAGGTTTACCGATTTTTACCTTTTTAGGATTAGTTTTTATTGCTAACCAAGGTCTATGGGATGCACTATTACAAACGACTACATTGGTGTTAGTAGCTAGTGTGATTTCGATTGTTATCGGGGTGCCACTAGGTATTTGGATGGCAAAAAGTGAGACGGTCAGAAAAGTATTAACCCCTATTTTAGACTTTATGCAAAGTATGCCAAGTTTTGTGTATTTAATTCCAGCCGTGGCGTTCTTTGGTATCGGGATGGTGCCAGGGGTCTTCGCTTCAGTAATTTTCGCTTTACCACCTACTGTACGTTTCACACATTTAGGGATTAAACAAATTCCAACAGAACTAGTGGAAGCTTCAGATTCATTTGGGGGCACCGCTTGGCAAAAATTATTGAAGTTAGAATTACCTTTAGCGAAAAAGACGATTTTAGCTGGGGTCAATCAAACGACAATGCTAGCTTTATCAATGGTTGTTACAGCTTCAATGATCGGTGCGCCTGGTCTTGGGCGTAATGTCTTGGCAGCCTTACAAAAAGCTGATATCGGTAGTGGTTTTGTCAGCGGATTGGCATTGGTTATTTTAGCGATTATGATTGACCGCTTTATCCAATATACGAACCGTGAAAAACAACATGCCCACAAAAAAATGCCTAGAAAACAAAAAATTGCTTTAACATCAGCCGTTTTAGCTGTTCTAGCAATCGGGGCCATTGTCCAAAATGTGGTCTTAGGTACGCAAAGTAAAGAAACGATTCGCTTAGCTTATGTTCAATGGGATACCGAGGTGGCTTCAACGAATGTGATTGCACAAGTGCTTGAAGATGAAGGGTATCAAGTAGAAATGACTCCACTAGATAATGCTGTCATGTGGGAAGCAGTGGCCAATAAACGTGCTGATGCGATGGTGGCAGCGTGGTTACCAAACACCCATGCGAGCCAATATAAAAAATATAAAGATCAATTGGTGGATTTAGGTGCCAATTTAAAAGGAGCAAAAGTGGGATTAGTTGTTCCTAGTTATATGAAAGTCGATGCCATTAGCGATTTATCCGATGAAGCTGGTAAGAAGATTACCGGAATCGAGCCAGGTGCTGGAGTTGTTGCTGGTGCTAAGAAGACCGTCAAAACTTATGATAATTTAAGTGATTGGCAAGTAGAGACTTCTTCATCAGGTGCAATGGTCGTGGCCTTAGATAAAGCAATTAAAAATAAAGAAGACATTGTCATTACAGGTTGGTCTCCACATTGGATGTTTGCCAAATATGATTTGAAATACCTAAAAGATGATAAGAAGAGTATGGGTTCAACTGAAGAAATTCATACAATGACAAGTAAAGGTTTTGCCAAAGAACATCAAAAAGCAAATCAAATTTTAGATAATTTCCATTGGAGTACGAAAGATATGGAAAGCGTCATGTTGGCTATTCAAAATGGCAAAGAGCCAAAGCAAGCAGCAAAAGATTGGATCAAAGCCAATCCGGAAAAAGTCAAAGCTTGGGTGAAAACGAAATAATGAAAAATACAAAAAGTTAGGCTCTTAGGGGTTTAACTTTTTTGTGTTTTGGACGATAATGTACGTGAAGTGAAAAATATTGTAAGTAAATAATTTTTTTCAAGTAAACTTTCTAAATAATATTAGGAAGAATAATTTTACGAGGAGGAATTGTTTTATGAAAATTGAAGGTAGATATAATAGTTATGACCGATACATGCCAAATCGTCCTGTTCATTCTAGTGAAATTAAAGATGAATCAATCAAAATATCATCAGCTAGTAGTGTAAATTTATCTGAAACAACACAAAAAATACGTCAAGAAGTTGCACAAAATGATTTATCACGTAATGATGAAAAAATTAAAGCTTTGAAAGCAGCAATTAAGGATGGTACTTATCAAGTATCAGCTAAAGATATAGCGGCAAGTATGATGAAAGCAATGACTGAATAAGAGGAATTGCCATGGATGGAAAAGAATTTGAAGTGAAATTAAGAAGCTTCTATCTACTGTTACAAAAAGAAAGAAAAGTATTAATTAAAGGACATGCAGAAAAATTAACGGATATTGTAGCTAGAAAAGAAAAGTTTATCCCTTTGTTTCAAGAGTATCAAGGGGATTTGTCTGATAGTGCTAAGGATCTAATTGCAAAAATAAAAGAACAGCAAGAAGAAAATTTATTATTAACGCAACAAGCGATGAGTTTTCAAGATATGTTACTTGATACAATCAAAGACAATATAAAAAAAGCTAACCATGTGACTTATGGCAAAGAATCTAGCTATCATACCCAAGCACCAAGTACATTAATTGATACAGAAGTATAGGAGGAAAAGTTGTTATGACGGGGTTATTTGGAACACTGGGTGTCGCAACATCTGGTTTAAATACTAGCCAAATCTCATTACAAACAAGTGGCCATAACATTGCAAATGCTACAACAGATGGGTATTCACGTCAAAGAACTAACTTACAAACCACAAATCCATATGCTATAAACGGTGTTGGTCAAGTTGGAACTGGAGTTAAAGTTAATGATATTACCCGCGTTGTTGATGATTTTGTTCGCTTACAAACTCGCGATGCTAATTCATTATCTAAATTTTATGAAGAAAAAGCAAATGCCTTAGGTCAATTAGAAGATTATTTTGGAGAGCCTTCTGATGCGGCTTTGTTGAAACAAATGAATACCGTATATGATGCATGGTCAAAATTATCTAGTAACCCTGAATTGGGGACAAGCAAGACCTTAGTCGTTGAAAATAGTTCTACTTTAAGTACAACGATTAATGAAATGGCTATGAACATGAAAGAATTAAAAGATGATGTCGATACTACTTTAGCTAATACTACATATAATTTAAATCAACGTGTTGAAGAATTAGAAATATTAAATAAGAAATTAGTTGATAACTCTATGACGGCTGGTACCTCTAATGATTTATTAGATCAACGCGATCGTTTATTAAAAGATATGTCGAGTATGGCTGATATTTCTACTAAATTTGATAAGTATGGTAGAGTTAGTGAATTAAAAATTGGGGATACAAAAATTTTAGATACAGATCACCGGGTACCGATGAGTGTTGTTCTTTCTTCTGGTAATGGTTCTACTCGAATTGCAGTAGAAGGTGATCGTAATAAAGTAGTAGAAGTCTCAAGTGGCAATGTTTCAGGCGGGCCACTTGTTGTCTATAACGTTGAAACTGGTAAATATGATCAAATTACAGTTAGTAAAGGACAAATTGGTGGACAAATAGCTGCGAGTCAAGAGATTCAAGCTCGAAGCGATGAGTTTAATACTTTCGTCAAAAATATGGCAACAAAGATAAACGAGACCTATAAAGCAGGAAATAATACAGAAGATTTCTTTGTTTTTGATGGTGATGAAGCGGATTTTGCCAAGACATTAAAAGTAAATAATGTATTTACGCAAAATCCAGGAAAATTAGTGGCTGGTCTGGGAGCAAACCCTAATGCTGGCGATGGTCGATTAGCTAAAAATGTGGCATTGACTTTCTCTGAAAAAGATGCACAGGGCATGACTTACGCAGATCACTATAACGATATCATTACCAAAAATGGAATTTCAAAATTAAAAGCGGACAATACAGTAAAAGCGCAACAAACAGTGTTAGACCAGTTGGAAAGTCAAGACACCTCTATATCAGGGGTAAACATCAATGAGGAAGTATCTAATGTGATTCGCTATCAACAAGCTTTCCAAGCAAATGCAAGAGTGCTACAAACTGTATCAGAAATGCTAGATACTTTAATTAATAGAACAGGAGCGTAATAAAAGATGAGAATAGCAACAAATAATTCTTATACCGATTTCTTAAAGAATATGGCGACTACTGAAACCAAACTTCATCACACAATGGGACAGTTGTCAAGTTTTAAAGAAGTCAGCAAATCTTCAGAAGATCCTTTGTTGGTTTCAAAGATTATGAATTTAAATGTTGCTATCGATCGGAATGAAACGCAGAATTTAGAAATCAAAGATGCGATTTCATGGAGTAATACTCAAGATGGTATCTTAGCTTCAGTTAGTGATTCAATGTTAAGAATTAAAACATTAATTCAATCTTCTGCCAACACAACAAGTGCTGCTGCGGAAATGGAAGCCAACAAAAATGAAATCCAACAAAATATTGAAGCCATTGTTGAAGCTTTGAATACAAATTTTGATGGGCGTTATTTGTTCGCCGGTGATAAGACGACAGAACCACCATTTTCTGTGGTAAAAAATGCACAAGGAGAAACTTATGGGATTGCCTATAATGGTTCGAATGTGAATTTACCTCGAGAAATATCTGATGGTGTGACTGTTAATTTAGTTACAGATGGTAATCAGTTAATGGGTAAAAATGGAGCTGAAAACTTAAATGATTTCTTCAACCAAGTAATTGATTCTTTTGATAATAGTAATCGTGACGCAATGGCGAATGAATTATTAGGAAAAGCGGACAATTTCCGAGATAATTTTGTTAACGTGCGTACTAAAGTAGGATCTATCTATAATCGATTGAAATCAGCTCAAGATCGCAATGAAACAGAAAAGTTAAATTTAAAAGAGAGTTTATCTAACCGTCAAGATGTGGATGTTGCTGAAAAATATATGCAATTCCAAAACGAAATGTTAGCTTATAATGCCACAATGTCTATGGGAACTAAGATTATGCAGACGTCCATTCTTGATTATGTAAGATAATAATAAATATGTTTTTTTGTATTTTTGATACTTAGGTGGTCAATGAATGTTGATCACCTATTTTTATATGTCTAGCAAGTCTATGAATAAATACTTCTAGTTTATTAAGAGATAAATCGTTGAACGGGGGAAAGAAGATGTTACCAAAAGTTAGTATTATTATTCCAATATATAATACGCAAGAATATGTAGTTGATTGTGTAGCAAGTGCGGTGAATCAAACCTATCAAAATCTTGAAATTATTTTAGTGAATGATGGGACGCCAGATAATTCAATGTTATTGATTGAGCAGTATTTTAATGATGAAAGGATTTTAATCATCAATCAAGAGAACCAAGGTTTATCTGCTGCGCGCAATACCGGTATTCAATATGCAACGGGAGAATATTTATTTTTCTTAGATTCAGATGATGCAATTGTTGATGAAACGATTGAATGTTTAGTTTCCAATATAACTACGAATGAACCAATGATTGTGATGGGCAATCATCTATGTGCAGCTAGTATCGAGCAAGCTGACTTCGATGCTTATCCTCAAGAAAAGCAAGGAAAAGAGATTACTAAAAAACAAATGTTTGATTGGATGCTTACTAAAGTAGATTATCGAAATAAGGTTAATAGTTGTACCGTTTGGGGAAAATTATATCATCATTCCATCGTTGACAACCATCTATTTCCAATTGGTCGATTACATGAAGATGAGTTTGTAAATTATCTTTACCTTGATGAAGCAGAAAAAATAGTATTTGTTGATGCTCCTTTTTATTTCTACCGAGATAATTCAAAAGGAATTATAGCTAATCGTAAAATCAAGAATATTACGGATACTTTCGATGCATATTTTGAAAAATATCAGTATTTTTTACATCGTGAGTATAAAAGATATATCCCACAAATACTATTAACTTTGAGCGAATTATTAGATGTAATTGTTAGTAGTATACAATTTGAGCAGCTATCTTTAGAGCAACAAATCTATTATTATACTATCTACAAAACCATTACGGAGGACATATCATGAAAATTTCAATCATAGTGCCGATATTATCACCTATTAGTCCATTTGATGAAAAATTGTTTATACAAACAATACAGGAGTGTAGTGCACAAAGCTACCAAGATATTGAAATTATTGTCGTAACCAATCTAGCTAATTTGCCAAAGGATATGATATCAAATAAGGAAATAAAATACATTGATTATCAGGAAGCTGATTTTGGAAAATTAATAGATCAAGCGGTAAGCACTAGTCAAGGAGACTATCTATTTTTTAAATCATTATCCGCTCGAATAGGTAAAGATTTGATAGATGAGATGGTTGAAGCAACGGAAAATGCTCATTATCCTTTAATTAAAGTGCAATGCGCTCATATGGACCCAAATCTTAATCTTCAGGAAAAATATGTCTTAAGTGTTCCAGAGGTTTTTGATTACTTAGAAATGCGCAGTATATTTCGTGACTCCCTAAATCAATTATGGACAGGTTTATACCATAGAAGTCTTTTTCAAAAAGTTCCTTATCCTCAACAAGTGTTATCTGGCTATGAAGAAATTGCTTTTAAAATGATTGAAGTGGCTGAGCAAGTAGTTTTTCTTCAAAAGTCTAGTTATAAAGCACAAGAAGAATTATTAAATAAGAATCTTTTTTTATTAATTGAGTCCATTCAAGCTTTCGAAAAAAGAAAAGTTGATTATCAAAAAGCTGGTTTACCTTATGCTATTATGGATTACCGCATATTTCATTTGGTCAATGAATTAATCAAGCATCCGTCCTTTGAACAACTTGATTGTACGAAACAGAGTTATTATCGAGGCAAATATGTGGGACTAGTATTAAAACTATAAGAGGAGGAAATAGGGATGCAGCCTTTATTATCGATTATTATACCGATATATAATGTCGAAAAATATTTGAGACAGTGTTTAGATTCAATTACAGTACAACTTAATTCAAAAGTAGAAGTAATCTTAATTGATGATGGTTCAACGGATCAGTCACGACAAATTGCTAAAGAGTATGTAACAAAATATCCTGAGAATCTTAAACTTTTTGCTCAAGAAAACCAAGGAGTAGCTGTGGCACGTAATTTTGGACTAAAACAAGCTAGTGGCAAATACATTTGGTTTATTGATAGTGATGATTTTATTGAAAAAAATGCTTTAGCTGTTTTAATACCATATATCGAGAAGGCAACAGAAGAAATTGTTCATTTTAAGTTGGTTTATGTATTAAGCGAGGGAAAAGTGATTCCTCAATATTATGATTTATCGATTTTTATTCCTAGAGGGCCTTTATATAAAGCATATTTAATTATGGAAGATTTTAATATTACTTCAAAGCTTTATCTTAGAGATTTTCTTTTAAATCTGGACTTACCGTTTCCAGTGGGTGTTTATTATGAAGATTTAATTGCAGTATATTATGTGTTGAAAGCCAAGAGTTTTTATGAGATTCCTAAGGTTTATTATTACTATCGTCAAAGAAAGGGATCCATTATTCATCAGATAAATAATCCCAAACAATTAGATATTATTCCTGTGATTCGTCAGTTACGGCAACTTGCTCAAAAGGATGAAAAACTAGCGATTGAAATGGAAATTATTGAAGCACGTTTTTATTATTCCTTAAAGTATGTAAAAAATATGTGTGCAGGAACAACCAATGCCCAGATTTTACGACTTGAAATGATTAAGAGCTATCCTCAAGAAGTATTTCAAACTGCTGCATTACTGAAAAATCCAACGCTGGCGAGCTTGGTTTAACATTTAGAATATTTCTAAATATTTTTTTGGAATAAAACTTAAATAATAATAAAAGCTACCGATTAATAATAATGTGAGAGTTAGTAAGGATATTGTTAAAAAAGTTAAAAAAAGTTATTAAGCTAGACTTAAATAATTAACAAGTTAACCGATAAGACTCTTTGTAAAGAAACAAATCTTAGGAGGAATTCAAAATGAGAATTAACACAAATGTTGCTGCTATGAACACTTATGGTCGCTTAACTTCAGCGAACGCGTCTAAAGCAAACTCTTTAGCAAAATTATCTTCAGGTTTACGTATCAACAAAGCTGGAGATGACGCTGCTGGTTTAGCAATCTCAGAAAAAATGAAAGGTCAAATCGGCGGGATGAACCAAGCAAAACGTAACGCTCAAGACGGCGTTTCATTGATTCAAACGGCTGAAGGTGCTTTAAACGAAACACACAGCATGTTAGGTCGTATGCGTGACCTTGCTGTTCAAGCACATAATGGTACTTTGACAACAGATGACCAAGCTCAAATCACAAAAGAATTTGATCAATTGAAAAAAGAAATTACTCGTGTTGCTAATGATACAGAATTCAACACGTTGAAATTATTCAATGGAAATTCAGCTGATAGTGCAACAGCTTTCACATTCCAAATTGGTGCGAATGATAATCAAGTGATTTCTGTAGGCATCGGTGGTATGACAGATACAGCTTTAGGTATTGATTCGCTAAAAGCTACAGATACAAATGCAATGAGCGTGATTGATAAAGCTATCAGTACAGTCTCTTCACAACGTTCTGATTTAGGATCTGTTCAAAACCGTTTAGAACATACTATTAATAACCTAACTTCATCATCAGAAAACTTATCAGACGCAAACTCTCGTATCCGTGACGTAGATATGGCTGAAGAAATGATGAGCTTCACGAAATCAAACATCCTTTCTCAAGCCGCTACTACAATGTTGGCTCAAGCAAACTCTATGCCAAACAGCGTATTAAGCTTATTACAAGGTTAATTTCTAACTTAGACTTAAAATTTATAATAAATAGCCGATTCTATCTAATGAATCGGCTATTTTTATTGGTCGTATTTTGGGAAAAGAATTGGAAGGAGAAGTATAATGATTACCGGAATTGAAGTCAATCAACCAACAAAAATCAATCGAATTGCCACAGGTGAGTGTTTATTAAGTATTTCGCTATTAGTCTCTAATCAAAAACGAACGATACGCAAGTGTATGGAATCTATTCGACCATTATTAGAACAGGTACCGAGTGAATTGGTTGTGGTAGATACTGTTGGCGAAGAAAATAGTGATGGTTCGTTAGCGATTGCACGAGAATATGCGGATAAAATTGTACATTTTACATGGTGTGATGATTTCGCAGCAGCCCGTAATGCCGGTTTAGAGCAGTGTCAGGGAAAATGGTTTATGTTTTTAGATGATGATGAATACTATGACGATGTGACGCCGCTGATTGATTTTTTTCACAATCCAGAGTATTTGGTAAAATATTATTCAATTAACGTCAAAGGAAGGAATTATGAAAGTTATGAGGGAACTAAATATTCTGATAGGAATACCTTAAGAATATTTAAACGCACACCAGAGGGTCGTTTTATCGGAAAAGTTCATGAGCACTATGCACCAGCCTATACACCTATGTATGATACGGATGCCTATGTCCATCATTTTGGGTATATTTATGTGGAGGATAAGATTGACCGAAATGAAGTGATTTTATTACAAATGATTGAAGAAAATCCTTTAAATTACAGCGCTTGGTTACAATTAATTATTGGCTATTCCAATAGTGAGGTCTATAAAAAGATTCAGTTAGCCAAACAAGCTTTAGGGAAAATCGACCATCCTGATCAAGTCCCATCTTCAGAAGCTAAACCTTTTGCTGAAGTGGTAATTAACCTGATCGACTATTATAAAATGATAGGTAATTATACGGCGATTGAGCAATTATACCAAACTTATGCAGATTTTTTTAAAGCGGATATCTTTCGCAATGGTTTATTCAATTATATGCATATGGTTACTGATTTGGCACAATATCAATTAGCAAATTGTCTGGGCTATTTTAAAAATTATCAGGAAATTGTCGCTTATTTTGAATTACACCCTGAAGAATATGGGAGTAAGTATACCCCGTTTTTTAAAAACTACATGCAAAAAGACCACTACAATAAGACCTTATCTAGTCTGATTGAAAGTCTGTTTAAGTACAAACAGTATACGTTGTTATTAGATTTAACGCAGTTATTGGATTGGTCTTTAGTGGCTATCAAAAAGCAAGAAGTCATTGCTTGTTTAGTACGTACAGCCTATTATACGAAATCGAATAAGCTACTTTGTCAATTACTTCAATATTGTGAGCACAATGATTTAGTAGCTGAATGGGTAGCGGCTTGTCAACTCTTCTTATTTAAATTAAAAGAAACAGAGCAAAAGGAATTTAGAACGATGATTGCCGCTATTGATAGTGATCAATTATATGTTTGTTATAATAAATTATTGTTAGATCAATCAGAAACGTTATTAGTACAAATGACGAAAAAGGTCACTTATTATGAGGCTGGGGTAGAAGATTATTTGATTGCATTGATTAAACAAGGTAAGTCGCCGCTTTCTATCTTTGAAACGGCCAATTTAGGTGAAATTCAAACATTTACGAAATTTGTGGATTTATACTTTGAAGGTGATTTTAATGAAGAGGCTAAATTTATCGAGCAATTGGCCGCTAGTTTAGATGGGACTGTCATTGGGACCTATTTGGTTTATCAGTTATTTAAACAAATGTTGTTGAAACCTAGTATGACAACAATGGAGTTAGAAAATTATTTAGAAAGTTATTTGTTCAGTGGTCAGCAGTTGGTAGTACAATTATATAGTGAACAAACATTTACAAAAGAAGCCATGTTATTACCAAATGAATTTCATTGGTTGGCTATTTTAGGTCAGGCTTTAAATTGTCGAGAGAATGGACAATTGGTAGAATACCTACAATTGTTAAAACAGGGCTTGCAGATCTATCCTGAAGCAAAAGAATTGATTGAAAAATTGATGACTTTAGCCCAAAGAGAACTGCGAAAACAACAAAGTGTAACAGAAGAGTTAGCACGTTTAGCTGATAAAGTTAAAGCAGATATATTAAAATTAATCAGCGAACAAAAGATTGCTGAAGCCAAAAAAGTTTATGATGAGCTTTTACAGATTGTACCAGCAGATGAAAGTTTAGTTTTGATTCAAAAATATTTAGAATAGGAGTGGAGTAGAATGGCAACAATTACTAGTAGTTCAGGTGTAAGTAGTATTTTAGGACAATATAGTGGAATTGGCTCAGATCAGATTGATAAATTAATCGAAGCGGAATCTGTCCCTAAATTACGTGCACAAGCTAGAGTTTCAAGTATTGAAGCACAAAAAGCGGCGTATAGTGATGTTCGTTCACGTTTGAGTAATTTAATGAATAAATTAGATGATTTAACGGACGCATCGACTTATACCTCTAAAAAGACGAGTTCTTCTGATGAAAAAATTGCTACAATTTCAGGTGATAGCAAATCTATCGCTGGAAATTACGATTTAAAAGTTAGCCAGTTAGCTACTCATACACGATTAATTGGTAATAAAATTAGTGGTGATTCCAAAAAAGAATTAGGCTTAACTGGAACATTTACGATTAATTCTAATAAATTAGATAGCACAGGTGTGGCGAAAACTTTTGATTTTGATATCACAGCAGAAGATAGTTTAGCGATGATTGCGACTAAAATTAATAAAAAATCAAGTGAGTCTGGTGTGGCAGCGGTCATCATGGATGGTCGATTAGTTTTAAGTAATACAGAAACTGGGGATAAAGCACTTAGCATCGTTGATAATGCACTGACCGATAACTTAGGTATTAGCAGTTCAAAGGCCCAGTTACAACAAGGCAAAGATGCGTTGTTTAATATTAATGGCATTGATATGACGAGTCAAAGTAACGTGATTTCTGATAAAATTGATGGTGTATCGATTACCCTAAAACAAGTAACTTCTGGAGATACAGTTGTACATTTAGGATTAGAAAATGATAATGATAAAATCCTGACTGCTGTTAAGGATTTTGTTTCCCAATATAATAGCACTTATTCATTCATTGGCGATTCTTTAGATGTAGGTACGCCAAAAGTGTCTACTGATACATCCACTACTAAGAATAAACAAGGCGCATTAGTAGGAGATTCTTTGATGGTTCGTCTTCAAGGACAATTACGTAATCAAGGAACAGCCAACCCTAATTATGCGGATTTACGTGTGAGTCAGATAGGTATTTCGATTGATAAAGATGGTGTCATGAAACTAGATGAAACGAAACTTAGAAAAGCCATCGAAGAAAACCCTAATGCTGTTCAAGAATTCTTTTCTGGAAAACAGGCGGATGCAACAACAAATTCACCAGCGAAAACCGGCTATGCTGATAATATGAAAGAGTTGTTAAATCGATATCTAAAAGATAGTACTAGTGAAAATGGACAAGTGAGTCGGGGATTATTGAAGAGTCGAACAGATAGTTTTGATTCGCTTATTAAAGATTTGAATAATCAAATTTCACGTTATGACGACCAAATTTCAGCGAAACGTACTTATTATGTGAATATGTTTACTAAATTAGATACAGCGTTAATGAAAGCTGAACAACAAATGAGTTATTTCTTGAGTCAAGCAGGCGTACAAACAAGTGGTAAATAAGATGAAAAGAGGTAAGCAAAATGAATGAAGAATTAACTAAGTTACTTCAAGCGTTAAGACAACTGAATGAACAGGAAGATGTAGAGTCAAAGTTAGCGGCTTTTGAAAAAGTTAGTCAATCATTTGAACGCTTATCTCTTTTCGATAATAAAACGTATGATTTAGCATTAATGAATGAAGTGATACAAGAATACCAAACTTTTATTTCTAAATTAAAAGAGGATAAGGTAATGGTTTCTCGTGAAATTGCGCGCTTAAATCAAAGTAATCAAGCATTAAAACAATACATTCCTTTAGAAGAACTTTCGGGGATTGAATTAACTTATTAAGAATGGGGAAGACAGATGAGTTATCAAAATATGCAAAGTAATTATCTAGCAAACCAAGTGATGCAAGCTTCACCTAAAAGATTAGTGGAATTGTTGATGGAAGGTTGTATTAAGAATTTAAAACAAGCAAATTTGGCAATTGAACAAGAAAATATTTCATTAGCACATAATAAATTAGTGCGAGCACAAGATATTATTTCGGAGTTACGTTATAGTATCAATGAAGAAGTTGGAGGCGATGTAGCCAAACAATTTATTCAATTATATGAATATATGAATAACCAATTGTTACAAGCAAATTTGAAAAAGGATTCGGAGATTATTCAAAGAGTTCAAGGAATGGTTGAAGAATTACTAGCTACTTGGAAACAGATGGAAGTGTAAAGTGTGATACAATCAACAGAATTAGCAAAAGCGGTTATTCGAGATTTACAGTTATACCAAAATTTATTTGAGTCGTGGCAAATGGAAGGATGCTCTTGGCGAAAGTTTTCATCAGAAATTGCTCCCATGTTATTAGAGGATTTAGCGAATATGCAAAAAGTGTTGGACTTCCTAGCAAAAGAAGAAGAGGCAATTACGGCACATATTCTTTGCGAAAATACGCAAGTCTCGCTTTTTGAGATAGTAAAAACTAATGGGTCTATTTTTTCAAAAGTACAACAAATACGCTATGAATTACTTCCATTATTAGCCGAAATATTAAATGATTTATACTTTTGGGGTTTGTGTTATCCTGATAAAGAAAGGGTGCACCAATATTATCAGCAGGATATGTCTTATTTATGTCCATTGCCTGATGTCCGTCAAGCAAAATATGATTTAACTATCTTGGTAGCTGCTTGGAATAAGTTAGAGTACACGCAGCTCTGTTTAAAACATTTATTTCAATATTTACCAGAAGATTTAAATTATGAGTTAATCTTATTAAATCATGGATCTAGTGATGGCACCAAGGAATACTTCGAATCGATTCACCCTACGAAACAAATCAATTTTGTAAGGAATAATAAAAGTCTGTCTATTCTTGGACGAGTGGTTGAAGGACGAAATGTCATGTTTTTGTCAAATGATGTATTGTTAATGCCGAATGTCATTGAGAATTTATTGACTTGTTTACATTCTGATTCTAAAATTGCTTGTGTTATGCCAGCTTGTCCTAATATTGCCAATTTAAGCTCAATTGACATAAAATATAATAATTATGATGAAATGATTGCTGCAGCTACGAAAAATAATCAAAGTAACCCTAAACGCTGGATTCAAAGGGCGCGACTTAATCCTCCAGTGTTAATGGCTAGAGCAGATGAAGAGGCTTTTTATACCTTTTTAGGTTATCGCTACCCATTTTTCAAAGAGCGTTTTGTTGCGTTTACTGATGATGCAATGGCAATGGTGGTAAGAAAAGCTGGTAAGAAATGTATTTTAGCAGAGGATAGTTATGTTCATCATTTCGGAAGTGTAACAGTATCTAATCAAAAATCACAAGTTTATATCGAGGGAATCAAAGCTTTTGAAAAATATTTTGGCTATAATCCTTGGGGTGACGGAACTTGTTATGATTATATGCTGTTTAATGATTTGAGTTATATTCTTAGTGAAAATCAAAGTGTATTAGGTATTAACCTAGGTTATGGAGATGATTTATTTCAGCTAAAAGGGCGAATAATAGAAAATACGCCATGTGAAAATGTAAGAATGACTCATTTTGAGCATGAAAGTTTATATAAACCTGAGATGATAGCTTTTCTAGATGAGTATCGATCATATCATTTGATTGAAGAATTGCTATCAAAAATCGGACAAAAAGCATATCATTACATAATATCCAATATAGATTTTCCGTTATCCATGCAAGTGTTTGAAAAATTAACTCAAGCACTAAAACCAGGGGGAATCTTAGTGATCAATAATAAGTCTATTAAAGATATAGATATTCAATCAATAATATCGCATCAAAATCAAAAATGGACTTATATTGTAAATAATAATTCACAGTAGGGTCAGCCTCAAAAGTATTTTAGCAAGATAACTAAAAAATCCTTATAATTCAATAAATCAATAATAAAAATTAAAGAAAATCCGAATGTTCAACTTGATTACTCATAAAATCAAGTTGAACATTCGGATTATTTATCTACTCCTTTTATATAACTTGAAAATTTTGGCATATTTTTAAAATGAGTTGTTCATCGGTCATCACTTCAGGTAGGTGTGGATGGAGATAAGGTTGATATACATTCAGTTGATAGTCTTCATTTTTTCTCTGGTGTTTAATAAATGGAAAATGCCAAGAAAAAATAGGGTATTCGATTCGTATCAAGGAATTATTATTATTTCTTTTGGATAAATCAAGGAATTCCCAAGCATAAAATTTTCCATTTTTTTCACCTGTCATAAAGGTGAAGTGTAAATCTCGATTAAAGATGAGCCATTGATCTTCTTGACGAGGAATAGGAAGATTTGTGATATTAAAGAGTTGTTTACTTGCAAAATCGTAGTGTAGATTATAGCGCCCAAACCAAACTAAAACATCTTCATCGAAATTTTTACTTAATAATACTGTAAGAATAGCCGGATGATAGATTTGCTCGCAATCAATTTTTATCAACCATTCATTTTCAGGTATTTCAGCTAGGACTGCATTATAATAACTATCCAGTCGCTGCTCTAAAGGTACCTGAGATAAATTTTTATAAATTGGATGAGAGGTTGGGTATACTGGATATGGATAGTAAATTAGTTTATATCCAGGATTTTCACGGTAAAAATTATCTAGAAAGTCATGTGTGCCATCATCTGGTGAGCCATCTATTGAAGGATGGATACCAATCACGCCTTTTTTGATGACAGGTTGAATACTTTCCATACAGGTTTTTACCGTACTAATTTCATTGTGAGCTCGTATAAAAGCGTAGGGTTCAATCATAAAAAATCTCCTTATTGAGTTATATAATAGTCATCGGATCAAGGCTTTGAATTTTTCTTATTAATAAAAATAAGTTATATTATAAAAAACTAAATAATAAACCGATTATTTATAGAAAACAATAAACGCACGTGTATAAACACGTGCGTTTATTGGAATATGGGAAAAGATAATTTACATTAACTTGAAACAGCATAATATGTAAAGTTTATATAGTCATTATAAGCATATATTTTATGCTTGTCAAGGTTTTCAAAGTAGGTAATTAACTTGACATATGATATTATCGGATAATTGGATAAAAATTAAAGGATAAATTGAAAAAAACGAATAAATTTTTTAAAAATAATAATTAATGGATATTTTTTTTGTTTATTCCCTTTAATTTGATGGATATTAACCGATAAATCTAAATATAAACACAGAATACAAGGGGAAATTTATTAATGGATATCTTTTTAATTGTTGGCATTATCGCAGGTTTTTTATCTGTGGTTGTAGGAATGATTGTAAAAGGGGCGGATGTCTCTGTACTTATTAATCCGGCAGCTATTATTATCATCTTTGGAGGCAGTATTGCAGCTTTGCTTAATTCTTATCCTATGCAACAGATAAAGCGGCTACCAAAAGTCTTTGGTGTATTATTTAATAATCGAGAAGTGAATAATGCAGATTTAATTCAATCAATTGTTGAAATGGCCAATATGGCTCGTCGTGATGGATTGCTTGCCTTAGAGTCACATGTCAACACTTTAGAAGATCCGTTTTTGAAAAAAGGGTTGGAAATGGTAGTCGATGGAATTGATGCTGAACAAATTCGTGAAATTTTAGAGACAGAAATTGCTGGAATTGAAGAACGACATCACTCGGCAGCCAAGATGTTCAAAACATTAGGCTCAACATCTCCAACTTTGGGGGTATTGGGGGCAGTAATTGGTTTGATTGGTGCTTTGGGCAATTTAAGTGATGTTGAGGCTTTAGGTCATATGATTAAAGCAGCCTTTGTAGCGACATTATACGGGATTTTCTTTGGATATGTACTGATGATGCCATTTGCTTCTCGTTTGGAGTCTAAATCGCAAGAGGAAATTCAACAAAAGATGATTATTTTGGAAGGTGTGATGGCAATTCAGGCAGGTCATTCACCTAAAAATATTGAAAAACAATTAAACAGCATTATTGAGCCAAACCAGCGGAGAGAATCCTAATTTAAGAGGGTGTATAAACGATGAAACGAAAAAAAAGACATGAAGAACACGTCGATGAAGCGTGGTTACTCCCTTATTCTGACATGATGACGCTACTATTAGCTTTATTTATTGTGTTATTTGCGATGGCTAAAGTAGATACTGCGAAATTTAATGAATTTAAAAGTGAATTTACGCAAATATTTGCTGGAGTTGGTCAAAGTAGTGGAACGGCAGTAATAGGCAAAGCTGTGGATCCTGATTTACCAGAAGATAATCAAGAAAAGACAGCAGAATCAGAGAAAATGAAAGAAGCTATTGTAGAGATGCGCTTGGAGGATAAGAAATTAGCTAAACTACAAAAACAATTAGATGAAGATTTAGCGAAAACTGAGATTGCTGATGATGTTACGATAGATTTAAAGTCCGATGGAATTCATATTGCATTATCAAGTCGAATCTTATTTAGTCCAGGGAGTGCCGAGTTATCTGATGATGTTCAGAAAAACTTGTCAATTGTGGGTAGTCATTTCAAAGGATTGGATCAGGATTTTGTAATTGCAGGATATACCGATAATCGACCTGAGAATGGTAAGTATGCTTCGAATTGGGAATTGTCGGCGGCACGTGCAATTTCAGTAATGAATTACTTTGTTAACAATCATATGATAGCCAGTAACAAAGTAGCTATTCAAGCATATGCAGATAATAAACCTAAAGCAACAAACAGTACAGATGAGGGCAGACTTCTAAATCGTCGTGTTGAAATCATTATTCAAAAAATGCATACCGCAAAAGTTGTATCTAACGGCAATTAATAGGAGGCTGTATCTTTGAAAAGAAAATTTATTGCTTTTTTTATAGTGGTATTAACAATTATCTTTTGTCTATTTAATGATGATGTTTCGAGTAATAGCCAAGTAGTAGCGACACATACTATTAATCTTTCAACCAATAATAGGACTTATTCAACGATTTTATTGGATGTTCCTTTGGAGAGCCAATTTGAAGGGCAAAGACTAGAAAATGGTTGTGAGGTTACTGCATTATCTATGTTGCTTCAATACTATGGTTATGATGTGAATAAAAATGTCTTAGCAAGCCAACTTAGGTATGAACCATTTAGTGTAAATAACCAAATATATGGAGATCCAAGAATTGGTTTTGTAGGAGATATTCAAAAAGGGAAACGTGCAATGGGAGTATTTAT
>NZ_JAKUDS010000011.1 GCF_023221775.1 Enterococcus cecorum | reverse complement strand
TGATACGATTCTGAAATTCTTTCAAAAGTAGCTTTAGCATAATCAGATATGTCATCATCTATCACTTGTCTGCGATATTTAGTTACTAAAATAAGATGGTAATAAAGAAGGAAAACTGAATGGTTATTTGTATCTAATTCCATATTATTTCAACTCATTTCTAATATAGACCGATTATAACATAGAACAAAATAAAAAGACAATGTACTGTATTGTCGGTCTTCGAGTTACCAACAGTAACCCTCATACTGAATGGCATTCATCACCCACCTATAGAGGATGGGCGACTTCTGCCTGAATTACGTTAAAATTGACTACGCTTGTTCAGCCATTTTACGTTTTTTAGCGGCTTTTTCACGTTCGTTTTTATTTAAGATTTGTTTACGTAGACGAATACTTTCAGGTGTTACTTCACAATATTCATCATCATTTAAAAATTCTAATGATTCTTCAAGGGTTAGAATTCTTGGTTTTTTAATCACCGCAGTTTGGTCTTTTGTAGCCGAACGTACATTGGTCATTTGTTTTGCTTTAGTGATATTTACAGTCAAGTCATTATCACGTGAATTTTCACCAACAATCATTCCCTCGTAGACTTCAGTACCTGGTTCAACAAAGACAGTACCACGCTCTTCAATACTCATAATTGAATAGGTTGTCGCCTTCCCTGTATCAATAGAAACTAAAGCACCATGGTGACGACCACCAATTTGACCTTGAATCATTGGTAGATATTGATCAAAGGTATGGTGCATAATACCATAACCACGAGTCATAGATAAGAATTCTGTAGTATATCCGATTAATCCACGGGCTGGTGCTAAGAAGATAATACGAACTTGACCATTTCCAGTATTAATCATATCTTGCATTTCAGCTTTACGCACACCTAATGATTCAATTACTGCCCCCATATATTCTTCTGGTGTATCAATTTGAACACGTTCAAATGGTTCACACTTCACGCCATCGATTTCACGTTCGATAACTTCTGGACGAGATACTTGTAATTCGTAACCTTCACGGCGCATATTTTCAATTAAGATGGATAAGTGTAATTCTCCACGACCTGAAACAATCCATGAATCTGGACCGATTGGATCAACACGTAAAGATACATCAGTTTGTAATTGTGCCATCAAACGTTCTTCAATTTTACGTGCAGTAACAAATTTCCCTTCACGTCCTGCAAATGGCGAATTATTCACTAGGAAAGTCATTTGTAATGTAGGTTCATCAATGTGTAAAATCGGCAAAGCTTCTTGATGATCTGCAGGTGTAACAGTTTCACCAACGAAGATATCTTCCATCCCAGATACGGCAATCAAATCTCCGGCCTTAGCTTCTTCGATTTCTAAACGTTTCAAGCCAAAGAAACCAAAAATCTTCGTCACACGGAATTTCTTCACATCACCATCTAGTTTCATTAAAGCAACTTGGTCCCCTACACGAATGGTACCACGGAAAACACGTCCGATACCAATACGACCAACATATTCATTATAGTCTAATAATGACACTTGGAATTGTAAAGGTTCATCAGAATTGTCAATTGGTGCAGGGATATGTTCTAAAATTGTATCAAATACTGGCGCCATTGTCTTTTCTTGGTCTGCTGGATCACTAGACAAGCTTGAAGTACCATTTAAGGCTGAAGTATAAACAACTGGGAAATCTAATTGATCATCATCGGCCCCTAATTCAATAAACAATTCTAATACTTCATCTACTACATGTTCAGGACGAGCTGATGGTTTATCAATTTTATTCACAACGACAATCGGTGTAACTTTTTGTTCTAAAGCTTTTTTCAATACAAAACGTGTTTGCGGCATGGTTCCTTCATAAGCATCGACAACCAAAAGAACACCATCCACCATTTTCATGATACGTTCTACTTCTCCACCAAAATCGGCGTGTCCAGGAGTATCCATGATGTTGATTTTTGTACCGTTATATTCTACAGCAGTATTTTTTGCTAAAATTGTAATTCCGCGTTCTTTTTCTAAAGCGTTTGAGTCCATCGCACGTTCTTGTAATTGTGTACGTGCATCTAATGTATGTGACTGTTTTAATAATTCATCTACCAAAGTGGTTTTACCGTGGTCGACGTGGGCAATAATCGCGATATTACGAATATCTTCTCTATAATTCAATTTAATGACTCCTTTAAAATTTAATTGACTTCACTCAAAATGAAATTATACCAAAAAATTTTCAGAAAAAAAAGCAAAACACTCGATTTTTCATGATACTTTATTCTGTATGCATAATTTCCAATATTCTTTGATGCGCTAAAGGTGTAGCTGCAATAAATAATTCTCGATCATTAAATTTTAAATCATTTCCATAAATATTAGTTACTCTAAGGCCTAGCGTTTCAAGTATTATCTTACCCGCAGCATAATCCCAAGGTTGTAAGTTAGAAATATACGCTACACGATTACCTAAGGCTAAATTCATCAATTCAAGACCTGCACATCCAGTCATTCTAATTCCTAATGACTCATCTCCAATTTTATGTGCATGAAAAGCATTTCTGCGATATATAGCACTGTTAAAGCCAACTAACCCTTCACTTAGCTCAACGTTATTAGTTCGTTTTAACTTTTTACCATTAAAATGAATTCCTACATCCGGACCACCCCAAAGTAAGTTATCAGCCATTACATCATATATATAGCCCAATTTTCCTTCATGATTGTCATAGATTGCAATCATAATACAGAAGTTTTTCTTTTCTAAAACCATATTATTTGTGCCATCTATAGGATCGATAATAGCAACTTTGCCAGAAAAGTCAGGTAAGGAAGATAGATTATTTTCTTCAGCTAAAAATTTAATGCCTCGTTCTACTCTTAACAGCTCTTCCATAATAAAATCTTGAATTTGTGTATCAACATTCGTCACAAAATCACTGCGACTAGATTTGGTGGACACGATTAATCTCTTTTTTGTGACTTGCTCTTTAATTTTTATTGCCGCAGCATAAATAATATCAACAATTTTTGTACTCAATGTTTCCATAAATGATTTCCTCACATTTTTATTTTCTTTGCCTGACTTGCTTTCGCTTGTTTCACAGCATGATAAAGTGAATAACCTGATAATTCCTCAAACTCTCGGCCTAATTTACGTTCTTCGCCAATACTTTTAACAACAGTTTTAAAGGACTGATAACTATTTAAAAAAGCTTGACGATCCATGCCTTGTTCATAAACTTTTTCTAAATCAGCCCAAAAATTAACGACTGCAATCATTTCTTCTGTTGACCAATTTAAATCTAAAGGATATTGATAATTCTCCATCTTCTTCCTCCTCATTCTTCCTTTACTATTATATACAGGTTAGCAGTTCGCATGCAACCAAAAAAAGACCAAGACACCAGTAGTACCTTGATCTAAAACATTTAAGGTGCAAAACCATAAAACAATAATACATGAACAATTAACCCAAAATAGCCAATTCCGGTCATAGTAATAATGTAACTGATGGTCAAGATTATTTGTAAGGCTAGCTGTAGTCGCTGCCTAATCCAAACAAGTAAGCGATAAGCAATCAATAAAACGAGTGGTAGATAAAAGACAAACCACGAAACAATCAAAATATTATAAAACTGTTCGAAAATAGGCATACGAGAAACCGTACTTGGTTGTGATAATCTAAAATAGAAATATAATAATGATACGATAAAGAGAATTTCTGTAACAATACCATAAATGATACCAGCTTTAACCAATTTTGTTTTTCGGCATATCAAATAGATAAGCGCAACATACATAAAGGCAAAAACTAAAGCATACCAACGATAAATAAAAAATAATTTCAAAAATTGCATAACTCTCCCACCTTTCGACTCAATTATAACAAAAATGAAATTAGATGAAAACAAAAAAGAGGCCCAACCATCTGTGATTGAGTCTCTTCAAATTTATTCTTTTTGATTTTAGATATGAATTGGTAAGCCTAATGCTAATTCGGCAGTATCCATTACAATTTCACCTAATGATGGATGTGGATGGATAGTTAATGCGATATCTTCAGCATTCATACCAGATTCAACAGCTAATGATAATTCAGAAATCATATCAGAAGCGCCAACCCCAGCAACTTGTGCACCGACAATCACATTATCTTCCACTGTAGTTACTAAACGAACAAATCCTTCAGTCTTACCTAAAGAAATCGCACGTCCATTACCTGATAATGGGAATTTGTATGATTTAGCATTTAAGCCAGCTTCTTTCGCTTCAGCAATGGTCATTCCGACTGTTGCTAATTCAGGATCAGTAAAGGCAACAGCTGGCATAGCTTTATAGTCAACAGCAACTTTCTTACCTGAAATCGCTTCGGCAGCAATCTTAGCTTCATAGCTAGCTTTGTGAGCCAAGGCAGCACCAGGAACGATATCACCAATCGCGTAGATGTTCTTCACATTTGTACGTCCTTGCGCATCTACTGGAATTAAACCACGTTCACCAATTTCAACACCAGCTTGTTCTAATCCCATGTCATCAGTGTTAGGGCGACGACCAACTGTAACCATGACATAATCAGCCACAACAGATTGTTCTTTACCGTCAACTTCATATTTCACAGTTACGCTATCACCATTATCAATAGCTTCTTTTGCCATAGCTTTAGTAATAACAGTAATACCTTTTTTCTTAAAGTCATCTTCTACTAATTTCACCATATCTTTTTCAAATGTAGGTAAAATTTGTGGAGAACCTTCTAAAATTGTTACTTCAGCGCCAAGGTTTGCATAAGCGCCACCTAATTCAGCACCGATTACCCCACCACCGATAATAACAAATTTCTTAGGCACTTCTTTTAATGCTAGACCGCCAGTAGAATCTAAAATACGACCGCCAAACTTGAAGCCTTTAATTTCAATTGGACGAGAACCAGTCGCAACAATCGCATTATTAAATGAATAAGTTTGCGCTGAATCACCATTGATTACACGTAAAGTATGATCATCTACAAAGAATGCAGAACCCGTAATGACTTCAACTTTATTTTTCTTTAATAAGAATGACACACCTGTTGTCAATTTTTTAACAACGCCATTGTCTTTCCAGTCTTGTGTTTTAGCAAAATCTAAAGTAACTCCATCTGTATTCACACCAAACATTTGTGAATCTAGAGCTTCTTGATAGTGATGTCCCGCTGCAATCAAAGCTTTAGAAGGAATACATCCAACGTTTAAACAAACACCACCAATATATTCACGTTCAATTACAGCAACTTTTTGACCTAATTGAGCCGCACGAATCGCTGCCACATATCCACCAGGGCCAGCTCCAATTACGACTGTATCTAATTCAATAGCAAAATCTCCTACTACCATCGATTAATCATCCTTCCATTAATAATAATTCTGGATCAGCTAATAAGCGTTTGATATTATTCATCGCTTGTTGTGCAGTAGCGCCGTCAACAATACGGTGGTCAAAACTTAATGATAGTTTCATCACTCGACCAATAGCTAATTCACCTTCTGCATTTACGATAGGTTGTTGAGAAATTGTACCTACACCTAAGATAGCAACTTCTGGATAGTTGATAACTGGTGTGAACCAACCACCACCAACTGAACCGATGTTACTAATTGTGATAGAACCATTACGCATATCTTCTGCAGATAATTTTCCTTCATGAGCTAATTTTGCTTTAGCGTTGATTTCATCTGCAATTGCAAATAAACCTTTACGATCAGCATCTTTTACGTTAGGAACATATAATCCATGATCAGTATCAGTTGCAATACCGATGTTGTAGTAGTGTTTATACACGATTTCTTGTGTTGCATCATCAATAGAAGCATTCAAGATTGGGTATTTCTTCACTGTAGTTGTCAAAGCCTTAACGATATATGGCAAGAATGTTAATTTAGTACCATTTGCCGCAGCCACTTCTTTGAATTTCTTACGTTGATCCCAAAGCTTAGATACTTCCACTTCATCATGTAATGTAACATGAGGTGCAGTATGTTTACTATTAACCATCGCTTTAGAAATAGCTTTACGTGTAGCAGACATTTTTTCACGAGTTTCTAATTCACCTAGGTTTGAAGTGAATGGCTTCTTAGCTTCTGGAGCTTTTGCAGGAGCAGCAACAGGTTTAGCAGCCACTTCTGGAGTTGAAGCTGCTGGTGTAGCGGCTTGACTTGGTGCGCCACCAGCTAAGAATTGATCGATATCTTCTTTCACTACACGGCCACCTTTACCTGTAGGTGTTACCAAGGTAATATCAACATCTTTTTCACGTGCATATTGACGCACAGATGGCATTGCTAATACGCGTTTATTAGGATTTGAAGGTGTTACAACCGTTGCAGCACTTGGACTAGCAGCAGGAGCAGCTTCTTGAGCTGGTGCACTAGCTGGTGCAGCGGCAGGACCGTTATGACCTGGTGCATCAATTTCAACCAAGACATCGCCAACTGTAGCAACAGTACCTTCTGAAACTAAAATATTTTTAACCACACCTGTAACTGGAGATGGGATTTCTTCAACTGATTTATCATTTTGTACTTCTAATAAAGTATCATCTTCGTTAATAGTATCGCCAACTTTAACGAACCATTTTACGATTTCGCCTTCAGCAATTCCTTCACCGATATCTGGTAATTTGAATTGGAAATATCCGCCAGCTGCAGCAGGAGCAGCTTCTTGAGCTGGTGCGCTAGCTGGTGCTGGTGCATCATTATTTTCATGACCTGGTGCATCAATTTCAACTAATACGTCACCTACGCTAGCAACAGTACCTTCTGAAACTAAAATATTTTTAACCACACCTGTAACTGGAGATGGAATTTCTTCTACTGATTTATCATTTTGTACTTCTAATAAAGTATCATCTTCATTGATTGTATCGCCAACTTTAACGAACCATTTTACGATTTCGCCTTCAGCAATCCCTTCACCAATATCTGGTAATTTAAATTGAAATGCCATTAAAATTCTTCCTTTCTTTAATAAGGGTAAGTATAAAGGCTAGGCTTTATACTTACCATCTGAGATCAATTAGAAATTAACGATTTCTTTGACTTTTTCTTCAATATCTTTTGCGTTTGGTAACCAGATATTTTCAGCTTGACCAAATGGGAAGACTGTATCTGGTGCGCTCACACGACCAATAGGAGCTTCTAATGAAAGAATTGCACGTTCAGCAATTTCTGAAGCAACCATTGCGCCTACACCGGCTTGACGTTGTGCTTCTTGAACAATAACTACGCGACCTGTTTTTTCAACAGAAGCAATGATTGTTTCGATATCTAAAGGAGCAACTGTACGTAAGTCAATAATTTCAGCATCAATACCTTCTTTTGCTAAATTATCAGCAGCTTTGATTGCTTCACGAACCATTGCACCGTAAGTAATAATAGAAACATCTTTACCTTCACGTGTCACTGCTGCTTTATCTAAAGGTACTTCATAAGCTTCATCTGGCACTTCTTCACGGAATGAACGATATAGTTTCATATGTTCCAAGAATACCACAGGGTCATTGCTACGAATTGAAGCAATTAATAATCCTTTTGCATCATATGGATTTGAAGGAATAACAACACGAATACCAGGAGATTGCGCAATTAACCCTTCTAAGTTATCTGAGTGTAATTCTGGCGTGTGAACCCCACCACCAAATGGAGAACGGATTGTCACTGGCATATTACGTGTACCACCCATACGATAACGAGTACGAGCGATTTGCGCAACAACTTCATCCATTGCTTCGAATACGAAACCAAAGAATTGTAATTCAGGTACTGGACGATACCCTTCTAAAGCTAAACCAAAAGCCATACCAGCAATTCCTGATTCTGCTAATGGTGTATCAAATACGCGATCTTCGCCAAATTTTTCTTGTAAGCCTTCAGTAGCACGGAATACCCCACCGTTTTTACCTACGTCTTCACCAAAAACTAATACATTTTCATCATTTGCCAATTCTAGGGCTAAGGCGTCAGTAATCGCTTGAATCATTGTTTTTTGTGCCATAATTATTTCGACTCCTTCGCTTCGTAGATTTCAATTTGTTCTTTAATTAATTGTGGTTGAACTTCAAACATGTTCTTTAAGAATTCAGATACTTTTTGTTTTGGAACACGGTCAGCTTCAGCGATTGCGTTCTTAATATCTTCTTTTGCTTGTTCGATAACTGCTTCTTCTTTTTCTTCTGACCATAAGCCTTTAGCAGTTAAGAAATTACGGAAACGAATCAATGGATCTTTTGCTTCCCATTCGCTATCCATTTCTTTAGAACGATAACGAGTTGGATCGTCACCTGATAATGTATGTGGACCATAACGGTATGTTAAAGTTTCAATTAATACAGGACCATTACCAGCTACTGACCAATCACGTGCTAATTTAGAAACAGCGTAAACTGCTAGTGGATCCATACCATCAACTTGAATACCAGGAATACCTGCAGCAACAGCTTTTTGAGCTAAAGTCATCGCACTTGATTGTTTGTCGCGAGGTGTAGAAATCGCAAAGCCATTATTTTGAATGTAGAATACAGCATTTGCTTTGTAAGCACCGGCGATATTGATTGCTTCATAAAAGTCCCCTTGTGATGAACCGCCATCACCTGTATAAGTGAAGACCACATTTTTCTTATTACGTTTTTTAAGACCTAAAGCCACACCAGCAGCTTGCACATATTGCGCACCGATAATAATTTGTGGTGGTAAAGCTTTTAAGTCTTCTGGATATAGGTTACCAGCTACGTGTCCACGTGACCATAAGAAAGCTTCAGCTAAAGGTAAGCCATGTTGTACTAATTGAGGTACATCACGGTAACCTGGTAATAATACATCTTCTTTTTCAAATGCAAAGTGACTTGCTAATTGACTTGCTTCTTGACCAGCTGTTGGTGCATAGAAACCAAGACGACCTTGACGATTCAAAGCAGTTGAACGTTGGTGTAACACACGAGACCATACCATTCTAGTCATTAATTCTACTAATTCATCATCACTTAATTCAGGCATCAAATCAGGATTAACAACGTTTCCATCTTTGTCTAGCACTTGATAAGTTGGAAAATCAGCATTTACTTTTTCTAACAAAGCTTCAAAGTCAATTGTTGTTTTCTTTGTCATCTAATCACACTTCCCTTTTATTACTTTTTAATTGTAACAGCTAAACTTTCTGTATTACTTATACAATCGTTTACATGTATAAGCTATCATTTTTCAAAAAGAAATACAAGTAATTTGCACTAAAATATTTTAAAAATTGTCTAGACCTATCAATATTTTTAGTGAAATTAATCACTATTTGCAAACGTTTACGAAAACAGATGATATAAAAAACCTTGACTGATTAACGATTAGTACAGATACTCCAACTGTTCAACGATACACAATAATAGAAATTAAATCCTTTTAATTCATTAAAAAAAATTAATTCATCTTTAAGAATTCAAGTATTGCTTGTTACAAATTCACGATATTTCAATAAGATTTCACAAATTGTAATATAACAGAAATTTAAACAGATACAAAAAAATACAACAGAACTATCAGATTAATAGAACTGTTGTATTTTTCATTTTATATTGTGTCACCATTAAAGATTGAGTTTTTAACGATGACGTAATCTACTTTGCGAATCGCTTCTAAATCTCTTCCACCAGCATAAGAAATAGATGATTGTAAGTCTTGTTGCATTTCAATTAAGGTGTCTTTTAATGAACCTTTATGTTGAATCCATATTTTCTTTCCTTCAACATTTTTACGTTCACCCTTTTGAAATTCAGAGGCTGAACCAAAATATTCTTTATAAACGATGCCATTTTCTACTTTAGTCTCACCTGGGGATTCTTCATGACCTGCAAATAATGAACCAATCATGACCATGGCGGCACCAAAACGAACAGATTTAGCAATATCTCCATGGGTACGGATTCCCCCATCGGCAATAATAGGTTTACGAGCCGCTTTTGCACACCAACGTAGTGCTGCTAATTGCCAACCACCAGTACCAAATCCGGTTTTAATTTTCGTGATACAAACTTTACCTGGTCCAATCCCTACTTTTGTTGCATCCGCGCCAGCATTTTCTAACTCACGAACAGCTTCAGGCGTACCAACATTACCGGCAATAACAAAAGACTCTGGCAAATGTTTTTTGATATGTTGAATCATGTTAATGACCGAGTTTGCGTGACCATGAGCAATATCAATCGTAATATAATCAGGGACAAGGTTTTCTTTTGCCAAGGTTTCAATAAAAGTATACTCCCCTGGTTTAACCCCAACAGAAATAGAAGTAATCAGACCTTTTGCTTGCATTTTTTTAATAAATGGAATGCGTGCTTCTTCATCAAAGCGATGCATAATATAGAAATAGCCATTTTCTGCTAAAAACTCGGCAATCTTATCATCAATAATGGTTTGCATATTAGCTGGAACGACTGGCATTCTAAAAGTATGTTTCCCTAGCGTCACGCTAGTATCACATTCTGAACGACTATTGACAATACACTTATTAGGTATTAATTGGATATCCTCATAATCAAAAACTTTCATTTCGAACATAGTATTTCATCCTCTCAGATAATGAAAATATTCGGTATGATTCACACACCAATAGCTAGTTTACCCATAAACACTAAGATATTGCAATCATTTTTATTGTTTTTTTAGACAAAAACAGCCGAATGTTCGGTTTTTAAACATTCGGCTATCTCTATATATTCTATGGTAGCATATTTCCAGCTGCCATATATAATTTATACCAATCTTCTTTAGATAATTGTACTTCACTCGCTTTGGCAATTTCTTCTAAACGAGATGGTTTCATAGTACCAGCGATAACTTGCATATTCGCTGGATGACTTAAAATCCAAGCACTTGCTAATCCAGTAGGTGTAATACCATATTTTTCAGCCATTTCAGCCATTACTTGATTTAACTCTGGGAATTTTTCATTACCGATAAAGACCCCTTCAAAGAATCCATATTGATAAGGTGACCAAGCTTGAATCGTCATATCATGCAAACGAGAATAAAGTAAAATCCCACCATCATGATCATAACTACCTTTTGATGTCATATTAACTTGCAATTCTTGATCAATCATCTCAGTGTGTTTTAAACCAAATTGTAATTGGTTCGCTACAAGTGGTTGTTTGACCGCTTTTTTCAAAAATTCGATATGATTTGGATTTTGATTACTTACGCCAAAATAGCGGACTTTTCCATCTTTATGTAATTGTTCGAAAGCTTCATTGACCTCAAACGGATCCATCCAAGTATCTGGACGATGTAATAATAATGAATCTAAATGATCAGTCTTTAATCGTTGCAAACTTCCTTCAACTGCTTCAATAATATGTTTTTTAGAAAAGTCAAACATCACACCTGGGACAATGCCGCATTTTGATTGAATAAATAAATTCTCTCGTTTAATTGAAGTTTTTGCTAAAGATTCAGCAAAAATTGTTTCACATTCACCTTTAGCGTAAATATCTGCATGATCGATAAATGTAATCCCATTATCATAGGCAGTTTCGATCACTTTAACAGGATCCTTTGCGCCATTTAATCGCATACAGCCCAAAACAACTGCAGATACTTCTTCATTTGTGGTTCCAAATTTAATCTTTTTCATGATAAACACCTCCAAATCAAAATTGTAAAGCAAGTTAACAAACATGTAAAGCGCTTCATTTTAACTGGTAAAAATTCTCAAATGAAAAAGGCAGCACTATGGCTACCTTAAACATTTATTTTAATGCTTTAAATCCAATATCTTTGCGGTAAAAGAATTGTGACAAATCATACTGGTTTAAATACGCATACGCTTTTTGTTGGGCATCAGCTAAATTTGTTCCCTGAGAAGTAACTAAAAATACGCGACCACCACTTGAAACCAATTGCTCTTTCTTAGCTGTAACCCCTGCATAATACACTGTTTGCTCCTCAGTATTTTGCATTTCAGGTAATACAATATTTTTTTCATAATCAGCTGGATACCCTGGAGCTGCAACTACTACGCCAAGTGTTGCAAAATCATACCAAGTTATATCTGGTTGACGATTATTTAATAAATCATCAATAATTTGTGCTAAACTTGTTTTTAATCGCGGTAAAACAACTTGAGTCTCAGGATCACCAAATCGGGCATTAAATTCAATGACTTTTGGCCCTTCTTTAGTAGCAATCAACCCAGCATACAAGATACCAGTAAATGGCGTCTTGCGGTCAACCATGCCATCTGCTGCCTTTTGGACAATTTCTTTTATCGCTGTTTGCACCATTGATTCTGGAATCTGAGGAACGGGTGAATAAGCGCCCATCCCACCAGTGTTAGGGCCTTTATCCCCATCAAAAATCCGTTTATGGTCTTGAGCAATCACCATTGGATAGACTTCATTCTCCCTTACAAAAGAAAGTAGCGAAAATTCTTCACCGGCTAAAAACTCTTCAACGACCACTTTAGCAGAACTGGCACCAAATTTGTGATCTAACAACATATCTTCTAAAGCTTCAAGTGCCTCTTGTTCAGTCATCGCGACGATCACACCTTTACCAGCTGCCAGACCATCTGCTTTTATCACAATCGGCGCTCCATTTTCTAGAACATAGGCTTTAGCAGCTTCAAAATCAGAAAATGTTTGATATTTAGCAGTTGGAATGTGATAATCACGCATTAATTGTTTCGCGAAATCTTTTGAACCTTCAATCATCGCCGCTTGTTGATTAGGACCAAAAATCTTTAGACCAGCTGCTTGAAAATCATCGACAATCCCATTTAATAAAGGAATTTCAGGTCCAACAAAAGTCCAGTCAATCTGATTTTCTTTGACGAACTGAATCAAAGCCGGATGATTATCTTCAGCAATATCAACAAGTTGAACCCCATCTTTTTGCATACCAGGATTTCCTTTGGCACAAAAGACAGCTTCTACTTGAGAATCTTCTAATAATTTACGACAAATCGCATGTTCGCGACCGCCGCTACCAATGACTAATAATTTCATCGCTAAAGTCCTTTCTTAATGTCTAAAGTGACGAACATTGGTAAATACCATAGCAATACCATATTTATCCGCCATATCAATCGAATCTTGGTCTTTAATACTTCCGCCAGGTTGTACGATTGCTTTAATGCCATTTTGAGCAGCATATTCAACTGAGTCACTCATTGGGAAGAATGCATCCGAACTCATCACCGCACCTTCAAGTTTACCAGCTGCCTTCGCTTGTTCTACTGCAATTTTCACTGACCCCACACGATTCATTTGACCCGCACCGACACCGACTGTTTGATTGTCTTTTGCAAGTAAAATCGCATTAGACTTCACATGTTTCACAGCCTTCCAAGCAAAGGTTAACGCTTCTAATTCTTCTTTAGTTGGTTGACGTTTGGTAACCACTTGCCAATTTTCAGGATTTTCTTCGATGACATCTTGGTTTTGAACTAATAAACCACCAAGAACAGAAACAAATTCATTTTCTTCGGTATTCTTTTCTGAAAAGTCCAACGTTAATAGACGTAGGTTTTTCTTTTGAGAAAGTATCGCTAAAGCATCGTCCTCAAAACTTGGCGCGATGATTAATTCAAGGAAGATTGGACGCATCACTTCAGCAGTTTTTAAATCAACTGGGCGATTTAATACAATGATTCCTCCAAAGATAGAAACTGGATCGGCATCAAAACAACGATCAAAAGCTTCCTTAATCGTTGAACCTGTACCAATACCACATGGATTCATATGTTTTAAAGCCACTGCAGTTGGTTCGTCAAATTCACGAATAATACGAATAGCCGCATCCGCATCTTTAATATTGTTATAAGACAATTCTTTACCATTCAATTGTTTTGCGCTAGCCATCGAATAAGCCTTTGGTAAAGCGCAACGGTAGAATGAAGCCTGTTGATGACTATTTTCACCATAACGTAAAGTTTGACGTAAATCATAAGTAAGTGTTAATTTTTCAGGTGTCGTCACGCCTACAATTTCACTGAAATACTGAGCAATCAAAGCATCGTAGCTAGCTGTATGGCGGAAAGTTTTCGCCGCTAAAGCTTTACGGGTTTCAAGACTTGTTTGACCTTCTGCTTTAAGTTCTGAAGCTACTTTTTCATAATCACTAGGGTCTACAATCACTGTTACACTTGCAAAGTTTTTCGCTGCTGAACGTAACATGCTTGGTCCACCGATATCAATATTTTCAATCGCATCCGCTTCAGTAACATCCAGTTTTAAAATGGTTTCTTTAAACGGATATAAATTCACAACAACAAAATCAATCGGTGTAATATCATGAGCTTTCATCGCGTCCATATGTGTGGCTAAATCACGACGACCAAGTAATCCGCCATGAATTTTTGGATGTAGGGTCTTCACTCGGCCATCCATCATTTCAGGAAAACCAGTCACTTCTTCAATCCCAATTGTTGGCACTCCTTGTTCATCTAAAGCTTTTTTGGTACCGCCAGTTGAGATAATTTCAATGTCTGCATCAACCAACACTTTCGCGAAATCAACTAAGCCAGTTTTATCAGATACACTTAACAATGCACGTCTTTTCATGAGTTTTTTATTCCCCTTTTGATTTATTTTTATCACTTTGAAGTAACACGTCTCTTAATACTTTTGGATACAAGCGATGTTCCGTTTGATGAATTTTTTCTTCCAGAGATTCCAAGGTATCCTCTGGTAAAATCATCACAGGTTCTTGGGCGATAATTGGACCAGTATCCACGCCATCATCTACCAAATGAACTGTGACTCCGGTAACTTTTACACCGTATTCATACGCATCTTTAATCCCATGCAAACCAGGAAAACTAGGTAAAAGGGACGGATGAATATTTAAAATACGATTACTGTAATGAGAAAGTAGCGTTTTACCGATAATACGCATATAGCCTGCCAAGACAATCAAATCGATTTCTTGTTCTTGCAATAACTGTAATAGTGCTTTTTCATATGCTGCCTTATTTTCAAATTCTTTAACCTCAAAACTATAATCCTTAATATTTAATCTTCGCGCACGTTCAAGGACATAAGCGTTATGATGATCGCTAAAGACAAAGGCTAATTCACCAGGTAAGAGTCCTGCTTGAAATTGGTGGGCTAAAGCTTCAAAATTACTACCATTGCCAGAAGCTAAAATAGCAACTCTCATCGGCCTTCCTCCACTATTTCGACACTATCGTTTGTTTTTTCAATCATTTTTCCAACAATATAAGCCGCCTCTTGGTTTACTTTTAGGATTTGCATGACTTCAGCCACTTTATCTTCACTAACTGCTAAAATCATGCCTAAGCCCATGTTGAAGATTTCAAACATTTCTTCATGTTTAATCTGTCCATATTTTTCAAGACATTCAAAGATTGGTAATACTGGCCAAGTCCCCACTTGAATTTGCGCAGCTACGTCGTCATTAAACATTCTAGGCACATTTTCAATAAAGCCACCACCAGTAATATGCGCAATTCCATTTACTAATTGCTTCTTAATGAGTGGTAGAAGCGCTTTGACATAAATGCAAGTTGGCGTTAATAAAACATTTTTTAGTGGTTGATTTAATTCTGGCAATACTGTTTCACCGTTAAAGTCATTTTGCTCAAAAAAGACTTTACGTACAAGTGAATAGCCATTGGAATGAATACCTGAAGACGGCAAACCAATTAATACATCCCCAGCTTTGACATTTGCTTTTTGAATTAAGGCTGATTTTTCGGCGATACCCACTGCAAATCCTGCTAAATCATAATCATCTTCACCATACATGCCAGGCATTTCTGCAGTCTCACCACCGATTAAAGCAGCATTTGCTTGGACACAGCCCTCAGCTACCCCAGCTACGACTTTTTCTAAACGCTCAGGAATATTTTTACCCGTTGCGATATAATCTAAGAAATACAGTGGTTCAGCACCTTGCGCAATAATATCATTGACACACATCGCTACACAATCAATGCCAATGGTATCGTGCATATCTTCTTGAATCGCAATCATCAATTTCGTACCTACACCATCAGTTCCGGAGACTAAGACAGGCTCTTTTACATTCAAGCTACTTAAATCAAAGCAACCCCCAAAGCCACCTAAAGCACTCATCACTCCAAGGCGTTTAGTTTTTTGTACATGCTTTTGGATTCTTTTTACAACTTCATAGCCAGCTTCTACATCGACACCAGCTTTAGCATATGCATTGCCCATTTAATTTCTCCTTATCCTTTAAAAAATTCTGTCTTTTCTTTTAACGATTTACGATATTGTTCTTCGTAATCATACAATGGCGTTGGATAATCACCATTAAAGTATGCCATACACAAACCTGTATATGGGGCATCAAAATTCAAGCCAATCGCATCAATTAAGCCTTGTTCACTCAAAAAGCTTAAAGTGTCACAACCAATCATTTCCCGCATTTGTTCAATTGTATAATTAGCCGCAATCAATTCTTTACGCGTTTGAATATCAATCCCGTAAAAACAAGGATATTTTAACGGTGGTGAAGTAATTCTTAAATGGACTTCTTTCGCCCCAGCTTCTTTTAATAATTGCACGATGCGACGACTTGTAGTCCCACGTACGATTGAATCATCCACTAATACCAATCTTTTCCCTTCAACCACACCGCGAACTGCAGATAATTTCATTCTAACGCCTTGTTCGCGGAGTTCTTGTGTCGGTTGGATAAAGGTTCTAGCAACATATTGATTTTTGACTAAGCCCATTTCATACGGAATGCCTGAACTTTCGGCATATCCGCTCGCTGCAGAAAGGGAAGAATTCGGAACCCCGATAACCATATCTGCTTCTACTGGCGCTTCTTTTGCTAATAATCGTCCCATGTTTTTACGGGCTGTGTGTACATTGACTCCAGCAATATTCGAATCAGGACGCGCAAAATAGATAAACTCCATCGAACAAATGGCATATTGAGTATCTGTCGTGTATTGGTCAATTTGAATACCTTCATCATTAATAATAATGATTTCACCCGGCTTCACATCACGTACAAACTTTGCGCCAATCACTTCTAAAGCACAAGTTTCTGAGGCAATCACATAGGCCCCATTTTTCATTTGACCAATTGCTAGCGGTCGGAAACCATTGGGATCAAGTGCAGCAATCATCGCTTCTTCTGTCAGTAACAAATAAGCAAAACCGCCTTTGACTTGATTCAATGTTTCTTTTAATTGATCCACCAAAGTAGGTCGGTGGCTTTTGCGAATTAAATGCATCAAGATTTCGGTATCTGAATTTGAGTGGAAAATCGCCCCTTCTTGTTCAAGGCGTTTACGTAAACTTTTGGCATTGGTTAAATTCCCGTTATGCGCTAAACCATAGCTGCCATTATAAAACTTGAATAAAAAAGGTTGAATATTGTCCACACTGCCATTACCAGCCGTTGCATAACGCACATGACCAATTGCAGCATTACCTACCAAGCGATTTAATTGACGTTCATCTGCAAAAACTTCCGCCAATAAACCTAAATCGCGATGTCCATATAATTTTTTTCCATCAGTTGAAACAATCCCAGCCCCTTCTTGACCACGATGCTGTAAACTGTGAAGTCCGAAATAGGTCACCTTGCTGGCGTCTGGATGTCCCCAAACACCAAAGATACCACATTCTTCATTTAGACTTTTTACTTCATAAGACACGTAATCGCATCCTCCCATAATTGTTTGGCTTGTTTGACAGAAGTAGAGATTGCCCCATCTGTCCCCTTCATTTCTAATTGATCTTGTGCAACCACTTTACCCACAAATTGTGCTTTATTTCCCATTAAGTTTTCAAAAGCTGCTTGATTCTCAGGTCTTACAGATAAAACAAAACGTGATTGGGTTTCAGCAAATAATAAGGCTTGTTCAAAGTCAAAACTTACTTTGGCTCCCAATTCATTCTTAAAGCAGCTTTCCGCAATGGCTACAGCTAAACCACCTTCACTACAATCATGACAACTTGCTACTAAACCAGCTTGAATCGCTTGTAACACTAAATCTTGATTGGCTTTTTCAGTAGCTAAATCAAAGTTCATTAAGCGACCTTCAATTTTTCCAAGTAGCATTTTTTGTAACTCAGAGCCATTGAAATCTGGTGCAGTTTGACCGACAACATAAATCAAATCATCCGCTTGTTTAAAGTCTTGGGTCGTGATATGTGCTAATTTCTCAACTAAGCCAACCATCCCAATCATCGGTGTTGGATAAATGGACTTACCATTCGTTTCATTGTACATTGATACATTTCCTGAAATAACTGGCGTATCTAACACTTCACAAGCTTTTGCAATTCCATCGGCTGAAGTCCATAATTCCCAGAAGCCCTCTGGTTTATCAGGTGAACCATAGTTTAGACAGTCTGTAATCGCTAAAGGACGACCCCCGCTAGCAACGATATTGCGAGCGGCTTCACTCACGGCAATTTGTCCGCCAATTTCAGGATTCAAGTATAGATATCGTGCATTACAATCAGTCGTCATGGCCAAAGCTTTTTGTGTGCCACGAATGCGAAGTACCGCTGCATCGCTACCTGGCGTAACTACAGTATTTGTGCGCACTTGATAATCATAGGTTTCATAAATTGATTTTTTAGAAGCGATGGTTGGTTGTTGTAATAAATCTAGGAAAGTTTGCGTAGGATCTTTCAGCTCTGGAACAAAATCAGCCATTTGCGCAAATTCTTGGATTCTAGCCGGTTCTTGATAAGGTTTGTGATAAACAGGCGCATCCTCAGCAAGTGCATCGACTGGAATATTAGCGACTTCTTTCCCATGATGATACAAACGATACAGCCCATCATCCGTTACTTCACCAATAGAAACAGCATCTAAATCATATTTTTTGAAAAGCGCCACTACTTGATCTTCACAACCTTGTTTGACACAGATAAGCATGCGTTCTTGAGATTCTGAAAGCATCATTTCATAAGGGGTCATATGACTTTCACGTTGCGGCACATCATCAAGATATAATTTCAAACCAGAGCCAGCTTTTGAAGCCATTTCTGAACTTGAAGAAACCAAACCAGCGGCTCCCATATCTTGAATCCCAACTAAAATATCAGAATGGTCTAAAATCAATTCCAAACAAGCTTCTAATAATAGTTTTTCCATAAAAGGATCGCCTACTTGGACAGCTGAACGTTGTTGTTCTTCGCCTTCTACAAACTCTTCTGAAGCAAAGGTAGCCCCATGAATCCCATCACGTCCTGTTTTCGCACCGACATACATAATTTTATTGCCGACACCTTTTGCTTGGCCTTTTTGAATATCTTTATGATCGATTAAGCCGACACACATTGCATTGACTAATGGATTTCCTTCATAACAAGGATCAAAAGCAACTTCCCCACCAACCGTTGGAATACCGATACAATTGCCATAGCCGCTAATCCCCGCCACCACTTCTTCTAATAAGTATTTTGTACGGTTATTATCTAATTCACCAAAGCGTAAAGAGTCTAAAATCGCAATTGGACGAGCTCCCATACTGAAGATATCACGGATAATGCCGCCGACACCAGTTGCTGCACCTTCATATGGTTCTACTGCAGATGGATGGTTATGACTTTCTGCTTTGAAAACGACTGCTTGTCCATCGCCAATATCAACAATCCCGGCACCTTCCCCAGGACCTTGTAATACTTGTTTACCTGATGTAGGGAATTTCTTTAATACTGGTTTTGAATTTTTGTAAGAGCAATGTTCACTCCACATGACAGAAAAAAGTCCTGTTTCCGTATAGTTAGGCATACGATTTAAAATGTTTTCAATCATCGTATATTCTTCATCTGTTAAGCCCCATTGCGTATATATTTTTTGCTCTTTAATTTCTTGAGGAGTCGGTTCGATAAATTTCTTCATTAGTTTTGCGTCACCTTTCCGAAGTTTTTCAAAATAGAAGCAAAGAAACGCTTGCCATCTGCACTACCTAATAATTCTTCCATCGCACGTTCAGGATGGGGCATCATTCCTAAGACATTCCCTTTTTCATTACAAATTCCAGCAATATTTTCAACTGAGCCATTAATATCTTCTTCATACGTAAAGACGATTTGGTTGTTAGCTTTTAATTTTGCTAAAGTTTCTTCATCACAATAATAATTTCCCTCACCGTGAGCGACAGGAATTTGAATCACTTCATCTTTTTGATATTCGCTGGTAAATTTTGTTTCATTATTGACAACTTTTAAGCCGACCGTTTTACAAACAAAGTGTAAAGAACGATTACGAATCAAACTACCAGGAAGTAATCCAGCCTCAGTTAATACTTGAAATCCATTACATGTACCAAAAACCATCTTGCCTTCATTAGCGAAACGAATCACTTCAGACATAATATTTGAAAAACGAGCAATCGCCCCACATCTTAACGCATCACCGTAAGAAAAGCCTCCAGGTAAAAAGACCCCATCAAAACCTTCTAAACTTGTTGCATCATGTCGGACATATTCTGCCTCTGCCCCACAGACATCTTTGATTGCCCATAACATGTCCAAATCACAGTTAGACCCAGGAAATACAATCACTGCAAATTTCATGTTACGCTTCCTCCACATCCATGATTTCAAATCGATAAGTTTCCATGTTGACATTTGCTAATAATTTATCACAAGCTTCTTCAATGACTTCTTCAACTGGACGAGTTCCAGGGTTGACTTGCATTTCGAAATATTTACCAATTCTAACCTCTTCAATTTCGCTATAACCCATGCGATGTAATGCTCCTTTAACCGCCTCACCTTGAGGATCTAAAACAGACTCTTTATAAGTAACATAAACTTTTACAAAAACCATGATTGTACTCCTTTATTAATTATTTTCAATTCTACGTAAAACTTCTTGGTAAACTGGGACTAAATCACCTAAATCACGACGATAAATATCTTTGTCTAAATGATTATTGGTATGAACATCCCACAAACGACAAGTATCAGGAGAAATCTCATCTGCTAATAAAATATCGCCTTCTTTTGTACGTCCAACTTCAATTTTAAAATCAATTAATTTAATATCTAAAGTTAAGAACCATTCCTTTAAGACTTCATTGACTTTTAGTGCCAATGCTTTAATTTGATTGATTTCTTCTTGAGTCGCAATATCTAATACTAAGACATGTTGATCATTAATAAACGGATCATCCAGGCGGTCTTCTTTATAATAAAATTCTACAATTGGAAAACTTAGAGGTGTTCCTTCCTTAATATCTAAACGTTTTGAAAAACTTCCAGCAGCTACATTCCGAACGACGACTTCTAACGGAATAATTTTCACTTTTTGAATCAATTGTTCGGTTTTAGAAATTTTGCGAATGAAGTGACTTGGCACACCATTTTCAGCTAATTTGTCAAAAATAAGCGAAGTAATCTGGTTATTCATCGCTCCTTTACCTGAAATTGCATCTTTCTTCAAACCATTCAGTGCCGTTGCTTGATCCATATACTCCGCTAATATCACATATTCTTCATCTGTACTATACAATTTTTTAGCCTTGCCTTCATAAAGCATTTCTAGCTTTTCCATTTCGCACCTCGAAAATCATCATATTTATGAACGTATTATTCATCTATTCACATTCTATGTTACTTTCATAAGATTTTCAATAATTTATTTATATTTTACACTTATTTTCTATATATCGTTCGTGTTTTTATCGATATCATTCAGTAAAACATTTTACACAAACTAATAAAATAGGGGCTGACCCAAAAGTATATTAGCAAGATAATAAAAAAAGAAATCCATATGATGGAATAAATCTTTAATAAAAAAGAAAATAAAATCCGAATGTTCAACTTGATTACTCATAAAATCAATGATGAATATTCGGATTATTTAAATGCTCATGTTTTATAAGAGACTAATGGGTCAGTCCCTATTTTTAAGTTATTCGCCTAAGCCAACTCGTTCAAAGATGGTGTCGACATTTTTCAGATGATAGTGGTAATCAAAAGCATCATCTAAATCTTCTTTGGTTAAATGAGACATAATTGTTTCATCCGCTTCAATAAGTGGACGGAAATCACGTTGTTCATCCCATGATTTAGCTGTATTTGGTTGAACTAAATCATATGCTTGTTCACGTGTTAAGCCCTTATCGATTAATTTAAGCATCACACGTTGACTATAAATTAAACCAAATGTCGCATTCATGTTACGCTTCATATTTTCTGGGAATACCGTTAATTTTTCAACAATATTACTAAAGCGATGCAACATATAATCTAATAAAATCGTCGTATCCGGAATAATAATCCGTTCAGCTGATGAATGAGAAATATCGCGTTCATGCCATAAAGAAACATTTTCATAGGCAGTAATCATATGACCACGGATCACACGAGCAAGACCTGCCATATTTTCTGAGCCGATTGGATTGCGTTTATGCGGCATTGCAGAAGAACCTTTTTGACCTTTAGCAAAGAATTCTTCTACTTCACGTGTTTCAGATTTTTGTAAACCACGGATTTCAGTTGCAAACTTTTCAATACTTGTCGCAATCAAAGCCATTGTCGCTAAATATTCTGCGTGTAAATCACGAGGTAAGACCTGTGTTGAGATTTCTTGCGGACGAATTTGTAGCTTTTCACAGACATAACTTTCAACGAATGGTGGGATATTGGCAAAAGTCCCTACCGCACCACTGATTTTACCGGCTTCAACCCCTTTAGCTGCATGTTCAAAACGTTCGATATTGCGTTTCATTTCAGAGTACCATAAAGCAAGTTTTAAACCAAAAGTTGTTGGCTCTGCATGAACACCATGAGTACGTCCCATCATCACCGTATATTTGTGCTCTTTGGCTTTATTAGCAATCACATCTGTTAAACGTTGTAAGCCCACACGCAAGATATCATTGGCCTGACGAATAAGGTAACCATAAGCAGTATCCACGACATCCGTAGAAGTTAAACCATAGTGTACCCATTTACGTTCTTCGCCTAATGATTCTGAAACTGCACGTGTAAAAGCAACCACATCATGACGAGTTTGTTCTTCAATTTCTAAAATACGATCGATATCAAAAGTTGCATTGGCACGAATCTTTTGCACATCTTCTTTTGGAATTTCACCAAGTTCGGCCCAGGCTTCATCAGCTAAAACCTCCACTTCTAACCATGCTTGATAACGATTTTGATCAGTCCAAATACGACCCATTTCTTCTCTAGTATAACGTGGTAACATCACTTTTCTCCTTTAATCCCAAATATTGGTTTGTTGAATTTCTTTTAATGTATCTTCTATATTTTCGGTCAAGATGGTAATATGCCCCATTTTTCGACCGGTTTTCACTTCTTTTTTGCCATAATCATGAAATTGCCAAGATGGTTTTTCCAAAATTAATTGACGACATTTTTCATGATGTTGCCCTAAGATATTTACCATCACAGCTGGGGATAATAATTTTACATCAGCTAAAGGCCAGCCACAAATACCACGAATATGCATGTCAAACTGGCTCATATCACAAGCTTCGATGGAATAATGTCCTGAATTATGTGGACGAGGGGCTAATTCATTGACATAAATGCTGCCAGTTTCAGTTAAGAACATCTCAATGCCTAGTACCCCATGTAAATTTAAGGCTTGAGCAATTTCTAAAGCAATTCGTTGCGCCTCTTTTGCCACTTCTGGATTAATACGAGCAGGTGCAATCGTCTCATGTAAAATATTATTATGATGAATATTTTCAACCACTGGAAATGGAATATATTCTTTTCCATTACCAGCCACCATCACAGAAATTTCTTTTTCAAATGGAATCCAAGCCTCTAATTCACATGTACCTTCACGCAATAAATCCATTGACGGCGCTAAATCCTTCACCCCGTACAAAACATATTGACCTTTGCCATCATATCCACCACGCGTCGTCTTAAGCACACATGGATAACCAATCCCTTCAATCGCATCAGGAATATCACTAGGATGGATAATCGTTGCATAGGGAGCTATTACGACATTATTCGCTTCTAAAAAGGCTTTTTCTAATAGACGGTCTTGGGTAATCGCTAAAAGATCGGTCCCTTGTGGAATATAGCTAATTGGTAAAATGGCATTTAAACTTTCCACACTAACATTTTCAAATTCATAGGTAATCACGGCACAACGACGAGCCATTTCTTCTAACGCCATGGTATCGTCATAACTTGCCACAATATGCCAATCTGCCACCTGTGCAGCCGGACAATCAGCAGTTGGGTCTAACACACCTACACGAAAGCCCATTTTTTTCGCACTTAAGCTCATCATCCGCCCTAATTGACCACCACCAACAATTCCGATGGTCTCTCCAGGCATAATCGGTTTAAACAAGCTGATCACTACTTTCTTTGACTATTTTTTCAGAATTCAAACGTTTTTCCTGAATTTTTTCTGCTATCTTTAAATCATACATGGAAAGCATCTCAACTGCAAGTATTCCTGCATTGGTTGCCCCAGCTTTTCCAATAGCAGTCGTCGCAACAGGCACTCCAGCTGGCATCTGCACAATGGATAAAAGCGAATCTAAGCCATTTAAGGCACGTGATTGTACGGGTACACCAATCACTGGCAATGTACATTTTGCCGCAATCATCCCTGGCAAATGAGCCGCTCCCCCAGCACCAGCAATAATCACTTTGATACCGCGCTGTCTAGCATTTTCAGCAAACTCAAACATCAAATCCGGTGTACGATGCGCAGAAACGACTTTTTTCTCATACGCAACACCATATTCATCTAATACCTCACACGCATTTTTCATTGTTTCCCAATCGGAAGTACTCCCCATGACAACAGCTACAACAGGTTCCATTGATTTTGCTCCTTTTAATAAAGATTTCACATATATTCTAACAAGCAAAAAACGTTAAGTCAAAACAAATTCGAATATTATCTTATATTTCTTGAAAATAGTTCGGAAATAAAAAAAGACCCACTGCAAACACAATGAGTCTTCAAACGATTAAGCTTTTTCTTTTAATCCATGAAAGAGTAAATTTAAAATAATTGCGGTAATACTACTCATCACAATCCCATTACCGGTAAACATTTGTACGGTTTGTGGTAAATGTTGGAATAAGGTTGGTAAGCTATTAAAGCCTAGACCTAAACCAATTGATAAGGCCACGATTAATAAATTCTTATCATCTTCAAAATTTACTTTAGACAACATACGCATCCCTTGCACAGCCACCATCCCAAACATGACTAACATCCCACCACCAAGTACTGGTTCTGGAATAATTTGGGCCACAGCACCAACTTTCGGGAATAAACCTAAAATAATTAAGAAGAAAGCTGAGAAGTAAATCGGACGTGTGGATTTAATACCCGACAATTGCACTAAACCAACATTTTGTGAAAATCCCGTATATGGGAAAGTATTAAAGATACCCCCTAAGATAACAGCTAAACCTTCCGCACGATACCCGCGTTTTAAATCTTCTTCACCAATATTTTTTCCAGTAATGTCTCCAAGTGCGAAATAAACACCCGTTGATTCAACCATACTAATCGTTGAAATAATAATCATCAAAAGAATCGACCATACATCAAATTTTGGCATACCAAAGTAAAATGGTTGTGGTACGTGGAAAATCGGTGCATGACCAATGGCTGAAAAACTCACATTTCCCATCAAACAAGCTAAAATTGTACCACCAACTAAACCGATTAAAACAGAAATCGAACGTAAAAATCCTTTCGCAAAGGCTTGTACACCTAAAATTAAAAGAATCGTTACGGCGGCTTGAATTAAACTTGCTGGATCACCAAAAGTTTTGGCACTTGCATCGCCACCACCCATCTTAGTAATCGCTACTGGAATCAAGGTTAAGCCAATGACCGTAATGACCGTTCCCGTAACGATTGGTGGGAACAATACTTTGACTTTTGAGAATAAACCGGCAATTAATACAACATAAATCCCTGCGGCAATAATTGAACCATAAATGGCCCCAACACCATTTTTAGAACCAATAATAATTAATGGTGAAACGGCCTGAATCGCACAACCTAAAACGACCGGTAAGCCAATCCCAAAAAACTTAGTCACCGTTAATTGTAATAAAGTTGCCACCCCACACATAAAAATATCAATCGAAATTAAATAGGTCATTTGCGCTTCATCAAATCCTAAGCCCATCCCGATTAATAAAGGCACTGCGACGGCACCCGCATACATCGCAAGTAAATGTTGTAATCCTAAAATTGCTGCTTTTCCATTTTGCACTTGATTCATTTGTCTAAGCGTCTCCTTCAATAAATGTAATTTTGCCGTTTTCAAGCGATGAAATACGAGCAAGGGAAACGACTTTAACCCCTATCTCTTCTAATAATTTGCGTCCAGGTTGGAACGATTTTTCGATTAATATTCCAATTCCTTCAACAGTCGCATCGGCTTGACGACATAATTCAATCAATCCTTTTGCCGCTTGACCATTTGCTAAGAAATCATCAATAATTAACACTTTATCTTCTTTTGATAAAAATTTACGTGAAATCGAAACTGTACTAGTCACTTGTTTGGTAAATGAATAAACTTCTGTCGTTAGCAATTCTTCATTCATTGTTAAACTTTTTGACTTGCGCGCATAAATCATTGGTACACCGAATTTTTGGGCAGTATACACAGCTGGCACAATACCTGAAGCTTCAATCGTCACTACCTTGGTAATCCCTGATTCTTTAAATGCTTGATAAAAACTTTCGGCAATCTCTTCCATCAATACTGGATCAACTTGGTGGGTAATAAAAGCATCCACTTTCAAGACGTCTCCATTTAAAATATTGCCATCTTTTTGAATACGATCAACTAATGCTTGCATGTTCAAACTCCTTTATCTTTTCATCCTCCATTCAACGCATTGAGAAATAAAAAATAAAACAGCACCCTTTTACCTAAAAGCAAAAAAGCGCTGTTTTATCAACAAACGTTTATTTGCTTATAGTCCAATATTTACGGTATTGGGTAGAAACTGTTGTCCTTATTACAACTTTATATAAGCGTTAAATTATGAAAAACTTTTACATCATTATGAACCATTTTCATGAAATATTCAATCGATTTGCATGAATTTCTTTAAAAATGATAAAATTCTAATCAAGGAACCTCATAAATGTTCGTGTTTTAGAAAAAGTCTCCCCGAAAAATTCAGGAAGACTTTAACATTATTGGTCATATTGTTGCAAATTGTGGGCCTCGATGACTTGAATAATTTTTTCCGCATAAGTTGGGTCAGTCGCATAACCTGCTTGTTGTAAGGCATAGGCTGCCGTTTTATAGTCTTGCGCTTGTAATACTGGCTGGTATTTATTCTTATCCCAATCGACGCCATTAACAAAAAGTAGTGCGTGGTCATCCATTGAAGCCTCATCAGATTCATAAACTTTAAAATCACCTTGAATCGTGACCCACTGTTCATTGAAGTACTCTTTGGTAGATAAAGTCACTTTGTTTTGATCACCAAAAGCTTTAATCCCGAATAAATTATGATACTTACTCGCAAGTTCACTTTTACCCCAGTTTGACTCTAAAATAGCCTGTCCTAAAGTAATACTTGGCAAGACCCCATATTGTTTTTGTAATTCTTTAGCATGCGGCGCTAAACGGTCGATGAACGCTTGTCTGGCCACCTCCGGATCTTCAGGTTGTGCTTGCGTTTCCGGCGTCGGTGTCGTTAATTGAGATAAGGCAAACGTAAAGGTTAAAAAAATGATAATACAGGCCAACAAAATGACAGGCACCATATTTTGTTTTCTCTTTTTTAGCTTTTTCTTCTTCATCTGACCCCCATTAATTTTCTTCGATTTGCTCATCAAACCAGTCCAATAATTTTATTTGATCACTTGCCAATTGCTTTTGTAAACGTGCAGGAACTCTGAAGGTTAAAATATCATCATAGCCCCATTCTTGATAATCTAAACGAACCGCAATTAGTAAAGCCTGAGTTTCTTGATTTTGGTTGCTTTCTTCAACGATTTCAACTTTTGCTAAATGGTGATTCATCCATTTACTAGCAATTAAATATTTCATTTTACGATATTCTTTTACGGCGATTCCGCGTTTTTCAGGATAGACCACCGTTTGACGCAACACTTTTTGGAATAACATCCATTCATAATCAGTAAACAAGTTCTTTAACTTTTGCGTATTTTCTGCGCTTAATGAACGTTTTCCTTGTTTGAAATCGTTCCAAGCCTCTTCATCAATTCCCAGTTGCGTTTGATAAAAGACTTTCTCAGAATAATATTTCTCCTTGATTACATCTAATAATATCATTAAATAAACATCGCTCATATCATCACGTCCTCATTTCCTATTGTAATCTATTTTAATCAAATTGCGAATAATTACACTCATCTTAAATAAAGCTTTAGATTTTTTGTTCTTTTTGGTAAAAGATGGCTTTAATTTCTATAAAACTACGAAATGACTGTAAAAATTGAAATAACAAGGCACGGTTTTCGAATTCCTCGCGTGTTTGTGGCAAGGGTTTTTGTCGATAATTTTGATAGACGGCTTCAATTTGCCATAAAATTAACTTACCGTCATTTTCTTCAGCAAAGTTTTCAGCTGTCGAAATTAATACTTTACGTAACTCATCCACAAATAGACCATCAATATCAATTTCGATTAATAAATTGACCATGTCCCGTAAAATTCTAAGTTGGGCCAAACGCATTGAAAAATAATCTGAATAATAATCTTCTTCACCGATCCATTGGTTTTTTTGATGAATATGTGCCTGATTAAGTGCTGCCCGTAATTTTGACCGCAAATCCAAGCAAGCATCATCTAAAGGAGCCATTTTTTCAAGATTTAAATGGGCCGCCATCGCAAAAATAATCGTCCGAAAATCTTCTTCAATTGCTTTGATATCTTCTTTTAGTTGCTTTTCATTATCCGGCATATATAGATTCAATAATAATGCCAAACCAACACCAATGGTCATAAGCAGCGTTTCATTTAAAATCATTTGCCACGAAAAGCTCTTCTCAACTAGAAAATGCGTAATAAGGACCGAATTCACCACAATCGCATCCGCTAGATTAAAACGTACAGACAAAGGAATAAACACGAGTAAAAAGACACCAAATGCCCATGGATGAAACCCTAGTGTCGTAAAACAAATAAAAGATAAAATAATGGCTAAACCTAAAGAAAGTACACGTCCTAACCCGGATTTCAGTGATGTTTTTTTCGTATTTCCCACACTTAATATCGCAATAATTCCTGCAGCCGTTGCATATAATAAATGAAGTTGTGTAGCTATCAGAATTGCTAAGACACTCGCAATCACCGTTTTAATCGTTCGTAAACCAATCTTCATAACTATCCCCCAAACTCTTTTTGTTCATCATAGACGATAATTAAGATTTTTTCAATTCACAATGTCAACAAAAAAAGGCGGAGGAAAATCCCCCGTCCAAGTAAGACAACTTATTTTTCAAAACGTTTTTGACCATCTAAATAAGTAGCCACTAAATTCATTTCCTTATCTAATACGATAAAGTCAGCTGCACGTCCTTTTTGAATTGAACCACATTGATCAGCAATATTACAACTTACCGCAGGAATATAACTTGCCATCATCACTGCTTGATATGGAGTAGCCACGCCCCATTTCACTACATTGCGCATACCTTCATACAATTTCAAGATACTACCGGCAAGATTTCCTTCTTTCATGCGTGCCGTTCCATTAGCCACAACAACTGGGAATTCACCAAGGATATAATCTCCATCAGGCATTCCACCAGCCATCATACAGTCAGTAATTAATGCTACTTTATCATAGCCAATTGTTTGTACTAATAATTCCACTGCTTTAGGATGCACATGATGACCATCCGCAATCAATTCCGCAAAGATTTCTTTCACAGTTAACATCGCACCGACCATCCCAGGTTCACGATGATTTAACCCGCGCATTCCGTTAAATGCATGGACAAAGACACTAGCTCCAGCATCAACGGCTTTTGTTGCTTCTTTTAAGGTCGCATTACTATGACCTAAAGCAACCACGACCCCTTCATTCGTAATTGTTTCAACAAATTCTTCGACACCTTCACGTTCAGGCGCTAAAGCAATTTTCTTAATTAAATGACCGCTTGCTTCTTGCCATTCATGGAACACTTCAAGCGATGGATCTGAGAAATAACTTGGATTTTGCGCACCCTTATGTTCTTCAGTGAAAAATGGTCCTTCAAAGTAAATCCCTTGAATCTTCGCACCATCGACTTCATCTTTTACCGCACGAATTGTCTTAGAAACAGCTAACAAACGTTCACGACTAGAAGTTAAAGTCGTTGGTAGGAATGAAGTAACCCCACATTCCAATAAAGCAGAAGACATGACTTTAATACCTTCTGGATCATTATCCATTACATCATGATTTTTATACCCATGAATATGTGTGTCTACCAAACCGGGCGCAATCCACTTATCAGCATAATCAATAATTGTCGCCTTGGCCGGTTTTTCTTCTAAGTAAGCACCAAACTTGCCATCCTTAATTTCTAAGTAACCGCCTTCTTTTACACCTGTTGTAAAGAAAAATTTTTGAGCATGAATGTATTCTGTCACTTGTCGCACTTCCCTTTAATTAAATTACACTTATAACATACGCCTTTTTAGCTAAAATGTCAATACTGGTATATACCACTTTTTTATATAGCTTTCTTACTATTTTTGGTGTAACATAAAAACACATATAAACGAATACAAATTGGAGTGAAACGTTATGAAAATTGGTTTTATCGGCGTTGGTAATATGGCCAGTGCAATCATTAAAGGTATTGTTGCCCATGGTTTTATTGCAGGAAATCAAATTATCGCCTATGATCACCATCCAGAAAAATTAACCAATATGGTAAACGAATATCAAATACATCTAGCGCAAAATGAAGCAGAAATAATTGACTTAGCTGATTACGTCCTATTTGCAGTGAAACCAAATGTCTTATTACCTTTGATTGAAAAGTATCAAAAACAATTGATTGCAAATCATCCCGTCATTTTATCCATCGCCGCAGGAACTACGCTTGCGCAATTAGAACACGCCTTAGGAGAAAATCAACAACTACCCGTAATCCGGATTATGCCAAATGTCAATGCGATGGTCGGATTAGGCTGTGCTGCGATTTGCGGAAATTCACATGCCACGAAAGAACAATTAGACCTCGTTTTAGAGATGTTTAATGCCGTTGGAAAAGCGTGGTTCGTGGCAGAAAAAGACTTTTCAAACTTTACCGCCATTGCCGGAAGCTCACCTGCTTATGCTTATCTTTTCGTCGATACTTTGGCCAGAGCAGCCGTCAAACATGGCTTACCAAAACAATTAAGCACTGAGATTGCTGCCCAAGCGGTTTTAGGTAGTGCCAAAATGATTTTAGAATCTGAAGAAAACCCATGGGGATTAATAGATAAAGTTTGCTCGCCTGGTGGGACTACCGTTGCTGGTTTATTGGCGATGGAAGAAAACAACTTTATGACTAGCATCATCAAAGGCATCGATGCTACGATTCAAAAAGACCAAGAAATGCAAAATAAAAAATAATAAAAGCAACAGAAAAAACACAAGGGATGAAAAACAACTTTCAAACCTTGTGTTTTATTTTTATGCAGACGATGGGACTCGAACCCACACGAGCTGTGCTCACACGCCCCTCAAGCGTGCGTGTCTGCCAATTCCACCACATCTGCTTTATCTGTTTTTTATTTTATCGTGCTTAAAATAAAAAGTCAATAAAATTCACTTAAAATGAATACAGCAGCTCACAAGTATTGCGAACTGCTGTGAATAGCTTAGATTAAATTTGAAACCAATCTTAGTCTGCCAAAGTACCGAATGGATCCCAAGGTTTTAATAATGTTGGTTGACCTTCTAACGCTTTTAAGGCTTTTTCTGATAAATATTTCTTGTTAATCGCCACGACATACACATATTTATCAAACCAAGTATCACTTGCAACATAGTAACCCTTGTGTCCTACTTTATCGCCCCAAGAATTTTCGATTTTCCAACGATTAGGTTCACCATCGACTAAGTTTACCCCAGTTAAGACCATCGCGTGGTTCATGGCGCTTTCCTTCACGTTTAACATTTCTTCTTTAGTTAAAGCCAAGTCTAAGTCAAAAGCTTTTTCGTATTGGAAGTATTCATCGTTCCACATTCCACCTTCACGATCAGCATCTTGAGAACAATCACATCCAAACCATACCAATTCGCCTGCCTGCATTTGTTTGATTGTTGCTTCCTTAAACTCATCTAATGGTAAGTTTAATAATTGAACAGGTTGACCATCGACGACATTCCCTAAATGTTCTACAGTGAATGTTTGATAGAAAGGTTTGTCTGCTGTAGGACCATTAATCACATTCACATAGTCACTTAAGTTTAAGTTGGTTAACTTGTATAGTTCATGTGGTGTTAATTCTTTGGCATGCGCTTTATGATCTTCATCATAATATTCAAAAACAAATTCTTTTGGAGGTAGACCAAAGTTTGTCGCTAATAATTGATAGACTTCTTTAAGGGTTTCTCGTTGAAGTTTATCAATTGCTTCCTTATTTCCTGCATCAAAGGCGGCTTTAGCTTCAAGTGCAAATTTGCGTAAACGACGATTCATCAAGCTGTTTAATTTACGTGTATGCCCAGCTTGGAAACTTTCAGGATAAGCATCTTTCGGACAAACACCATATTTTTCAACCAATGAAACCAACATATTCCATTGACCACCATCGCTAACTGCTCCTTCTAATAAGAAACGCATTTTTTCCGCATCTAAATCAGTGGCTAGTTCTTTTTTGACACATTCCATAAACCAATTTGCTTTTTCTAATTTATCATAAAATGCAATGTAATTTTGAGAAAGTTCAAAATCGCCTTCAATCTTCAACTCTTTAATCAAAGCTTCACGCAAAACATTCATCGCTGAGAAAATCCAGCAACGGCCAGATTGAAATTGGTTAGTAATTCCATGTGTTTTCAAGTCAATTGAAAAAATAAATGGCTGCGCTGCTTTTGCTTGTTGATTAGAAGCAATTTTAGTTAAATCATTGCTAAATAGAGCATTTTGAAGCACATTTAACTTATCATTTTTTAAATATGCATTTTCTAAGTTTTCTAATTGATTTAATGTAATTTCTGACATATACAACACCTCTGCCTTTTATCCTACACCCGTTATCCATGAAGTGCAAGGGATAGAGCCCTTCATTTGGAAATTTTTGAACTCCTCAAAAAAGATTACTCTCTTGCAGCTAAATCGCGTAACAAGCTTTCCAATACCATTTTTTGATAGCCTTTTGGAATTTGATTTAAATGTACTTGTAACTCTTGCGCATAACTTTGCACGGTAGGGATGGCTTTTTGGGCTTTTAATGTTTTCTGCATGGCCATTCTGAGGCTGCGCGGTAAGCTGATAAAGAAATTCAAACGAAAACCATATTGCAAATATTTTTCCAATACATATGCTAAACAATTTTCATCAAACATCGCTAAAGGTAAATGCAAAGTTTGCGTATGAAAAATGGTGCGTTTTTGTGAAATATCTTCAAAGCCATCCAATTGTCGCAATCGTTCTATCAATTCACTCATCAGCTGTTCACGCGTGAATGATTGATTCTTTAGATATTTCTTGCCTTGAGCTGAAAAAATACGTTTACTATCATAATTAAAGTCAAAATTTAAGATATCTTGCGCTAAATCTTGGGAAAAAGCTTCATAATGCTCTCGCTGATAAATTTGTTTTAACTGGTTGCCTTCCACACGTAGCTGCTTATTAACCAAAGCAATCTCACGTAAAGCCAACTGAAAATCGACCGTATAAATCGGTAAATCCACTTGTTTAAAACTCGCTAATCGCTTGAGTAATTGTCTATTTAACTTGACTGGTTGCTTCATCAAACTATTCCGATAATGCGCAAAACAGTATCGTCGCCATAATTCATTCGGAAAACGATACTGTTGATGATGCAACCACAAAATTTCATCAATACCAAAATCAACCTGCGACAAACCCTTTTTAATCTCATTAGCCACCTTTTGCGACACGCCCAGATGATCAGAAAAGTGCTGCATACCTAAGTACATTTTCTTTTGACGATTTTTAGAAATTAACACAAACTGATATTTCAACTTTTTACCACATTTACAGCGCAATCCCGGATCACTCTTTGGATAATTATAGTCCACCCGGTATTCATCAAACTGCCATTGGGTATCTTTTAAATAATCAAAAGTCGTAAATTTCGAGCGCAATTCATATTTGCGGTGTAACTCCAGTTGTTGCTGCTGATCTAATTCAAGTGCTTGATAATACAGACTACGAGCATCACTAGATAAAGTCGTATGAAAATCTTGGGGATAATGTTCTATTTTACTATTCGGATACCAAGTCAAATAAGTCTCTAAGTAATCCGTCATGCGTTCACCTCTTTTACTTCAAAATAAATCAGCCCGGGAAAGTTGCCGAGCTGAAGAATGTTTATTTTTGACGATAAGTGGCTAAAAACTTGCGCATCTTATCCATCGTTAATTTCAAATCATCCAAATTAGGTAAATACACAATTCGGAAATGATCCGGCTGCATCCAGTTGAAACCACCACCATGCACCATTAAGACATGATGCTCATGAAGAAAGTCTAATACAAATTGCTCATCATTGGTAATATTGAACTTCTTCACATCAATTTTTGGGAACATATAAAAAGCAGCTTTAGGTTTAACCGCAGAAAGTCCAGGAATATCATTAACGGCTTTATAGACAAATTCGCGTTGTTCATAAATGCGGCCACCTGGTAATAGCAGCTCATCCACACTTTGAATGCCACCAAGCGCGGTTTGAATGACTTGTTGCGACAAAACATTTGAACATAAACGCATGGAAGATAGCATATTTAAACCTTCAATATAATCTTTCGCAATTGATTTCTTCCCAGTTAGCACCATCCAACCTACACGGAAACCTGCCACACGATGAGATTTCGATAAGCCACCAAACGTCACGACAAAGCAATCCGGTGCCAAAGTCGCAATCGGAATATGCTTGTAATCATCCATCACCAAACGATCATAAATTTCATCAGAGAAAATCATCAATTCAAATTCACGTGCGATATCGACAATTTGCTCTAAAATCTCTTTTGGATATACAGCTCCTGTTGGATTATTAGGATTAATTAAGACAATCGCTTTCGTTTTGGCTGTAATCTTAGAACGAATATCCGCAATATCTGGATACCATTCACTTTCTTCATCACAAATATAATGAACAGGCTTGCCACCTGCCAATGAGACAGAAGCCGTCCATAAAGGATAATCCGGCATCGGCACTAGAACTTCATCGCCATCATTACACAAAGCTTGCATCGACATGGTAATCAATTCGCTGACCCCATTACCAGTATAAATATCATTAATCGACAAATTTGGAAACTTCAATAATTGATAATATTGCTCAATTGCTTTTCTCGCTGAAAAAATCCCCTTTGAATCTGAATACCCTTCTGATTGACGGACATTCATAATCAAGTCGCGAATAATCTCATTTGGCGCTTCAAATCCAAATGGCGCAGGATTTCCTGTATTTAGCTTTAAGATGGAAATGCCATTTTCTTGCATGCGTTCAGCTTCTTCTAAGACTGGACCACGGACATCGTAGCTTACATGATCTAATTTATGTGATTTTTCAAACCTTCTCATTTGTTTTCCTCTTTTCTTTTCTACTAGCCAAGTAGTCTTTCATCCATTATATCAATTTGTCAGAAAATTTATAGTGAAAACGCAAAATATTTCGAAAAATTAAGAAAAAAAGTCTGGCCGTCAATAATAGCCAGACATAATTATTATTCAAAATATTTGGTATTGCGTTTTTCTTTCGCACCATCTTCAATCATCGTATCTAATGAACCCAAGACTGATTTTTTCTTCGCAATCATTTCTTGTGTTGCTTTCGGTAAATGATTATGATCTTTTGCAGCACTTGGAACTTTGAACTTCTTGACAGTTGGTTCATTTTCCTCTTGCTTTACTTGATAAGGTGCTGGCTCGGTATCGAAAAGCATATAGCTGTCCTTGCTCTTTTGCATTGAATTGAGCAACTCAGATTGGTCTACCTCTTCCTTTTTATCAGGGATTAATGAAGCAGGTACATAAGTTGGTTCGAAAACCGACTTTTTAAACGCATCTGTCTTAGGTGGTTTGGCATGAATGGCAGGAGTTTCCTTTTCATTTCGCACCTTATAAGTCGCATGTAAATGACTGCTACCGAATAAGTTTTTCTTACCAGTTGGTGTCACTTCCACTTTTGGATGTCGTGAATAAGTAGGTAAGTTTTCGCGATGTTTTTTCAACTCTTCCATCTGCTTCACACTATGACCAGCTTTATGCGCAATTGTCTTATTCCCACGACGAGAAGTATTTACTTTATTTTGTCTATTTGCTTTTCGATCAATATCTTCATCCGTTAAGATCCAATCTTCTTCAAATGAGAATGGTTTTCGAAAAGTACCATCTTGAAGTTTTACCCCATCTTCATCTGAAAAAGCAGGAAAACGGAAATGATTTCGTTTGATGTCTGTATAATCATTCATGATAAATCATCCTTATTTTTTCGTTCTTTTCCCATCATAACACATTACAGAGAAAATAAAAACTAGTAAAAAGTGAAATAGTGTTAAACAGAACTACTTTCTTGTTCCTGTATTAATCTACTTCATTCTCTTTTTTATCAATGACTCGTAAAAACTCTTCACAACTCATCACTTTTGCGAATTCTTCGTTCAATGCTGCCAAGTGAGACTGATGCAACTCCTCTGCATCTATCCAATTACCCATAATGTCTCTTAACGCAAATGTAGCGGTGGCATCACTAATTAATGTCGTCTCAAAGCCAAGATTTCCAGCCATCCGAGTCGTTGTAGAAACACAATGAGGCAAAGTTAGACCAGTAATAACGAGTCGACAAATCCCTTCTTCATGTAAATATCCTTCTAAATTCGTTCCAATAAATGCGCTATTAACGTGTTTTTGAAAAACTTTCTCCCCAGGATGCGGCTCAAAACCTTCCATGAACTGATAACCTTCTTCAGTGAAAAAAGCTGAGTTAGGATCGGTACTTAAGTGTTGTATATGAATGATTGGTTGTTTCGTTTCACGGAAATAATCCATTAATTTCAAAATATTTTTCTCTGCATCAGGATTATTTCGCTCAGATCTATCCGCTTTCAAAAATCCCTGTTCCATATCAATAACTAATAAAGCTTGCATAAGGTCCCTCCCAAAAACATTTTCTCAATTATACCATATCTGTTGTCTTATCTTCTATATGTAATCGAATACAAAATAGTTAAATAAACAAGTAATAGAGTGCACATTATATCAAAAAAATTAATTTTTCCACAAAAACAAGCAACCCAAATTGAGCTGCTATAAAAAGAATCAGATACAAAAACAAATTTAAAATAGGTACATTCTATTTCTCAAAAGTTTTAACTTCATTGACAAAATTTAAATAATCTTCCTCCGAATAATAAAAAAGCAAATCTTTCTCAGTGTATTTCAGGCTTGGATTTAAAAAGGTTTCATCAATTGGATAATCTAAATATTTCAAAACAGCCTTAGCAAAATCAATAAAATACATCCCTATCCCGGTGATTAATCCATCCTCTATCTCAATTGATTTATGAGTAAAATTATCAATTTCCATAAAGTCAAAATAATCCAATTGCTGAACGAATAATCCTCCAGTATACTTTTTCCCTTTTAATAATCCTGCTTTTCCCAATAAAAGCGGTGCTGATGATATTGCTGCAAAAACAATATCGCTTGAAATACCTTGATGTAAAAAATGAATTAATTCATCATCATATAACCCCGCTAATGGATTAATTGACCCCGGAATGATAATACAATCATAATCTGTAATATTTACTTCTTGAATAAGCTTAGTTGGATATGTGGGTAATCCCTCTTCTGTAAAATAGCAAATATTCTCACTAGCAATATAATCAATTTCTTCATTAAACCAGATTGATAGTGTAGACGTTATGCATGTAATTTCCTGCAAAGAGTAATTAGGATATAATACAACTCCAATTTTTTTCATTTAACTCACCCGTTTCTAAAACAAAATTAATATAAAACTTGCTTATTAAATAAGTCTAACTGTTATTTCTTTACCACTTTCTAAAAGGTTTACTGATGAGCAAAATACTCCTCAACTTCTTTTCTAGTATGAAAGACGATGATTTGCTTCCCTTTTTCATATTTCTTCAACAACTCAATCATCACAGGTCGTTGCTTAGTTGGAAAATCCAATATCCATTGTTGGAACTCCTCATCGAATTCCTCTTCCACCCAAGGCATATCCTCGCGCGCTTGACCGATTCGATTTCTAACACTTTCGAAGCAAACGCCATTCGGTAAATCTAAAAAGAATACCGTATCGCAAGTTGCCAGTCTTAATTCTAAAGTGGTGAGATAATTTCCATCTATAATCCATTCATCTTGGTTTATTATTTCTTTTTGACGCTGAATAAACGCCTCTTTAGAAATAGTCGTCTGATCTGGTTTATGCCAAATTTGGTCTAAATAATAGAGTGGAAGTTGGCGTTGATCTCTTAACTTACGCGCAAAAGTACTCTTCCCAGAACCAGGACAACCGATGATTAAGATTTTATTAATCATAGCCAAAAATTTTCCCTTTCAACATTCTTCAAACTTCATTATAGCAAAATAAAAATGCCTGAACCATAGACAATTCAAGCGCTATTCATTCAACTAATTTTATTAATCTCATCAAGTAATTTTACTTTCAATTCTTGTAATTTTTCGTTACTCGGTCTTACATTTTCATCATACATTTCATCAAAAGGTAACCACCAAACAGGCCCTTTCCCATTATGCCCATATTTACCTAAATCGGCATTTTTGCGTGGAAAGAGATGCCAATGAACATGACTTTCACCATTACCTAATAACTCAATATTCATTTTATCAGCTTGGAACGCTTGTGAGACCGCCTGGGAAACCAAACTCATTTCATCTAAAAATTTCAATTTATATTCGTGTGGTAATTCATGTAATTCGTTGACGTGTCGCTTACACAAAAATAGTGTATAACCTTCAAAATATTGATGATCCCCAATCACTACATATCCTGTGGTCATTTCTTTTACAAAATACGGATTCTTGTTTTCAGTAATTTCTCTGATTCTCTCACAAATTAAACACATAATACTTTTCCTCCAACATGTATATCAATTTTTTCTTCTCTGCTATTCACTTTTTGTTCTTCTATTACTAACTTAGCTAAATCAAGATGAGAATAAGTAAAATAGCCAGTATCTTCATCAGATAATAATTCAGCTGTAATGAATTGATAGAACAAATCCATGGCATCCATATAACTAATATTTAAACGACGCATAATTTCACCAATCGTAAGTCGAACTAAGGCAACGTTGTCTCTCAAGCAATCATTCTGACAAATATCACTTTGAAGAATGATTTCACCAACTTCTTTTAGTAGTACTTCCTTACTCAAAGTATGTTGTACATCATAGAATTCATCGTTAAAGGCAAGTAGCCCACTATCATTTAGTGTTCTGTATCCTTTTTTTAAATCACCAGCGAAATAATGATTACTTACAATATTAATTAGGTAAACAAGATAATCCATTTTTCCCATTATATAAATCTCCATATTTCAGCTATTTAAGTTTCGTTTATCCGCAATTCCATATATTTTTCTTTTGGCAATAATGCGCCTGAGACTTGTACGACTTCCCCAGCGACTCGATTAGCTAATTGTAGACTATCCCTGAGATTATGATCTGCTAATAATCCAGCTAGCACCCCAGCTACATGACTATCACCAGCCCCGACAGTATCTTTGACCTTAACTTTTTCAGAAACACATTCTATCCATTCACCATCATAGGCAATCACACCTTTGGAACCTAATGTAGCCACGACTGGTGCATTCGTTTTGGCATACAGAGATTCAATAGCCGCGAATAATTCCTGTTGGCCGCTCATCAAATAGGCTTCTTGTTCATTTAAGTGTAGTATTGGTTGATAAGATAACAATTGTGCAATTCGTTCTGAGGGGGTTTCACAAACTCTTGGTCCAGGACAAAAAACAATTTTACCTTTAAAATCTGCGAGTGCATCAACTAATTCTTCGCCAGTTGCTTCCTCTACTTCTAACCCGCAAAGATAGAGATAGCCATAATCATTTAAATTAAAGTTTTCTAACCAAGATTTTTGGAAGCTATACTCGATGCCATGATAAGAAAGAAAAGTTCGTTCGCCATCTGCTTCGATAAAACAATAACAACACCCATTTTCACCCTAAACACGAAATATCGGTAATTGTAATTTAGCCAACTCAATGGCAACAAAATCACCATACATCCCTTGGCCCACGGGAGATAAAAAATCAAAATCCGCACCTAATCCCTTTAGAGTTGCAGCAACATTTAATGCACAACCACCAATTTGCATTTTTTGGTTACTTATGTGTGCATCCCCTTCACGACTAGGTAACACATCCGTATAAATTAAACAATCACAAACTGAAGAACCAATCACTAAACATTTGCTCATTACCAACCCTCATTTTCGTATATTCTACAAAAATTATAGATTCTTCTTTCGCTTAAATCAACAAAATGACTATGGTTTAGTATCAAATCATATTTATTGTTCGCATTTTAGTGATGGGCTTAATTTCTACAATCTCACTACTCGCCATTGTCCAACACGTTCATAACCTAGACTCTCATATATTCTCGCTGCAACTGGATTTTCATAAAAGAGACAAGGTTCCTTTCCTTCAGCGAGTAAATCTGCAGTTAGTTTGGCTACCGTTTGGCGTGCATATCCAAGACTTCTAAAAGACTCTAACGTAGCAACACCAACTAACATTGCTAAACCAGGACATTCAGCAGTACTTCTAGCAATCGATACAATTTTTCCATCTACTCTGACGCCATAGACACGATCTAGTTTTTTCGCCAGACTTTCTTGGATTTCATCAGGTTTAGCTGAAAAGTTTTTAAAAACACTTTTAAAAACCTCTGAAATTTCTTTTGCATCTTCAGGACCAAACGATTCAACAGCTGTCATTTTAGGTGCATTTTTTAGTTCTTTGCATTGCGAGAAGTAACATAATACATTCTCTCTTGCAGTAAAGTCGTATTTTGCCACTAAACTTGCTTCCCCATTAATATGTGTAATCTGGTGACGTTCAACTAACTCTGCGACAAATTCAGGATAAGTTCTGCCTTCATAGCTTTGCACCAAAATGCTGTTGCGATAACGTAAAACCAAACCATGAATACCTTGATAATCTTCATCGATATATAAGTCTTGAATGTCCGAATCAAAACCGTAATTATACAAGTCACCGATAATAAATAAGTTCAACACGGGATTTTGATAAAGGTAATCAGTCAATCGTTTCCGGTCTTGTTCACTACATTTTTTCAACATCTGCACCATCCCTTTTTTCGTTTCACACATTATAACAAAAAAAGAGTATCTTGTAAGCAATTTTCACAAGATACTCGATAAATTTTATAACAATTGGGCAAATAAACGTAAGAATAATTCTTTCAATGACAAATGAGCTTTACTTCCCTTTTGATATTCTTGCGTCACTTCACGACATTCTTCAAAAGTAGCGTCGAAATCTGCTTTAATATCAAGCACTGACTGAGTATTAACCATAAAGCAGCCATTTTCAAAATGATGATACAAACTGCGATAATCTAAATTAATCGTCCCACAAGTTGCCATCACATCATCGACCACACTCATTTTCGCATGACAGAAACCTGGCGTCCATTCATAAATACGAACCCCATGCTTGACCAAATCAGGATAGAAGGAACGCGTCACCCCATAAACCATCTTTTTATCTGGAATTCCTGGAGTAATAATTCGCACATCTACGCCCCGTTTTGCAGCAAGAGCAATCGCATGCACCATTTCATCCGTTAATATCAAATAAGGCGTCATAAAGTAACAATATTTTTCCGCCTTATTGGCCATACTGATATACACTTCTTCTCCGACCCGTTCACTAGACATCGGAATAAAGGCATAAGGTTGGACAAAGCCAGTCTCACTTGCTTCATAGCTATCAACAGGTAAAAAGCGCATAAAGTTCTCATCATGTTTATCCGTTTCTTTGACGGCATTCCACATTTCTAAAAAGGCAATCGTTAAGGAACGCACAGCAGGACCTTCCAGCCGAATTCCCGTATCCTTCCACATGCCATAAGGGTGCGTTACATTGAAATACTCATTGGCCAAATTATAGCCGCCAGTAAAGCCAACCTCGCCATCAATGACCGTAATTTTGCGATGATCACGATTATTTAAGAAGACATTTAGCCCAGGCATAAACGGATTAAACACCCGACAAGCAATTCCTAGTCCTTCCATCTTTTGCACAAAATCCGTATTGATAAAGCCAATCGAACCCATATCATCATAGAATACCCGAACTTCTAGCCCTTCATTGACTTTTTCAACTAAGATTTCCTCAATTCGTTGCCAGGATTCCTTATCTTCAATCGCATGATATTCCATAAAAATAAAATGTTTGGCTTGCTTTAACGCTTCAAGTTGTGCTTCTAAACCTTTGACCGCTTCGTTATAATACGTCACATCTGTATTTTGATAGAGTGGATATTTTGCATAAGTCTGCAAATAATGAGAAATGCTCGCGGCTTTGGGCTGTGTTTGCTTTAAATTTTCGATTAAATCAGACGAATCAGGTAAGAGCGGTAATAACACCTCGTCAATTGCCTGATATCGTGCGCGCATCTTTCTAGTTCCTTTATTCAACCCTACTAAAAGATAAATCGTCACACCGACAATTGGAAATAACATAATTAGTATAATCCACGGCATCTTCATTGTAGCGGTTTTATCTTCACTATAAATATAGAGCACTAAAATTGCTGCAAGTGTACGCGTTAATAAATTCAACCATTCTGCATAATCATTTAGTGAAGTAAATAAAAGAACAATCAACGTCACTTCAAGCAAGATGGAAAGCACGACAAAGACTAAGCGTTTCACACCATTTTTGGTTTTCTGACGGCTTTCCAATGTAGTCTGCTCATTCATCCTAACCACTTCCTTCAATTTTCTAAACAAATTATAACACACATCGAGCTCATGTGAAATTAGTGTGGAAAGCTTTTCGGATATAGACATACAAATTCTTCGCACACAACAAGCATCTCAGGTGAAAATTCCGCCCCCATTTCATGACATACAGATTGGAAAAATTCTTCATGCACCACTTGCCAATAGTGAAGCGACAAATCTCCTTCACCTTCTTTTTTCGCAAACTCAGCAGTAATTTCATTATATGGACATAGATATACTTTCTTGGTCTGGGTAATACAAACGGGCTGCTCCTGGCTATCTAAAATCATATTGTACTCACCAATTTGGGGTAGTGGCTCATTTTCAAACTCATAAGCTAAATATAGTGAGGAAGTTGCAGTCTTTTTACCTGATAATACTAACTGTGCTAATTCATCTTCATCTACCCCAAATGCATAAGCCGCATAACTGTCTGTCTCAATTGCATATTCCTTTTTAAATCCTTGCCAAAACTCTGATATTTTCATGTTGTTCACCTCAAATCTAATTGACTAATATTTTAGATTCTATTCTGGAAAATAAAATACCTCATGTTCGCTAAAATAAGCAGAAGTAATCTCATGCCATCTTGCTTTTTGAAACTTTAAAGCTCTCAGTGGTGTCAAACCATAATGCCCAAGCGCAAAACCATCATTGATTTCAACAACAAGCGTCCGACCATCTTTCGTAACCCCAATATCCAAACTATAAGCACACGGCGCATCTTGCCAAAGTTTAATGACTTGATCGATTACCGAAGCATCATACTGCACATGATAATCTCCTACATAAGGACGAACATCAAGTACTGCCCCATGTAAAATAAAACAGCGCCACTCTCTAATAAATTCAACAGGCTCACTCGCCCACACCGGATAATCCATCGGTAAACCAATGCCAATCAAATCGCTAATCGAGGATACCACACGTCCAGTAAAGACTTTAGAACCATCTTTTGGTTTAATAAACACCGGCCAAGTGTTAGAATCATTAACTACTTCACCAATTTTACATGTTTTGATTTTTCTGCCGTATAAGCATTGTAAGGCGTCTGGATAATCTAAAAGCGGTACTGTTAATCCCATCCATTCAAATAATTGATACGACTGTTGGACATAATCAAAAACATAATCATCTGCAGTTAACTTATCAATTTCTGCAAAAGACTGATAAAACATTACTTCTTCTCCTCGTAAATGAGCGCCTACCATTAAATTATACTTATTCATCGCAATTTCATCTAAAAACTGTGCTTCTCTGATATATATCATACTCTCACCTCTTTCACTAGTGTTACACCATATACTAAAAAAAACTGCGATCTATTTTTTCGAATAAATCGCCCCCATGATATCGTCAAAATGGTCAACTGTTTGTAATAAGAGTTCAATAATTTGTGATTTCGTCAAACGCATCCCACGTCTATCTCGCGCATCCTCAACAAGATATTCTAACTTTTCTAAACTCTTATCATCAAAACTAATCATTACTCTTTTTTTATCCGTTGCCATAAGTTCATCACCCCACACCAAATTAACACAAGTGTAACACCAGTGTCAAGAAAAATCGAGCCCCAAAACTGAGACTCGATGTAAATTATTTTTCAAATACTTTTTTCATTGCTGCTCTATCATAATCTAACAACCATGTATGATAGTTTTGATAAATCGGCTGCAAGGTCATTTTATCTATAGCTACTACATCCAAGCCGCGATCATCATATAAGTGATAAAGTATTTTAGCTTTCGTATTTATGAAGAAAACATTACTCGCCAAAAAATGTGGTTCCTTGAAATCTGTATATACAATATCACGAAACAACTTTTTCCAATCAAAGGTAAGCTTTCGTAAATCCCAATAACACGCCTTTATCTGACATTCATAACCATCTGAATAGTGCGTTTCAATGTATGATTCATCGCATTCAGGCAAGCCAAGACTAGTGAAGTAGTTAGGTATTTCAGCCTCATTTTCAGAATCCAACCATACATTTATACGTAAAATATCATATGGCTCGGTTGCTTGATAAATGGATAGTGCACGATGGATAGCTTCTTCAAAATGAGTTGGTATAATCCTAAACTTTTCATCAGTCGGCTCACCAATGCCCATTTCAAAACGTAGCCCATACTTTGCTTGATAAAAAATGGGCCCAAGTATCCTATGAATACCCATATTATTGATTATTTGAGTAAATTGGTTATGAAAAGACTTACTTAATTTCATTCATACCTCACTTTATAATATCTCTTTTATTTTATTGACTACCGCTATATCCGCAGGCAGCCAGTCTACTGAATCAAGTGTCGCTTTGGTTAACCATTTCGCTGCGCTATGCTCTAACAAATCCAGCTGCCCAGAAACCCGTTGACACAAGTAACAATACATTTTTAAGTGAAAGGAAGGATAATCATATTCAACCGTTTCAATCAATTCGCCAACTTCAATTGTTGTATTTAGCTCTTCTTGAATTTCGCGAACAAGAGCATGCTCAGGTGATTCGCCTTTTTCTAGTTTACCGCCAGGAAATTCCCAACCACCTTTTAAATCACCATAACCACGCTGTGTCGCGAAAATCTTGCCATCTTCTTGAATAATAGCTGCTACAACTTCTATCTCTTTCATCTCACTCTACCTTTCAACAATATAGTCATAAATATCTTCTCGCACCTGAGTTTCAAGCTGCCAACCAATCTCAACTGCGGTTTTGTTCGTATCTTTCATTTGAAACTCTTCCGCAAAACCAGTGGGCTTCATCCGACCAAGATAATAAAATTCCTTTGAAGTCTTGTCATCTTTATTTTTACGAACAAATAAATCTACTTTAATTCCTCTTTCTTCTGCATTAATAAAATTCTGCACATCATTTGAACTTAGATTTCGACCTGATTTTGAGATTGCAATCAGTTGGTTTTCATTAATAAAACGATCTTCATAGTTTATCGTCGCATCAATATCCTCGGATTTGTGATAGTTGATGAATACCGGGAAAGTGTTCGTATCTTTATCAAATTTATAACCACCAATATTTTGCGCGACTGAATTTTCTTGCCAGTTTAATAAGCGACACACATCTTCGTAAGTGTATTTTTGATATAAAACAAAATTAGTATCTTGATATCTATCCTGATAACTTTGTTCATAACGGTGTAACCCAAATTCGATCACTGATTTTAGTTGATGGACGAATTCTTCATCCGTTAATGCTTGCTTAAATAAATCAGAAATCAACCATTCTCCTGAAGAATCATCCATAAAGATACAATCCTTGAAAGTTACTTTTTCACCACCAGTAATAAATCTGGCCGTTAAGATATTAGCCACATTCACTTTTGCTTTCAAATCAATAGTAATTCCGTAACGACTAGCCATTTCAGACTCCCAAAGTGGGTAAATGTCTTGTTCTGGATTTTTCATTAATAATTGAAAGGCAAGTAACTCATGTGCACGTTTACCACTCGCGAACTTGCGTGAAATAAACTTCAACATTTGTTCACTAGATTCTGAAAGCTCGTAAGGATACTCTGATTCATAATTATTTAAAAAGCGATAGTATGAACCCAGTTTAGGATTTCCTAAAATACGCATGACATCAAGCTCACCATATTTTTCAAATTCCATCAGTTCTGGAATACGACCTAATTTTTGTCGTAATCCCTTATAAGCATCTTTGATCAATTGAATGGAGTCGAAATTTGCTCCGTCAATTGATTCAAAGATTTTTTTACGTGAAACTTCATCAAAGTGAATTGTTGACGCACCTGGAATCGTACGGTCAGATTCTGAAATGAACTTGCGAATATTATCTTTGTTATAACTGCGGTCTCCAGATAAAGCAATCGGTATCATATAGTTATTCTTATAATTACCGATAAAATCTAGCACGACTAAATATTCTTTGTCCTTATCCTTACGCAAGCCACGCCCTAATTGCTGAACAAAAACGATTGGTGATTGCGTTGGTCTGAGTAGAACCACTTGATTAACTTCCGGAATATCCACACCTTCATTAAAAATATCGACTGTGAAAATATAATCTAGATAATCGATTTGCTGAACATCTACCAAATAAGAAATCATTTTTTCACGCTTTTCTTGAGAATCTGAACCAGTCAAATAATCCGTACGATATCCACGTTGATTAAAAGCCTCACTTAAAAATTGGCACTCCTCTTTTGAACGACAGAAAATTAAACCCTTAACCCTGTCACCCGAATAACCAAAATACTCGATTTTCTCAATAATATGGTTGATCCGCTCACTAGAAGAAAGGCGCGTAAAATCTTTTGTTTCATCTAGTAGTTGATTATTGACCAGGATATCGCTAATACCAAAATAATGGAATGGGCAAAGCAACTCTTCTTCCAATGCTTGCTTTAAACGAATTTCATAAGCAATATTATGATCAAATGCTTTAAACACATCAAAATTATCGGTACGTTCTGGTGTTGCAGTCATCCCTAAAAGTAACTCAGGTTCAAAATAATCTAAAATTCGTTGATAAGAACCAGCTCCTACGCGATGGGCTTCATCAATCACTACTACATCGAAGTAATCTTTCGGAAATTGTTGACGAATCTCTTCTTTTGCCATCATTTGCATTGTTGAAAAAAGGTAATCAACACTCGCATCAGCTTTATGATTACCCGACAGCAACCCAAAAGTACGTGTTTGTCCGAAAACTTTTTTATAACTTGCAATGGCTTGTTTCGCGATTTGCTCACGGTGAACTAAAAATAGCGCACGTTTGTATTTGATATTTCTTAACGCAAAAGCCGAGGCATAGGTTTTCCCAGTACCAGTCGCTGATATAAGTAATGCACGCTTAGCACCATTTACAATCAGTGCTTTTAACTCATCTATGAATCCACTTTGCATCGAATTTGGCTGTAGTTTATACATTTCCATTTCAGGAACAGCCATTTGTCGAGTCACATCACGTTGTTCTTGAACAATTTCATATTGTGTATCATAACTATCCGCTACTTGCTCATATTGTACAGTATGAGAATCCTGCCAAATTTCTTCAAACTCTTGCTGAATTTTTTGTTTTTGAATTGCTTTTTGGCGTTGATAGTTCTCTTCATAGATTTTTGCTAAATGTTCATCATATTGCTGCGAATTATCACTCCAAAGTGCTTCAAACTCATCGACTAAATCCTTATAAACCGCACCATCTTTAGTAGAAATCAACTTTGTATTCCACTCTTTATTCTTTGTTAAAGCATTCATGGTCAAATTGGAACTACCAATAATCATGCGGTATAAGTTATCTTTTTCGAAAATATAGCCCTTTGTATGGAAACCAGCTGACTGATTTTGGGTCCGATACATTCTAACTTCAATATTTTTTAACTCAGCTAACTTTTTCAAAGCTCTAGGTTCGCTAAAGGTTAAATAATCAGTAGTTAAAATACGCCCTGGAACACCTCTTTGCTCTAACTCTTTAAAGACCTGCAACAAAGGCGTAATCCCACTCATCGTAATAAAAGCCACACTTATGAAGAAAGCATCACAGTTTTGCAATTCATATTCGATTTCCGTTAATACTTTATGGAATTTTCGCTGATTATTTGATACAAATTTAGGATGAAAAGCTAAATTACCAGCTGTTTCACTTTCTTGCACAAAAGCATGATATAACCCTTTATGCATCACCTCTAAAGATTTATCATCCAAGACTAACACCTACATTTCATTCATAACTAACATCATTATACTAAGGAAAAGAATTAGATGAAAGATGCCAAACGTACAATTTCTATCCTTTTCATTTCTGGATGTAATGCAAACAAATTTTCTTCGTTGATTACTCCATCCGTAAGCTGCGTGACTTCATCATAATCTATCCAATTTGTACATGTAATCCAATCATCAAAAGAACACTTGCGCAAATTGTAAATGATCTCATCCACCGAAGTCTCTTTCACGCAGATAACTGTCAATTTCTCGTTAGAAAGTTGATAGAGTTCCTCACAATTTAGAATATCAACCTTCGCCGCAACCTCATAGCGAAAACGTCCAAAACTATCCTCCACATCATCCGTATAGGCAATATCAATCATTTGTGGAAGAACTTCTCGAGAAATCGTTTGAACTGGTTGCGAAAAATCAACTAGAGGTTCTGCCTGACCATATTCATATTCACAAAAATCAATATAAGCATTATTTAAATCAATCAACTGTTTAAAAGTAAGCATAGGACCTCCGATTCAAAATTCAATTATTTTTCTGAATGTTTCTTTCAACTTCTTCAGGTAAAACTCCCATAAAGTAATCTTCTATCGTATCCCAAAACCAATCTGTGTACTTTAATATTTTATCTTTTGGACTTCCTGTAAATTGCTTAGTAAACAAATATTTTAACATTGCAACACTGGTATAATGTTTATTTTGGACATCAAACAAAACTGAATTCTGATACTTTCTAGCATTTTTCACGGCAGATTCAAGTGGAAAAATACTATTTATTCTCAGATAAATTAATGGATTATTCCCTCCAACCAACTGATAATTCAACAGACCTAAAACATTGCCAATGCCTAGAACTGATAAATAAGTATCTATTTTAGAGTAATTTGTTCTCAAGAAAAACGCTATTATACTTTTTTCATCTTTAAAAGTATTTAACTCGATAGTAAGAATTTTATTTAAATTATTAATAATAAAATCATTGTACATAGTTGCATCTTGATGTATTTGATAGCGCTGGTTATTCAATCCGCTATTGACTCTTTCTGAAATGAACTTAGAATCAGTAATTTTCGAGAATTCAAAAGCAGAATTTAATATAACCTCAGACAATGATGTACAAATTTGCAAATCCATAATCTTTAAATTCTTGTGAAAATATTTTGATAACTCCATTATTGTAAACTGGCTTTCACTTAGTCTGTGATTATTAATGAAATCATTGAAACAGCCTAATACTAGTCTATATTCTGACATTATATCTTTATTAGATAATTCAGGATTAGTATTAATTTCAATTCCCGACGTAAAATTAAAATGTTCAAAAACTTTATGATCATCAAGACTTTTTACATAATCTTGAGAAAATAACTTATATTTGAATTCCGGAAATGAAAGATGTTTATAATATTTTTCCCATATCTCACTAAGTTTAACTTGATAAACAGCTGTATATAACTGACTATTAATATCATATTCTTTATGAAAATATTTTTTTAACCTTGATTTCAACAAAAGAGTTTCAGTTGATTTATCTACAAGAAGTAAATCATTTCCAAATAGAGTCCGTGGACGAGCATAAAATGGTGAATACCCTAATTTCTTTGGAGAAGAAAAATCTTTTTCAATCATTAATAATACGGTTTTTACTTTATTGTCTAGGGAATCTTCATCTTTAATACTCTTTGAAAACACATATTTAAAGTCTTCTGGACTTACTAATAAATTACGATTATAATTTTTCTCTTTGTACAGAATTATTATTTTTCGCATTACTTCAATTAATTCATTTTTATTAATAGAAGACAACCCATATAGTTTTTTCACATCATTCATATCACTCAGTAAAAAATCAATTATTCCATATCCAATATTTACTTTTTTCTTATCTCTAGCAACTCGACCAATTTCTTGAATATAATCAACTACATTTCCTGTAGGAGCATAATGATAAACATTAGTAATATCTGGTATATCTATTCCCATTCCAAAAGCCTTAGTGGCCAATACAAACTGAATATCTCCAGTTTTAAATCTTTCAAGCACACTATCTTTTTCTTCTTTACTCAAACTACCATAATATTTTCCAAGTTTGTCGCCAATTATTGGTTCATTAATCAAAACAAGTTGATAGAATTTTATTAGTAATGACACTGTTGGAAAATAGATTAAACTTTTCTGCTTTTTATTGTAAGCATCTTTAAGATGCTTTAACGCTAAACCATTTTTAGTTTTTCTATAATCTCGTCCCTCTTCTTTAAACTCTTCAACACTACTCCTAACTTTCATTAATATATCATCTCTACGAACAATTCCAAAATATGAAATTGGATTAATTAAATTCAAACTATTTCTTGTGTCAACATACATATCTTCTTTTCCACCATATATTGCTGTAGCAGTAAAAGTTACAATAGGGAATTTATTTACTTTTCTTAGTTTTGACAGATAAATTCCTAAATACCAATAATCCGCTCTAAATGATTTACCCCAAGTTGTCACAATATGAGCCTCATCGACAATGAGAGTACCAATTCGTCGTTCACCTATCAATAATTTTATATCACTTTTTGATAGTAAGGTTTCTGGTGATAGGTATAGTATATGAACTTCTCCTGAAACAATTCTTTTCACGATATTTTCTCTTTCAAAAGGCGACGTATTCCCGTTAATTGTTTCGGCAATATATATTCCTTTTTGTTTCATACTTGTAACTTGATCATTCATCAATCCGATTAATGGAGAAATTACTAAAGTTAACGGTACATCTGCTTCACATTTTTCATATAAATACAATGCTGGAATTTGAAACATTACAGATTTTCCTGCACCTGTAGACGCAGTAATATAAATATCTCTAAAAGGTTTATTGGATAATGCATTTTGTGTTTGAATTACAATGTCATCTATTATTTGAGCTTGAGAAATATCAATAGTTTTCTTGGATTTACTTTCTATATTTTTGTAAAATGTAAGTTCTCTAAAATTTGAATATCCGTAGTATTTCTTTAAAATATCTAAATATATACCTTCATTCTCTATAAACTGTCTTTTAATGCTAGAAAGAATAAAACTAAACTCTATCTCATATAAATTTTTTAATATTGTAATTCTCTCTAAATATTTATGTGGTAATTGCGAGATATCACTTGAAATTTTAAAATATACAAATTTATTACTAAATTTATTGCTTAAAATCATCTTTTCCATATCTAAAAATGGAATTTCATCATCAGAAAGTTCAATTTGAATAAAGTCATCTTTTTCAATATTTTCAACTACATTAGGTAGGTATGAAGTAAATTCAAATAGGTTATACACCAGATTTTTATTTTCATCAAAATTATCAGGATAAGTAATATAATAACTGTCTGAATATACAGAATAATCAATTTTTCCATAAAAATTTGAAATTTTATCTAACAACTCAACTTGATCATCATTTAATAAATTGTCATCAGTATTATAAAGTTGTTCATACATATCTTTTATTTCTGAAAGTGTATTATTATATGGATATTGATTATGAAACAAATTATTATTCAATACAACAAGTGGTCTTAAATTAAACTTTAGGTAGTCTTTAAATATTTGATATTCCTCCATAGTCATCCATCTATATTCTTCAGAGAAATCTCTGTTTGAAATAACGTCTTCTATTATGATATTCTGATTTAATTCTACATCCAATTTATCAATATAATTAAATTTAAAAGAAAAATATCTATCTTTTTCATCAAAATAACTGGGATTTATTCCTTTTAAAATAATTATTGGCTTCTCAACTTTATGTACTATCTCCTTTATTCGATCATTAATAAAATTTTCAATTTTCATAAAAATAATCATCTAACCTTTCTTTCACTTTTTTACAATTACTTAATCTCTTTATTGCTTTATTTTCTATTTGCCTAATTCTTTCTCGCGTTACTCCAAATTCTGAACCTATTTCCTCTAATGTATGTTGTTTCGAGTCATCTAATCCAAAACGTAAAATTATTATCTCTTTTTGTCTAAATGTTAAATACTCTTCTAATATTTTTCTAATTTGGAGTTTCAAATCATCGCATTCTACTTCTTGATCTGGCATTAATGTAGTCTTATCTTCAATAAAATATCCAAATTTTGAATCATCTTCATCATTTATCGTCTGATCAAGACTAATTAAATTTGATAAATTCTTATATACTTTTAAATCATAAATATCATTTACAGGAATTTCCATAATAGTAGATAATTCATTTTCGGTAGGATTCCGATTGTATTCTAGATAAAATTCATTTTCGACTTTTATTAGCTTGACTAACTTTTCTCTCATATGTACCGGAATCCTTATTAAGGTACTATAATCAGCTATGCCTCTTGAAATTGCTTGCCTAATCCAGTGAGTTGCGTATGTTGAGAATGTATTTCCTTTACTAATATCAAATCTTTCAGCAGCTTTTAATAATCCAGTTACGCCTGCTTGGTACATGTCTTCTTCATCAAATGCTACTGTACTCATTTTTGAATAGTGTCTGACAAATTTCCAAATCAAACCATAGTTAGCCTTAATGAGATTATTTAGTGAGCGTTCTTTTATATCGGCATCAGAAAAATCACTCTGAAATTGTTTGATGTAATCTATATTATTTTCAATAGAAACAACATCTTCTAATTCATCTAACTCATTTTGAAAATTATCATCTTCAAATAGAACGTCTAAATCATCGAAATTGTCGATATCTATATCTTGGTAAGATTTTCCACTAGAAACATTATCTTCAAAAATATACGAATCAGAAATCAATGTCTCCTTTATTATATTTCTCAAATCTTTACTAATATTTTCTTTTTTGCACCAGGAATCAAAATAATCATTTTCTATCACTTTTTGTTCGCCAAGTGGTTCTAGCAGTGATCTAAATTTGGTGATTAATTGTTTCTTTGAGTATTTGACATCAATTGATAATTCTTTAAGTAATTTTTTTAAATCTTCTCTTTGTTCATCAGTAACTCCATATCGCGCAATCAAATCATTTAATTCAAGCAAGTTAACTACACTACCATATCTATAATGTTCAATTATATATTCTTCTAATTCTTTATATCCCAAATCATTCACCCTCTCAATAATCTCTACTTCATTTATTCTTACATCCTTCTTTATTTATTATTAGAAATTATTTATATAAAACTCTTCCCCCAGCAACTTCATCTCATCGTTATTCATATACTGCTGGTATAACTCAGTAATTTCCTCAAGGCTCAGTTCTGGTCGTTCTAGCTTGATAATCGCTTGAATCAAATCCGCATAATTGGTTTCACTATATTCATTTATTTTATTCATTATCTCTGCATTCATTCAAATCATCCTTCCATCGCTTCATTCAGCATCGCCATAAACGTTACTCTATCCTGCTGGTCGCTCAATCCGGATACTTGTCCATCGCCAGCTTCAATGACTATCCACGAGCCATTAGCCAACTCGGCATAGTCCACAGTATAAAATGGACTTGGTAAATGTTGGTATTTTTCGACTAATTCGCTAGGTGGCTGTGTGGTAAACTCATCATTTGCTACTGATTCTGCAATACTAATGATTTTCCCATTCGCGTAAAATACTCGATATTCATTATGTCGACCATTTGATATTTTTAACTCAACATATTCTTTGATACAGATTCCACCTGTTAGTAAATCCCCGCGATACCGATAAAAAATTTCAAGATACTCATCTAATTGTTGCTGTGAAATCGCACTAGAGATACGGCTTGGTAATTCGGTCCCTTTTGCTGATTTTACATAGTCCTTAATCATAAACTCCGACATCTGAGAACGAATTTTTTCTATATCTACCTTAGTCCCTAATGGAAAGGTCAACATTTTGGGTGTATCTTCTATTAATTCTGGATAAATGTTTGGAAATAAATGAAATTGTTCGTACTGCTCAGGCAAGGTTAATAATTCAATCTGATATTTATCTCTTAATTGCGAATAAAAAGATTGGTATTGTTTTGGTGTCATCATCCAACCGCGATAGATTGCTATACCGGGCTCAAGATTTACTTGATTCAAGATTAGTCGGTTTTCTTCAAAAAATTTTTCATAGTTAAAAATGATAGTTTGAGTTTCTGTCTGACAAGCTTGATATTCGCTTAGGTATTCTGTTTCTACTTGCTTACCATCAAAATAATCAGATGGGAAAATGATATAGTCCATTATTCTTCCACCAATCAAAATTTTATATACAGAGTAATCGTCTACTTTTTTAGTCACTTCTAGACTTTAAGACAACATTCATTATTACGAATCCCAATCGCTTAACCCCCAAACCATGCAGTGCCTTCATATTTCCAACCTTTTTCAGCAAGTACATTGATTTCGTTTTGATTTGAGGTGTAGTGATGAGAAGCAGTTAAGGCATACGGATTATATAGTCGATGAATTCGTGTTTTTCCATTTGCTTGTGAATACCAACCGATTCCTTCATCACGCCAACCGATTTTCACTAAGTAACTTTTTTCAGATAAACTCTTTGTATAATGATGGTCACCATTATTTGGATTATAAACACGATAGACAGGCTCACCACTGGTTGGAGCATACCAACTAATTCCTTCATCGCGCCAACCGAGTTGTAGGAGATGATTTTTCTCCGCTATGTTTGAGGTATAAAAATGTTCCCCAGAATTAGGATTATAGACACGATACATAGCTTTACCTGCTTGAGTTTTATCAATTATTTTGTCTCATCTTCCGTATTACTTGTATTAGCACCGTTTCCATTTACTATATTGTTTTGATTCGATTGATGCTCACGAGATTCTTTTTCAGCTTCTCGTTGTTGTTCTTCTAAGTGTTTTGCCCACTCAATTTGATCCTTAACCCAGTCGCTTGGCTCATTTTGAGTAACTTCGATTTTTTCAGGAATATCTGAATCAGGATATGGATCACCAATGATAGGTAGAAATTCTGGTACATTAGCATCTACATAAGGTGTAACATAGTATTCAGGTAATCTTTCTGGAATTTCTACTTTTGGGATTCTCACGGTACCTTTAAATCTTTTTTCACCTGAAGACGTTATAGTGATTTGATTAATATAGACATACTCTACTTCACTTTCAGGTGTACTTTGATAATAATTAGGATCTTGCATCGCATTTTCCATATAGCTATCACGCAATTGATTCAAACGGTTAATTTCCGCTTCTCGTTGTCATGCTAAATTATTTTGTGCTTCTGCTGCCTTTTCTCGACGTTGCGAGGTTGAAAAGGTCAGTTCCCATTTACCATCTTTGAAATAAAAGCTATCAATGCCATCACCAACATTTCGCTCCCAAAAATCCCCTTCTTTGGCATCTTGAGGTTCATTTGGTTGATTATATGACCAAGTATTTGCATTTACCTGAGTACTAACCGCTAACAATAAAGTAGTTGTAAGTAATCCTAACAATAGTTTCTTTTTCATTTTAACTCGCTTCTTTCTATTTTAATTTTCAATTAGTCCATATTGTTTATATAGTCCTATTATTCGCGTATACATTAAACGGTTGGCCATCAGTTGTCGATAAGTCGCACTTTTTTCTTTGCCGGCAAATTTGAGCGCATCCATTTGTTGTTTTTCTTTTGCTGCTGTGGTCATGATTTCATTTAACATCGCTTCAAATTGTGTGAGTCGGTCCATTTTATTTTCCTCTTTTCGCTTGCCATGCTTCTTTGGTTAATCGAGTGAAATGCTCGGTACGGACTTCTTTGAGCAATGGTACATCGACATTTTCGAGTGTATGATGATAGGTAAAGCCACATTTTTCTTGTGCACGTTTGGATTGTTCATTTCCTTCATAGTAGCCACACCAAATCGTATTTAGTAATAATTCTTCAAATCCAAAAGCCAACATCGCCTCGATTGCTTCTGGCATCAGTCCTTGTCCCCAAAACGGTACGCCTAACCAGTATCCTAACTCTTTTTCATGATTTTCAGTATGAATGTGTGGCGAATGCGAGTCATGAAATCCAATGGCACCAATCATTTCTCCGCTTTCCTTTAGACATACAGCAAAAGAATACGGATCACGCAGCACAGTCTGAATGATTGCTAAACTTTGGGCTTGTCTTTCATGTGGTGGCCAACCTGCTCGCGGACCAACTTGTGGATCTTTGGCATATTGATATAGATTAGCTGCATCGCTATCTTCCCATGGTCTGAGTAGTAATCTTTCAGTCGTCATTTTCATACAGTTACACCTCACTTAGTTCATTCATAATTGTTGCTTTTAATTTATTTTATCAAGTTTGTAACGGTTACACAACAGTATTTATTAAAAAAGCCAGGCAAAAGATACCTGACTTTATATTTTCAAAAAATTGATGATTTTGAGTCTAAATTTGTCTCCTAATTTATACTTAAGATTACTGTATATAAAAAAACGGCCCACCAATACCTGTGTGAGTCGTTCTTATTAGTCGGTTTATTCCGGTGTCCACCACCACTTGACCCTTATGTTCAAGATTAATATCAGATTGACCATGAGCCGACCACTCATCTACAAATTTATTATGCTCATTTGTTGAATCTATTTCAAGTAAAAACACCAATTTTTATATCATTTTCACTCAAAATATCCTTGTCGCAACATCTGTTTGAATTGTACAGCAGAAAAGCTATTGTCAGTAAGATTGTGAATTTCAAAATAATATTTTTTGTCCGCTTGAATCATAATTTCATATCCGTCTTCACCAATAAATCTACTCTTTATCGGTTTGACTTGTAACGATTGGATATTTTTTCGAGACAATCGCACCAAATGTTTGTTATCTGAATTCGCTGGTAGGCTCTCTTTACCAAATAACTTCACACGCTTTATCAGAATTTCATCTTTGGTAAAAATGAGCAAATAACAGCGCAATATCATTTGGATAATTGGGGATACGGTCGTCGTAGTGATTCCTGTCCAACGATCCATTTGATGAAAGATTCTCGCCCAACCATAGGACCAGCAACAAAAATAATGCTCAACGCCTGAGAATTTCATCCGTTCGAAGTAGTTTAAGATTTCTTGATTTAATTGGTCTTCTTTATTAATAAATAAGTCGGTACGCATCGAATCCCTCATTTCGTAATATGTTAATAACTGTCCCAAAAACGCTCAAGCAAGCGATAATAGTGTACATCTTTTCGGTCATCCACAAAGGGTAATTTTTCAGAAGGCTCTGATTTAAAGCCGTTTTTACGTAAAAATTCAAGCCTCGTTTCATCATCCTTCAAAGTACCTATCAAAACCTTATGTTTTATCTTATAATTATTACTCTGCTAACTCTTTTTCACGCATATCAAGATAAATATTGAGACATTGTAAGATCTGTCCTTGTTCATCCATAGCTACTTCACCAAAGTTTTCATGATTACTCTCTTGTGTCCATCGGCATAGAAAAGCGCGGCCCTCACCTTTTTCTACACAAAAATAAGCTAAATGATTAAATTCTGGAGTAAAAAAGATGTAAGAACAAAAACATAATGGCACTTCTTCAGGTTCCGGATAGGTAATCTTCAATACAAATAGTGTATCATGTAATTTAATGACAGAAATTGGAACATCTTCTGGCGTATAAGGATTTTCGATTTCATTTTCAATAAACATATCATTTAATATTTGATACAATAATTCTTTATTACTCAAAACTGCTTTAATAAAGCCATCCTGTTTTTGGTAAAACACGGAAGGAATTAGTTTATGTTCAAACGGATAAAGTATATCTTTCATTATTTTGTCACTCCTCTATACTATTTACTGTCCGACTGTCTTTGATATTAGTGAAAATCTATCATTAATTTGAAATAAGATAAATATTTTCATTATCAAAGCAAATTTCATCTGTATGATTATAAATCTGAATCATATCATTCATCTTCTGAATATATTGATATTTTGAACCTCATTATTTAAATTGATAACATCCCCCATCGCATTTTCTCCCGATATTATTTATTTTCTACCTGCCATTTGCCATCAATTTTTTGATGAAAATTTTCGGATAGGTTTGGATTTTCAAAGATTGGAATCATTGTATCAAAACCATGTGCCAATGTTTGCTTTTCTAATTCATCACGATCTAGCCAGTAAACCTCGCCTTCGTTTGAGGATTGGAGCTCCCCAGAAAAATCATCACTACGATATAAAAAGACCAAATACCTAGTTTGTTTATCAGCCATATAGAATTGCTTCACACCACAAAGCATGACACTATGCAAGGTCAGTCCAGTTTCTTCTTTGATTTCGCGGATAACTGAATCGACCAAACTTTCCGCTTCTTCAACATGACCACCAGGAAATACGATGCCTGGCCAATTCGGATTCAAACGATTTTGCACCAAGACTTGATTGCCTTTTTGAATCATACACATATTCGTTAATGTACATTTTTCAACTCTACTCATGAAAAAATATCACCTCAAAATTACTTAATCATATATTTGATGATTTTGCTATTCATCAATTTTTAAAGTAGCAACCTTCCAAGCATTATTTATCTTAACAAGCACTAATAAACCATTGTATAAGATACGCTCATTTTTTGTCTGAACAATCTGAAAGGAAATAAATATGACATTTTCATCAATAATTCGAGAAAATGCTTGTCGAATATCATATTGTGGATTAGACTTTTCTTTAAATATTCTTTTAACAAGTTCAATGATTTGCGCTTCATCATACCAGTTATTATTAAAGATCATCTTGGAATTTTTATAGAAACAGCGACGAAACTTCATTAGATTGTAGTTATTCCACGCCACAAGCAAATGATGCAAGATATCTTCCCCTTGGTATTTTGTAAAACAATTAGGAATTATCACAAACTGGTGCATCACTTCTTTAAATGGCATCCAAGTGTCCGGATAGGCGTTAACACCAGACTTTCTGATTATTTCATCTTTTGTTTCTATTAATAACTGCCAATCCTGACCATCAAAAATATTTTCATCCCTATATTTATTATCCCATGTATCAATTTTACATTTTTGTATAATTTGGATAAACTCATGTAACTCTTTAGTAGTTAAAAAATGATGTCCTGCAAAATCATCTAATGAATGCTGCCAATCTATTACTCCATTGATAAGATCCGCACGAATGATTAAATACCCTTGAAAATATCCTCCAATCTCTAACGTTATAGAGTGAATATTTGGATATCTCGTTTCTAGTTGTTCATTCATTTGACATCGCCATTTCTCTTTCAATTAATTCATTCGCTATAGTAAAAGCTTGGATGCGTCGTTTGGCCAAAGTGATTTGCGATTGATAGCGTTTGGGATTTTCCTTTTGTTCAAAGGTTTTGACCACTTCTGCTAATTTATGTAAGGTCGAATCAATTTGACGTTTTGCTTCTTTTAATTCATCCATTGAATAATCCATGTTACTCCTCCTCAATCCAGAAACTGTGAAAACCATAGTTAAAAATTTTCGCATGTTTAGGTACTTGACGAATGGCATGGTACACATTGACAAAATCACCAACGGCACTAGCAGTCATCGTTAAGCTGAGCAATGCCCAACACACAGATGCTTCGACGTTAAGAGATGAAGCGATGACATACCAAATCAGAAATGGAAGGATTCCTAAAACAAGTGCTGGCGCCAGTGACATCAAGATAAAGCGTAACTTACCGACCTTTTCCTCACAATAAACAAACATCGCCCCTTGCTCAAGATAATTCCAAATTTCTTTTCTCGCCTGAATTGGAAAACATAATGCGTGAATGACTTCGTGAATGATCATCAACGGGTACATCAGAAAAAAATACACAATCCCTGCCGTCAGCCAATTAAAATTCAAAATCCATTGGTAATCTATGGAAGAAATCCGGTAAATTCCTGCAGCAAACATAACAATAAATAACGGAAGTCCAATGAGTAAACCTTGTAGAAAGATTTTATTCAGATTGTCACTTTCCTTAAATTGCGTGGCTTGATAAGGATAGGGCTGATTTTTAATTAATTGCGATTCGTCTTTATACTTTCCCATATAATGGATTTGAAACATGACCTCACCTCGTAATCTAATCATACTATGAAGTCTGTCATTTTACTAGCCATAGAAAAACAAAAAAGCTGCCCTATAGACAACTTTTTACATCAATTATGAAACCTTTAGATAAGGCTGAATAATTTTTGCTATTTTTTCATCAGATTGACGATTAATTTGTTCGGCTATTAATTGCTCGGCAAGTGAGGGACATTCTTCAGGCATCCCACAAATATCGGCTCCAATTAAACGTTGATGACTGAGGACCTGACGAAGACTTTGCTGCAAGGTAGATATATCTAGTTGCCCTTGATTCCAATTCGTCACTGCATCCTTTTTTGTTAAAATATCCTTATCCACGGACAAATACAGTGGTAAATCTGACTGATAATAAGCAAGTTTAGCCATCGCTTTGTGACTCATAAAATCTTCTTCGGTAATGGCTTTTAGTTTTTGGCTATGAAAGTCTACTTGTAGAAAAGCTTTTTGACTCGGACCAGCAACAATGACTTGATGGAGCCGCGAATTTTCCTCAATACAATTTCTGACCCAATCGCCACAAGTTAACATCTCGCCAAAAACCGCATCTTTCATATCGGTATGATGATCAAATAAGACCAAATCAAACGGCTCATGTATCTGGTCGCACATCAATTTCGTGATATAGTGATAATCGCCAGAATCCAAGAAATGTACGCCAGAAATGCCATGATGTGCAATCAATTGGTTTAATTTTTCCTGAGCTTCATCCGAACAAATCAAACGGCTTCCTAAAACTTGACTACAATTGAAATGAGTAAAATTTGGATAATCCTCATAGTCTCCATTAAAATCCAATATATAATTTTCACTCATTGTATCGCCTTCTTATATAAGATTACATCTATTATATCACTTTGAAAAAATCCGACAAGCTTACTCATTTTGTTTGCGAACTGCTTGGGCGAGTGCGGCAATCTCTGCAGGTCTTGTACGACAACAGCCGCCAACAATTTGTGCACCTAAATGAATCCAGTTTAATGATTGATCAACTAAAGAACCTTCCCCTTCATGGCTGTGGTGCCAAGTTTGGGTCGCGCCATCATAGGTTTCACCAGAGTTTGGATAAGTAACCAGTGGCTTAGATGATAAAATGCGGGTTTCTTGTAATAAGTCATCATATAGTTGTGGTTGCGTACAGTTAAAACCAACTGCTAAAATTTGTGGGCAATCCTCCACCAAAGCAATCACGTCTTTTAATGCTGTGCCATCTGATATCATACCCACTTTTTGCGCGGTGAAACTCATATATGCTTCAACTTGTGGGAATTCTTCGCTTAATAGTTCTGTCAACGCTTGGACTTCTAACCTATTCGGAATAGTTTCTAAAGCCAACATATCCACTTCTTGTTCTAAAAAGAGTTGGATGCGCGGACGGTGGAAATCCTTCAACTCTTGTAAGGTCACATCCCCGTATTGACCGTTATACTCTGAACCATCGGCTAAGTAAGCGGCATAAGGTCCCACATCTCCTGAGATTAACGGATAAATGGTTTGGTTCTTTTGTTCATCTGACAAATTTTGCCAATAATTATCGCGAGCTTGATGTGCTAATTGAACTGTTAAGCGAATAATATCAGCCGCTTGTTCTGGATTTAGTCCCGCTGCTTCAAGTCCAGGAATCGTCGCTTGATAGGTTGAAGTGGTTAGGATATTGCTGCCATTATTAAGGTAAATTTCGTGTAATTCTTGAATCACTTCTGGCTTTTCTAACAGATATTTGGCCGACCAGAGTTTTCCTGAGACATCATAGCCCATCGCTTCTAACTCAGTGCCAAGCGGTCCGTGTAAAACCAATATTTGCTTTTGTGCTAATAATTCCTTTAATCGTCCCATCTCATTCACCTCTAAAACTTTTTAAACTTCCAATAGTGGTAAGCATAACACAAAATAATAAATGGAATGCCAAAATACAATCCCGCTCTTTGGGATGCATCCCAGGCAATACCAATGATAGAAATACCAAGTAAAATGACCGTGATATAAGGTAAAACCGGGGTAAATGGTGTTTGATAGCTCAATTCGCTGAGATCATGCGTTTTTAAAAATTCTTTGCGGAATCGAATCTGCGCAATTGGAATTGAAAGCCATACAGCAACTACAGCAAAACCAGCAATCGAGACTAAAGCTAAAAAGACCGTATCCGCCGCATAAACACTCGCAAACAAAGCTAACAAGGCACCAATCATTGATAGTAATAAAGCGCGCATGGGTACACCATGTTCATTGATACGCACGATTTTTTTCGATAACATTCCTTCATTGGCTAGTGACCATAACATACGGCTAGAGGCATATAATCCAGAATTGCCTGCGGATAATATCGCTGTTAAGATTACGAAATTCATAATATCAGCTGCAAAAGGAATACCAATTTTATCAAAGACTAGTACAAATGGTGCATCTGTTACACCTGCTTCTTTCATCGGCAATAAACTTGCTAAAACAACAATCGTTAATACAAAGAAAATCACCAAACGACCAATTGTAGTATGAATCGCACGTGGGACTGCTTCTTTTGGATTTTCTGTCTCACCCGCTGCAATCCCAATTAATTCTGTCCCGGAGAAGGCATAGTTTACACTTAACATCACTGAAACAAGCGCAACCATCCCATTTGGAAATAAACCTTGCGCTGTTAAATTATGAAAATATGGTGCTTGATGACTGCCTTCATATGGTAAAACACCAAAAATGGCTAATGTTCCCAAAATAATAAAAATAATAATCGTTAATACTTTAATACTTGAAAAATAAAATTCCGCTTCAGCAAATAAGCGCACGGATAAAGCATTTAAACCAAAGATAATCGTCGCAAATATCGCAGCGAAAATCCAAGCGGGAATATGTGGAAACCAACGTCCCATCAACATTCCTGCTCCCAAAAATTCCGTCCCAAGTGCCACCGTCCAACAAATCCAATAGAGCCACGCCACCGTAAAACCGGTACCAGGACTAATAAATTTTGTTGCATAGGTATGAAAGGAACCCGTGACAGGCATCGCAACCGCTAATTCGCCAAGTGATAACATCACCAAATAAACCACTACAGCCCCAACTAAATAAGACAGTATCGCACCAAATGGCCCTGCTTGCGAGATGGTATATCCTGAACTCAAAAATAAACCAGTCCCAATAACTCCACCTAATGAAAGCATAAATAGATGGCGGCTGGTCATTTTGCGTTGAAATTGTCCTTCTTCTTGATAATGATGATTTTCCATTCAAACACCTCTCGTAAAGTTGATGTGATTATCATAACACGAGTTTATTTATGAATGTAATAGAAAAAAACAGCTGATAGTTATAGCTAGAAACTATAACTATCAACCATACTAAACAATCATAAACTCACCATTTTCAAAGCGCATAATCCGTCCAATTCCTTCTTCTACTACTTGTCCTTTTGCATTTTTAACTAAATAAGCATGACGACGTGGAAGTGATTCATCTGCTAACCACTTTGAGAAATAGTAGTGCTCTCCTTCCTGGCATTCAAAGCTCTCCTGCTCTAAAAGTGGTAAGCTAAATCTTTTTGGATAATAAATTTCGAGTTTTTCATTGTCAAAATCTTCTTCAGCCAAAAGAACAGGAAATCCATAAATTTGCAATCGTGCAAATGGCGCATGCTCAGATGAAATTTGCATCTCTTTCATGACTTCTTGGGTACTCAGTCTGTAGCTCATAAATAAAATTTGATTTTCTGCTTGATCTAAGACTAAAAAATACAGCTTTCCCCCGTCAAATTCTGGCGTCGCAACATTCGAAATGACTTGCTGCTCACTCGCTTCATACACCGTAAAAATTTCTTTTGTCTTGGCATGGAATAAGACTAATTTTTTTGCATAAGGCTCAGCTTTTGATTGATTGTCAAATAGATTTACATCAAAATCAAAGTACCAATTAGCCATTCCGGGTACATTTGGCAAAAATTCATGGTAAAGGTCAGTTATTTTACGCACCTACATCACCTCTAGCATCCGTTACTTTCACAACCACTCTGAATTGACGTTCGGGATGGGTTTCTAAATTCACCATTTGAATCCGTGCTTCCAAAATATCCCCATGACCATAATATAGTAATGTGCTAAAAAGACTATTGTACTGTGCAGGCACATAGCCGATTTTCGTATTTTTGTAAAGTACCGCCACAGCATCTGGATCATGCGGATTGCCTTCTTCACGGACTAATTGAACGGCTTGTCCTAATCTTAATTCTTCAATGACATCTAAGCCATCGCAGTAAGCAAAGCCCGCCAAATGAAAATCCATAATATGGCGGCTTGGTTGATATTGCATTGTATTCATGTTATCTCTCCTAATCATTATTATAGAAATATCGTACTACCTCGATTAATTCTTCACTAAATCCTTCTAAATCACTTTCTGTAATCGCACCTTCGCGTAATAAGTTTAATAGAATCAAATCCATGTCTGAGGGCGACAATTCGACGATTACACCTGTTTTTTTCCTATCTTCCTTGATCATTTTATCTAATTGCCAAAACCGATCAGAAGCCAATTTAGACTCATCGCTCAAAAGCTTGGTATACTCCTTAATTCTGGACGCCATGAAAGCTTCTTGCCAACCAGGAAGACGTTTTTTTAACAACTGCCAATCATGTTTGTTTCCAACTCTTTGCATACCTATCACCTTCAGCTTTTATTTTACCAAATACGATAAGCGCTAACAATAACTAAATGTATCTATTCTTAATTGCTTGCTGAATTAATTAAATTCCAGTAATATTAAAGCTGAATTTAAAGTTAGAAAGGGTATTGTTATATGTCTACTTATACAATTAAAGATGCTGCCAAATTAATGAATGTGCCACCTAGCACGATTCGTTACTATGATAAAGAAGGGCTAATTCCTTTTATTGAACGAAAAGAATCTGGTTATCGAATCTTCACGGAAGAAGCCATCGCAACATTAAAAATTATCGATTGTCTAAAGAAAACGGGCATGTCGATTAAAGATATTCGCCAATTTTGTCAATGGGTCAATGAAGGAGATGCCTCACTAGAAGAACGCTACGAAATGTTTCTCGAACGCAAAGCAGCCGTAGAAGCACAAATGGCAGAGTTACAACAAGTTATGGATACCATTAATTATAAATGTTGGTACTACGAAACAGCACTGAAAGCTGGTACTGAAGCTATTCATAAAAAAAGAAAATAAGCATAAAAACGCCGAGTAGTCTCGATTTTGAGTATACTTGGCGTTTTTTTGTTAGATAAAACGTTGGATTTCTTGGGCCACTTTCTCAGGATATTCTGCCAACAATTGATGAGTACTTTGTTCAATCGTACAATGTGTGATATTTAGCTGACTGAGTTGCGCTAATCTTCGTTGTTTGATTGCAAGGACCTCTTTTTGTGAACTATTGACAATCAAAATTGGTATCTTTAAATTAGCATGCATGATTCCTAGACGTATTTCATCTGTAAATCTAAGTAATGATGCAATACTTTCTGTGTTTAATGAAGTGATATGATTTTCTTTAATTACCGCTAAAGTTTGTGCAATATCTTCTTCAATCGATACACCAAAATCTTCTCCACAAACAAGGCCACCATCGATTAAAATGATTTTTTCAATATTAGGTAGATGTTGAGCCAAAAAGACTGCTATTTCAGCACCAATCGAATAGCCAATCAAGATACAAGAAGCATTACCGATCAAAGGACGATAATAATGTATAAATTCATCTTGAGTAATTAAATTGACTGATTTTTCACTTTCATGACCAGGTAAAGATAAATATTTTACATCGACTTGACAAAGATGTAAAGATTGAAAAAATGGGAGTATCTCTTCTTTTGTCCCACCTAGACCATTTAAGAAGAAAATCTGTCTGTTTTTTTCAGTCATTAATTAATAATCTCTCCTTCATTATTTTTGACTTTGGCTTGCCATTCTTGTTTTTGTTGTTGCGATAATACTTGCCAGTCCTCAATTTCTGCGACAATCTTCAATGGTTGGGCTGAGCGATAAGACCGCGTCAAATTACCAGGAAACTTTTTATCTGTGACATTGGGATCATTTTCAAATTCACCTGTTGGCACAATTTTGTATACTCGTTCTTTCCCTGTTCCTTTTGCTAAAGTCGCCGCTAAGCCAGCCCCATCTAAATTGGCCGTGAAATAGATATGATTCATCACCAAGTCATCTTGATAATTCGATAAGCCACCTGGTACAAGTAAATCGCCTACTTTCAAATCAGCTTTGGTTCCATGATAAAACGGTCCTTGATCTGTAGGCGTCGTGGGTTCAATATCAGCCAATTCCAAATATTTCTTCTCATAATCGTGATTGCCTAACGCTTTATATGCTTCTGATAAATCTCTGAATAACGTCACATAAGCACTTTTAACATCTTCATCATCGATTTTTTGGGCGGACTCTAATGAAACTGACAACCATTTCACTCGTTCAAAAATATCCGTAGTCACTTTCGAAAATTGATAAGCCAATAAAAATTTATCATAATCATCATCTGTTTGCTGATACATCCTATCTAAAGTTGTCGCTGCCTGAGCTAATTCACCTTGTTCAGTCTGAATAATGGCTTGCATTAGCTGCTGAATAAATGGACTCGTTGGATTAAACCTCATATCGCTCAACCTTTCTATTTCAGATACTTTCACGAATTCTCATTGTACACGATACCGTAAATAATGCAAGTAGCAAACCTTTTCATTTTTTGTTTGTGAACATTTAAAAAGTGACCGTTTTATATAATTATCATGTTATCAATGTGATTATTTCCCTACTTTTTCATCCAATTAATGTAGCGGAAATAAAAAAGATAAAGTGAAATATTCTTACGCTACTGGCAAACATCATTCTCACTTTATCCCCCTCCCAATTAAGTTGTAAAAGTAAGGCCATGAGTAAAGGGATTGCTCATGGTTTTACTTTTGTCTTAATGAAGGTTGCTTTTAAGAAATTTCCTGTAAAAAAATAGCAGCACCCCCATTCGATTGACTACAAATTTTTCTAGACCTATTCGATTATAAATAACTTCCTCTCTAATCGACTAAATCGCCAACAACACTACTTGACAAAGAGCCAATATTCCCTCCTGATTCATTTATTATTACATTTGGCTAAACAATAATAATTTATACCGAATCCCAAATTTTATTGTTCTTCTTCAGGATATTTTAAGCCCCATTCTTTTCTAAAGTTTGTCATTAATTCCATAACATCGCGAGTGTAATCTAGATGCATATGATTACCCTTTCCTTTAATGGTTGCTTCCATATCCGCAAGTTCATAGGCCAACGCATCTGCATTTTCGCCTTCTTTGATAATCTCCACTTCGCCAGTTTGGGCATCAGTGATTCTTGCTTCCCATGCTCTAGGAAACTCCATAATTTCAATATAGCCTTTTTCACAACTAATCATGCCACGTTTTGGTTGTTTAGAATGAAGTGATAACATAACCGTGGCCATTTGATTTTCCGTATTTTTTAGAATTAAGCTAGCAGACTCATCGACTTTCGTAGGTGCCAAATTAACTTGTGACATCAGGGTTGTAGGATTAGAATCCATAAACCAACGAATCAAAGATAAGGCATACACACCGATATCTAACATTGCCCCACCAGCTAAATTTCTATTAAAGAAACGATTATTCATATCATATTCTTTAAAACTTCCAAAATTAACAGTAATTAAATTGACTTTGCCTAATCTGCCTGAAGCTAATATTTCTTTTAATTTTTTATAAATTGGCATATGATAAATGGTCATCGCTTCCCCAATAATCAACCCTTTTTGATTGGCTAATTCAATTGCTTCATTTAATTCTGCACTATTTAGGGTAATAGATTTTTCTACTAATAGATGCTTGCCACTTTTAATCGCTTTTTTCATAAACTCGATATGCGTATTATGTGGCGTGGTAATATAAATCACATCGACTTCTGGGTCATCAAAGACATCCATCATGTTTGGATACACTTTTTTGATGCCATATTTTTCAGCAAAAGCCAGTCCTTTTTCATATGTCCGGTTGGCAACTGAATAGATCATTTTACCATTCTTACTAAGTGCTTGAGCCATTTCATTAGCAATCACGCCAGTACCTAACACTGCCCATTTAATATCTTCCATTGTTACAATTCCCCTTTTTGCTTAAGTTTTGCTGCTATTTATATTTATTTATGGTTAATATGAGTCAACTCATAAATATATTTTAGCACAGATAATCTTTAAGACACTTAATTTTCTTTCATTTTGGAAAAATAGTTTAAAACTTGTGCTAGTGACGAAGTATATAGATCTCTTTCAAGAGCTTTCCAGTCAATATCCTGTACTATTCTTAATCGATGATACACTTCAGCCTAAGTATGGTAAAAAATTTGCACATGTTAAAGTTCTTCACGACCACGCCTTACATAGTACTTTCAGTGACCATTGCGCGTTTAGAATCAGACATTGAAGAACCAAAAATCCCCTCGTCATCCGCTAAAACTGACATATTTTCCATATCGAGAAAGTCTTTTCTGATACCTGTATATCCTTCTCCTTGTTCAGCTTTACGAAAAATCACTGAACCGCTAATCTGATCATAGTCATAGGAACCCACCGACAATCCACTTTGAATCGAAATAAGATTATTGACATCCACTACTGAATTGATTTGATAGAGCGCATCTCCTCGGCGAACTCTGCGTAACAAAGCTTCAGATGATACACGATATCTACCTGGATTACGACCAAATGCTTTATAGGCAGCCCGACTTCCTTTCACACCTGGAATCTGACTCCATTCTTTTTCGTCAATTTTAGCTTTAACACGTGGAATCACTTCGTTGTCCATCATTGCCAGAATCATTCAGTTGGTGACTTCCAATCTGCTTGAAATTGGAGAACTCCCAATCTAATTTCTGGATAGACATTTAAAATTTTTCCATCTATCGTTACTTTGGCATGCAAATTCATTGCCTTCCTTCATATGATTTCTTTTCTTACTGTAACATGTTCACAAAATAGGGTTAATTGTCTCAAAAGAACGCAGAAAAAAAGTGTTATACTCAAAATGAGTGCTAACACTAAATTTCATTTATTTATTTTTATCTGCCATGCCAATTTCTTGCAAGAAGAACGTATTTAACACTTGCCAATCGACCTTGTGCGTGATGGTTTGACTGTTAAGATAAGCCTCAATTTCTGGGATGGTCTCTTCAATATAAGTTTGAATATCCACAATTGGGGCGATTTCAGCTAATTCTGGACTCGCCATTTTGACGCTTAACAAATTGTCCACTGAAGACTCGAGTTCTGAGGGCAAGCAGGATTGGACTAATTCATCAAATAGAACTGGTGGTGCCGTATGATATTTTTGCAGCCAACGACACGCTAATATAGGACGCAACGCATAGAAATATTTTTTCGGTTGCACCCTATCTCCACTTAAATACTTGCTAAGATGACCTTTAGCAATCGATAAATAGTGATACATCATGCGTTCTTCGGATAGGCACATGGTCAAAAGCGGGGCAAATCTTGCTGCAAAATCCGTGTGAACATACACAATCGGCGAGTTCATCCATTCAAATAGAGTTGGATTGGACTTCGCTAGTAACTTCAAGGTCTTATCCAAATCCCAGCCACTCACATCCCACGTCTCATCAATTGGCAGCTCAATGACATCACGATCTGGTGTCAATTTGAGATAATCTTAGGCTTTTCGTTTGTAGATGAAGCGCACGTCAAAATCACTATCCGGCGAGGCAAATCCCCATGCACGACTACCGGACTCCACCGCCCATAGCACTTCAACACCATAGATTTCTTCAATTTCCTTTAACTTTTGCGGCACTAAAGCCATCATTTCCACTTGTGTTTTCATAGGTGGTCCTTTCTGAGATTATTATCGTTAAAAGATTTCAAAATGACTTATCTCATGAGTAACTTTCATCTATTTGTATTATAATATTTTTGTCGAATATTACCTATAAAAAAATCAATTGTGGAAGGTGAAACTATGCCCACTTCAAGTATTACTCATAATTTTGTTTTATCAAATCCTAAAAGCATTAATAGTTTTGTGCAAGCAATTGAAGAATCTGACCGTGACCGCACACCAAAAGAAAAGCTTCCTGGTCGTCAATTAGCTGATCCAAAAGAAATATTAGCTTTAATGTCTAAAGTAAAGAGATAAATTAAATTGTGTTATATTTACTTAAAAAGATGATATGAATCTATCAATGAAAACTTAATCATCTAAATATTTTTGATGAATCGATACTGTTCTTTTTCCTCACCAAAACCAATTCTTCGATAAAATTGATGAGCTTCTTTTCTGTTAATTCCTGAATTAAGTCTGAGCGTATATATACCCTTTTCTTTAGCCCAGTGAATTGCAGCATCGATCAACTTTCTACCCAAACCTTGCTTCTGATAATTGCTTAAAACAGCAATCCCTAAAATATTAACCATACTATCTAGATACAACACGTTATATTTCTCAACATGAATAAATCCAACAACTCTCGCATTAAGTTCTGCAACAAAAACCATCTCTCTATCTTCATTTAAATTTTCAAGTTGCTTACTAACTAAACTTTTTTCACAATTATATCTTAGTTCTTTATTACAGATTTTACATATATCCACATGATCACTAATTTCGTATTTTCTAATCATTTAGCTCCCTCCATCTAATAATATCATCAGCATCAAAGCTATTTTACTGGCTCTAAATAAGTAATTGGATTTTGAGCAGATTGATTTACTTTGAGTCTAGCTATTGACTTTCCTAGATAAAACTGTTCATTATCATCCATTGACAATCCTTTTTCAAAATTCTCATCCTCGAAAAACAAGCTATTTTCAAGTTTCGGTGTAAGGACAATATCTTCTCGAGACAACTTATCTGGTGCATCCTTACAAACATACCATCGAGACGGCTTATATACAGCTACAATTAAAGAGTTATATACACCAAAAACATATTCGACGGTTTTCACTCTTTCTTTAGATGCCCGCCAAATACCTCGAACACTGTTATAAAGTATCTTTTCATCCATTTCTCTTTGATAAAGCTGATTGATTTTAACAACCATAATGTGATGCTTAATTTCTTGTTCTGTTAATTCTATTGCGCCGTAGATTTGCTCAAATTCTTCAACAGTTAACGCCCCAGAAGAATGATGACCAGAGACAATATTGGTTAACTTGATATCGTTTACATAATTGAAAGCATTAATTAAAGAGGCTTCTGCTGCAAATGCCTGGTCTTCAGTTAAATTTGAGTTGATAATTATTTTTTTAACTTCTAGCCCTGCAGCATGAATTTCTGATATGGTTTGCAATTTTAATTTTTCACTATCTGGATTATTTAGGCTATCTTTCTCATGTTCAAATACTCTATTTTTTTGTTCCCTTTCCGATATAAAAAATAGCGTTACTTCGCGGATCAATTAATGCATATACATAAAAGTCTCCTAATGAAAGTAAACTCTTTTCAGATTAAATTGACCTGAATAATTCATAGCTCTAGATTCCCTAATAAATTTCTGTAAAAAATGACTTTTTATCTAATTTTTCATGTTGTGTGCATACCAACTGAAAATATTTTTTGAAAAAAGGGATTATTAAGCACTATTTATCAATAATTCACAAATTTTGGGCAGACTCCACCCGTTAGATTTGTAAATAACTTTTGTTTCTTTTATTTTTATGCTGATAGTGTTGTCCATTCCCTCAGTCGTTCAAATATCAGATAAAATTCTTCTTGGTATACGTGATAGCTTGAAAGTTTTAAACATATGTTACGTGCACTCTTCACTAATTTTCCAGCTATCTTGAAAAATTTTAATCGAATTGTTTGAATCGTTATCCTTGTGTGTTTTGGATCGAAGGCAATATTTTTTAAACAATCAATCAAGTTGTAAGCGATGACACTAATCATCATTCGCGCATGATTTTTTAAAAAAGTATGACTATCTGTTTTATCAAAGAAAAAGCCATTCTTAGCTTCTTTTATGTAATTTTCCATTGTTCCGCGCTTATTGTATAGCTCAAAAACTTCTTCAGGTGTGACATCTTCATCTAAATTTGTCACAATAAAAGTATGTTGAAATAATAGCTCATCCGCTTCGCGAACAGATTGGATACACACTCTACGTGGATGATCCCATGATGACGCTTGGTATTGATTAGAGAAGTAGTAGACTTCTCTTTTACCCCAATCATTATTACCATATCTAATTTTCTCTTCACCGAGTGTATTCAGTTTTCGATTACTTTTTAGGCGAATAACATAATTAGCTTCTGAATTTTCATAAAGTTTATATAGCTCTGGAGTAGCGAATCCACTATCTCCACGTACTAAACATTTTTTGCTTGAATCGATTTTTGAATATTGTGCAAGAAGTGGTTCAATAAACTTCCCGACACCATTTGAAGTATAACGATTTCCCGCACGTAATTCGGCTTTTAGAAAGTACCCTGTCATTCCATCAAAGGCTACGAGTGGGTGATAACCGTACGTTTGATAGTGAGCATTGTAATTCGCTTGTTCTTGATGACCATAGGTATCAGTATGTGTAAAATCTAAATCAATGATGAAGTCGCTGCCATCATGAAATGGATAGACTTTATCTAATATAGCTTGATTGAGTGCTTGTAATTCCTCGATATTCTTTTGAGTAAAACAATCATAAAAACGTGAAATTGTTGACTGCGAAGCGAGTTTTTCTTTCCCTAAATATAATTGCCAGACAGGGTCGCTACGAAGAATATTTGCAGCACTATCCGTGTCATATCCTGCAATAAATTGTAAAACAACTTGTTCCAAAATACTGATGTTACTGTGTGTAAAGTAGGCGCGTGAATCATGAAAGTGAAGCTATTGATCGCTTAACTTTTCAAAATCAAGTAAATATATGAATTGCTTGGCTAAAATAAGACCGGCATCATTAGACAAGCAACTATCATTATGAGAAATGGAAAGTTTTGTATTGAAAAGTGAAGAATTTTTGTGTAAAGTATTCATTAGAAGAACTCCTTTGTTATATATTCTTTGCTATTTTTACTGTAACAAATTGGAGTTCTTTTTTCATCACTTAATGGGTGAAATACAAAAATTCGTTAATTCCTTGATACAACAACGATTAAAAAACTTTATGATAAATAGTATGAATTATTCAGGATTGAGTTTCTCCGTTCTGTCTTTAATAATTTTATTGCTATTATTGAAATATCTTTTATATTCCTCTTTTTGACTTGGAATATATATATCTTCTCTCTTTAACGGAATTACCAATCCATTTTCCAAATCCGAATTGACCAAATCAATTATAGACTCATCGTATACAAAACCCTCTAGCCGAAAAAATGATATAAACTTATCAAAATTTCCAAATAAAGCAAACCAATCGCTGTAATTTTCAATCGCATAATTTATCTTTGAATAATCATTTAAATACCATTTTTTTATTGCAAGAAGTGTTAAATCAAATCTATCATAATATGACTTTTTTCCACCTCTCGCTTGATTTACTGTTGTTCCTTGACCTCTGGGAAATACCATATGACCACCAATAGTTCTGGAAATCATTAAATATTCAACAATATCTTCGTCAGATACTCCTGCTTGTTTTGCCCAGTAAACAGACGCTCCTATATAATCTGATGACAATCTATACTTGCCCTCATCAATAAATAATGTATAGAAATCTCCACTATTGAAATTTTGGCACTTATTTTCAATTGAGTTAAGTTTAAGGCTCTCCAACTGTTCTTTACTAAAGAAAATCTTCTCTATATCATCATAAAGTTGTTCGCTACACTTATCAGGATCTTTTCTTGTCTTTAGATCAAAACCAATTGGATATTCAGGATATAAGTCGAACAAATAATTTTTTAATTTCAAATATACCACCTCTAATTTGTATTTTCTTATCTAATCATATCATATCTGAAGTAGGTTTAACAATGCACAAAATATCGCCCTAAAATATAAAGGTTGGGCTGACCCATTAGTCCCTTTTGAATCCAAAAATCGAAGGCACCCTTGAAAGATGTCTTCGATTTTTGGATTTTTTGGATGAAATATAGAGTA
>NZ_JAKUDS010000010.1 GCF_023221775.1 Enterococcus cecorum | reverse complement strand
AATCACGGGGAATGAGTATTGGAGGAGAATGGTATGGAGTCTATTCGAGAAGTACAATATTTTACATTGGATAGTGAAAATTCACTAGTAAAGGCTGAGAATCAACCTTTTGAGTTTGCGAAATTATTAACATTGGATTCTACTTCTAAATCATGGACGGCGTCAAAGCGTGTTCATGCAAGAGAGCGTGGAAGACTAGAGAGTGATCTTGCTACATTAGATGAAAAATATCGCGCTTATATGATGATGCAACAATCAAATCATAGAAGATAATCAAAAAGAGTCAACCATTTAAAAGTGGTGACTCTTTTTTTAGCTATAGGCGAATGGAGCGTTTGAAATAATTCGGCATACGATTTTGGTCTGCAGTAAGGAAAGGTTCTTGTAAGCGACCACGTCTAGCTGCGTGAATTCTTTTGGAGACGGTGAGTGGCTCATCGGCTAATAGAAGTTTCTGTATATGCGTTAGTTCTTTGTAGGCTTCTTTGTCATAATAAGATGTATTTCGAGTCATATTTTTTCTCTTTTCATTATTATTTCGTTTAAAATTATACACGATAAAAATTATTTTGCAATAGTTATATGGAAATATATGAATTATTAAATTTTTCATAATGTACTATAATTAGTGCATTTAACATGCATATGTAAATTATTTTATTTATACTAATTATAAATATATAGTTATTTAAAATAATTTTTATGAAATAGATTCTGCGCTATTGAAAAGTAGATTTTGCTAAAGCTTTTTAAGCAAGATAAATGAAAAAATGCAGTATTAGTTGTAAAATTAAAGGTGTAATACATATATAAAGAGGTGTACATATTATGAGTAAAATTCCAACTTACAAATTAGCTAATGGTCAAGAAATCCCGGTACTAGGTTTTGGGACTTGGCAAACTCCAGATGGGGATGTGGCTGAACAATCTGTATTGAAAGCTTTAGAAAGTGGTTATCGTCATATTGATACGGCGATGATTTACGGCAATGAAGTTTCAGTCGGTTGTGCCATTCAAAAAAGTGGGGTCGCTCGTGAAGATTTATTTGTAACGACAAAATTATGGAACACGGATCATAGTTATGAATTAGCGAAAAAAGCCATTGATCAGTCTTTACAAAATTTAGGCTTAGATTATTTCGATCTTTATTTGATTCATTGGCCAAATCCAGTTCATTTTCGTGAAAATTGGCAAGAAGCTAATAGTGGAGCTTGGCGTGCAATGGAAGAAGCGGTTGAAGCAGGCAAGATTAAATCTATCGGGGTTTCTAACTTTAGAGCGCATCATTTAGACGCATTGCTTGCAACAGCTAAAATTCGACCAGTTGTGAATCAAATTTACCTTAACCCATCCGACCAACAAAGAGAAGTGGTAGCCTATAACAATGCGCACAATATCTTAAGTGAAGCTTATAGTCCACTAGGCACAGGAAATCTGATTGGTTTACCAGAGCTAGAAAAGATTGCGGCGAAATATCAAAAGAGTGTGCCACAATTGTTATTACGTTGGAGTTTACAAAAAGGTTTCTTACCATTACCAAAATCTGTTACACCATCACGGATTGAGCAAAACTTCCAAGTCTTTGATTTTCTAATTGATGCCCAAGATATGGCAGCGATGGATGCATTACAAGGAGTTAAGAGTCTAGCTACAGATCCAGATACAACGAATTTCTAAAAAATAGAGCATGGCCACGTTGCTATGCTCTATTTTTTTGTACTCTTTCTTTCAAAAAGCGAATGCCAGTCACCAAAAATACGATACAGCCTGCAAATAGTAAACTAAATCCAATAGGAAGCAAGAAGAAATTTTCGTGTAAAATTCCCTGGGCATCAATATATTCTACAGATAAAGCTTTGATTACTAGACAAACAATGCCGAGTAATAGAAGAATGGTACCGGTAAGAGTAGTGGCTAAATTTAATTTTGCACGTTTTGTTTGATTGGTATCTTCTATTAATTTTTCTGTCAATTTATTCATTTTTTCATCTCCTAAAATTAGTTCATCTAACGTCACATCGAATATTTCTGTAATAAGTATCAACATTTGAATATCAGGTAAATTTCGATTGTTTTCCCAGTTTGAAACAGCTTGACGTGTGACATTCAATCGCATTGCAAATTGCTCTTGAGTTAAGTGATTCTGTGCGCGTATTTGTTTGATTTTTTCAGCAAATTGCATTTTCATTCCTCCTCGCAATCGATGATATCATAAGAAAAGAAAGTATGGTAGAAAGCTAAGGTTGCATCAAGGAAAGTATTGCTTGCAACTTTGATATTTCGAGATTTATGTCTCTATTATAGCACGCGAAAAACTTTACGAAACATTTAACAAAAACATTGATTTTTAAATAAGTTTCTATAGTTTTTTGTGAATTTTTTCTGTATACTTTCATTATATTTAGAAAATGAGGTTAATGGATGGAGCAAAAGCATTTAAAAAAGGATATTAATTTAGTAGGTGCCTTGTCAACAGTGATGGGTACAGTAATTGGCGCAGGGGTCTTTTTCAAAGTGGCCAGTGTTGTCAATCATACACAAAACGCCTCGGCTACTTTATTTGCCTGGGCTTTGGCAGGTATATTAACAATCTGTGGGGGCTTGACGGTTGCTGAATTAGCCACAGCGATTCCTAAAACGGGTGGAGCGGTGCGCTATATTGAAGAGGCCTATGGGAAATTGCCTTCATTTTTACTCGGTTGGGCGCAAATGATTGTTTATTTTCCAGCAAATATTGCCGCATTAAGCATTATCTTTGCTACCCAGTGTATCAATCTATTTCATTTGTCCTCTTCTATATTACTACCCTTAGCGATTTTAGTAGGTTCGAGTGTTACGGGGATTAACTTGTTAGGCACAAAGGTAGCGGCCAATGTGCAATCAGTAACACTTATTGTAAAATTGCTACCGATTAGTTTAATTATTCTAGCAGGACTATTTACACAAGGTCAGGTGCAAATAGCTTTAGTGGATGCAAGCTTTTTGGGTCAAACCAATGCTGCCCATAATTTTGCTGCTGCGTTACTAGCTACTTTATTTGCCTATGATGGTTGGTTAAATGTAGGAAATGTCGCAGGTGAAATGAAGTATCCGCAAAAAGATTTGCCTAAAGCGATTATCTTGGGGCTTAGTTTTGTAACTTTAGTTTATGTGTTGATTAACTGGGCTTTCTTGAAGAATTTACCGGTTGCGCAGATTGCTAGTAACTTAAATGCAGCTAATTTAGCAGCTATCCAAATGTTTGGTGGTTTTGGTGGAAAATTAGTGACGATTGGGATTTTGATTTCAGTATATGGGGCACTAAACGGCTATACAATGACCGGAATTCGCGTGCCTTATGCTTTAGCGAAAGAAGATGAATTGCCTTTGAGCTACTATTTCAAACGTCTTTCTAAACATACTGCGATTCCCTATGTTGCTGCTTTATTTCAATTAGTCATTGCCATCGTGATGATGTGTTTAGGGAATTTTGATTTATTAACGGATATGTTAGTCTTTGTGATGTGGTTTTTCAGCATTTTGATTTTTGCGGCAGTTTTTGTATTGCGCAAGACACAACCGGACTTACCGCGACCATATAAAGTTCCGTTATATCCAGTTTTACCACTCATTGCGATATTAGGTGGTGGGTTTATTTTAGTAATGACAATCGTTTATTCAACCCAGCTTGCTTTAACCGGAATCGGACTGACTTTACTAGGTATTCCCGTATTTTACTTAGGACGAAAAATGAAATAAAAAATCAATCAGCGTGAGGTTTTGTTGCTTCACGCTGATTTTTTGCTTCTATTGTTTCATGTTTAACGAATACTTTGGACAATACTTTTGGCATAATCGGCTAAAATTTCCGGGGCTTTTTGCTGGTGTTGGCCAATTTGTTTGACGATGGCTGAACCGATGATTACTCCATCTGCGAGTTGACTCATTTGTTTGGCTTGTTCACTAGTAGCAATGCCAAAACCAATCGCCACAGGAATAGTTGGATTTGCTTTTCGTACAGCATCAATCATACTACCAAGATCCGTATTAATTTGGCTACGAACGCCGGTCACGCCTAAAGAAGAAACGCAATATAAGAAACCATTTGCTTCTTTAGCAATTTTTGCAATACGTTCATGGGAAGTAGGGGCAATCAAGGAAATAAAGGCTAAACCATATTGTTGGCAAACTTGATTGAATTCTTCTTTTTCTTCATAAGGGACATCTGGTAAAATCAGGCCATCAATGCCGACTTCTTGGGCTTTTTGAATGAAACGTTGGGTACCATAGGAAAAAACCACATTGGCATAAGTCATGATAACCATTGGTACGGTTAAATCTTGGCGTAAATCTGCTACCATTTGGAAGATATCATCTGTGGTTACTTGATTTTTTAAAGCGCGTAAATTTGCTTCTTGAATAACCGGTCCTTCTGCAGTTGGATCTGAAAAAGGAATACCAAGCTCGATAATATCTGCGCCATTTGCTGCTAATGTGCGGATAATGGATTTACTAGTAGCTAAATCTGGGTCACCACAAGTTATAAAAGGGATGAAAGCTTTGTGGTGAAAAGCTTTTTGAATGCGTTGTTGTCCAGTTTGTTTAGTCATGGATGTCTTCACCTCGATATCTTGCTATTGCTGCACAGTCTTTATCACCGCGTCCAGATAAATTCACGACAATAATTTTATCTTTATCTAGGGTAGGGGCGATTTTGATTGCATGAGCTACTGCATGAGCGGATTCAATAGCCGGGATGATTCCTTCTGTTTTACTTAATAATTCAAAGGCATTGACTGCTTCTTCATCAGTAATAGCGACGTATTCTGCTCGTTTTTGGTCATGTAAATTGGCATGCTCTGGGCCAATTCCGGGATAATCTAGCCCAGCTGAAATAGAGTAGACAGGGGCGATTTGTCCGTATTCATCTTGGCAAAAATATGATTTCATTCCGTGGAAAATTCCTAGTTTCCCGGTTGCGATGGTGGCTGCTGTATCAAGGGTATCAATGCCGCGGCCTGCTGCCTCACAACCGATTAAGCGGACTTCAGGATGCTCGATAAAGTGGTAGAAAGCCCCGATTGCATTACTGCCACCACCTACACAAGCCATCACAATATCAGGGAGCCGGCCTTCTTTTTCTAGCATTTGTTCTTTGATTTCTTGAGAGATAACTGCTTGAAAATCACGGACAATTACTGGGAATGGATGAGGTCCCATCACGGATCCAAGACAATAATGGGTATCTTCAATGCGGCTCGTCCATTCACGCATCGCTTCTGATACGGCATCTTTTAAAGTCGCTGTACCACTCGTAACTGGCACGACTTCAGCTCCTAGTAAGCGCATTTTGTAGACATTTAAGGCTTGGCGAATGGTATCTTCTTTACCCATATACACTACACATTCCATATCTAAAAGTGCAGCAGCGGTGGCGGTGGCAACTCCGTGTTGACCGGCACCCGTTTCGGCGATGAGACGTGTTTTACCCATTTTCTTTGCTAATAAGGCTTGTCCTAATACATTGTTAATTTTATGGGCCCCGGTATGATTTAAGTCCTCACGTTTGAGATAGATTTTTGCGCCACCTAGTTTTTTCGTCAGTTTTTCGGCGTAGTAGAGTCTACTTGGACGATTGGCATAGTCATGGAATAATTCTTTTAACTCATTTTGAAAAGTTGGATCATTTTTAAAGTGATTATAGGCTTCTTCAAGTTCTATGACGGCATTCATTAAAGTTTCAGGAATATATTGACCGCCATGGATACCGAAGCGTCCATTTGGATTTGTCATTGTCTTCATCCTCTCATGATATTTATAATAGTGGCCATTTTTTGATTATCTTTACGGCCATTTGTTTCGATGGCTGAGCTTAAATCAATGGCATAGGGATTAAGGGATAGCGCATCTTTGAGGTTTTCTCGATTAATCCCACCTGCAAGAAAGTAATCGCGTTTAACTTCTTGGATATAGCGCCAGTCAAAAGTTTTGCCACTGCCAGCTACCTTGTAATCAAAAAGTAAATAATCGGCTGGGGATTGTACAGCCTTCTTTACATCGTCTGGCGTTTGAATCCCAAAGGCTTTGATTACTGGGATTTTAAGTGATTGTTGGTAGTGACGAATGGTGGCTTCATCTTCAGTCCCGTGTAATTGTATGACCTGAATGATTTGCTGATTGACAAGTTTTGCGATGAAACTTTCGGGTGCATCTACAAAGACACCGACTTTAGTGATTTCAGGTCGAAGTGTTTGACTGATTTTTTGCGCCTCTTCAAAAGTGACGACACGTTTACTTTTGGGGGCAAAAACCATTCCAATGTAATCTGGAGCTAATTGATTGATATAATCTAAGTCGCTATCTGGTTTGATACCGCAAAATTTTATTTTACTCATTTTTTTCACCTCTAAGTTCACGTATCTTTGCTTGACGGTCACTGGCTTTCATCAATGTCTCACCAATCAGTACGGCATCGATTTGAGCTTTTTCAAGTAAAGCAATGTCTGACCGATTTTGTATCCCACTTTCAGCCACCATCAGAATCTCTTTAGGAATAGCTTGGCGTAAGTTTAAGGTATTTTCAACGTTGACTTGGAAATTTCTAAGATTACGGTTATTCACACCGATAATTTTTGCGCCGACTTCAATGGCTTGCTTGATTTCTGCTTCGTCATGGGCTTCGACTAAACACGATAAGCCTAGTGAAGTGGCTAAATCCAGATATTGTTTTAAAGTTTGTGTATCTAATAAGGAGACAATCAATAATATAGCTTGAGCACCTAATAGTTTTGCTTGATAAATCATATATTCATCGACAACAAAATCTTTTCTCAAACAGGGAATCTTAACTTCTTGGGCGATTTCTTGCAAATATTGATCACTGCCTAGGAAAAATTCGGGCTCAGTTAGGACAGATATCGCACGAGCACCCACCTTTTCGTATTCTTTGGCAATCTGTAAATAATTAAAATCTTCATCTATTAATCCTTTCGATGGGGAGGCTTTTTTACATTCACAAATATAACTCAATCCCTCTTTGCGCAAAGCTTGTTCAAAGGGAAAATCTTGATTGATTGGTAATTTGGCACAAGCTTGTTTTAATTCTTCTAGAGGGTGGAGTGCTTTTTGCTTTTCAATTCGTTCTTTCGTTTTAGTAGCGATTGTTTGTAAGATATCAGTCATGACGAGCCTCCTGTATTTGAGCAAAATCAATGACTTTTAATAAGGTGGCCAAGGCTTCCCCAGAGTCAATCAATTCACCAGCTTTAGCGATACCTTCTGAAAAAGTTGCTGCTTTACCACCAAGATAAAGGGCCGCTCCAGCATTTAACAAGACAGCTTGGCGTTTTGGTCCTTTGATTTTTCCGGCTAAAATATCTTTGGTGATTTGCGCATTTTCTTCTGGCGTGCCCCCTCGTAAATCCTCTTTGGTGCAGTAGGCAAAACCAATAGATTGAGGGTCAAAGAGAAAACGTGTCACTTTTCCATCATTTAGTTCGCAGATGCTAGTAGGGGCGCTTAAAGATATTTCGTCTAATTTATCTTGTCCATAGACGACCATGGCTCTTTTCACACCGAGTTCATTTAAGGTATGTGCTAAGATTTCTAGTAAGGATTCGTCATAGACACCAAGTAGTTGATAGCTTGGTTTGGCTGGGTTGGTCAAGGGTCCTAAGATATTAAAGACAGTACGAATTCCCAGTTCTTTACGAATACCACCCACATATTTCATGGAAGGATGGTAGCTTTGCGCAAAACAGAAGCAAAAATTCGTCTTTTCTAGCATTTCAATATTTTGTTCAGGGGTTTTGGCTAAGGGGAGTCCTAATGCTTCTAAACAGTCGGCCGTGCCACTTTTAGAAGAAGCTGCCCGATTGCCGTGTTTTGCTACTTTGATACCACTAGCTGCTACGACAAAGCTAGCGGTAGTCGAAATATTAAAGCTATTGGAGCCATCGCCACCTGTTCCGACAATGTCCATGACTTCAAATGGGTGATGAATCAAGGTTGCACAGTCTCGCATGGCTTTGGCACAACCAGAAATTTCTTCAATGGTTTCACTGCGGCTACTTTTGGTGGACAAGGCTGCTAAAAAGGCCGCATTTTGGGTTGGGGAGGTTTGACCATTCATGATTTCACTCATCACTTGATAAGCCTCATCAAAAGTTAAATCTTGTTTATCGACAATTTTTTTAATCGCTTCTTGAATCATTTTATTTCCTCCAATACTGTATTTGGTGTATAGTTTTGCGCAAATTGAATGAAATTCGCTAATAGTTTTCGGCCGTTTGGTGTAAGAATTGATTCGGGATGAAATTGGACCCCAAAGATGGGATAAGTTTGATGTTGTACAGCCATTATTTCTTGCTCATTTGTACTTGCCGTGACTGTTAAGCACTCAGGAATCGTTTCTTTTTGCGCAATTAAAGAATGATATCGTGCCACTTGCATAGGTGCTGCAATCTCGTTAAATAGTGGACTCTCCTGATTGATTTGAATATAGGAGGACTTGCCATGCATTAATTGTGGTGCATGGGTAATCGTTGCACCAAAAACTTGACAGATTGCTTGATGCCCTAAGCAAACACCTAAAATCGGAATTTTGTGTCCTAGGCGAGTAATCACTTCCTGACAGACTCCAGCATCTCCCGGTCGACCAGGTCCAGGTGAAAGGATGATGGCTTGTGGGTTGAGTTGTTCGATTTGTTTTACGCTTATGGTATCGTTGCGTATGACTTTAATTTCTTTAGCAATTTCGCCAACCATTTGATAGAGGTTATAGGCGAAACTATCATAGTTATCAATGAGTAAGATCATTTTGATTTCCTCCTGCAAGTTCTAAAGCTTTCACAGTGGCTTTGGCTTTATTGATACATTCTTGATACTCCTTATCGGCATTTGAATCAGCCACAATTCCAGCACCACTTTGAATAAAGATTTTTTGATTTTTTTGATAAATAATGCGAATGGCAATACATAAATCTAAGTTGCCACTAAAATCGATATAACCAATTGCGCCCCCGTAAATACCGCGTTTGACATCTTCTAATTCATTGATAATTTCACAGGCCCGAAATTTCGGTGCACCAGATAATGTTCCAGCGGGTAAAATCGCATCTACGGTATCTAGCGCATCTTTATCATTTTGGATAATTCCGCGAATGGTTGAACCAATATGCATGACGTGTGAGAAGCGTTCGATATTTAAATATTTTTCGACTTCAACCGTGCCAAACTGACAAACTTTGCCTAAATCATTGCGTCCTAAATCCACCAACATATTGTGCTCGGCTAGTTCTTTTTCATCTTGTAAGAGCTCGTTTTCTAAGGCCAAATCTTCTTGCAAGGTCTTTCCCCGGGGTCTAGTTCCGGCTAATGGATAGGTGTATAAGGTTTCATTTTCTAATTTGACTAAGGTTTCAGGAGAGGCACCAATCACTTCTAAGTCACTTGTTTGCACATAAAAGAGATAAGGCGAAGGGTTTAGCAACCGTAATTGGCGATAAGTATCCAGTAAGCTTCCTTGAAAGGGCGCGCTCAGGCAATTAGAAAGTACAACTTGGAAGATATCTCCTTCGTAAATATAGTTTTTCGCTTTTCGAATCATTTGGTTAAAACGTTCTTTGGTAAAGCGTGGTTGTAAAGGGGCTAATAATTCACCCGTAAATTTACTTTTTGCATGTTGATTGGTCAAAAGTTCAGCCAAATCCTGTAATTCTTGACAGATATTTTGATATTGTGTCGTCAAATTAGTTAGCGGCACGTTGGCGATTAGATAGATTTTTTGTTGACTATGGTCAAAGCAAACCACTTTGGTAAAAAGCATCAAGTTGAAATCATTTAATGCTTCAGGGTTTTTAGCATCTAGTTTTAATTTTGTTTCGGCATATTTGAAATAATCGTAGCCAAAATAGCCGACCAAACCACCGATAAAGGGCGGTAGATTGGTTAGTTTAGGTACACGGTATTTGGATAAAAGTTGGCGTAAATATTCTTGAGGTGTAGTACTTTTAATTGCTTGACCATTTTCATAGATTTGACCGTCTAAGCCAGTGATTTCTAAAACTGGATCAAATCCTAGAAAAGTATAGCGCCCCCATTGTTCTTTAGAGATGACGGACTCTAGTAAAAAGCAAGGTTTGTTTTGCTCTTTGAATAGTTTTAAGACTTCTAGCGGTGTTTTGATATCTGCTAGTAATTCTAGCGTCAGTGGATAATGGGTGTAGTCTGTAGTATTCACTTCATTTTGTAAAAAAGATAACGCTGGATAAATTGGATACATAAAAAAGGCCCCCTTAGATTAGATTGTCGAAGGAAATAAAAAAGCCCTCGACAGCATAATAAATGACTGTCAAGGACGAATCGACTAATCCGCGGTGCCACCTTGATTCATGGAAAACTCCATACCCTCAGCAAGATACCAACATATCTTCGACTACTTACGTAAGCCATCACGTGGTAGTATACTCAAAAGCAAGCTTTCTTTGACTACCCCCTCCGCGGTCCATTTGATAACTTGTTTTTCGCCTAACTCTCAGCAACGTAGACTCTCTGTAGAAGCATGATTACCTTTATCTCCGCATCATCGGTTTAAAATGAGAAATATTTAATTTTTAAAACAGTATATTCTAATTTTGTTCTCATGTCAAGAGGGATAAACAAATAAATTGATTGACAGAGGGATGAACAAATAAATATATCGCTTCAACGAAAATATGTTTTTGATTTTTCTATAAATTTTTTAGTGAAAAGAAAGGCAAAATAGCGTAGAATAGTTTGTGAGAATGATTATCAATTATGAGGTGATTTGGTGAAAGAACTTGATTTAAATTTGACTTTATATCAATTGGTTCAAAGTTATCCAGAAATTTTGGATATTATGTTCCAATTAGGATTTAAGGAAATTAAGGCACCTGGTATGCTACAAACGGCTGGGAGATATATGACGATTCCTAAAGGGGCGAAATTAAAGAAAATTCCTTTAGAACAAATTATTCACTCCTTTGAAAATGCTGGGTTTACAGTCGTGGGAGGTAAGTAAATGGATCAAACAAGAAAACAAAGACAAGAAAAAATTGTCGAAATCTTAACTACTTTACATAATGGGGGCAGTTTTGAAGAAGCAAAGGCGCTGTTCAATGAGGCCTTCGATGGTGTGGATGTGACCGAAATTACTGCTGCTGAAAAAGCCTTGATTCAATCAGGACTTGATCCAAGCGAAATTCAACGGTTATGTAATATTCATGCGGCTGTCTTTAAGGGTTCCATCAATGAGATTCATCGTTCAAATGAAGAGCATGGGCAAGTAGGACATCCGGTACATACTTTAAAATTAGAAAATCAAGTCTTGCAATCTTTGCTAACAGATGAAATTGATGGGATTTTAGCGAAAATGGCTAAACAAGACTGGTCACAATTGGAACGTCTTCAAAGATCAGTGGCAGATTTAAAAAATATTGATAAACACTATACACGCAAGGAAACGTTGATTTTTGCCTTTATGGAAAAATATGGTATCACTGCGCCACCTAAAGTCATGTGGGGTGTGGATGATCAAATTCGTGCGATGATTAAAGAGTTTGCTGAACTTTTGGCTTCTCCTAAAGTAGCGTATAATCCGTTATCTGAAAAATGGACCGCTTTGAAAAACGAAATAGAAGAAATGATTTTTAAAGAAGAAGAAATCATGATTCCGATGACGCTAGATGTTTTTAGCCTGGAAGACTGGCAACAAATCGCTAAAGATAGTCATGATATTGGTTTTAGCTTTATTTCTGAACCGTTAAAATGGGTACCGAGTGCTGCTTCCTTTGAAAAAGAAAAGGAAAATGAGGTACAACGTCTGGCAGCTATTGCCCAAGCGAAAGAAACAACTGAAGCAATTGCCGCAAGTTTACCCGATTATCCTGTGAGCTCGGTTGCTACTCAAGAAAAGACAGATAATTTTAGTGGAGATTTAACGCAAACCATTGATCTGCCAACAGGAAACTTACAATTAAATCAATTAATCGCGATTTTCTCTCATCTACCAGTTGATTTAACCTTTGTGGATGCTGACGAGAAGGTCCGTTTTTACTCAGAAGGCCCGCATCGTATTTTCCCAAGAACGAAATCAGTTATTGGGCGAGAAGTGGTGAACTGTCATCCGCCAAAGAGCATGCATATTGTCCAACAAATTTTGGATGATTTCAGATCAGGCGCACGTACGCAAGCTGATTTTTGGATTGATATGCGTGGGATGAAAATCTCAATTCGCTATTATGCGCTTCATGATGAACAAGGTAAATACTTAGGTTGTTTAGAAGTGACGCAAGATATCACTGAATTACAGCAATTAACCGGACAAAAACGTCTTTTAGATGAAGTGAAATAAGTAAAAAGGCTACGAAAACATCATTTGTCTTCGTAGCCTTACTTTAATTTAAGCTATAAACTCTCTCAAAAGAATTATTTTGAGAAGAAAAGTATATCTCATTTGAATTTTTGCTAATGAAAGTACTAGTACCATTATTAAATGTAACTTCTAAAGTACGATATGATCTTTTAGAATCTAGCTTTTCCAGAGTTTCTTCAGGGGATAATACGTAATATTTATCGGGGTCACTTGTTAAAATAAGAATTCTAGCATTTTTGTAACCATTAAAGTTTCCTTCGATATCAGATAAAATTTCAAATTTATTACGTAATTCATCGTTTTCTTTAAGAGAAGAAATGTAGCCAGTTAAATTTTTTATTTTAATTTTTCCTGGGTATTTTATATAAGCTTTAAATGCATCATAATCCTTGACATTTTTTCTTTCTTTCTCATTCAACTTAGAAAAATCAAGATTATTTGCTAAAGTAATAACACTTTCAATTTGTTGTTTTTCGTCTGATAACTCTATTTTTATCCCAATGCCAAGTAAAATAATTAATATTGAAGTAAGTGATAAAATAGTACAAGTAATAAAAAAAATTACGGATAAAATTTTACTTTTATTCATTACTTTCACTCCATTTATATCTATATTTTTGATTTGTTTTAGGGTTTTTCAAGTAAAGGATATACGATGTAATATGGGTTGACTCTGGATCAAATTCATCATCGTAGGTTTTATCCGTAGCTGCTTTAGTTTTTCCACTTCTAATCAAGGGTACTGAAATACTAGAAAAATTATGCATTGCGTCTTCAACGAAAATTGTACCCTCTATAATATCTAAGTCCAATGTATTGGTGATTTGAGTTGATAAAAAATATTCAATTTCGTCTTCATCTTCATCATCAAAATCGTAGTCATAATTCTTAACATCTTTTTGATAAACTTTAAAATGAAGATTATCTAATAAATTGTAAATATCACTTGCTCTAAATTCGTTTTTAAATTCATGAATAATCGTTGGTAAGAAGATAAGTGCAACAATTATTAATACAATAGTAATGGCTCCATATATCCGTTTAGCTTTTTTTAGTTTACTTGATTTTGCCTCCAATTAACACAATCCCTTCAAACAATATATAGAAAAAATATCACAAATAATTACATAAATCAATTATTTGTGATATTATTTTATGCTTTTAATTTTACTGATTTATGGAAGAAATAAAGACCAGCGATAAAGATGATAATCAATACACCCAGTCCCATTTGTTCACGATTGGTAATTTGGGTGACGCTACTGACAAGGAAAGTTCCTAAGAAGGCCGCCCCTTTCCCACAAACATCTAGAATCCCAAAATATTCTCCGGATTGGCTTGCTGGAATCATACTTGCAAAATAAGATCGGGATAATCCTTGAATCCCCCCTTGGAATAAGCCAACAAAGATTGCTAACATCCAAAATTGAATGGGATAAACCAAGGTAACCGCAAAGAGCGTAATGCCAACATAGGCAAATAAACAAACATAGATCAATGTAGAGGTCTTGAAGCGCTTGGTAATTCGCGCAAAGACAATCGTAGCAGGAAAGGCAACAAACTGAGTTACCAATAGGGCAAGGAGCAAGTCTGTATCTCCTAGTCCCAATGCTTTACCGTAAGCCGTAGCCATACTAATAATGGTATTGACACCATCAATGTATAAGCAAAAGGCAATCAAGTAATAAAAAATATGTTTTTGATGGTAAATGGCTTTTAAGGTTTTCTTCAAACGGCTGAAGGTATTTTTTAGTACATTGGCTTGTTTAGGAATATAGTATTTTTGCTCATAAACTTTTAGTAAGGGTAGGCTATTGATTAACCACCAAGTCGCAGTAATACTAAACGCTAAAATCATTGCTGCAGTAAGACTGAGATGAAAAGCATTACGACCTAAAACTAGACCAATACTTAGCACAAACGGAACAATACTTCCAATATAGCCCCAAGCATAACCCAAGGAAGAAATATTATCATAGCGTTCTTTTGTCGTGATATCGGTAAGCATCGCATCATAGAAAATCAAACTAGAGGAATATCCTAATTTACTAATGACGTATACAACTAAAAGCAGCCACCAACTATGCGCTAAATTTAAGGCGTAACAGCCTACAATTCCAATAGTCAAAAACAGTATGAAGAGTTTTTTCTTCATCCCTTGAAAGTCAGCAATACTCCCAAAAATCGGACCAATAAACCCAACAAAAAGGGTAATCAAGCTTGTAGCATAACCCCAATAAGCTAAGTACTGAGCTGAAGATAGGTGTTCTTGTTGGGCGAGATGATTGAAATATATCGGTAATATCGTAGCCAACATCAAGCTATAACCAGAATTTCCCACATCATATAATATCCAGTCACGTTCATTTTTAGTGACTTTCTGTTTTAATAGTTTTTGCATATTTTCCCCTATTCTCTTTCAAATGTCGGTGCATAATCGCTATTAAAAGTCATATTTGGTTTTGAAAGTTGACGATTAAAATCAGTTAACATATCTACTGCATTAGCCACAGCCATCTTGTAACGGCGGTATAACTCTTCATTTGAAGCAGCTAGTTTTGGATTTGGTTGTTTATTGATAATTAACTTGCTTCTTGTAGCGTAATTTCCGCTAATTAAAAAGATTCCCTTCACTAAGCCGCGTTTGAAATTACCCGGTGCGACAATAACATCTAAAAAGGCACGCATGGTCACTAAGGTTTCTTTGATTTGTGCTTGACTAAATTGCGGGAAGCACTTGCTAATAACTGCCACATCTTCATCGTCTGTGCAGATATGACTACTCAAACGATGGCTAAGTGGATCAAACCCGTCTTTAATTAATAACATACGGTCAAATTCAGCTTCGATTTCTGCATGTGAAAAGCCAGTATCTTGGACTTTATAGACATATGGATGACAGTATTTATCCAAGCAATAATGACATAAAAATCCTAAAATATAAACTTTTAAGGCAGTATTATCACCTGGTTGCATCTTTAAGTAACGGCGGAATCTCTGGAATACTTGACGACCTGTTTCATTATGCAATTCGCTGCCATAAGCACTTAACGCATTTTTATGGTAAGGACGGTAATAAAACAGAATGTCTGGTCCATGTTGGCCAGTTAAAAATAAAGGTAAATGTTGTTTGATTTCTGCTTGTAAATCCTTAGGCAGTAAAGGTAATACTTCTTTTCCAAATCTCAAATGTGCGTAGGTAGTAGGCATAAATGTCTCCTCCTTAATTAAAATAATTCAAATGCTTTTAAGTAAATTATATAGCTATTTTTTTTCGATTTCAATTCACAAGAGGTTTCATAACTAAAGTAGATTCATTAATCACGGGAACGGTTCTATTTCAGTTGATTTTTTGAGAAATAAAGAAACATTTACAAAATAAAAAACGACCCAGTAATAACTGAATCGTTCGTTTGCTTAAATATGCAGTAAGAAAATTAGACAAACTGCTGCGATAGTTTGTAAAGTACCAACGCCTAAGCCATAAAGTAGGAAACGTGGGCCTTCTTTTAAGAATTTCTTGAAGTCTAATCTTAATCCAATGGCAGCTAGGGCAGTTGTTTCAAACCAAGTGCTGGCAAAATGGGCACCATGATCAAAGAATTGTGGTAAATCAAAAGTACTATTTAAAATACAAGCAATCAAAAATCCTAAGACATACCATGGGATTGGTAATTTCTTTTTACTTGCTTTAGCGCCTTTAAGATGGGCTTTTTTCGTTAAAATAAACTTCTCGAAAGCTAGTACCACCACAACTAACATGATGATACGCATAATCTTAAAGAGCATCGAAAATTGGACTACGGCTGGACTGTCTAAAGAAGCACCTGCCACAACTTGTCCGACTGATTGTAAAGTCCCACCAAGCAGAGCACTTTTAGTTAAGACTTGATCACCGAATAAGGCCATTCCTAAAAATGGTAGGGTAAGCATCATTACTGTACCGAGTAAGTTAACCAAGGTAATGATTTGACCTTTTTCTTCATCTTTGGCATGGATGCTTGGTGCGATGGCTCCGATAGCCGATGAACCACAGACGGCATTCCCACCACTCATCATCAAGCTCATTTCATCATTGAAGCCAAGTTTTTTTCCAAGTAAATATGCTCCCACAATGGTAATACTCATTAGGATAAGGATAAAGACGATTCCTTTGATACCCATTTGGCCAATTGTTTGAAAAGTTACGGTAAATCCTAAAAGCACGATAGAATATTCTAATAGCCTGCTTTCAGAAAATTTGGTTCCTTTGGCCAAGTATTCTTGTCTAAAGATCGTATTTCCTAACACAATCCCTAATAAAATTGCAATGGTTGCCCCCCCTAATTCAGGAAACAATAGGGCTAGTGCTTTACTAATAGCTGCCACGGCCACTGAAAGTCCTAAACCGGGTAAGATTGGTTTTATTTTTTCAACCAAAAAATCTCCTCCTTATATAGATAAAGTTGTTAAAAAATGAGTGCTTTATTTTTAGAATAATAGAAATCAAACAAGCCCTTTTTGAAAGAATGAAAAATGGGAAGGATCGTACGTGATTGTATTTTGGGTACTTGTCGATTTCTAATATTCTGTTACGCTTTTTATTATATAGGAACTTTTCTAATTACTGTGAATAATGCTATTATAGTAAGTATAAAAAATATTTATGGAAGGGATTACGAATGTTTAAATTATTAGAGACGTTTAAAATTGTCTATGAAACACGTAACTTCTCAAAAGCGAGCGAGAAATTATTTATCTCACAACCTGCTGTATCTAATCAAATCAAACAATTAGAGGCAGATTTACAAGTAGCACTCTTTATTCGAAATGGTCGCCAAGAAGTGATGGCCACTCCCCAAGCTGATACGCTATACAAAGATACATTGAATTTATTAGAAGACTGGCAAGAAATCAAATATAAGATGCACCACAAAGATACCAAGAAAATCCGTTGTAAATTGGCTGCTTCTCATACTTTTGCGATTTATGTTTTACCGCAATTATTAATTGATTTAGAACAAAAATTTCCGCAAGTGCAATTCTCTGTTCAGATGCTTAATTCTTATGAAGTTTTTACAGCCATTCAAAGCCACGAAATAGAATTTGGATTCATTGAAAAGCCGCTAGCTACAGGTTCAGTAAAAAGGACCGCTTTAATGCTAGATGAGCTGGTTTATGTAGGTCAAAACGATCAGCCGTGGTTACTTAGAGAGGGAACTTCAGGGGTCTTCCATTATACGAAGCGTTATATGGAAGAGAATAACATCGATAGTAAAATTATCGAAATTCAAAACAATGAGTTAATTGTTGAAATGCTTAAATTAGGTTTTGGGCAAACTATTTTATCTAAACGTGCAGTGAAAGGCTTGCCTTACCAAACTATATCAGAAGAATATTTACGTCATTTTTATTTAGTAGAGAGAGAACATCTGGCACAACCAATTATTTTAGAAATGCTTTCCTTTATCAAAGAGTGGTCGAAGTCTCATTCTTAAGACTGATTTTTACCTAAAATTCCTTAAAATCATGGAAAATGGCTTGAAGTTTGTTTGTTTTCGCGGTATTTTGGATGAGAAGAATGAAGTAAGTTCGCTTGCTTTAAGAAAGGATATTGCGTTATTTATCTAACGTCGGTTCACAATTATGTCAAAAAAAATACTGAGTCATTTTGCACCTTTATTGGTTGCGCTTATTATATTAGGGCTGATTTTCTGTTGGCCTACAAAAAAAGCCATCGAAAAACCTAAAGTCTGGCAGCAAGCTTCTACGAGTATGGCGAGTAATGTCTTTGGTGGGATGGCGATTAAAAATCCGGCTATTGCTTCAGGAGAGTATGTACCTTTTTTTGGTTCTTCTGAGTTGAGTCGTTTAAGTCCCTTTCATCCAAGCGTTTTAGCTGAAAAATATCAACGTCCGTATCGTCCATTTTTACTGGGAGCTCCAGGTACCCAGTCTTTAAGTCAATTTGCGATTAGTAATTCACTAAGTAAGGAATTAACAAATAAAAAAGCAGTCTTCATTATTTCGCCGCAATGGTTTACGAAAAAAGGCATGGAAGATTTAGAGTTTAATGCTTACTTTTCTGAGTTGGAATTATATCATTGGTTACTGTCTATTGATCAAGTGCGTGATTCTGATCGTTATTATGCGCAAAGATTACTCAATTTCAGTCGCATTAAAGATAACCGTAAAATGAGTGCCATCTTAACCTCAATTTCCAATGGTTCGAATCAATTATCCATTAAACAACGTCATTATTTAGAATATAATTATCAATTATTGCAAAAAGAGGACCATCTATTTACTCAAGTCGGCATGTTATCGAAGGCAAAGAAAATCAATTTCTTTGCCAAAAAATTACCAAATGAATATAATTACCAAGCCTTAGATACTTTAGCGGAAAAAATTGGGCAAAAACATACCAATAATAACCGTTTTGAAATTGATAATGGATTTTATAAAGCAAGATTAGAAATTGGTCTCAAGGGGTTGAAGAATTCTCAACGTAAATGGAACTACTGTCAATCTCCAGAGTTTGCGGATTTTCAATTGGTCTTGAATCAATTTGCCCAATCTCATACGCAAGTTTTATTTATCATTCCACCGGTAAATCAAAAGTGGAGTGATTATACTGGTCTTTCCCAGGAGATGTTGCAGCGTTTTGCTAAAAAAATCAAGTATCAATTGCAAAGTCAAGGATTTACGGATATTGCGGATTTTTCTAAGGATGCCAATGTACGTTTCTTTATGGCTGATACGATTCATCTAGGCTGGCGCGGTTGGTTAAGAGCAGATGAGGCAATTGCACCATTTTTAACACAATCTTATCAGCCGACTAATTACCATCTAAATAACGCGAAGTTCTTTTCTAAAGAGTGGCAAGATCAAGAAAATATATAGTAAAACAAAAAAGCTTCATTTCCTACGCGAGGAGATGAAGCTTTTTGTTAGGCATTGGTTTGAAATTGAACGCCACGAGGACCGACATTGGTAGAAAAGACAATGTGTGTCTTAGTATCACCAAATCTTTGCAAAGCATTAATAAAATTATCTAGGTCAACCGTATTTGGAAAATATACCTTTAGTAACATAGAATAATCTCCAGTAATACAATCACATTCTACGACATTAGGAATTGCTTCAATATATTGGTAAAAAGCATCCTTGTCTTTCGCGTTAACGGCACAGTTCACATACGCTTTGATAGAATAACCTAATTTTTGATAATTAACCATTGCCTGGTAGTTTTTAATATAGCCATTATTTTCTAGGTTTTGAAGTCGTACAGAGACCGACGGAGAGGAAATAAAACACTCTTCAGCGATTTGCTTGACGGTAATACGACCATTTCTTTGTAGGATATTCAATATTTTATAATCTAAATCATCCAATAATATCCCCTCCTTTATTCTTCATTTTAGCGATTCAATGAATAACTTGCAAGCAATATTCCCTTCCAATGAAAAAGTATAAAGAAAATTAAAAAGTTCACGAATGGAAATTTTGTATTTCAAAGGGAGTAACTAAAGAATTTAACAGTTTGTTAAAAAATACTGTGAAAATACAAACAAACATAGCTGTATAAATGTTTAATCGAATATAATATAACTGAAAATAGTATTATAAAATATAATAAACTTTAATAAGTGTTTTTAGGCTTTATATTATTCAATCAGTATCAAATATTAAGTATAGTTATTAAATGTTTACTAGATATTTTTAGAATGCGATTTCAAAAAGTGCAAGAATTGACATTTTTTTATCAATAATTATCATTTTTATATTTGACTTTTCTTGCTATAGTAACCATGTAATCAATATCTGAAAGCGCTTTTTGATTATGGAGGAAGTTACATGATTATTTTAGAGGAATTATTTGTACCAAAAAAGACAGTAGAAGAAAAAATTGATTTATTAACGACAAATTTAACGACAATAAAAGACAATACAGGAGAATTCTTATTAGACTTTGATGGATTGAAAGTTGATGATAAAAGTTGGACTGTATGGAATTGGCCACAAGGTGTAGGACTTTATGGTTTGTATAAAAATTACAAAATCACAGGAAATAAAAAGTCTTTAGAAATTGTCAATCGCTGGTTTGAAGAACGCATGATTGAAGGGGCACCACCCAAAAATGTCAATACGATGGCCCCATTACTAACCATGGCTTGTCTATATGAACATACCAAAGATCCACGCTATGTACCGTATTTAGAACAATGGGCAGAATGGGTTATGAATGATATGCCACGAACCAATGAAAATGGTTTACAACATGCCACCTATGGTCCAGAAAATAAAAATCAATTATGGGATGATACATTGATGATGACTGTCTTACCATTAGCGAAGATAGGTAGGTTATTAAATCGTAAAGACTATATTGAAGAAGCTAAATTACAATTTTTAATCCATATCAAATATTTAATGGATAAAACAACAGGGCTTTGGTATCATGGTTGGACTTTTGAAGGCAATCATAATTATGCAAAAGCCTTTTGGGCAAGAGGCAACTGCTGGTTAACCATAGCTATCCCAGAAATCATAGAAATATTAGATTTACCAGCGAATGACTTCTTTAGAACCTTTTTAATTCAAACATTGAATGCACAAGTGAAAGCTCTAGCCCAGTTACAAGATGAAAGTGGCTTATGGCATACCTTATTAGATGATGCGACTAGTTATGTAGAATCGTCGGCTACAGCGGGATTTGCTTATGGTATCTTAAAAGCGGTACACAAACGCTATATTGATAAAGAATATGCTAAAGTCGCTTATAAGGCAATCGAAGGGCTATTAGCTCAGATTGATGAAAAGGGTGAAGTACAAAATGTATCTGTGGGGACAGGCATGGGAGATAGTTTAGAGTTTTACAAAAATATAGGAAAAACAGCCATGCCATATGGACAATCATTAACAGTGCTTTGCTTAACAGAATTATTAGTTTCTTATTGTTAATTTAGACAAAGTAAATCGTATGGATATTTCATTTTTTCCAGGAATATCCTACAATATAAAAGTAAAATTTTACAAGGAGTTGATTATAAGATGATAAAAAAAGCAATTCGTATGAAATTATATCCTGGAATGGCAGAAGAATATGAAAAGAGACATCGCAATTTATGGCCTGAAATGGTAGAGTTATTGAAAGATCATGGGGCAAAAAGTTATTCTATCTTTTTAGATAAGGAAACAGACTTTTTATTTGGCTACTTGGAAATTGAAGATGAAGCTCTTTGGAATGAAGTCCCAAAAACAGAAATTAATCAAAAATGGTGGGATTATATGAAAGATATTATGGATACAAACCCAGATCATTCACCAGTAACCGCTGACTTGCAACAAGTTTTTGAATTGAAGTAATAGCTGACAGATGAAGTGGTCTAAAGTGAAATTTAGGCTACTTCTTTCTGATTAATTGTATATTTCTATGGAAAAAACTGTTGCAATAAATTATTTAATATAATAGGAAGAAATAGGAGTTTATCACTGATTTAAAGCTAGTCAATGTTTTTAAATTTGATTAAATGACAAGCAACTGTATTTATTTCCCCCCTTTTCTTTTTATCAAAGATTTGCTATACTAACCTTTGTAAATCAAATATTACGAAATGGTTGAGCATATGCTTCAAGGATCGCGTTCTTCAAGGGGTGAGAAGAACTGACTTCTTGTAGAAATGGTCAATTTTTTTGTCTATGAAAAGCAAGGAGATGTAAAATCTCTATGTATAGAGGCCTTTTCTTTGAAATTTTGCTTCTATACGGACGTGATGTGGAAAGATTTCTGCATGACAATAATGATGGAATCAATCAGCTTGATGGATTGAAAGTTCGTCTTTTTCCGGTCCTATGCGTTTCAATTGCAAACGGATAACATCTATGAATTTTCAGTTTCTTATCTAGCTGCTTGATAGCCTTATTTATGAAAGGATGTGAATCAATTGCAAGAGGTGCTTGATAAGATTAAAGCAACAGAAATGAAAAATGAAGAATTAATGCAAGCGTTACGTCAAAAAGTAAACGACTATGAATTAGAGCTTCAACACAAATATGAAACCTTACAAAATCAGAATAAAGCTGAGTTAAAGGCTTTTGTCGATCAAACTGAGGAAAGAAAACAAGCTGATCTTGATCAAAAGGCTGCTGAATTAGCTGCTGAGGTACAGACAATGAAGCAACACTTAAAAACTAGTTATCAAGAAAAAGCGCAAAATGCAGTTGCACAAGTGATTGAAAAGGTGATGATTACCTATGGCAGTCACTAGAATGAAAAAAGTCACCTTGATTGCTCAGAGTAAATGGCAAGAAGAATTATTAAAGGTCTTGCAAGATTTACAACAAGTTCAAATTCGCGATATATTTGTTCAAAATGTATCAAACAAATGGGTTCATGAGTATTTTGGATCTGTTTCACCCAAAGATATGAGTCAAGATTTGCTTGAGTATCAACAACAAATCCAAAAAATCAATGAAGCGATTGAATTTGTGAATCATTATGGAAGCATGAAGGTGAAAAATCAGCTGTTAAAGCGGCAAAATTTATCTTTATATGATTTAGATCAACTTCATGAAGAAACTGTTTTAAACCAACTATTAGCAGAAATTTTTCAATTGAAGGATCGTTGGGAGTTAGTTGAGCAAAGTTTGCGTCATTTAACTGATAGGGAAGATAGCTTATTCTCATGGCAGAATTTAGATTTGGATTTTTCAAAATTGGATTCCAAAGCAACGCAAATTTATTTAGGACAACTTGCTAGTGAGAATTTTGAGCAGTTTAAGTCTGAGATAGCTAACTTAAAGAATGTCTACCTTGAATTGGTCTATGATGACACGAAAGAAGCATTCTTTGCTTGTGTTTACCCTGTAATTGATGAAGCAAAAGTAAAAACGCTATTGAGTCAATTTAGTGTGAGTCGTATGCGAATCGAACTTCCAGGAACGGTCAAAGCGACACTTGTTCAACTAAATCAACAGAAAAAGCAACTGTTGAAAGAGCAAAAAGACTTAACCGAAGCTATTGGTCAAAAACGTCAATTGATTGAGAAGCTCCAAATTGCTGAAGAGTATCTATTAGCTCAAAAAAGTCGTATAGAAGCTCAAAGTCAGTTACTTGCGACAAAGCATTTGATGGTGCTACAAGGTTGGATAGGCGAAGATGAGATGGAATTGCTTAACCAGCAGATCAATGCAAAATTAGGTACAGATAATGTCTATATTGATTTTGAAGATCCAACAACTGATGAAATTGCCGATGAAGTACCAACAAAATTAAAAAATCATCCTTTAATTCGTCCATTTGAGATGCTAATTGAGCTTTATAGTTTACCAAAATATGATGAAATCGATCCGACACCATGGATGTTCCCGTTCTTCTTAGTGTTTTTCGGGATGATGGTTGCGGATATCGGTTATGGGGCATTGATGTTAATCGCTACAACGGTTGCTCTCAAAGTGATGGTATTTCCAAGTGGTACTGAACGCTTTATTCGCTTTTTCCAAATATTAAGTATTCCAACAATTATTTGGGGAATCATCTATAATTCTTGTTTTGGAGAGGCTTTACCGTATCAACCAATTTTATCAACCAATGATGATGTGATTCAAATTTTACTATTAACAGTCATATTTGGTTTTATTCAAATTTTAGTTGGTTTAAGTTTAGCTAGTTACCAAAATATTAAGAAAAAAGATTACGCTGGTGCGATTACCAATGGATTTGCTTGGCAAGGAATCTTAGTCGGTGCAGTCTTAGCGGTGGCTGGTAAGATGCTAGGTTTAGGACAAACCGTCTATTATATTGGTTTATTCTTAGCTATTTTAGGGGCAGCATCAATTGTCTTGATACCAACCTTTAATAGTCAATCAAAAGTCCTGGGCTTTGTAGGTGGATTGTATGATTTGTATGGTATCAGTAGTTACGTCGGTGATTTAGTCAGCTATACCCGTTTAATGGCTCTAGGAATTTCTGGCGGATCAATTGCTGCAGCCTTTAACTTAATCGTCGGGTTCTTACCACCAGTCGTACGGTTTACAGTTGGTATCGCATTATTGCTTGCTTTACATGCCTTAAACATCTTCTTATCTTTACTAGGTGCTTATGTGCATGGAGTACGTTTACAATATGTAGAGTACTTTGGTAAATTCTATGAAGGTGGCGGACGTAAATTTATGCCACTGAAATCAAGTGAAAAACATGTCAATATTAAATGGAATAATGAAAACAATGGAGGAAATCAAAAATGATGGAATTTTTTAATGCAAATGGTGGATTTATTGCAGCAGTCTTTGGTATGGCTATTGCAACAATCTTTTCAGGAATCGGTTCAGCTAAGGGGGTAGGCTTTACCGGGGAAGCTGCGGCGGCGCTAACTACTTCACAACCGGAAAAATTTGGTCAATCTTTAGTGCTACAATTACTTCCTGGTACACAAGGATTATATGGTTTCGTTATCGCGGTAATGATTTTCTTACAAGCTTCTCCTGATATGGATTTAGTGAAAGGTTTAACCTTACTTGCAGCTTCATTACCAGTGGCTTTTGCTGGTTTAAGTTCAGGGATTGCCCAAGGTAAAGTTTCTGCAGCAAGTATCCAAATCTTAGCGAAAAAACCAGAACATATGAGTAAAGGGATTATCTATGCAGCGATGGTTGAAACTTATGCCATTTTAGGTTTCGTTATCTCAATTATGATTCTAACTAAGTAATCAAGGGGTGAGAAAATGAGTGCCATCGACAATATTATCGAACAAATCGAAAGCCAAGCACGAAGCGAACGTGAATCTTTCGAGAAAAAAGAGTTGGCACGTCTTGATGAAGTCTATCAACAAAAATTTAACCTGTTAGCACAAGACAAAGAACGTCAACTGAAAAAACAAGCGGAAATGCTAGATAAAAAATATAAACAACTTCATAATCGTCAAGAAGTTGAAGCAAGACAAACCATTTTAAATGAAAAACAACGCTATTTAGAGCAATTATTTGTGCAAGCGGCTGAAGAAATGGCGGCTTGGTCAGCTGAGAAAATGCAAGATTTTGCGCAAAAAGCCTTAGTAAATTTAGACTTAGATCATGAGGTACAATTTATTAGTGGTGAATATTCTAAAAAGGCTTATTCTGCTGATTTTATTGCACAAATGAATACCCAGTTACCTTTTTCAATGAAGTTAGCGGATGAAATCATTGACAAACAAGCAGGTTTTATCATTGATGATGGTGGGGTTCAATATAATTTTATTTTCGAAAACTTAATTAAAGATATTCAGACAACGATGAGTTTTGATTTGGCGAATCAGTTGTTTGATTAAAAGGAAGGTGATTCAATGAGTAAGCCTACCTATCATGAGGTCAATCCGTTGGTGAGAATTAGAGAATTGAGTTTGCTTTCTAAAGATACCTTTGAACGACTCATTATGGCTAACGATCTAGACCAAGTTTCACAAATATTATCCAATACGGTTTATCAAGATTATCTTGGGGAAAATTTTGCTTATCATTTCGAGCAAAATTTAAATCATGATATCGAAAATACAATTTCAGAACTGATAGATTTAGCTCCTGAAAAAGAGGTTATTTGGATTTATACGATGCGCTATACTTTCCATAATTTGAAAGTATTAACCAAAGCGCAAGTATTAGATAAAGACTATGATCACTTTTGTATCTATGATGGGTTCTACGATATTGACACATTAAAAAGCGCCATTAGAACTGGAGTCTCTCAATTACCAGAAGATTTAATGGCTAGTATAACTGAAGTACGTGAATATTTGGAAGAATCCACAGTCATTCAAGGAATTGATGTCATTTATGATCGGGCCTTTTTGAGAATGCAACGTAAAATCGGAGAACAATTAGGCTATCCTGAGTTACTGGATGAAATTATTGGTTTTATTGATTTAACAAATATTATTACAGCAGGGCGTGGTATTGTTCAAAATCGTAGCCAAGCCTTTATGACTGGGGTTCTATCAAGTAGTGGTAGTATCGATAAAGAGGAATTACTGCGTTTTTGTAAAGAAGATGAAGCCACCTTTGTTGAGTACTTATTAAATAGTAGTTACGGGGAACTTTTACAAGGAGCATTAAGTAACTCTCAGTTGAATTTTCACCTATTAGAAAAGATTAAAGATGATTTCTTAACGGAGCATTATGTACGTGCGACTTCATTGGCTTTTGGACCATTACCATTATTGGCCTATCTAAATGCTAAGGAAGTTGAAACCAAAAATTTACGTACGATTATTGTGGGCAAACGTAGCGGATTTACCAATGAAGAAATTAAAGAAAGGATGAGACTGACTTATGACTTATAGAATTGGTGTAATCGGTGATAAAGATTCAGTATTACCTTTCAAATTATTTGGTTTTGACGTTCGTTTCGTTGATACTACACATGAAATTCGACAAGCAATTGAAGAGATGGCTGATAAAGATTATGGCGTCATTTATATTACAGAAGAATATGCGCAAAAGGCCAGTGAAACCATAGCACGTTTCGATGAAGTAATGACCCCAGCAATCGTCTTAATTCCTAACCATTCAGGAAGCTTAGGAATCGGACAACAAAATATCCGAGACCGCGTCGAAAAAGCCGTCGGACAAAATATATTGTAAGGTCGTGAAGCAGCTCGCTCAGACATGAAGAAATTCGTGTGCTTACCTACTGCTGAGAAAATCGGATGAAAGGAGATTTTCTCAAGCGGGAGGGCGAATTTCACAATGTCTAGCTGCTGAACGCCGTGGAGTAGATTAGAACACCATCAATAAAAAATTAGGAGGATGAGCGATTTTGCAAGAAGGAAAAATCATTAAAGTTTCAGGTCCGTTAGTAATGGCTGAAAACATGTCACATGCAAGTATTCAAGATATTTGTTATGTTGGTGATTTAGGCGTTATTGGCGAAATAATTGAAATGCGTGGCGATGTCGCTTCTATTCAAGTATATGAAGAAACTTCTGGTATTGGACCAGGAGAAGTAGTAAAAAGTACCGGAGAAGCTTTATCTGTTGAGTTAGCACCGGGAATTGTGTCACAAATGTTTGATGGGATTCAACGCCCATTAGATACGTTTATGGAAGTCACAAAAAGTAATTTCTTAGGTCGTGGGGTGCAATTGCCTGCGTTAGACCATGAGAAAAAATGGCAATTTAATCCTTGTGTTGCTGTGGGAGATACCGTAGTAAGTGGGGATGTCGTAGGTACGGTGGATGAAACTAAAATTGTTGTTCATAAAATCATGGTGCCTAAAGGTGTAGAAGGAACAATCACTGAAATTAAGTCTGGGGAATTTACCATCGATGAAGTCATTTATGTAGTTCAAACGGCTAAAGGTCCACGTGAATTAACCATGCTTCAAAAATGGCCTGTTCGTAAAGCACGACCAGTGAAGGAAAAATTAAATCCTGATGCGCCAATGATTACAGGACAACGTGTCATTGATACATTCTTCCCAGTAACAAAAGGTGGCGCTGCAGCAGTTCCGGGGCCATTTGGTGCAGGTAAGACCGTGGTTCAACACCAAATTGCTAAATGGGCCGACGTGGATATCGTGGTCTATGTTGGTTGTGGAGAACGCGGAAACGAAATGACAGACGTATTAAATGAATTTCCGGAATTAATTGACCCAAATACTGGGGAATCTTTAATGGAAAGAACCATTTTAATTGCTAATACATCAAATATGCCAGTAGCAGCCCGTGAAGCTTCTATTTATACCGGAATTACGATTGCCGAATATTTCCGTGATATGGGATATAATGTGGCAATTATGGCCGACTCTACTTCTCGTTGGGCTGAAGCATTGCGTGAAATGAGTGGTCGTTTAGAAGAAATGCCAGGTGATGAAGGCTATCCAGCTTATCTTGGCTCACGTTTGGCTGAATATTATGAACGTGCTGGCCGCGTCATTGCCTTAGGTAGCGATCAACGTGAAGGTAGTATCACTGCTATTTCAGCGGTATCGCCATCAGGTGGGGATATTTCTGAACCTGTGACGCAAAATACTTTACGTGTTGTTAAAGTGTTCTGGGGATTAGATTCTCAACTTGCTCAACAACGACACTTCCCATCCATTAACTGGTTACAAAGTTACTCCCTTTATTCAACTGAGGTCGGTAAATTCTTAGATCAACAATTACAAGCTGATTGGTCTGAATTAGTGACTGAAGGAATGAGTCTACTACAAGAAGAATCGCAATTGCAAGAAATTGTGCGCTTGGTTGGGATTGATTCACTTTCAGATAAAGACCGCTTAACTTTACAAGTGGCTAAATCGATTCGCGAAGACTATCTACAACAAAATGCTTTTGATGGCGTCGATACTTTTACTTCTCGTGAAAAACAATTTAAGATGTTAAATAATATTTTGACTTTTAATTCAGAAGGAAAACGTGCTTTGGAATTGGGATCATATTTAACAGAAATTATGAATGGAACAGTGGAATTACGAGACCGCATTGCTCGTAGTAAATATGTACCAGAAGAAGAACTAGCAAAATTAGATGCAATTAATCAAGATATTAAGCAAACCATGCAACAAATTGTGGCTCAAGGAGGAATGACGAATGATTAAAGAATATCGTACAATCGGTGAAGTCGTCGGTCCTTTGATGGCTGTCGATCGGGTGCAAGGCGTTAAATACGAAGAGCTTATTGAAGTTCGTTTGCAAAATGGCGAATTACGACGCGGCCAAGTCTTAGAAGTACAAGAAGATAAAGCGTTGGTGCAAATCTTTGAAGGAACAAGCGGGATTAATTTAAAAGACTCTGCAGTGCGCTTTTTAGGACATCCGCTAGAGCTTGGTGTTTCGGAAGATATGATTGGCCGTGTGTTTAATGGTTTAGGTCGTCCAAAAGATAACGGACCAGCCATTTTACCAGAAAAAATGATGGATATTAATGGGGAAGTCATTAACCCAGTTGCTCGTGACTATCCGGATGAATTTATCCAAACAGGGATTTCGGCTATCGACCATTTAAATACCTTGGTTCGTGGTCAAAAATTACCAGTATTCTCAGCATCTGGTTTACCACATAAAGAGTTGGCTGCCCAAATTGCCCGTCAAGCCAATGTGTTAAATACCGATGATGATTTCGCCGTAGTCTTTGCAGGGATTGGGATTACGTTTGAAGAAGCTGAATTTTTCATGGAAGATTTCCGTCAAACAGGAGCGATTGATCGTTCGGTAATCTTTATGAATTTAGCCAATGACCCTGCGATTGAACGGATTGCAACCCCACGTATGGCTCTAACAGCAGCAGAATATCTCGCTTATGAAAAAGGTATGCACGTCTTAGTTATCATGACCGATATGACCAACTACTGTGAAGCCTTACGTGAAATTTCAGCCGCTCGTCGTGAAGTCCCTGGTCGCCGTGGCTATCCTGGTTATCTTTATACCAACTTAGCGACTTTATATGAACGTGCGGGGCGTATTCGTGGCTTGAAAGGTTCAGTGACACAAATTCCTATCCTAACGATGCCTGAAGAAGATAAGACTCATCCAATTCCCGACTTAACAGGATACATTACAGAAGGACAAATCATTCTTTCACGTGATTTATACAAACGTGGCATTCAACCTCCTATTGATGTGTTACCTTCATTATCACGTCTAAAAGATAAAGGGACTGGGGAAGGCAAAACGCGTAAAGACCATGCCGCTACGATGAACCAATTATTCTCAGCTTATGCCCAAGGAAAACAAGCCAAAGAATTAGCGGTGGTATTAGGGGATTCAGCTTTATCTGATGTGGATAAAATCTATGCGAAATTTGCTGATCGTTTTGAAAAAGAATATGTGAACCAAGGATTTAGCACCAATCGTTCTATTTTTGACACCTTAGATTTAGGTTGGGAACTGCTTTCAATGTTGCCACGTACAGAATTAAAACGGATCAAAGACGACATGTTGGATGAATATCTACCTACTAAAGGGGTGTGAGATCCATGCCTGAGTTAAATGTCAATCCAACGCGAATGGAGCTGACTCGACTCAAAAAGCAATTACAAACGGCTACCCGAGGTCATAAATTATTAAAGGATAAACAAGATGAACTGATGCGTCAATTTATCTTACTCATCCGCAAAAATGACCAATTGCGTAAAGAAGTCGAGGAAAAACTTCAAGAAGCGATGCGCCAATTGATGTTAGCTGATGCGGCCATTAATGAAAACTTTATTGAAGAGCTTTTCATGTTGCCAGCCAGCGAGGTTAGTCTAGATGTGTTGGAAAAAAATATCATGAGTGTCAAAGTGCCGGTTATGAATTTTGACTATGATGATGACTTGCTTTCTTCACCATTAGAATATGGCTATTTGAACTCCAATGCAGAATTAGATAAGGTAATTGATGATTTTACCGCCATTCTACCTAAATTATTAGAATTAACGGAAATCGAAAAAACGTGTCAGTTGATGTCTACGGAAATTGAAAAGACCAGACGTCGAGTCAATGCGTTGGAATATATGACCATTCCTCAATTAGAGCAAACCATTTATCGCATTCGCATGAAACTTGAAGAAAATGAACGTTCTGAGATTACGCGTTTAATTAAAATTAAGAATATGAACAAATAAATAAGACAGGAGAGAAGTATAGCGTTACTTACTCTTCTGTTTTTTTGTGTTTATGAATCCATTCAACTGTTTAAACACATGAAAATATGTGAAAAGAACCGATATAGTAAGGGTTTGGTTTGTCAGATTTTTGGCATGAGAATTGCTTATATTATAGTGAGGTGAACGGAATGAAGAAAAAGTATTTAATTGCAACACATGGATATTTTGCAAAGGGATTACAAAGCGCATTAGAGATATTAGCGGATAAAGGAAAAGAAATCACAGTTATCAATGCGTATGTAGATGATTCCGATTATTTTCCAGAAGTTGAATCCTTTATTTCTTCTGTTGATGAAGCAGAAACAGCATATATTTTCACTGATTTATTTGGTGGAAGTGTCAATCAAAATGTTGTTCGCATATTAGCAGAAAGTCAAAAGCAAAATATTAAACTTATCACAAATACGAATTTAGCTATTATTTTATCAATTATTTTTAGTGATAAGGATATACTAACAGATCAAGAAATAGATGAGTTACTGCTTGAATCCGCTGTTAGAAGCATTCATTTAACAACCAATAATGATGAAGAAGCATTTTTTTAGGAGGTATTTTTTATGATTACACAAATTCGAGTAGATGATCGTTTAATACATGGGCAGGTAGCGGTAGTTTGGACAAAGGAGTTAAATTCCCCCTTGATGGTTGTAGCTAATGATGAAGCGGCTAATAATGAAATTATGCAAATGACTTTAAAAATGGCTGTTCCTAATGGGATGAAATTATTAATTCGTAGTGTAGATGATGCAATTAAGGTTTTCAATGACCCACGTGGAAAGGATAAACGAATTTTTGTCATTGTTAATAGTGTAAGTGATGCGACAAAAATTGCAGAAAATGTGACAGATATCGAATCTGTAAATGTGGCAAATGTAGGCAGATTTGATAAGTCAGACCCAAGTACGAAAAAGATAATTTTTCCAAGTGTGCAACTAAATCCTAATGAGCTAGAAGCGGCACGTCGATTAGCGAATTTAACACATGTAAAAAGTTACAATCAAGTATTACCGACAAATGCAAAGCTAGATTTAAAAGAAGCAATAAAGTAAAGGAGGAACATAGATGGTAGTGTACGGATTATTAGCTGCATTAGCAGTATTCATTTGTTTTGGTGGGAACTATCTGACTGGGCAGAGTATGATGGAACGTCCGTTGGTAGTAGGACTTGTTACCGGAATATTAATGGGGGATATGAAGACCGGAATATTAATGGGGGCCTCTTTAGAAGCAATCTTCTTAGGAAATGTAAATATTGGTGGTGTCATCGCTGCTGAACCAGTTACGGCAACGACCTTGGCAACAACTTTCGCAATTATTTCTAATATTGAACAAAAAGCTGCTTTGACTTTAGCTGTTCCAATTGGGATGTTAGCTGCTTTTGTTGTTATGTTTTTAAAAAATGTCTTTATGAATATGTTTGCACCTATATTAGATAAAGCAGCAAAAGAAAACAATCAAAAGACGATTGTAGCGTTACATTATGGTACTTGGATTATTTATTACTTGATTATTTCTTCCATTTCATTTATTGGAATCGTTGCGGGTAGTGGTCCTGTTGAATTGTTTGTCGAAAATATTCCACAAAATGTGATGAATGGTTTAAGTGCAGCTGGAGGATTATTACCTGCAGTTGGATTTGCGATGTTGATGAAATTATTATGGGATAATAAATTAGCTGTATTTTATCTACTTGGTTTTGTATTAACGGCGTATTTGCAACTTCCAGCAGTAGCAGTGGCGGTTATTGGTGTTGTTATTTGTATCGTAAGTGCGCAACGTGATTTAGAGATAAAAGATTTGATGACTACCCGTTCCACAGTTGCTAATACAAATGGTTTATCTACACAAGAAGCTGAAGAGGAGGACTTTTTCGCATGAGAGGACAAGAAAATTTAACAACTGAAGATAAAAAAATGTTACGCTCTGTGTTCTGGCGTTCATGGACGATGAATGCGAGTCGAACTGGGGCAACACAATATCACGCTGTTGGGGTTATTTATACCCTTTTGCCAGTCATTAACCGTTTTTATAAGACAAAAGAAGAACAAGCAGAGGCTATTACTCGTCACACGACATGGTTTAATGCAACGATGCACATCAATAACTTTATTATGGGGCTAGTTGCTTCAATGGAAAAACGCAATAGTGAAGATCCTACCTTTGATGCCAGTTCAATTACAGCAGTGAAAGCTTCCTTGATGGGACCTATTTCAGGTATTGGGGATTCATTTTTCTGGGGGATATTACGTGTGATTGCAGCAGGGATTGGTATTTCAATTGCGAATACTGGGTCTTTTTTAGGTGCGATTGTTTTCTTACTTTTATATAATATTCCAGCATTTTTCATTCATTATTATGCATTATATAGCGGTTATTCTGTTGGTGCGAACTTTATTCAACGAATGTATGAATCTGGCGGTATGAAGATCTTGACTAAATGTTCTAGTATGTTGGGTTTAATGATGATGGGAAGTATGACCGCATCTAATGTCAAATTTAAAACCATTTTAGAAGTTTCTGTTAAAGGTAGCGACCAAGTAATGAAAATTCAAGATTATTTGAATCAACTATTCATCGGTATTGTACCATTAACTGTAACATTTTTAGCATTCTGGATGTTAAAAAAGAAAGTCAATGTCAACGTCGTTATGCTTAGTATCATGGTATTAGGAATATTGCTTGGATTACTAGGTATATGTTAGAATATAACGTAAAGCGTGGGTTTTTATCCACGCTTTTTAGAAGTGGAGAAGGAATGAATGAGGCAAGAAACGTATTATAAGCTAATGGAGATACTCAATATGTATCCAAAACCGTTGACCACTATTGAGGTAGCTGAGGCCATCCATTTAAGTCGTTCAGTAACTAGCTTATATCTGAATGAACTACTAGAGCGTGGAGATGTGATTCAAACAGGTACGAAGCCAGTGTATTGGCAGTTAGCTGTAGAGAATCAATCGGTAGAGGTTTTTGAGCAATATATTGGTTATAGAGGGAGTGCCAGACAAGCGATTGAGCGGTGTGTATCGGCGATTATGTATCCACCCAATGGTATGCCGATATTAATTCATGGAGAAAGTGGTGTTGGAAAAAGTTATTTAGCGCAGTTGATTTTCGAGTTCTTAAAACAAAAACGAGTTACCGGTGCAAATCGCTTTTATACATTCAACTGTGCAGATTATGCAAATAACCCAGAATTACTTTCTTCTATATTGTTTGGTTATGCCAAAGGATCATTTACAGGAGCAGAGCAAGAAAAAAAGGGGCTGCTGGAACAAGCAGATCAATCTGTATTATTTTTAGATGAAGTGCATCGCTTATCTTATGAAAATCAAGAAAAGCTGTTTCAGTTTATGGATACAGGTTCTTTTAGAAAAATAGGTGAAGAGAAACAGATTTCATCAACTGTTCGTTTATTATTTGCTACCACAGAAGATCCTGAGAAAGTTTTATTACCAACCTTTTATCGTAGAATAGCTGCAACTGTTGAACTTCCCTCCTATCCAAGTCGCCCGATTTATGAACGTATGGAACTGGTATCTCATTTATTTGCTAAAGAATCAGAGAAAATCCATTACCCAATTAAAGTGAGTAAAGCGATATTTGATGAGTTAATTTATTTGGATGAAAGAGGAAATGTAGGGAGTTTGTCTAATCGTATTTTATTACTCTGTGCAGATGGTTTGAGAAAAGGCCTAATGGAAGGCATCGTTTTTATCGGCAATCCTTCGACAGATATGATTTTGATAGAAAAAAAGGAGAAACAAACTATTGGTGAAAAACAGTCGGAACTACTGAAAAATTTTCAGCAAATTCTCGATTCAAAAGATCCTGTTGAAGTAAAAAAAGAAAATCTACTACAGTTTTGCTATCATTTTATCGCCAATTTAGATGTCGAAAATTCATATATTTACAACGAAATCTACAATCACTTAGTCAATAGCAAAAAACGATATCTAAATCATCATAAGCTTCAGAAAGAAATCTTGGGTTATACCGCCAAATTAACCCATTTATTTGCTAATCAAGCTGTATTTATAAGGGAGGATTCTGAATTAAGAGTGCGATACCCTCGTACACTGTTATTTGCCAAGAAGATAACAGAAAATATCCATGTCGAATATCGTCAGTTTTGTGAACAAGTTTTAGTGCTCTTGTTAATCGGAGTAATTTCTGAAAACATCTCTTATCAGGCATTACTTGTTGCGCATGGAGAAAATACTGCTTCAAGTATTCAGGCGGTTGCTAATGAGATGTGTGGAGAATATTTATTTGATGCCATCAATATGCCTTTAACTGCTTCGATTAAAGATACAATTAATAAAGTGAAAGAATGGCTAGCCGAACGAGACACTTCACAAGGTGTTATCATGTTAGTTGATATGGGATCGCTAACGCAGTTATATAAGAATTTGAAGCCACAAATTTTAGGAAAACTTTTGGTTATCAATAATTTGACAACTTCTTTTGCACTTGAAATTGGACAGCAATTGATTGATAACCAGCTATTCAATAATATTGCGAAGATAGCTGAAAAAAACTTTAAAACACAGATACAGTATTTTGAAGGATTTGCAGTTGAGAAAAATATTATTATTTCTAGCATCTCTGGAATAGATGTAGCTAATGAAATCAAGAATATCATGCGGAAATATATTTTTGCAGATATTAAATTGATTGTTTTAAAATATAATGATCTAATTGAAACATTAGAGCGTTCTAAAGAGGAAGAAGATTATCTGAGAGAAACTTCACTGATTATCAGCACCTCTTATATTGATACGACTGAGGATATTCCATACATTAATTTATTGGATGCGTTCGGGGAGACTAAGGATTGGGCCAAAAAGTTTACACACTTGATTCATGAGAATGCCCTAGAAAAAATGATTAATGATTGTATACATTTCTTTTCAAGAGAAGGGTTATCTGAAAAATTAGAGTTTTTAAATCCAAATGTTATCATTAAACAAGTCGAATTAATGATAGAACAATTAGAAAGACGCTTTTCAATGAAGCTGGAAACAAAAATGAAATTCAATATGATGATGCATATGGCCTTGTTGATTGAGCGAACCATGTTAGGGTCAGAAAGCTATGAAGTGCCAGTCGATTTAAACACATTGATGATTAATGGTAAAATATTTTATCCTAATATGAAAGGTATTATTTTGAGTTTAGAGCAATTTTATCGAATAGAAATATCAAACTGGGAACTATATGTTATATATGAAATTATAAGTTCTAATGAAACATAATACTTCAGCTAAACTTATGTACAAAATCAGCAGAGCTGTTAGTCAAGATAATTTGGAAATAGCTTTTAGCCCCTGTATTGCTTAATTTTTGTAATCAAATTTTTACTTTCCATCAGATTTTTGAATAAGGCTTGCTTTTATGAGATGACTCGGTTATGATATTGCGGTACAATAAGAATGAGGATTTAGTTTATTGAAATGAAGGGGCGAAAATGTTAAAAAAAGAAAAAAAGAGTAATATTCAAAAATTAGGGCCGGTCAAATTTTTATCTCTAGGATTTGCGATAATTATTTTGACCGGAGGCTTTTTACTTTCCTTACCGATTAGTTCGCAAAGTGGTCAATTTACGAATTTTTTAGATGCTGTATTCACCGCAACTTCAGCGACTTGTGTAACGGGATTGACGACATTAAATACAGCACAACATTGGAGTATTTTTGGTCAAATCATCATCATGATTTTAATTGAAATGGGTGGTTTAGGCTTTATGATGCTGCCAATTATTTTTTATACCTTAGCGAAGAAAAAGGTCAATCTGAGCACTCGAATTGTTTTAAAAGAAGCTTTAAACCTAGATGATATGTCTGGTGTCATGAAGTTAACCTTGTATGTATTAAAGTTTTCGATTGCAATTCAGACAACGGGAATGGTGTTATTAGCAATTGATTTGGTTCCACGTTACGGTATCATTAAGGGAATTTGGTTTGCCCTTTTCCATGCAATTTCTAGTTTTTGTAATGCTGGTTTTGATTTATTCGGAGATAGTTTAGTGCCTTTCCAAAATGATCCCTATATTTTATTGGTCATTTCTTTCTTGATTGTTTCTGGGGGCTTAGGATTTTTAGTTTGGCGTGATTTATTACAGTATAAACATACTAAGCGGATGTCCATGCATAGTAAAATTGCGTTGATGATGACTGGGTTATTGTTGCTTGGTGGCTTCGTGATTTTCTTCTTCTCTGAGCATAATGGGCGTTACTTAGTTCAAAGCGATAACTTCTTGGTTCGTTTGATGAATACTTTATTTATGTCAGTTACGCCAAGAACAGCCGGTTTTTACTCTGTAGATTATGCGGCGATGTCTAATCCAGGGTTGATTTTAACGATGTTCTTGATGTATATCGGGGGAACTTCTGGATCGACTGCCGGTGGTTTGAAAACAACTACTTTTGGGGTCGTCTTAATTCAGATGATTTCGCTATTAAAGGGTAGACAACGCGCTGAATTTGCTGGTCGTTCTATTAAAGAGTCTGCGGTATTTCGTGCGATGACCTTATTCTTTATCACGTTAAGTCTTTGTGTCATCTCGATTATGATTTTATCAGCTACTGAACATTTACCACGTCAAAATGGGATTGAGTACGCGGCTTTTGAAGTGTTCTCAGCTTTTGGGACAGTTGGTCTAACAATGGGATTAACCCCGGATTTAACGGAATTTGGGAAGTTATTAATTATTGGGTTAATGTATATCGGAAGAGTGGGTATTATGACGGTATTATTCTCACTCATGTCCAATAATCAAAAGACAACTTGTCGCTACCAATATCCTTATGAAAGCGTCTTGGTGGGGTAGATATAGACTATCTGGCGACGTGAAAGAATTTCTAATTAAAACTGATATTTGATATATCTCAATAATATATCAAATATCAGTTTTTTTGTACTATCTAAAGTTTGTTTCAATATTTCTTAAGTTTGTTCATTAATAATAGGTCAATATGATGCTATGCTTAATTCGTAAAGTTAATTGAATGGTGTTGAGAGGAGGATGTTTATTTATGGGTAAAAAAAGAAAGGTCGGATTTTGGCAGAATGTTTGGCGCTATAAAGCATTAATACTTATGGCACTTCCAGGTTTTGTTTGGTTTATATTTTTCTTCTATATACCTGTATTTGCAAATATAGTTGCATTTAAAGACTTTCATATTTCACCAAACGGTTTTATCGATAGTTTAATCTCTAGTAAATGGATTGGGTTTGAAAACTTTAAATTTTTATTTGCTTCAAAAGATGCCTGGTTAATTACTCGGAATACATTGGCATATAATTTAGTATTTTTAGCCTTTAATTTATTTTTTGCCATTACATTTGCAATTGTTATGAGTGAATTGAGAAATAAAAAATTAGTTAAGGTATACCATACAATGTCATTATTACCCTATTTTTTATCATGGGTCGTAATTGGATATTTTCTTTACGCATTTTTAAGTCCTGATAAAGGGATAATCAATACATGGTTAGTACATCATGGCAAAACAGCTATTAATTGGTATACAGATCCAACTTGGTGGCCATTAATTTTTGTTATTATGAATGTATGGAAGAGTTTAGGATATAACAGCATTATTTACTATGCGTCTGTCATGGGGATTGATCCAACTTATTACGAAGCTGCAATGGTTGATGGTGCAAGTAAGTGGCAACAAATAAAAAATGTTACAATTCCTCAGATTGTTCCGATGATGATGGTATTATTGATATTAAATATTGGTGGTATATTTAGAGCTGATTTTGGAATGTTTTATAATTTGCCTAGAAATAATGGAGCATTATATCAGGTGACTTCAGTGTTAGATACATATATTTATAATGGGTTAACAGCAACAGGAGATATAGGGATGTCTTCAGCTGCAAGTTTATATCAATCAGTTGTTGGGGCAATATTATTGTTGATTACCAATTTTATTGTACGTAGGATTGAACCTGATTCAGCACTGTTTTAAGGAGGTTTTGAGATGCGAAAAAAAGAGAAGGTTACCAAAGTTGAAATTCGCAACTTTAATCCAACAGCCAATTTGATCTTCAATATTATCATTGCTCTCTTTGCTTTATCTTGTGTACTTCCCTTTTTCTTTGTAGTTATGATATCGCTAACAGAAGAGCACTCTTTAGCTGAGCTAGGATATCGATTTTGGCCAAAAGAATTTTCTACAGCTGCGTATTCCTATATTTTTGCTGGTCAGATGAGTTCAAAGATATTCAAAGCTTTCGGAGTTACGGTATTGGTGACTGTTTTGGGAACGGTTGTTAATTCAACGATGACATCATTATATGCTTATGTTATTTCTCGTTCTAATTTCCCGTTTAGAAAATTTTTTACAATATTCGCGCTAGTTACTATGTTATTCACCCCAGGAATGGTAGCTACCTACTTAATTGTAAGTAATATGCTGTTCTTGAAAGATACTATTTGGGCTCTAATTTTACCGATGGCATTAGGACCATTTAATATATTAGTTATGAGGACCTTTTTCATAAAAACAGTACCTGACAGTATTATTGAATCTGCCAGGATGGACGGTGCTAGTGAATTAAAAATTTTTATGAAGATAGTTTTACCGTTAGCTGTGCCAGGAATAGCTACGATTAGCTTATTTGCTGCATTAGGATACTGGAATGATTGGTTCAATGCGTTACTGTATATTCAAAATGATGATTTAGTTCCGTTACAATACTTGCTTATGAAGATTCAAAGTAATTTAGACTTTTTAGCCAAAAATGCAGGAATGGGTGCTCAAATTCAAGGTGGTTTAGCTGCTTTACCTTCTGAATCGGCTAGAATGGCAATAGTTGTCGTTTCTACTTTACCGATTGCATTAACTTACCCATTTTTCCAAAAGTATTTTGTAGGAGGATTAACCATCGGTGGGGTTAAAGAGTAGGAGTATTGATAATAATAAATAGGCAAATAATGTCTATTTAATAGATATATTTTACAAGGAGGTTTTCTAATGAAGACTTGGAAAAAATTTATTGGTGTTAGTGCAGCTACTTTACTTGCTATTAGTTTAGCTGCTTGTGGGAATCAAAATAAGTCGTCATCAAAGGATACAAAAACTGGAGATTCTAAATCTTTACTGATGTATCAAGTTGGTGATAAACCAGAAAATTTTGATGAATTAATGAAAATTGCTAATAAGCGTATCAAAGATAAAATAGGTGTAACTGTTGATATCCAGTATATTGGCTGGGGTGACTGGGACAAAAAGATGCCTACAATAATTAATTCCGGCGAAAGTTATGATATTGCATTTGCTTATCATTATGTTGCTAATGCGCAAAAAGGTGCTTTTGCAGATTTAACAGAGCTATCTAAGAAATATGCTAAAGATTATTTAGATCAGTTGCCAGAAATGTACATCAAAGGTAATGAAGTTGATGGGAAATTATATGCTATTCCAGTTTACGGTAATGCTTGGGGGCAACAAGTATTAACTTTTAATGACCAATATGTTAAAAAATATAATCTAGATATTTCTAAAGTAGACGGATCTTATCAATCTGCTACAGAAATTTTACGCGAATTTCATAAGAAGGAACCTAAAATTGCTGCTTTTGCTATAGGACAAAACTTCAATGCTTCTGCAAATATGGACTATCCTTTAGGCAAAGATTATCCATTTGCTGTTCGATTAGATAGTAATGATAAGCCAGTGATTATTAATCAGTATGAAGATAAAGATTTTCAAGAAAGTCTAAAAACATTACATCAATGGTATAAAGAAGGTTTGATTCCAACTGATGCAGCGACAAATACAACAGGATTTCCATTAGAAGGTAATACTTGGTTCATGCGTGAAGAAACTCAAGGACCAATGGATTATGGTGATACAATTTTGCGTAATGCAGCACAACAAGATTTAACTTCAAGACCTTTAACAGAGCAAGTTAAAACGACAAGCCAAGCACAAATGGCAAACTTTGTTGTTTCGAACACTTCAAAGAATAAAGAAAAAGCTGTAGAATTTCTAAATTTACTTAACACTGATCCAGAATTATTAAATGGGCTTGTGTATGGTGTGGAAGGTAAGGCTTGGGAAAAAGTAGGTGACAATCAAGTTAAATTACTTTCAGGATATAAAGCAAATCAACATATGGCTGCTTGGAATACTGGTAATAATATGATTTTATATACTCAAGATACTATTACTGAAAAACAAGTACAGGAACGTGATGAAAGTATTGAAAAAGCAAAAACTTCTCCTATTTTAGGTTTCAATGCTAAAACTGATAAAGTTAAAACTCAGTTATCCAATATTATGAATGTGATGAATCGATATAAAGCAAACCTAAATACTGGTTCTATTGATCCTGAAACAACAATTCCAGAGCTAGTTAAAGAGTTAAAACAAGCTGGATGGGATGATGTTCAAAAAGATATTCAAAAACAATTAGATGAATTTATTGAAAATGGCAAATAGCATTGCTAATTTTAGAGCGTAGAATCATGTTCTACGCTCTTTTATGGCAATAATCTGAAAGAAGTGATATATATGGTGAGCAGTGGCATACAAAGAGGATTTTATTTCATTTGGACTATTATTAAGTTGAATATGTTTTTTTTATTATTTTCTTTAATGGGAGGTATTTTGCTTGGGATTGGCCCATCTTTTCAAACGATGGTGGACTTATTATCTGAATATGGTTTGGATTATCAAAATATTACCTTAAGTAACTATTACATAAATTGGAAATATAATTTTAGAAGAAGCAATCTACATTTTTTTATTATGGAAATGTTAACAATTTTAGTAGTATATAATTTATTTTTATCCACTCAGATGAAAGGGTTAGTTTGGTTTATAGCAGATATCATAATGGTATTTGTTTTGTTGTTGATAATGGTGATGTATTTATATTTAGTTCAATATGAAAGTAAATATGACATATCAACAGTTAATTTATTTAAATTGTCATTCATTAGTGTATTCTTTAACTTTTTTGGATTTTTGAAAATAATTCTTGGGATTAGTACAATTATTTTTATTACTTGGAATTTTAAAGGGTTGCTGTTATTTGCTACTTTTGCTTTAATAGCTATATGGAGTGAATTTTCCACTAAAGAAAAACGTGAGATTATTTCAAGAAAGTTGGAGGAGAATGAAGAAGCTTATAAAGCAAATTTTTAAAAGAGAATACTTAATGAATCGTCTCATGCAAATTTATGCTGTTTTGTTAGTGGGTGTCATCTTTTTAACGGTAGTGGGACTTTGTTTATATACAGCGGATACAAATTATCGTAAGATGGTAACCAATATGGAAGATTTAGAGAAGCGTATACAAAATTCAGTTGAAGCAAATAATGATGCACTAAATTTTATTTATATGGAATTAGCAGGCTCTAATACTGCTATTGATAATATGCGTGCTTATTTAAATATGTCTGCATCTGATTATTTTTCATACACGCAAGATTCTTGGCTAGCTTATAAACGAGATACCAGAATTTCGGAGACAATTCCTGTTTTTTTCAGTGCATTTAATGATTTAGATAAAGTTTATGTAAAACTTGAAGAATCTTCTAAGTATTTAGTCGCAGATAAATCAAATCCTATGGGTAGAAAAGAATATGGACAAATTCCATATGAGCAAGGGTTTGTTATGAAAAAATCAATAATTAGTCCATTTGGATTCGAACATGTAGGTGAGTTATCAGTCGTTTTTTCACAGAAGTCTGTTTTAGGTACTTTTGAACATATGATGGAATTGAACGGAATGGAAGCATTTATTTTTGATAATTCAAATCAAATGATGTTTTCAACTCAAAATTTTTTGAATGATAAACAATATAAAAAAATAATCGCGCATTTTTTACGTAGAAATAATATACCCGATGAAATCAGCAACAAATTCTATGTTTTAAAAAGTCGTAGTAGTAAAGATTTGTGTTATGTAATACTTGTAAGTAAAAAAAGACTATGGTCAGAAAATGTAAAATTTTTTACGATTATTATATTATTCGGAGTATTGCTTGCCGGAATATTATTAATCACGCTAAATCATACATTTAAACGATATTTTAATCAAGTTTCCATGATTGAAGGTATTACACATAGTGTTGCTGAAGGAAATTTAAAAGAGAGAATAGATTTATCGAAAGTTCAGGATGAGCTAGAAGATTTATCACAAGCAATTAATTTTATGATTGAGAGTTTAGATCAGTATATCCAAGAAAATTATGAACTTGAAATTAAACAAAGAGATGCACATATGAGAGCATTACAGGCACAAATTAATCCACATTTTTTATATAATACATTGGAATATATTCGAATGTATGCTTTAAGTAAACAACAGAATGAATTGGCTGATGTTGTTTATGCATTTTCTGCTTTACTTAGAAATAATACGAATCAAGAAAAAACTACCACTTTAAAAAAAGAGCTGTTTTTCTGTGAAAAATATGTATATTTATATCAAATGCGTTATCCTGATAGAGTTGCGTATAATTTTGTATTAGATGAAAAGCTTGAAAAATTAATTGTTCCAAAATTCACTATTCAACCATTAATTGAAAATTATTTTGTACATGGTGTAGATTATACAAGAAATGATAATGCTATTAGTGTAAAGGCAATGTTGGTGGATGAGGATATTATTATTCAAATTATTGATAATGGAAAAGGAATTTCAGAAGAAAGATTAAAGGAGATACGTGAAAAATTAACTCAGAGAGCTGATGAAAATCAAAATTCAATTGGTTTGCATAATGTCTATGATCGTTTAAAAAATACATTCAATGAAAATTTCTTTATGAATATTCATTCAATTGAAAATGTAAGAACGACTGTAACATTAGTGATTAAAGGAGGAGAATATTTTGTATAAAATCTTGGCTGTAGATGATGAATATATGATTTTAGAAGGATTAAAATTTCTTCTTCCTTGGAATGATTTAGGTTTTGAATTTGTAAAGACTGCTAGAACAGCAATGGAAGCGCTGGATTATTTGGCTGATAATCATGTTGATTTGGTGATTAGTGATATCACTATGCCGGAAATGACAGGAATTGAGATGATAAATACCGCGCAACAACAAGGTAAAAAATTTATGTCAATCTTTTTATCCGGATATCAAGAATTTGATTATGTTAAAGAAGGTATTCGACTTGGAGTGAAAGATTATCTTTTAAAACCTGTAGATAAAGAAGAGTTAGCAGAAATAGTTTTAAAAATTAAAAAAGAGCTTGATGAATTAGCTCAGCGTCAAAATCAAGAACATTTGATACGTGAAAACCAATTGATTAGGTGGATAAACGACGAGTTGAATGAGAGTGAATTTGAGAGGCTATTATTGGACTTTCACATAAGCGGTAAAGGTCCTTTTACGATATTGAAAATTCAGGGCAATCAAGATGAATTACTTTCAATAATAGAATTCACACAAAAATTTGGACAGCCGTTAGTGATTTCTGGAGGGATTCAACAACATAATCAACTGCTAATAATCTTTATCGGGAAAGTCTCGGCCTTAAATACCTATTTATCTAATATAAGAAGAAAATATGAAAAATCAATTCAAATATATGTTGGTGAAACAATTATTGATTGGGAAAATCTATATGAAAGTTATTCAAGAGTCTCACAATTAGAAGAAATAAGAAATTTCTATCCTGACTTATTACCAAATTTTTCGAATGGGATTGATTCTGAACTTGTTAGAGATGACTTTTCGTTTCTTTCGTTTAATAAGTCACTAATGATAGGGGATACAAAAACAATTTCCCAGGAACTAGATAGTATATTTGAACGTGTAGTTAATCAGCAAGTGCCACCAGAGAATGCAAGATATATTACATTTTTACTCTTTAATGATATGTTTCGACAATATCCTACAATTAGTAGAGAAGTATATGAAGAAACTATTGAAAAAATCCGTAGTAGTAATACTGTTTATGAATTGAAACGTTTACTTGAAGAATTATTGAACGGTGCGGCTTATCAAGGTGAGGATACTCATTTTTCATCGCTTACAAAAAGTGTAATTGAAATCATTCAAAAAAATTATCGAGAAGAACTTACTTTAAAAAGTGTGGCTGATCAATTACATGTTAATGCAGTATATCTTGGTCAAGTATTTAAAAAAGAAATTAGATACAGTTTTTCACAATATCTAAATCAAATTAGAATAAAAAGGGCTCAGTATCTCCTGTTAAATAGTAATTTTAATATAAATGAGATTTCAGAAGAGATTGGGTATAATAATACAAACTATTTTTCTAAAATGTTCAAAAAATTAAATGGAATAACACCTAAAGAGTTTCGAGAAGAATATAAGGATGGATATACTGAGTTGTAGAGAATCAATATAAAAATATAATAAGGAAGTGATTCTATTGATAGTCGTATTCGATATAGGTGGTACAAGTATAAAGTATGCAGGATGGAAAGAAAATCAATTAGTATCTCGGGGAAATTTTAGCACTCCAGATTGTTTTGAAAAATTCATTGCTAAAATGAAAGAAATAGTAGGTAGGTATGATAATGTTGAAGGGGTTGCGATTAGTTCTCCAGGGGCAGTGAATGTTGAAAAAGGCTGTATTGAAGGTGTAAGTGCAATAAGTTATTTGCATAATCGTCCCATTCTTCAGCAACTGGAAGAGTATTTACAGCTACCTGTATCAATTGAAAATGATGCTGTTTGTGCAGGCATTGCTGAAATGAGTTTGGGAGTTGGAAAAAACGTAAATAACAGCATTTTTATTGTCATTGGCACAGGAATAGGCGGTTCAATATTTATCAATAGGAAGGTGTACAAAGGAAGCCATCTATTTGGGGGAGAATTTGGATTAATTAAACCATATGCAAGTAAAAAACTCAGTCTTTTAGCAACTGCTGTCCATAAGGCTGAAGAATATTCGGAAGCTACGGGAACTGAAATCGATGGGAAAAAATTATTTGAATTAGCAACTGCTGGCGATACAGTTGCTCAAGACTATTTAAATCAAATGTATGATGGAATTGCTCAGGCTTTGTATAATATACAAGTCATTTTGGATCCTGAAATAATTATTGTTGGCGGAGGTGTTTCTACGCAAGCAGTATTAATTGAAAATATTAGTGTAAGACTTCAAAAACTATTAAAAATAGAAAAGATAGATGATATTATGCCCCAAGTAGTAGCATGTAAATATGGAAATGATGCGAATTTAATTGGTGCAGCAATAAATTATGAATTACTTTTTACATAAAGTTTAGATAGTCAATACAAAATTAGACAAAATACCCCCCTCACTTACTGTTCAAAAATAGATGTATTGAATAGTAGGTGGGGGTGTTTAACGTTATATCATTATAATTAGTGTAGGTAAATGGAAAGTATCTATTTAGATAATGAAAAAGGCAAGTCAGATTTTTGATATTTCTTCGGATGGGGGACTGTCCCTAGTTCAAAGAATATTTCGCCGCCTTCCATCAATTCATTGTGCGTAAAGTACAATTTTTGATATCGTTTGTCTTTTAGGTATATTTCGTGGATGAACTGATGTTGAGGCTTGTTCTTATTAGTACGAATAGTTAAGATATTTCCACTTGAAAGTTTTAAATGTGCTTCTTTTATTAGTGGCATACCGATGACATATTCTCCGCTTCCAGGAGTAACTGGATAAAAACCAAGAGCGTTGAATATATACCACCCAGCCATACTCCCATTGTCTTCGTCACCAGGATAAGCTCGATAACTAGCATTAAAACATTGCGTTAAAAGATTTTTTATTAGTGGTTGGGCCATCTCAGGTTTACCAATATAATTAAATAGGAATGGATAATGAAAACTAGGTTGGTTAGAAATAGCAAGTTGTCCGAAATCTACTGCAGCCATTTCGCTCATTTCGTGAATTTCGTATCCATAGCCGCTAACATCAAAGATTGGTTCTTGATTACAAAGACCGATAAGCTTTTCCGTAAATGCTTCCTTACCACCAAAAATAGATATCAAGCCATTAAAATCTTGATAAACTGCAAAACTACTTTGCCAAGCACTTCCCTCAGCGTAATCTTTTCCCCAGCTGATTGGAGAAAAATCTGTACGGAATTGACCATTAATATCTTTTGCACGCATAAACTTGTGCTCTTTATCAAAGATATTTTTATAATTTAATGATTGGTCCGCATAATACTGTGAAACTTCCCTCATTCCTAATACATCGGCAACTTTGCTAATACAATAGTCACTATAGGCATAATCAAGTGTATGATTTACTGACTCTGAAAAGTTACTAGGTACATATCCATATTTCAAATATTCTAGCGCACCTTGACGTCCATATTTTTTACTTTTACTTTGAGTAGTAGCAGATTTAATCATTGCATTTAGGAAATCAGGCATTAATTCTGGTTTTATTCCCTTAACTGCAGCGTCTGCAATAACCGCGTCAATTAAAGTTCCAGGCATTAACCCTCTCTCATCAGGGGACAACCATTTTGGTAAGAATCCAGCTTCTTTGTAGCTATTAAGAATTCCTTCAAGTATTTCTTCGTATTTTTCTCTTAAAAAAAGTGAGAATAAAGGATAGACTGTTTTATAAGTATCCCAAAATCCATTGTTTGTGTATAGAATACCAGGTTTAATTGATTTGCTAGTTGTATCGTAGTGAATCTTATTTCCTTCATCATTAATTTCATAAAATGTTTGTGGGAATAACAATAATCGATATAAATTATGATAGAATGTTTTTTCATGATTGGCATCCGAAAATTCTACTTGAAATTTATCAAAGTATTGTTTCCATTGATTTACGCTGCTATTTCGAAAATAATCTATGTGTAAATGTTGCTCACGATTTCTGTTTAATATTGCCTGGTCAAAACTGATAAATGATGTTCCCAGATGTAATATTTGATGATTTATATTCTCAAAATGGATGATTAGATAGTCGTTTTCATCATCAGAAGTGAAGCATTCGATATTTTGAAAAGGATTATCGAAATATAGGGATAAGTAAAAAGTGAAATCCAAATCTTCGCAATCAGAATAATTTACGATACTAATCGCCAATTCATGTTCATTAAGCTGTTTGTATTTTTTTAGTCCAGGTAATGTTAGCAGTAAACCATTTTTTGAATGTGTATAGTTTATTTCTAATATAGCACCATACATGCTTGGAACCAATTTTGAACTTATTTGGTATTTTAATTGAGAAATGTTGATTTCAAATGGTTTGAATAAAGCTTCATCTGGCCGATAACTGCTTTGTACTTTAAATATTGATGGGTCAGTTAATCCACCACTAAATGGAGTTAATAACAAATGAGAAAAATCGCCCATCCAGGGGCTAGGCTGGTGGGTTAATCGATAGCCTTGGAAGACATGATCTTCTGGATGAAACCACCAACTTCCTCTTTCATTACTTGTTTGAATAGAAAAATAGTTCATTCCAAAAGGGACGCCTGTATAGGGTAGACAATTACCATTTGAAAAGCTTTGTTGATTAGCAGTTCCATGTCGAGTATCTATTTTATTAATCATTAGTTGCCTCCTTAGTAGATTCCCTAATTATTAAGTGAATTGGGACTTTTTGACCACTTGGTTTCTGTTTTGTTTCAATCCATTGGAGTATGGCCTGGCCGGCTTTTTTTCCGATGGTATGAAAATCTTGTGAAATAGTTGTTAGTTGGGGATCAACAAGTTGTGCGGCTTGGATATCATCAAATCCTATAATAGATAAGTCATCTGGAATAGATAATTTATTATTTTTTAAATGCCGCATTGATTGAATTGCTACAACATCATTTTCACAAACAATCGCTGTAATACGATTTTTGTGTATATATTTAATTAATTTTTTTTCGTCATAAATATCTTCATTATATGCTGTGTGGAAAGGCAGAGCGTTATTTATGATACTTTGGATATATCCTAAATATCGTTGTCTAGCAGATTGAGGATGTTCATGATTTCCAAATAGATAGGCAATATTTTTATGTCCTAGTTCAACGAAGTAATTTGTAGCTGCAATGCCACCAGCAAAATTATCAGATAAAAAAGTTGGTAGATTTAAATCTGGAATTTCTTTATCTAATAATATTGTAGGAAAATTGATTTGGTTTAGTGTGAATAGTAAATCTAAATGCTGATTGTCATTATTCGCATAGTATATGATTCCATCAAAGTTATTTTGTAATTCAGTAATAGTAATATCATTTAAATAATTATGTGTAACAATTGATAATTCGTAATTCGCTTCTTGAGTGACAGATAATATGCTTCCAGATAAATTACCTAAAGCAAAATCATCAGTAAAAGGTAATAATAGCAAAATTTTTTTATTAGTTACTTTGTTTTCTAATTTCTTGACAAAACTCCCTTTTCCTCTCGTGCGCTCGATTAATCCATTTTTTTCTAATTCACTTAAAGCTCGTTTTGAAGTGATGCGACTTACTTTGTATGTTTCTGATAGCTCTTTTTCTGTTGGTAGTTGATCCCCGGGACGTAACTCACCATCAAAAATCTTTTTTTTCAAATCATTTAATATTTTTAAGTATAAGGGTTCCATCTTATCCCTCCGACATTTGATATATCAAATATAGTTTAATATATATTTTTTTACTTGTAAATAGAAAAATAGATAGACATATATAGAAAAATAAGTTAAAATTAACAAAAAGATATATCATATATAGTGGTAAGGAGGATTTTTTTATGGAAAAAGATATACCTAATAGTGCTGCAATTCTTATTAAAAAAATCGTAGAAAAATGTGGAGACAAACATGTGGATTGGGCATTGAATTTTGAAGCTTCTTTTGCTAATACATTAACTACGACAATTAAGCCTCAAAATGATGGTACGACATTCGTTTTAACTGGAGATATTCCAGCTATGTGGTTGCGTGATTCTACAGCCCAAGTTCGTCCATATTTAGTTTTGGCTAAACATGATAAAGAAATTGAAGAGATGATATCTGGTTTAGTAAAAAGACAATTTAAATATATTAATTTAGACCCTTATGCAAACGCTTTTAATGAGTGTGATAATGGTTTGGGACATCAAAGTGATGATACTGAAATGAACGGCTGGATTTGGGAGCGTAAGTATGAAGTTGATTCTCTTTGTTATCCTGTTCAATTAGCGTACTTATTGTATAAGAATACGGGATCTGAATCACATTTTGATGAAGATTTTAAGGAAGGAATCATTAAAATATTGAATGTGTTTAGTTTAGAACAAGATCATCATTCATCTTCATACAGATTCCAACGGACGACTACTCGTAAAGAAGATACTTTAGTTAATGAGGGAAAAGGTACTGATGTAAAGCCTACGGGAATGACATGGTCAGGATTTCGACCAAGTGATGATGCTTGCCAATATGGTTATCTGATTCCATCGAATATGTTTGCTGTTGTTATATTGGGTTACATTGAAGAAATATTTACTATTATTATTCCTAATAGCGAAATTGCAACAAAAGCGAAAAAATTGAAAATGGAAATTAATCAAGGAATTTTAGACTATGGATGTATAAAAAATAAAGAAGGGCAAACCATTTATGCATATGAAGTAGATGGATTAGGAGGGACACTATTACAGGATGATAGTAATGTACCTAGCTTACTTTCAGCACCATATTTAGGGTATTGTACGTTTGATGATCCGATTTATCTAGCAACTCGTAAAACAATTTTAAGTAAAGAGAACCCTTATTTTTATGAAGGATTATACGCGAAAGGGATAGGGTCGTCTCATACACCTGAAGATTATGTTTGGCCGATAGCGATTGCAATGGAAGGCTTAACAACCAACGATAAATTAGAAAAAGAAAAAATTTTGGATTTATTGGTAGCAACTGATGCGGGGACACATTTTATGCACGAAGGATTTGATGTTAATAATCCGAATAATTATACTCGTGAATGGTTCTCATGGGCGAACATGATGTTTTGCGAACTGGTTATGGATTATTTTGATATTAGAGTGATGAAATAAAGGAAGTGTAATCATAAAATGAATAAAATAAGAAAGAAAGTTCATATTATTTCTCATAGTCATTGGGATAGAGAATGGTATATGTCCTATGAGCAACATCATATGAGATTAATTGAACTGATTGATGATTTATTGGAGTTATTCAAAACAGATTCTGAATTTAACAGTTTTCATCTTGATGGGCAATCAATCATTATTGATGACTATTTAAGTGTTCGACCAGAAAAAGAAGAAGAGCTAAGGTCAGCAATACGCCAAGGTAAATTGAAAATAGGGCCTTTTTATATACTACAGGATGCTTTTTTGACAAGTTCAGAGTCTAATGTTCGCAATATGTTAATTGGCATGCAAGAAAGCCAAAAATGGGGTAGCCCTGTAATGCTTGGGTATTTTCCTGATACTTTTGGGAATATGGGACAAACACCGCAATTAATGCAACAAGTAAATATTACGACTGCCGCATTTGGTAGAGGGGTGCGGCCAATAGGGTTTGATAATCAAATTTTATCAGATGAAAACTATTCTTCTCAATTTTCTGAAATGAATTGGATAGGTCCAGATGGATCTAAAATTTTAGGAATACTTTTTGCTAATTGGTATTCGAATGGTAATGAAATTCCAACAAGTGTTGAAAAAGCTAAAAAATTTTGGGATAAGAAATTAATGGATGCTGAAAAATATGCTTCAACAAATCATTTACTTTTGATGAATGGTGTGGATCATCAACCAGTTCAAAAGGACATTACAAAAGCAATCAAATTAGCTAATGAATTATATCCTGATTATGATTTTATTCACTCTAATTTTACTGATTATCTGTCTGCTGTAAAAGCAGAATTACCGAAAAATGTGGGGAATGTTTTTGGAGAACTTACTTCTCAAGAAACAGATGGATGGTTCACACTAGCAAATACAGCTTCTACAAGAGTGTATTTAAAACAATGGAACACTAAAGTTAGTCATCAACTAGAAAAGATTGCTGAACCATTGGCTTCGATGGCATACGAGATTACAGGCAAATATCCCACCGATCAATTAACATATGCTTGGAAAACATTTATGCAAAATCATCCTCATGATAGTATTTGCGGTTGTTCTGTTGATGAAGTTTGTAGAGAGATGATTCCTCGGTTCGAAAAAGCAAATGAAGTAGGAAAATATGTAGAAGAAGAGGCCAAAAATCAATTAGTCTCTGAAATTGATACTAGTGTATTTCCAAAAGATAGTTTTCCTTTTGTAGTCTTTAATACATCAGGTACAGAAAAAGCAGGTTTAGCTAAAATTGATGTTGAAGTAGATAGAATTCCTTTTTCTTCTCTGTATCCTACAGATGGATATAATAAACTATCAGAAAAGAAATCTAAAAAATATCATGTGATTAACCAGTTTGGCGAAAGAATGGCCGCAATTGTATCGGATGAGAAAATACGATTTAATTACGATTTACCAAAGGATAAATTTCGCGAACCGTATATGGAAAAATATGTGACAGTAACTGTAGCGATGGAGCAAATGCCTGGCTTTTCATGGGAGAGTTTCGCACTTGTAAAAGCCGATTATGAATCTAATCAAGAGTCAATGGTAATAGATAATGGGTTTGGTCTAGAAAATGAGTTTATTAAGTTAAAAATTGAAAATCAGGGTAGTATACAAATTACCGATAAACAAACCAATAAAACCTTGAGTAATCTACTAATTTTTGAAGATGTTGGAGATATCGGCAATGAATATGTTTTTAAGCAGCCATCTGAGGATCAGGCAATATTGTCTACACAATTTCCGTTTGAAGTCATTGTTGCTGAAGATAATGGATTGGAAGCAAAAATTATATTAAAAAATAAAATGCTGATCCCTGAATCTGCAAATAAGTTATTAAAAGAAGAGCAAGAAAAAATTGTTGATTTTAGATATAGAAAAGCGCAAAGATCTGAAAAAAAAGTTTCTTATGTAATTGAAACAGAAATTTCAATATCTAAAAATAGCAAGAATATCCATTTTAGTACAAAAGTAAATAATGTTGCGAAAGATCATAGATTGAGAGTTGTTTTTCCAACAAATATCATTTCAGAAACCCATGAAGCAGATAGTATATTCGAAACAGTTATTCGCCCTAATAAAGTTTCTAACTATTGGCAAAATCCTACCAACCCTCAGCATCAACAATCTTTTGTTAATATTCACGATAATGAGCATGGAGTAACAATTTCTAATATCGGATTAAATGAATATGAAGTAGTTGATGATAAAATCTGTTTGACTTTATTGCGGTGTGTGGGAGAAATGGGAGATTGGGGATATTTTCCAACTCCAGATGCTCAATGTATTGGAGAGCATGTTTTTAATTATGCATTCGAACTCCATGCAAATGAATTAGATAGAATAAAAAGTTATCATCGTGCACATCAATTAGGGGTCCCTTTTATTGCTAAACAAACGGACATTCATGAGGGAAGATTACAAACGAGCCACACATTTATTAAAATTCGAGGATTAATGTTTGAACCCACCGCATTGAAACGAAGATCAAAAGACAATGCTTTGATTTTAAGAGGATATAATTTGGGAAATCAGGAAGTTGGATTAGAGATATTTAAAGATGGAAAGGTTCCTAAACAAACTTTAAATTTACTAGAAGAACCTATTGACGACAATAAAAAACAGTTGAAAGCATATGAAATTCGAACTGTGGAGATATAGATAGAATGGAGGCACAACGAATGACTTCAATCAAATTTATTGCAGTTGGTGAAAAGGAAGAAAAGATAATTAATCGTGTTCAAATGTTATTTAGTGAAATTGGTTATAGATTAATTGACTCAGATAAAGCTATCTATGTAGAGATTAATGCTAGGTTAGATGAAGAATTCAATTTCCTTCAAGATGATAGCTTAAAACTTGTAGCTAAAAATGAACGTATATTATTTCGTAGCATGGTGCAATTACTCATTCACAGTTTATTAGGTGAGGGTCTAAAGGTTTCCTCGCCTAATGTGAATGAACGTTGCTTGATGTTGGATATTGGACGAAAATATTATTCATTACCAATTTTGAAAAGTTTGGTTCAAGTAATGGCTCTTTTCAATTTTACTCATTTGCAGCTACATTTTTCTGAGAATGAAGGATTTAGAATTGAATCAAAAAAATATCCAGAAATTGTTTCTAATCATTTTTTGAGACAAAGTGAAATCAAAGAACTCATTGATTATGCGCAAAAATATTATATTGAAATAATTCCAGACATAGATAGCCCAGGTCATCTTGCCAAGGTTTTACAGAATTATCCAGAATATCAATTGATGAAACTACAAGAAAATCAACTAGTTAGAGACAAAACCGCTTTAGATATATTGAATCCTGAAGCCGTAGAATTTGTTTTTAGTATATACCAAGAATATGCTAATCTATTTAAACAAAGCAAATATTTTCATATTGGTGCAGATGAGTTTATTGATTTTGATAAGCTAGAAGACTATCCTACTCTGGTAAAAGAAGCTCAAAGTAAATTTGGGGATAAAGCGAGTGGAATAGAGTTATTCATTTTATATGTTAATGAATTAATACAAAAAATGAATAATTTAGGATTTATTGTTCGTGTATGGAATGATGGATTTTATCGGTTAAATCGTGAGGAAAAAATAAGTTTAACTAGTGATTGCCAAATTTCATATTGGACTAAATGGAATAAAAATATGGCTCCAATCGAAAAATATTTATCTTTAGGATATGAAGTAATCAATCACAATGATAATTATTTATACTATGTTTTAGGAAATGACTCTAGTTACACATTGCCTACTTATGAAAAGATCCAAGAGAATTTCGAAACTCTTACCTTTGCAAATAACCAAAATATTGAAAAGGACAACACAAATCAGGTGATTGGAGTAGCCTTGTCTGTATGGGCAGATGAACCGAATAAACAATCTTGTCAAGAAATATGCGAATCTCTATTTTATTTATTAGCTGCGATGAACGAAAAAGTAAGCGGCTATAAACTCAGTAAACGATGCTATTTGCCTTTATTTAATTCTTGGAAAAAATATGTATTAGGTGAGATAACAAGCTAGAAACGAGGAGAGATAGAAAATGACGAAATATCAATTTCCACAAGATTTCTTTTGGGGCTCAGCTGCTAGTGGACCTCAAACAGAAGGCCGAGTAGCTGGAGATGGTAAAGGAGAAAATATTTGGGACTATTGGTATCATAAAAATCCAACATCTTTTTTTAATCAAGTAGGTCCAGACAAGACTTCACAAGTGTATACCAAATATAAAGAAGATATTCAATTGATGAAGCAAGTCGGCCATAATTCGTTTCGAACTTCAATTCAATGGAGTCGGTTAATTCCTGATGGCATTGGTGAAGTGAACGAGAAGGCGGTACAATTTTATAATGATTATATTGATGAACTCATTGCCAATGGTATCGAACCTTTTATCAATTTATATCATTTTGACATGCCGATGAAACTACAAGAACAAGGTGGTTGGTTAAATCGCCAAACAGTTGAGGCTTATGTGAAATATGCAAAGATTTGTTTTAAATTGTTTGGGGATCGGGTGAAATATTGGTTTACCCATAATGAACCAATTGTGCCTGTTGAAGGTGGTTATTTATATCAATTTCATTATCCAGCTGAGGTCAATATGAAACATGCTGTTCAAGTCGGTTATCATGAAGCTTTAGGCAGTGCTCTTGCAATTCAAGCTTATCATCAAATGAATCTAGGTGGTCAAATTGGGATTATTTTAAATCTTACCCCAAGCTATCCTCGTGATGAAAACAATCCTGCTGATGTCAAAGCGAGTCAATTGGCCGATGCTTTCTTTAATCGTTCATTTTTAGAACCGGCCATCAAAGGAGAATATCCACATGATTTAATTGAAGTTATCAAACAATTGGATTTACTACCTGAAAGACAAGTTGAAGATACCGCAATTTTCAAAGAGAATACCATTGATTTTCTTGGCATTAATTATTATCAACCACGCCGGATCAAAGCGAAGGAAGATTTATCAAAAGTTGATTCTATTCATCCAATGCCTGATGACTTTTTTGATAATTATGAAATGCCTGGTCGAAAAATGAATCCTTACCGTGGTTGGGAAATATATGAAAAAGGGATTTATGATATCTTAATCAATGTACGCGACAATTATGGTAATATTCCTTGTTATATCTCAGAAAATGGCATGGGTGTGGAAGGTGAAGAACGCTTTATCAATGAAGATGGACAAATTGAGGATGATTATCGTATTGAATTTGTGCAAAATCATTTGAAATATGTCCACAAGGCAATTCAAGAAGGTGTAAATTGTAAAGGATATCATATGTGGACTTGCATGGATAACTGGTCATGGTTGAATGCTTATAAGAATCGTTATGGTTTTATATCTGTTGATTTGGCCCGTGATGGTAAACGGACGATTAAAAAATCCGGTCATTGGTTCAAACAAGTGGCTAATCAAAATGGTTTTGAAGCCTAAAATCTAGGAAAAAATCCTTCTGGAGGCGGATACATTTTTAAGATTCTTTTGCTAAAATCAAATAAAAAGCAAAGGATGATGGGTGATGTGGCTAGGTCTTGTCATAATCTGTTTATTAGTTGGTGTAGGTGTATGGTTTTTCAGCACACGATGTAAAATACAGCCTAAAGTTCTATCGAGGCAAGATGAACGCCTGATTCGCCAAATCATACGTAAGAGCCCGAATAAAGATTTGGCTATCAAACGAATTCGCTGTTCCTTTAAGCTTTCGATGAGTCAGGCCACACATCTGTATATGAATGCTCAAAAATAATAAGTAGCTTTCTTCTATGATATATTAATAGAGGAAAGCTACTTTTTTTACAATTGATGGCGCCGAGCAAAATCATGAAATTTAAACATGTCTAAGCGATGATGACTTTCTGTATATTGAAATTGTCGCATATTTTTTAAGAAGACGCGACTTGTCACCGAAACAATGTGGGTATCTTGCTCATTTAAATCCAAATATAATTTATCCAAGGTTTTAACAGGGTCAACGGTAATTTCTTTTTCAGCAAAAGAGATTTCTAATCCAAGTTGCTTTTCGAAATATGCATATAAGGAATCTTTGGCAATTTCGGTATCGAGTTCTTTTACAAATTCAAGGGCGATCAAATCCCAGTCTAGAATAACTTTTTGACCATTGATTTTACGACTTCTTAGGACGGACCAAACTTCATGGTTTTCTTCAAAGCCAGTTTTTTCAGCCAGTTCTTTTTTGACAATCAGCTTAGTTAAACTTTCGACATGAGTACTGCTGTCGTAACCATAGGCATTTTGCAACTCTTTATAACTCGTAAGACCAGAAACCGGGAAACGTAATTGCTCTCTTCTCAAGACCAGTGAACCTTTACCTTGAACTTTTTTGATATAGCCGTGGTTGGTTAATTGCTGCAAGGCTTTCCGGATGGTATCGCGTGAGGCTTCAAAGTGCTTAGCTAATTGGCTTTCGCTGGGCAAAAAAGTTTCTGGCGGGTAGTTACCGAGTAAGATATCACTTTCTAATTGTTGATAAATTAATTCGTATATTTTCATCTGAAACTCCACTTCTAACTTGTATGTACATCATAATCCTTTGATATATCTATAATACGAAAAGAACAACTATTATTTATCTAAAATTAAAAAAAATTAATTTATAAGCCGGTTAAACTTTAGCTTGTTGGTAAATTTCCATACAGGTAGGTAGAATAAAGACATATTTATACCTAATGGACCGATACCAGAAAATGGATAATTAAAATATTCTAATTTAAGAAAATTTTCAAACGTGTTTTCAAAATTGTAAACGATTTACAAGAAATAGGAAATGCAGTATATTAAGCATGTAAGAAACATAGTTATACAAGTTGTTTATAAGGAGGAAAAAATTATGGGCAAATATGACAAAGAAGCCAAAGAGTTGCTATCTGCCATTGGTGGTAGAGAAAACGTTTCAGCAGTGACACACTGTGCGACAAGAATGCGTTTTGTCTTAAATGATCCAAAAAAAGCAGATGAAGCAACAATCGAAAACATTCCAGTGGTTAAAGGGATGTTTACGAATGCAGGGCAATTCCAAGTAATTATTGGGAATGACGTACCTGTATTCTACAATGATTTTATTGCAGTATCTGGATTATCTGGTGTTTCTAAAGAAGATGCGAAATCAGCTGCGAAACAAAACCAAAATCCAGTACAACGTGTGATTACCATGTTAGCTGAAATCTTCACACCATTATTACCAGCAATTATCGTAGGTGGTTTAATTTTAGGTTTCCGTAATATTTTAGAAGGTGTGCAATTCGGCTTTTTAGGTAATCAAACAATTGTTGCGGTATCTCCATTCTGGAATGGGGTAAATAGCTTCTTATGGTTACCAGGGGAAGCGATTTTCCACTTCTTGCCAGTAGGTATCACTTGGAGTATTGCCCGTCGAATGGGCGCTACTGAAATTTTGGGGATTGTCTTAGGGATTACTCTAGTTTCTCCTCAATTATTAAATGCCTATGCCGTAAATAGTACTTCTGCTGCTGACATTGCGAAAAACTGGTCTTGGGATTTTGGTTTCTTCCAAGTAGCTAAAATTGGTTACCAAGCACAAGTGATTCCAGCGATGATGGCCGGATTCTTACTTGTTTACTTAGAAAGATTCTTTAGAAAACGTATCCCTGAATCTGTTTCAATGATTTTCGTACCATTCTTCTCATTATTACCAACAATCATTGCGGCTCATACTATTTTAGGTCCAATTGGTTGGAAGATTGGTTCAGGTATTTCTTGGATTGTGAATACTGGTTTAGAATCACCTCTTAACTGGTTATTCGGTGGTATTTTCGGTGCGGTTTATGCGCCATTAGTAATCACTGGTTTGCACCACACTACTTTAGCGATTGACTCTCAATTAATTGCCGACTTTGGTTCAACTAACCTTTGGCCAATGATCTGTTTATCTAATATCGCGCAAGGTGCTGCAGTATTAGCGGTTGTTATTGCTCACCGTGGAAACAAAAAAGAAGAACAAATCTCAGTACCATCTGTTATTTCAGCTTGGTTAGGGGTTACTGAACCAGCGATGTTTGGGATTAACTTAAAATATGTTTATCCATTCGTTGCTGCGATGATTGGTTCAGGTATTGCAGGTATGTTTATCACAATTATGAAAGTTCGTGCTAATGCTATCGGTGTCGGTGGTCTACCAGGTATCTTAGCTATCAAGAATAGTCTAGGTGTAGGTAAAGGCACAGGTGCTCAAGGTTACTTAATCTTCTTAATTGCGATGGCGATTGCAATTGTCGTTCCAATTATCTTAACTTTATTCTTCCGTAAAGCAGGTATCTTTAACAAAATCGACCGTGTAGAACAAACAATTCCAGTTGGTCTAGATGAAGTCGATGAAGCGCAAAAAGCAACTGAAGCAAAAGTTGTTGCTGCTGGTACAAAAACTGAAGTCAAAGCACCATTTACTGGTCAATTATTACCATTAGCAGATGCCAAAGATCCAGTATTTGCACAAGGTACAATGGGACAAGGTGTTGTGATTGATCCTTCTGAAGGAAAATTAGTTGCGCCATTTGATGGTACAGTAAGCTTATTATTCCCAACAAAACATGCAATTGGTTTAGTAAGTGACACTGGCGTAGAATTATTAATCCACGTAGGTTTAGATACTGTTGAATTAGATGGTAAAGGATTCACTGCCCATGTCAAACAAGGCGACAGTGTCAAAGCCGGTCAATTATTATTAGAAGTTGACTTAAATGTAGTGAAAGAAGCTGGTTACACTACACAAACACCAGTAATTATCACTAACTCTAATGATTTCCAAGTAGATCCAGTGGTAGCTACGAAACCAGTGAATGCTGGCGAAACAGTTGTAACTGTAACAAGCTTATAATAAGAATCATTTATGAACTCATCACACCTAGTTGTGGTGAGTTTTTTTCGCTATTCGATGATAATGTTTATTAAAATGTTAGCGTCTACTTATTTAGAATATACTAAAAATCGTTATTCAATGCTTGCAATTATAGTGGAAAATACTTAATCTATAAAACAGTATGTCAAATGTATATACAAGAAAAAGAAATGAAGAGGTGGGAAAATGCAGCTATTGATTGCGTGCGTTGGTTTAATTATTGTTATTGGATTAAGTTATTTGGCAAGTAGTAACAAAAGTCAAATCCGTTGGAAATCCATTGGAATCATGTTGGTTTTACAGTTTGTTTTGGGATTTTTCTTATTAAGAACTTCTGTGGGAACCTTTTTAGTTGCCTCTTTTGCTAAATTATTTGATTATTTATTAGAATTTGCAGCTAGTGGGGTCAATTTTGTCTTTGCCGGTGTGGCTAATAAAGGAAGTGCGCCTTTTTTCCTAAATGTATTGATGCCAATTGTCTTTATCTCAGCAATTATTGGGATTTTACGTTATATTAAGATTTTACCATTATTCATTAAATATGTAGGGTTAGCCATCAGCTATCTAAATGGAATGGGTAAATTAGAGTCTTATAACGGGGTAGCTTCCGGAATTTTAGGGCAGTCAGAAGTCTTTATCTCTTATAAGAAAGAACTGAAATATTTAAGCGAAAAACGTTTATTAACGATGAGTATTTCAGCGATGTCCACGGTTTCGATGTCGATTGTCGGCTCTTATATGGCGATGATTGAACCTAGATATGTCATTTGTGCTTTGATTTTAAACTTATTTGGTGGTTTTATTATCGCTAGTTTAATCAATCCATATGAATTAAGTGAAGATGAAGATCAATTCAATGCTTCTGAAGGGGACAAAGATCAAACTTTCTTCCAGATGTTAGGGGAGTATATTCTAGATGGTTTCCACGTGGCGATTACTGTTGCGGCGATGTTGATCGGTTTTGTGGCAGCTATTGCGATGATTAACGCGATTTTTAAAGGAATCACTGGTTTTACTTTCCAAGAGTTACTAGGTTATGTCTTTGCACCATTAGCCTTCTTAACAGGAATTCCTTGGCATGAAGCAGTGGATGCAGGAAGTTTGATGGCGACTAAATTAGTAACCAATGAATTTGTGGCGATGAGCGAACTCTCTCAAGGCAACTGGCATTTTAGCGAACACACACAAGCGATTCTGTCAGTCTTTATGGTTTCCTTTGCGAACTTTTCTTCTATCGGGATTATTAGTGGTGCGATGAAAGGCTTAAATGAAGAAAAAGGAAACTTAGTCGCTAAACACGGCCTAAAGATTTTATTTGCGGCGACTTTAGTTAGCTTTTTAAGTGCGATTATTGCCGGAATTTTAGTTTAAATAAAAATAATTTGCTGTGGGAAGTTTCTCACAGCTTTTTTTGAACTTGATTTTCAGTGTTTTTCTGATATACCTTCAATCGTTTGGATAAAATGTTTCGTTTTACTCATCTGATTAGCTTTTTTCTATTATTTGAGTCATAATATACATGAAAACGTTTGAGAGGATGAAAAGAGATGAAGTTAGCCGTTTTAGGAACAGGAAAAATTGTTCAAGAATTCTTGCCAATGATTCAACAAGTATCAGATGTGGAATTAGTCGCTTTACTAAGTACACCACGTAGTTTAGACAAAGCCAAAGAGATGCAATCACATTATCAGATTCAAGAAGTATATATTGATTATGAAACACTTTTAGCCAATGATACGATTGATACAGTATATGTTGCATTACCCAATCATTTGCATTATCAATATACTAAAGCAGCTTTATTACAGGGCAAAAATGTCATTTGCGAAAAACCCTTTACACTCAATGCCCAACAATTACAAGAATTAATCCAAATAGCGACAGAGAAACAACTGATTTTGCTGGAAGCAATTACGAATCAATATTTAAACAACTTCTTACAGATAAAAAAAGACTTAGCTAAATTGGGAAAAATCAAGATTGTAGAATGTAATTATTCACAATATTCTTCTCGTTATGATGCTTTTAAAGAAGGCAAGATTCTCCCCGCGTTTGATCCACAAAAAGGGGGCGGGGCACTGATGGATATTAATATTTATAATATTCATTTTGTTGTAGGGCTGTTTGGAAAGCCAGAAAAAGTGCAGTATTTGGCGAATATTGAACGAAATATCGATACTTCAGGAATTTTAGTTTTAGATTACGGTGATTTTAAAGCGGTTTGTATTGGTGCGAAGGATTCGACTGCTCAAATTCGTTCCGTTATTCAAGGGACAGATGGTTCAATTGAAGTATTGGGCGCAACCAATGAAATGCCACGCTATGAACGAAGAAGCAAAACTGAGGCAGAAGACGTGAATGTGAATTTGGATAAGCATCGGATGTATCAAGAGTTTGAGAAATTTACTGAGGTAATTGATCAAAAAGATTTGGCCTTTGCTTCTGAAAAATTAAACCACAGTCTAACAGTGATGCAAGTAGTTGATCAAGCCATAGAAAGTGCCAATCTTCATTTAGGATAATTATAAAAGGGGCTGACCCATTAGTCTCAAATAAAAAATGAGTATATAAATAATCCGAATATTCAGCGTTGATTTTATGAGTAATCAAGTTGAACATTCGGATTTTCTTTTCTTTTTTATTAATGATTTATTTCATCATAAGGATTCCTTTTTTTTATTATCTTGCTAAAATACTTTTGGGTCAGCCCCTTTGACTTGTATTTTATTCTTCGGTTTGTTTGACATGAACCATGCTTTTGGCGAATTTGAAACGATAAACAAGCAATAAAAAGATAAACCAGACTGGCGCAAAAAGTAATGCTTGTCGAGTATCAGGTTGGAAGAGTAAGACGACTGCAATAAATGCCATAAAAGCTAGAACCAAATAATCACTTAAAGGATATAGTGGCATTTTAAAAGGATGCTCACTTCGTCCTTGAATAGTTTTTTTGTAGCGTAAATGGGCTAAAACAATCATACTCCAAATAAATAAGAAACAAGTTGTTGCGACACTTGTCACTAAAACAAAGACACCACTTGGCATTACGTAGTTCAGAATAACTGCCAGTAAAATCACTCCAGCTGAGAAGAAAATGGCTCTAGCTGGGACTTTATGACTGGTCAATTTTTGGAAAGCTTGTGGCGCATTTCCTTCAGATGATAATGAACGTAACATGCGACCAGTTGAATAAATAGCTGAGTTACAAGCGGATGCGGCTGAGCTCAAGACGACGACATTGATAATGGTAGCGGCAGAGACAATGCCGATTTCTGAAAAAACTTGGACGAATGGACTTTGGCTCCCATCCATTGAATTCCATGGGTAAATCGACATAATTACCGCTAAAGCACCAATATAAAATAAAATGATACGTACCGGAATATTATTAATCGCTTTTGGTAATACACTTTCAGGATCTTTGGTTTCACCGGCAACTAGACCAACTAGCTCGACACCGGCAAAGGCAAAAGCAACCATTTGAAATGAGAGAATGAACCCTTTAGGACCTGCGGCAAAAAAGCCACCGTGCGACCAAAGATTACTGATGCTAACTATACCTTGATTGGTGTGAAAATGCGTGATAATCATAAAAATTCCGACAATGATGAGCGCTAAAATGGCAACGACTTTGATTAAAGCAAACCAAAACTCTAACTCGCCAAATAAAGAAACAGCAATTAAGTTAAAAGCAATCAGCAGTGTTAAGGCAATCAGTTCAGGCAACCAGTTGGGTAAGTGAGGTAACCAATATTTCATATACGTACCAATTGCCGTTAAGTCAGCCATAGCAATCGCAATCCAGCAAAACCAATATGTCCAGCCAGTGACAAAAGCTGCTTTAACGCCTAAGTATTCAGCAATAAAATCAATAAATGAATGGTGGCTGGTATTAGATAAAAGCAACTCACCTAATGCACGCATAATTAAAAAGCATACGCCTCCCATAATGGCATAGGCTAAAAGTATCGATGGACCAGCCAGTTGAATCGATTTACCTGAGCCTAAGAATAAACCAGTCCCAATGGCGCCTCCGATTGAAATGAGTTGGACATGGCGGTTTTTCAGCCCACGTTGTAAATCTTGTTTTTCTTTTTTCATGAATAACTTCCTTTAAACTTGTTTTTTGTGAATACTATCATTTTATTACATTTTCTGAAAATTTCAAATAATGCTTAGGAAAAATGATAAGATATAGGTCCTGTTCTTAATGAAAACTTAATTTTCATCAATCGATAATTGAAAAAGTAAGAAAAAATCATAAATAAAATAATGGAAAATGATAAAAATCTCATGAAAGTTTGTGAGAGGGTGTGTATAATGAATGGTATTGTTGGTTAAATTTATGAAGGTAAAGGAAATAAAATGGATTTATTTAGAAAAAAACAAATAAATACTCAGCAAACCAGTCATTTAAGCAAGACATTGAAATTAAAAGATTTGATTTTATTAGGCATTGGGGCAGTTATTGGGACGGGAATATTTGTCGTGCCAGGACAAGCCGCGGCGAATTTAGCAGGACCGGGCTTGACCTTATCCTTTGTATTAGCCGCTTTTGTCGTGATATTAACTGGTTTTAGTTTCGCTGAGTTTGCCTCACGTATTCCAGTGATTGGTGGGGCTTATAGCTATATGTATGTGGTTTTTGGAGAGTTTATCGCATGGCTTACGGGATGGTTTCTATTATGTGAGTACATGTTGGCCGTCGCTTCGGTAGCTTCGGGATGGTCTGCGTATTTTCAAGGATTTTTAAGTTACCTTCATCTGCAATTACCACAAGCCTTGACTGCTGGTTTGAATCTTGAAAAGGGCACTTATTTCGATTTGATTGCAGGTTTGGTTGTAATTTTTGTTGTCTTTTGGGTCTTACAAGAAGCGAAAAAAGCTTTAGCCTTGAATAATTTTATGGTATGGATCAAGTTTGGTATCATTGCTTTATTCATTGTGGTTGGTGTCTTTTTTGTGAAGCCTGGCAATTGGCAACCGTATTTACCTTTTGGAGTCGAAGGTGTGATTGATGGGGCGGCTTTGGTGTTCTTTGCCTTTTTAGGTTTTGATGCCATCGCGATGGCTGCAGAAGAAGTCGTGGAACCACAAAAGACCGTGCCTCGAGGAATGATTGGCGCGATTGCCATTTCAACGGTCCTTTATATCATCGTAACAGCTATTTTAACAGGTTTAGTCCCTTATACTAAGTTAGGTGTCAATGATCCCGTGGCGTTTGCGATGCGCTTTTTACATTTGGATTTGGTTGGTTCTATTATTTCAATTGGGGCGATATTAACCTTACTAACTGTGACGATTTCCATGATGTATTCTTTAGCACGTTTGGTTTATGCGATTAGTAAAGATGGCTTACTACCGGTATCTTTGAAAAAAGTAGATGCCAAAACCCATACTCCTGTGCGCGCGACTTTAGTTTCTGGTGCGGTCGTCTTTGTTTTTGCGACGATGTTTCCGCTGCAAATCTTAGCCGAGTTAACCAATATCGTAGCATTAGGGTACTTGATTATGATGGCTCTAGGAATTATTCGCTTGCGTCAAGTAGCGGGTGATCCAAAACCAGGTGAATTTAAAGTGCCGTTTGTACCAATTTTTCCACTCATTACCGTGGGCTTTTGTATCTTCTTAATGGTTCAACTATCTTTAACCACTTGGATTGTCTTTTTCATTAGTCTGGTGATTGGTTTAGGGATATACTTTGGCTATGGTTATAAACATTCCACATTAAATAAATAAAAAAAAGAAAGGTTCAGCGCAAATTTTGGCGTTGAACCTTCTTTACTAAGAATGGGTAATTTCCAATAATTTTTGTTTGAGATTTTCTTCCATGACGCCAAGTTCAATTTCAGCTGCTTGACGTTTTTCTTTGCCTTCTTTTTGGATACGCAAGGTTTCTTGAATGGTTTCAATTAAATCATCTTGCGTTTTTTGTAAGGTTTCGATATCGATAATACCGCGCTCATTTTCTTTGGCCGTTTCAATGGCAGAGACTTTCAATAATTCTGCATTTTTCTTCAGTAAATCATTGGTTGTTTCTGATACTTGACGTTGTGCAGTCACGGCATCTTTTTGACGTAATAAGGTCAAGGCAATCACGACTTGGTTTTTCCAAAGAGGAATCGCTGTATGGATAGAGGATTGAATCTTTTCAGCCAAGACTTGATTGGTATTTTGAATTAAGCGAATTTGTGGTGCTTGTTGAATCGTGACTTGACGCGTTAATCTTAAATCATGGGTCCGTTTTTCAAGTCGGTCTAAAAATTGGGTGTAATCATTCACGATTTGGACATCCATTTGATCACCTGAGGCTTGAGCTTTAGCCACGGCTTGCGGAATGATTTGATTTTGTAACTCATCGATTTTCAATTCACCAGCGGCAATGTAAATATTTAAAGCATCAAAGTAATCTTTATTCTTTTGATACATTTGTTCAAGCATTTGGTTATCTTTAATTAGCCCATCTTTTTCATGCTCTAATTTGACCGCAACTTTATCGATTTGGGCACCGATTTTTTGGTATTTAGCGGTAATCTCATAAATCGATTGTTTGACTTTACCGAACATTCTTTGGAAGAAATTGCCTTCACCTGCTCGTAATTCATCAGGGTTGGCTTCTTGAAGTCGATACATTAATTCATTTAAAGAATCTCCTATTGGTCCAATGTCATTTGCTTGAACGTGACTTAGCATGCTTTGAGAGAACTCACTTAACTTACTTTGCGCATTGGCACCGTAGATAATGACCGCTTGAGCATCGTTGACATCGATTTGGGAAGCGAGTTGTTTGGCTTGTTCCTGATAATTGGCATCTAAGCGATCAATCAAGCGAGGCGCCGTTTGCTTTTCTTGAAATTGCTTGATTTCGTTTTGTTGACTACTCGTTAATTCATTGGTATCGACTGAAAAAGGATTAGCTAATAAGTCATCCAAACTTTTATTGGTATCTGGTGTTAAATTGTCCATCGTGTTTCCTGCCTTTCAATGTTAAAATTGTAGGGTTTGATGATCAGAATTTTTTTCAATATGTTTTTTGGCCATATTGATTTCAATGTCCATATCTTCAAAATCATCGGCTACAAAGTCTTGATAATCACGGATGATGAGTTCAGTTAATTGGTCAATCACTTGAATTCCTTCTTCAAGACGCTCGTAAGCTTCTTTGTCTTTAATTTCGTGGTTATTGATTTCGACATATTTATTCGTTAAATCCACTAAGTTTGGAAGATGCGTATATAAAAATAGGCTCGCATCAGACAATCTTGTTGGACTTTTGACAATCTCTTTAAATAATGCTTTAGAAACCTTGAGATAATCACGACGCAAATCTAAAGCTTTTAATTTGGAGTTGGCCATTACGTTCTTTTGCAGTTGATCAATTTGTATTTTGGCTTGATTCATTGTATCCCGGAATAACTCAATTTCGCTATCACTCAAGCCTAATTCATGATAGTGTTGCTCTTTTGCTCTTGAAAGTGGAGGGAGTGCATCTTGTTTGATGACACGAGTTTGAAAATATTTTCTCCAAGCAAAATATAAATAGAGTGGGATGAATAAAGCTAAAATTTTCATCACGGATTCGATGACAGTTTCTGTAAAATCATCTCTTAGCTCAGATAAAAAGTTTGGTTGAATGATTAAAGTTGCTACCAAGAAGATGGTGATAGCAATAATTAAACTTTTATAAACAGTGTTATTCTTATGGCGTAAATCAAGAAATTTAAGGACAAATGTAGCAAGTAATAGGATAAAGACTAGTCCTGCAATAAATAAAAAGATTGTCTCAAAATAGCCTAGCACGAGTAAGGCAACGACAACGAGTAGGCCAAAGAGTAGGCCAAAGATAAATGGATTTTTTTTCATTAGTACCCTCCCCTTAATGGTGTGTTTTTTACTGGTATGTTCGCTTAGATATTAACAAAAAGTATCGCAAGCGGTCACTTCTTTTATATTTTAGCATTTTTTTTACATAAAAAGTATCCAACTGAGGAAGTATTTTGTTGATTTATGAAAAATATAAGAAATCTTTTGCGTCCTATGGTAAACTAGAAACAAATAAACGCAGAGGATGAAGTGAAATGTTGGAATTTCAAGATTTTGAAGAAAAAACAATCCATCGAAAAGAAATCTTTCGTGGAAATATTATTGATGTATGTGTTGATGAAGTGCAACTACCTGATGGGGCGCAGTCACAAAGAGAACTAGTTTTTCATCCAGGTGGGGTTGCGATTATTGCAATCACCGATGAAGATAAAATGGTTTTTGTCAAACAATTTAGAAAGCCACTTGAATCTGTCATTTTAGAGATTCCAGCTGGTAAAATTGATCCAGGTGAAAATATCCATCCATTGACTACTGGACAACGTGAATTAGAAGAAGAGGTACAACTTCAGGCAAAAGATTGGGAATTAGTGGCGCAAATGTACCTTTCACCGGGATTTGCCAATGAACAGTTGTATATTTATCATGCCAAACATTTAAGTAAGGTAGAAAATCCGAAAGCCATGGATGAAGATGAAGTCTTAGAAGTATATGAATTAACTTTAGAAGAGGCCAAACAAGCGATTGTGAATCGAGAAATATGTGATGCAAAGACGATTTTTGCCATCCAATATTGGGAAAATTTAAAGCTTAAGGAAGGTCGATGAAATGTCAGATAAGCCCTTACTCACACGTGCAGAATTAAGAAAGCGGCGTGAACAAGAGCAACAGGCGTTAGAACGTAATCAAAAAATTGTTGCGAAACAAGCGCAAAAAGAGTTTGAACAAGAAGAACAACGCATCGCTCGCCATTACCGTAAAGAAGCGAAAAAGAATAAAGAAATTCATAAATCACGCATGGAAGAAAAAGAAACTTCCCGTGCCTTAAATTCTTTTTTATGGAAAGCAATCATTGTTGTTGGTTTATTACTTATTTTAATTTTTATGATTATCTTTTTCATATAATATAGGATAGAAAGTTGGTAGAAAATGAAAATCGGAATTATCGGTGCAATGGATCAAGAAGTAAAAATTTTAAAGGAAAAGATGTCTGCTCCTATTTCCTGGGAACGTGCAGGAGTGTTATTTGTTTCAGGAACTTTAGGCAAACATGATGTCATTGTTGTACGTTCAGGTATTGGGAAAGTAGCTGCTAGTGTCACAACGAGTTTATTGATTCAACAATACGGGGTCAATATGGTGATTAATACCGGTTCTGCTGGAGGAATCGGGGAAGGTTTGCAAGTCGGTGATGTCGTCTTTTCTGAAAAATTAGCTTACTTTGATGTCGATGTCACAGGTTTTGGTTATGAGTATGGTCAATTACCAGCCGGAATGCCATTATATTTTGAAGCAAGTCAGTACATTATTGATGAAATGAAAAAGGCAGCTCAAAAAACTGGTCAACAAGTGCGTAGCGGCTTAATCGTAACCGGAGATAGCTTTGTCAATAGTCCAGAAAAAATTGCGGAAATTAAATCACACTTTCCAGAGGCGCTTGCTTGTGAGATGGAGGGTGCAGCGATTGCCCAAACTGCCCGTCAATTTAATATTCCATTTTTAATCGTTCGTGCCATCAGTGATACTGCGGACCATCAAGCAACGATGAGTTTTGACGAATTTATTGATGAAGCCGGAAAACGCTCCGCAGAAATGGTGATTGAGTTTTTGAATACAATCAAATAAATGAAAAAAGGTGAAAAATATGAAGGCTTTGATTTCGATTGATTATACGTATGATTTCGTCGCAACAGATGGCAAGTTAACGACCAGTGAATATGGTCAACAAATTGAAGAAGCGTTGGTAAAGGTTACGAAAGATTTTATTGAAAATGATGATTTTGTGGTTTTCGCCATTGATGGTCATGATAAAAAAGATCATTATCATCCAGAAAATAAATTATTCCCGCCACATAATCTGATAGGAACCCCTGGGCGTGATTTATATGGTAAATTGGCTGATTTGTATGAGCAAAATAAAAATAAAGAAACACTTTATTGGCTTGATAAACGTCATTATTCAGCTTTTTGTGGGACTGATTTAGATTTACGCTTGAGAGAACGCCAAATTACCGAAATCTATTTAACTGGGGTGTGTACTGATATTTGTGTGTTGCATACTGCTGTAGATGCCTATAATTTAGGTTATAAAATTTTTATCGTGGAAGATGCTGTGCAAAGCTTTGATCAAGTGGGGCATCAGTGGGCGCTTAACCATTTCAAAAACACATTAGGGGCGACAATTGTTTAAATGAAAGCAAAAATTTTAGATAAACAAACTTTTGAACACCTCATTGACTTAGAAAATACCCAAGGAAATTACTGTGGGACGTATTGCTGTGCAGTGTTATTAAGCTATTTTCAAAAACATTTTACGCCAGCTATTTTGCCTGACTTCTTGCAGGAAAATACGCAGCAAAGTCAAGCAAGTCTGGTCGAAATATTAAAATTATTGATACAACCATTTGGCTTTCCGACTTTGCCGATTGAGTTGTCGATGGGGTTGAATCGATTTTTTAGGCGTTACCAATTGCCTTATCGTGCCCATAGTACTACCATGGTTTGTCTAACACGTATTAAAAAACGCATTGATGCCGGACTTCCCTTGATTGTGGGGTTGTCTAAGCAAAGAGGCAGTCGCTATGGCAATCACTGGGTTGTTTGCTACGGGTATTTACAAAATGAAGATGGTAGCTACGATTTGATGGTGCATGATGTCTGGGGCAATCCGGCTAAAATTATTCCGGCAAAGTGGGTCAATAGCACGGTTTCGATTAAGCGCTAATTATTTTTATGAAAACACAAGAAAATTTTCAAAATCACCTCAAGATATGATACAATAAAAGAAAAAAACATTTTTGGAGGATGAAACGGTGGCGAATACTGCAACAGACAATGTCAAAATTTTTAGTCTTAATGGGAATCAACCTTTAGCAGAAAAAATTGCTAAAGCCTTTGGACAAGAATTAGGAAAATGTGTTGTTCGACAATTTAGTGATGGCGAGATTGCGATTAACATTGAAGAAAGTGTCCGTGGGGTGGATACTTACTTAATCCAATCAACCAATCAGCCAGTGAATGATTATTACTGGGAACTTTTAATTATGATTGATGCGATGAAACGTGCAAGTGCGAAGTCAATCAATGTCGTTTTACCTTATTATGCTTATGCGCGTCAAGATCGTACGGCGCGTCCACATGAACCAATTACTGCAAAGTTAATCGCGAATATGATTACCAAAGCCGGTGCAACACGTGTTTTAACGCTAGATTTGCACACAGTACAGGTACAAGGTTTCTTTGATATTCCAGTGGATAATTTATTCACGATTCCATTGTTTGCTCAGTATTATCTAGATCAAGGAATGTCTGGTGATGACTATGTCGTTGTTTCACCAAAAAATAGTGGGGTTCAGCGTGCACGTAGCTTAGCAGAATATTTAGGTTCTACTTTAGCCATTGTGGATCAATCAGATGAGTACGAAGCAGGTGGCTATGTGATTGGGGATGTCAAAGGGAAGAAATGTATTATGGTGGATGACATTTTAAATACCGGCCAAACCTTTGTCAAAGCAAGTAAACTGCTAACTGAACAAGGCGCTACTGAAATTTATGCTTGTGCTTCTCATGCTTTATTGTGTGAAGGGGCTAAAGCTGATTTAGATGCAGCACCAATTCAATCTATTTGTGTGACTGATTCATGTCTGATTGATGATAGTCGCAAGCCAAATGTCCTTCATTATATTACTTGTGCGGATTTAATGGGTGAAGCGATGAAACGTATCCAAGAAAATACCCCAATGAGTCCTTTATTCCGCCTATCTATTGAAGATCAAAAATAATTGTTTAGCCAAATGAGTTTACTTGACAGAAATTGCGAAGTTTAGTAAGCTGATTTGGCTTATTTTGTTAGTAAAGGAAGTAATCTTATGTATTTTGACCATGCAGCAACCTCGCCTATGCATCCAGTAGCCATTGAAAAAATGACTACTTTAATGAATGAGGTGTTTGGTAATCCTTCAAGTATTCATCAATATGGTCGCAAAGCTCATGAATATTTAGAAAAGGCGCGCCAAGTCATTGCTAAAACTTTAAAGGTTAAACCTCATGAAATTATTTTTACCAGTGGGGGAACAGAAGGCGATAACTATGCCATTATCGGAGCCGCTTTTGCCAATCAAGCGAAAGGACGCCACATTATCTCTACAAGCATAGAGCATCCAGCCGTTATGGAAACTTTGCATTACTTAGAAAATCAGGGCTTTGAAGTAACCTACTTACCAGTGGATGCTAAAGGACAAATTTCGCTAGCTGACTTTAAACAAGCGTTGCGGGAGGACACGATTTTAGTCTCCATCATGTTTGCGAATAATGAAACGGGCAATTTATTACCGATTGTTCAAATTGGTGAAATCTTAAAAGACCATCCTGCCGTTTTTCATACAGATGCGGTACAAGCTTATGGAAAAGTGGCGATTTTTCCAGAAGAATTAGGCATAGATTTACTAAGTATTTCTGCCCATAAAATCAATGGCCCTAAAGGAATTGGTTTTCTTTATAAAAAAGATAGCGTAAAATTACAGCCAATCACACATGGTGGTGAGCAAGAAGAAAAGCGTCGAGCGGGAACGGAAAATTTATCCGCCATTTGTGCGATGGCTGAAGTGGCGCAATTTCACCATGAACATTTAGCTGAAGAACAAGCACAGATGCAAGCGTTAAGTCAGCATTTTCTAGAAGGTTTATCTCAACAACAGGTTCGTTATCAAGTGAACGGCGATGAAGCCAATAAATTGCCACAAGTGTGGAATCTTTCCTTTGATCAAGTGAATAATCAAATGCTTTTGATGCATTTAGATTTAGCAAACATGGCTATTTCAACAGGTTCGGCATGTACAGCAGGTAATGTTAATCCTTCCCATGTATTAGAAGCGATGTATGGGAAAATGGATGAAAAAATTCATACTGCCATTCGTGTAAGTTTTGGTCTTGGCAATACGTTAGACGAAGTAGAACAACTAGCCCAACAATTAGGACAAGTCGTGCGCAAACTTCAAAAAGCGTAAAAATGTTTTCTTAAATCTAGGCAAAGGTTTTCAGATGACAAAAGCTGTGATAAAATAAAGAAAAACATGAAAAGAGGCTAGATTTATGGCTTTTGAAAAAACAGCAACAGTTCTAGGTTCGGCTGTCAAATACCAAATGAACCCAAATGCAAAACGTTATACTTTGCGTGATAATGGTTTTGTTGAAACAAATGGAGGCAACTTCCAACTGATTCGTTCATTAGAAGCAACTCCTCAAAGTAAGGAAGGTTTTAAATTAAAAATAACTGTTTCTAAAGACCTTCAAACTTTAAAAATGTCGATTACCAATGCGACAGGTCTAAAGGCAGTCAATATTTTCAAGAGCGAACAGCATAAAATGTTGCAAGATAAATTCTATTTCTTAATGGATGGATTTATCGATCGTGGTTTATTAGAAAAAGCATAAGGTAAGAAAATCGTAGTCTTGGTACTGCGATTTTTTTCGTGCATGTTGGGGAAATTTGTGACATAAAAGTTTATTTTGTTTGTATAAAAATGGTACAATAGATAATGAGGTGAGTGGATGATTAAGGATTTCTTGTTAGAAGAGTATGGAGAAAATGAACCGATTTTTTTGAATGATTTAAGTGTGGAGGGAATGTCTGAAAATGCAGTTCGTCAATCTGTAAAAAGGTTGAATAATAGTGGTTTTCTAAAACGATATGACAAAGGAATTTATTATATACCTAAACAATCTTCGGTATTAAATCAAAGTTATCTTAATCCTAATGTAGTAATCATGCGTAAATATATTGAAAATCAAGGAGAAGTGTTTGGTTTTATTACAGGTATTAGTCTTGCCAATCAGTTAGGAATTACTTCCCAAGTACCAGCTGTATTAGATATTGTCACAAATAAAGAAGCCACTAATGGAAGGAATGTGCAAGTCGGTACACAAAAATTAAGAATTAGAAAACCAATCATTTCAGTTACAAAAAATAATGTAGCTTTTCTACAATTTATTGATTTATTAAACAATGTTGAAAAATATACAGAATTAGATGATTTTCAGACTAGAAGTATACTAATAGCTTATTTACGTCACTTAAAACTTTCAAAAAATCAATTGTATGAATTAGCTTTTACTTTGACTGGTGCGGTGTCTAAAAAGTTAATTGAATGGAGAATGATAGATGAATTTACATGATGATTCATTTATTTTTCATATGAATTAGCCATTGGTTCGTTAAAACAAGTGATAGCATCAGGGTTGTGGAAATAAAATCGTAGTCTTGGTACTGCGATTTTTTTCGTGCATGTTGGGGAAATTTGCGCTATAATGAAATTTACTGAAAATAATGCGACCTTCAATCGTAGTAGATTTCAGAATCTATAAAGAAATGATGGTGATTTTTTATGCAAGACAACAGCAAAATTCGTGTTGTTGTAGGTATGAGTGGCGGGGTTGACTCGTCGGTTACTGCCCTTTTATTAAAAGAACAGGGCTATGATGTCATCGGAATCTTCATGAAAAACTGGGATGATACCGATGAAAATGGTGTCTGTACGGCAACAGAAGATTATAAAGATGTTGCGGCAGTCGCTTCACAAATTGGGATTCCCTATTATTCAGTGAATTTTGAAAAAGAATATTGGGACCGCGTTTTTGAATATTTCTTAGCCGAATATCGCGCAGGCCGTACCCCAAATCCTGATGTCATGTGCAACAAAGAAATTAAGTTTAAAGCCTTTTTAGACTATGCCATGCAACTAGGTGCGGATTATGTCGCAACGGGTCATTATGCACAAGTGAAGCGTGATGAAAATGGTGTTGTGCATATGCTAAGAGGAAATGATAATAACAAAGACCAAACTTACTTTTTAAGTCAGTTATCACAAGAACAATTGTCTAAAACCATGTTCCCACTTGGTCATTTAGAGAAAAAAGAAGTGCGTGCTATCGCGGAAAAGGCTGGTTTAGCAACTGCCAAGAAAAAAGATTCAACGGGTGTTTGCTTCATTGGCGAAAAGAACTTTAAACAATTTTTGAGTCAATATTTACCCGCACAACCTGGGAAAATGATGACTCCTGATGGAATAGAAAAAGGAACACATGATGGCTTAATGTATTATACAATCGGTCAACGCCAAGGTTTAGGTATTGGTGGGGGTGGTAAAACACAAGAGCCATGGTTTGTAGTAGGAAAAGACCTTGCAACAAATACCTTAATTGTAGATCAAGGTTTCCACCATCCATTATTGTATGCGAACCGTTTAACAGCAAGCCAAATTCACTTCACAACTAATGAAGAAAAACCACAAGAATTTCGTTGTACCGCTAAATTCAGATATCGTCAACAAGATGTACCAGTTACTGTCCGTTTATTAGATGGGGACCGTGCTGAAGTATTATTTGACGAAAAAGCCCGCGCCATCACCCCTGGCCAAGCAGTCGTCTTTTATGACGGCGAAGAATGCCTAGGCGGCGGACTCATCGACCAAGCCTACCAAGACCAAAAACAAATGCAGTATATATAAAGGTCGTAAATCGACTCGGTCAGCTACGAGCGGATAAGTTTGTCCAGAACGTCGGGAAAGTCCGAAAAGTAAAGACTTTCCCAGACGGGCTGGCTTATACGCCGAAGTAGCTAGTCGATTTACGCCGTCAAAAAAGGTTGTGAGAAGGGTCGCTCAGCTACAAGCAGCTAAGGTTGTCCGGAATGACAGGAAAATCCGCTATATTTAAAGATTTTCCTAGGCAGTCCGGCTTAGATGCGATGTAGCTACCCTTCGAACACCGTCAAAAAAGGTTGTGAGAAGGGTCGCTCAGCTACAAGCAGCTTCGGACTCCCCAGCATGACCAAAAGTTAGACTGTATATTACCGAATAGTCGTTGTTTGTTAGCGGCTGTTCGGTATTTTTTTATAAATGAGATACTACAAATTTTCATTACTGTCCTTTTCACAAGTAAATTATTTGCCAGATAAATCAAAGCTTAATACTATAGAGTTATCAAGGAAAAAATAGTATATAGTTTACAACGAATGAAACAAAAGAAAATACAAACTAAAAATTGTTATAAAAGTTTTTGTTGATTTGTTACGAAAGATTTAGGAAAATAGAGATGGTGAATAGGATGTATCAAGTAATTAGCATGCACGGAGATAACGAGGTATGGTGGTTCTTTGAAGGTTGGCAAGAAGACATTGTGGAAGAACAACATTTTGCTACTTTTGAGGAAGCAGTCGCAGCTTACACCTTATTATGGCACGAATATAAAATCAAATATTCCTGTGTCAGTGCAAAAGAAAATTATCTTTGTGCGTTTTGGAATGAAGAAGAATTACGTTATTGTGAGGAATGCGAAGATGATTTACAGCAATATCACTCCATTGCTTTATTAAAAGATTTTGAACCCGTCACAATAACAAGTGAAAGGAATTTATATGAAACAGCTAATCATTGCGGAAAAACCAAGTGTTGCCAAAGATCTTAGTAGAGTGTTAAAAGCAACGAAGAAAACTAAAAATTACTATGAAGGCGACAAAGTGATCGTCACTTGGGCTTTAGGACATTTATTAACCTTAAAAATGCCTGAAGATCTAAACAAAGAATGGCAACAATGGCAATTAGAGACACTGCCAATGTTACCAAAGCAAATAGGTATCAAACCTTTACCAAAAACTGGTCATCAATTAAAGGCGATTGCATCGTTGGCCAAACGAAAAGATGTAGCAGAAGCCGTGATTGCGACCGATGCTGGACGAGAAGGAGAGTTAGTTGCCCGTTGGATTTTGCAGTGGGTGAGATTTAACAAACCAGTGAAGCGTCTATGGATTTCATCACAAACAGACAAAGCCATTAAACAAGGTTTTGCCAATTTAAAACCAGCCAGTCAATATGACGATTTATATGAGTCAGCTATTTCTAGAGCAAAGGCTGACTGGTTGGTGGGATTAAATGTGACCCGCGCTTTAACTGTGAAATATCAAGATAATCTAAGTGCTGGACGTGTACAAACACCGACCCTGGCCTTAGTAAGACAGCAAGAAAAGCAAATTGAAAAGTTTCTTCCACAAGAATATTTTACAATTCAGTTTGCCGATAATCAGTTGACCTTTACTCATCAACAAAAGAATCCGCAAGCTATCAAAACACGAGAAGCGGCCCAACAATTAGTTCAACAGATGAGCCAAACAGCAGGCACCGTGGAAAAAATTGAAGAGAAAGTCAAACGCCAAGCCGCCCCATTACCTTATGACTTAACGGAAATCCAACGTGAGGCCAATCAACGTTATGGCTTTTCTGCTAAAAAAACGCTCTCTTTAGTGCAAAGTCTATATGAAACCCATAAAGTCGTCACTTATCCGCGGACTGATAGTAAGTATTTAACCACTGATATGCAAAATACGATGAAGGAACGCCTACAAGCAATTAGTGATTTTGATCCGCAAGTCAAGACGATTATTAAAAATGGGGCTAAAGTTGTCTTAAAGAAAGTTTTTAATAATGCGCTGGTTTCTGACCACCATGCCTTGATTCCAACTGAACAAAGGGCAAATTTTGCTAAGTTATCCAGTGATGAACAACGTATTTATCAGATGATTGTGTCACGCTTTTTGATGTTGTTCTTACCTGAATATCAAGAAAAGGTTGAGAAAATCACACTATCATTTGGTTCTGAACGCTTTGTTGCAAGTAATAAAAAAGTACTTGAACTAGGTTGGAAAGGGGCAAGTGACGAAGTAAAAGCAAAGGTTGTGCACTATACAGAAGGTCAAAAAATCAAGGGTGAGTTTAGCATTGAAAAACAATTGACCACCCCGCCTAAGCCATTGAGTGAAGGTACTTTGTTGGCGAAGATGGAAAAATATAGCTTAGGTACGCCGGCCACGCGTGCTGAAATGATAGAAAAGTTGATTAAAAGCGACTTGATGGAACGCAAAGCCAATTATTTAGCGGTCACTCCTAAGGGAAAACAGCTACTAGGTTTGGTGAATCCTTCATTAGTCACGCCTGAATTGACGGAAAAATGGGAGAAAAACCTAGAAAAAATTGCGAAAGGTCAGATGAAGAGTCAACAATTCATCCAACAAATCGAACAAGATACGAAGCGTTTAGTGGCTGAGATTAAGCAAAGTAACCAAAGCTATCAAGATTTTTCAATTACGCAAAAACGTTGCCCAGAATGTGGTTCGCTCTTAAAAGAAAAGAATGGTCGAGACGGCAAGCGTTTGGTCTGCACGAATGAGGACTGTCATTACTCAAGACGTAAAGAGCCAAAAGTATCCAATCATCGTTGCCCACAATGCCATAAGAAAATGGAAATTATCGAAGGAAAAAATGGCGCTTATTATCGTTGTAAATATGATGGCACGACTGAAAAAATGCAAACCAAGGCTGAACGAAAACAAAAAATGACCAAACATGAAGAAAAACGACTATTGAAAAAATACAGCCAAGAAAATACAGAAATGGAAAGTCCATTAGCTTTAGCCTTAAAAGCGATGATGGCTGAAGATAAATAATACAAAAGATACTCAAAT
>NZ_JAKUDS010000001.1 GCF_023221775.1 Enterococcus cecorum | reverse complement strand
GAGCCATCCTGGGACAAACTTTCCTTGGATGGCCTTTTTGTTTATACGCTAGATTGATTTTCAAAGTCTATATAAACTGACTAGCTGATTTAGGTTTTATCTATTCATTTTCTATGTTTCATTTAATCAATTAGAAACCTTCCGAAAAGAGACACAACAATCCATTCATCGATATTTTCATAATCATTGTAATGGCTGTATTAAGTCCAATAAACGATCAATATAGCTTTTATCGTGTCCTAATTCATTTTTTGTTTGATTTGTTGTCTTTAATTCATCCGTGATTAACCCATCAATTGGGGTTTGTAAATAATAGCGGATCTTATCAGGCGAATTGATTGTCCATACGAATAATTTTTTATTCATTTGATGAACCTCTTCTGCTAACTGGGGACGATAGGAGAAATCCTCGATAGCATAAAAATCTACTGGTTCATTCGGCAGTTTTCCAAACTGAATTGGAATAACATACCCTGTATCTAGGTCAGGATCTAATTTTTCGACAGCAAGAATCGTAGGAAGATCCAGTGACATAATTTTGACTTGATTTTCCATTCCACTTTTCTTAAGCTCATTTACAAATCGAATGACATAGCTACTGTCCTCGTTTCCAGTAGGTTTTAATTCTAAAATCAAATGCATCTGTAACTGCTTCGCGATTTTCAAATAATCTTTCATGCTTACAATCTTACTTGTATGTCCATCTTGTTTGATTTTTAAGCCGATTACTTTATTAGCAGGTAAATCAGACACTTTTTTATCTAGACCAGCCAAACGTTTTAAATCATTATCGTGCATGACTACAAACTGATGGTCTTTTGTATAAAGTAAATCCAATTCAACATAATTTGCCTTCATTTTTTTAGCGGCTCTCAATCCTTCTACTGAATTTTCAACTGCCTTAGCTACATAGCCACGATGACCGACAATTTCAATTTTTGGATTATATTCTAGCGTAGCCAATTGATAGGTTTCACCTAAATAAAAACTTGCAAAAACCATAAATAATAAGGCCAAACTTGCAAATTTGCGTTTCTTTTGGACATTCTGTAAAGGTAAATTATTGCTAAACGATTGCATATTTTGAATCAGTAAATGAAAAATACCGATTTTTACAAATAAATTTGTAGCAAAGATACATCCATTAATCAAAGTCAATAATAAACTTTCTAAGAATAGATTACCGCCGTTATTATCTAAAATTAAGGATACAACTAAAGATAATAAAAACACAGGCAATAATATGAGCAGTAATACAAATTCAATCAATGTAAAACTTAAGAAAAATTCAATTAATTTACCTTTTGTCATTTGCCAACTTCGCTTATAAATTTGTGGGAAATTCAAATCAGTCAGTGTAAATAATGGAACCACAAATAAAAAACGAAAGGCTAAATAAATCAATGTCAAGCCCCCAACAAATAGCAAAACTGCACTAGTTGGTGACTTACTCCATTCACCTGTAATAAAATCCGGAATGTATAGTTCGTTTGTCAAAGTAGTAGATAAACCTAAATTGGCAATCGGGATTCCTAAAATAACATATACTAAAAAATACAATCCGTTGAATATATTTTGCTTATTCAACTTTAAATGCGTTGGATGAAATAATTCTTTCCATGCTATTTTTTTCTGGTTGCTTGCCCCTAGAATCATTAAGCAAAAAACTTGGTATTCAAGAAATAATAATACTACTAACAATATTAAATAAACAATTAAACTAATAAAACCCATTGGATTCAAGAGTATCTGAACAATATTTGTGTTATTCAAATTATCCTGTCCTGTCATCAACAATACAAAGCCAAAGATTCTTCTAAGTATAAAGCTTCCCGCAACACCAAATATTAACTGGATTAAAATCCCTGTATACAAATAGCGCCATTTGTTCTTATTTAAATCTTTTAACGTCTCTTTTGCTTGTTTTAAAACACGTTGAATCATCTGTCTTCCCCCTTTTCATGTATTTTATTATAGTGAAAACGACCTTTGATTTCCAGTTTATTTTTCGATTGTAAATTATCATATTAGGTTATTTATTCGTGATGCTAATAAATTTGATAAAATATCATCATTCTGTTATGATGAAAAATGGAGGGGTTAGAAATGAACGAGATTATACTTTTAGTTTTACTACTATTTTTAGGAAGAGTGATTAATTCCAAACGACTTGAACGTTTTATTTTCTTTAAAACTTTAGCTGTTTTTGCCGCAATGCTATTCTTTTCAACAACTGTATTTTTAATCCTAGTATTTGGACTTTTGCTCATCAGCCAATATATCGTAACACCACTTGGAAAGTCCCCCTTTATGACAATGTTTATGCTAATTTTGGTTTCAGGAGTCATTTTATATTTTCTAGTCAGTAAACTTGCAAATAAATGGCATATATCAATGACCATCTTCACCTTAATTGAATACTATATTCAATGGGGACTCATTTATATCACTTTGTATCAGGTGGCTGTTGATAATTTTATTAAAGGTACAGACATTGAAAAGTTAATCGAAGGGGGAGTCAGTAGTCCGGCCTATCTCATGCTCGCATTCTTACCATCATTTATTTCTGTATGGATTGCCACAATTATGTACAAACTTGAAAAACATGAAATTTAACTCATATCATTTAGATCACTCACACTAATAGTACAGCTATCTTTTTGCAATATAAATATTTGACACAAAAGACTCACTAAGGTGTAATATCACAAAATAAATGATCTTACACCTAGTGAGTCTATATTGTATTCATTATAAGTACAATCTATTCATCTGAATACTTCCTACTGTATTTTTTTCAAAAGTTTTGAAAAAATATCAATTTAACAAATAAGTATGGCGTATGCTAATATCAAAAAAGATACACGAAAAATCATAACTTTTGAAAGCTATTTAGTATTAATATACAATGAAATCACATGCTAAAGTAAGAATCCCTCAAATACTTCATTCCCTAGAAAAAGTCCTTTTTTGGTTAGTTGAATATAGCCGTTATCCGTTTGATTGAGTAATCCTTTAGATACATAATTTTCAACAACAGAACCGTATATTTGATGGAAATCAACACCAAATTTCTCATTAAAGTGCGCAATGGAGACGCCTTGTGCTTTACGGAGTCCTAAAAACATCTCCTCTTCCATACGTGCTTTTTGATCTAAGGTTTCTTCAGAGAGAATGGGCAATTGTTGGTTTCGTAAAGGATTTAAATAATGTTGAATCGGGCCATGATTTTTATATCTTACTTTGTCGACATATCCACTAGCCCCAGCGCCGAAGCCAAAGTAGTACTCATTATTCCAGTAAACAAGGTTGTGCTGTGACTGAAAGCCTGGTTTAGCAAAGTTTGAAACTTCATACTGCTCATAACCTTTTTGACGCATCAAATCCATCGCCAAGGCAAACATTCCCGCCTCTTCTTCCTGGCTAGGTAATTCTAATCGACCTTTGCGCACCCAATTCATAAACATCGTCTTATTTTCCAAAATCAAAGAATACATCGAGTAATGTGGCAAGTCATAACTAAGTGCTTGCTTTAAGGTCTCATCAAAATCTTGCTGCGTCTGACCTGGTAAAGCATAAATCAAATCAATACTCACATTATCAAAATGATTCTTCGCTAAAAAGTTCAGTGTATCATCCACATCTTTAACCGTATGTTTCCGACCAATTTTCTTTAGCAAGCGGTCATTAAAAGTCTGCACACCCATTGATAACCGATTGACTCCAAATTCTTGCATAATATGAAGTTTATTTTCCGATAAATCTCCTGGGTTCGCTTCAACAGTAAATTCTTTGGTTGTCGTCACATCAAAATATTTGGTTACACTTGTTAATAAAGAACGTAACTGAGTATCATTTAAAGAAGTTGGTGTTCCTCCCCCAATGTAGATGGTTGGTGTTTGTTGTTGCGGATATTTTTCTAGCCGTAATTTCATTTCCAAATCCAGTTTTTCGAGGTACTCATCTACGGGTTGCCCTTCATAAAAGACTTTATTAAAATCGCAGTAATAACAGATATGCTCACAAAATGGAATATGAATATAACTTGAAATCACCTCTAACATTTCCATCCCCCTTTCTTTCTCATTTTTGATATAATATACACAAGGAAGTGATTGTGATGGAAGAAAATGTCCTTTTTAATCTTGGAAATCTCGTAGCCAGCAGCAAAGATGAAAAAGAATTAATCCGTATGGCACAGATTGCAAGCGGAAAAAATATCAAAGACGTTTCCCCTGCGACTTTGCCAGACGGATTTCTCATCATAAAAGTGCCTGATAGCGAAGAATTTCAGCTAATCAATGTTCAAAAATCATGATTACTCTGCTAAGGCTGCAAAATAATCTCTTGTATCTTGCTCATCTTGATGGAGTTGTTGAATTAAACTCTCAGCTCCATCAAATTTGATTTGTTCACGAAGTAGATGTAGCCAGCGCACTTCCACAAATTCCCCATAAATTTCTTGATGAAAATCTAAAATATAGACCTCAACTGTTAATTTACGTCCTTCACCAAACGTATCATTATGGCCAATCGATCCCATAGCGTGATGCCAGGTATTTCCCACTTTAAATTCACAAACATACACGCCTTCGATTGGTAAGCGCGTCGTTGGGGCAAAACGAATATTCGCTGTAGGAAATCCCAGTGTTCGACCACGCGCATCGCCATGCATCACTGTTCCTTCTATCGTATAAGGATAGCCTAATAATTCATTGACTGCTTGCATATCGCCTTTTACCAAAGCTTGGCGAATGGCAGTCGAACTAACCTTTTGTCCATGTTCGCTTAATTCAGGCACTTCGATTACTTCAAAGCGTTGATTCGCTAATTGGGCTAAATCTGTCATCGTCGCTTTTCCTTGATAGCCAAACGTATAATCAAAGCCAGCCACAACTACTTTAGCATGTAACCCAATGATATATTGTTCGATAAATTCTTCGGGCGTTAATTTTGCAAAAGCTGAAGTAAAATCAACCACATATAATAAATCCACCCCAGCTTTTTCAAACAATTGCGCTTTTTGATGCATACTCGTTAAATAGGTCATCGTTTCTTTAGACATTTTTTGAAAAACGATGGATGGGTGTTGGTTAAAAGTCATCAGTGCTAGTTTCAGATTCTTCTCTTTTGCTAGTTTTTTCCCTTGTTCAATCACTGCTTGATGTCCGCGATGTACCCCGTCAAAAAAGCCTAACACCAAAACAACCTCTTCCTTGATTACGCGTTCTTTTTCAAACGGATGTCTTAATTCAATGATATTCATAACTATTATTCCTTCATTTCTAATTGCGTTCTTAACATTTTTTGCGGCTTAAGCATATTTTTGTCACTTGGACTGACTTCATAGATACTTAATACCTGATTGTTATAATATAAAGCGATTGGACGATCTGGACATGTGTTAAAGCCAAATTGCCAATACGGAATCCGCATCCCATTCATCACTTTTTTGGTTAACTCTTCAGAAATATCAATGCGTGGAAAATCACGAACCCCATACTCAATAGGTAAAAGCAGCTTTTCTACCTCATTGTTTGCCATCGCTTGAGCTACTTGGTCTAAAGTTACGGCTTGCTCTTTGGTAAAACCTCCACTTTTTATCCGTGTTAAATCGGACATATGAGCCGCAAAACCTAATTTTCCTCCCAAATCAACAGCTAGCGTACGGACATAAGTACCTTTGCCACAAGCTACCTGAAAGCGCCAAGAAAACGTTTGACTTTGCGCATCAAAGACTGGTTCTGTGATTCGTTGAAAACGATATATTTGAGCTTTTCTAACAGGTCTTTCAACGGTTTCGCCATTACGTGCATATTCATATAATCGCTTACCATTCACTTTAACTGCTGAATACATGGGTGGAATTTGCGTAATCTCACCAATAAAAGTCTGCATTGTTTTATCAATCAATTCGTTTGCTAACGGTTCTTTGATAGGTGTTTGTACAACGATTTCACCACTAGCATCTTCTGTCGTAGTAGAATAGCCTAGAGTGATTTCGCCCTCATAAATTTTGCCAGAATCGGTCAAATATTCCACAACCTTTGTAGCTCGTCCGACACAGATGGGTAAAACCCCATCGACATCAGGATCCAAAGTCCCGCTATGACCAATCTTTTTCATATGTAAAATTTTGCGTAACTTAAACACACAGTCATGACTCGTTAAGCCACGTTCTTTCCATAAAGGTAAAATGCCTTCCATGTTTTCCTTCCTTTACTTAAAAATCACACTTCTTCATTTTAGCGTACTCCTGGAAGAAAAACAAGTTGAGAGGCAAGTGTATCATTGAAATAAATGCAAAAAACACCTTCTATCAAGAAAGTGCTTGCCATTTTAAAATATCATTTATCCATAGAAAGTTTTTAGGTGGTATCTTTGCGTCATTCACAAAAATACCACCTAAATAACGTCTATCCTTGTTCCAATCATGAATATTTACTACCCTTCAAAATATTCTTTTCCTTTATTCGAGTATATTTTACTTCTCTAACGTATTTCTTTCAACTCGAAAATCTTGATATGATAACAAAAAAGTTTACATACTTTTCTTTATTCAAAACTCGCTAACGGATATCTTTTTGCCATATCAGCTAAATATCCTTTCCAACGTTCATATAATTGTTGCTCGTCTTTACGAATAAACCCACTATTCACCGCACTAATCAAACCATGCAAGTATGAAAAAACTTCGATGTAGAAGAATTTTTCTTGCTTAGCAGTTAACGGTGTTGTAAATTTGAAAACTGCCTTCATGAAATACTCTTCCAAATATTGATTAAAAGCTTTTTTATCACCATTCATATCTAAGAAGCAGCTTTCATACCAATTTGGCTTCTTCAATGAATATCTCACAAACGCCAATGGATAGTTCACCATTTTTACAGAATCATTTTTATATTTTAACTCCATATAATTATGAAGTCTTAGCCAAAGTTTTTCAACTATTGCTTTCTTTAAATCTTCCATATTGGCGAATTGTAAATAAATTGGCTGAGGTGAACAACCTAATTCATTCGCAATTGCCCGAGCCGTTAAATGTTTAAAATCTTGTTCAAAGATAACATTCAATCCAGCATCAACAATCATTTCTTTTGTATAAGTTACTCTTTTCATAAATCTTTCTCCCCTTATGTCCTTGTCCGTATTGTACACCTTTGAAAGTGAAAACGCAAACAGATAGCGTAATTATTGTTATAGTATTTTTTAATAATAGCGCTTGTTCAGTAAAGAAGGCATTAATAGTAAAGACAGTACAACTAGATTTGTAATCAAAAAAACTGAGCCAGAACGCATCCGACTCAGTAATCTTTTAATATTCTTTATTTAAATTTCTTAGCATTTCATCAATTTTATTTCCATAGTCAATGGATTCATCATAACTAAAGAATAGTTCAGGTGTTTTATATAAGGTTAACACATGACCTAATTCTCGTCTGATAAGCCCAGTTGCTTTTTCTAACCCTTGTTGCGCTTTTGTACGATCTGAAGCCAGGTTAGATAAAATGGTATAGTAAATCGTTGCTTGTTGTAAATCGCCAGTCACACGAACTTCAGTAATGGTTACTTCTTGAACGCGTGGATCACGAACTTTTTTACGCAAGATTTGATTGACTTCTTTTTGGATTTCTTGTGCTAAGCGTCTATCACGATAGTTTGCCATAATTTCCTCCTTAGAAGCTAGTTATTAGTCTACTTTGACTTCTTCCATGATGAAGGCTTCAATAATATCATCCACTTTGATATCGTTGAATTTCTCAATCATCGCACCACATTCAAATCCCATCTTAACTTCTTTGACATCATCTTTGAAGCGTTTCAAACTAGCAAGTTGTCCTTCGTAAATAACGATACCATCACGAATGACACGTACGCCGCTATCACGTTTAATTGAACCTTCTAATACATAACATCCAGCAATTGTACCGACTTTAGATACTTTATAGGTTTCACGGACCACCATTTGACCTGTAATTTTTTCTTCGTATTCTGGATCAAGCATCCCTTTCATCGCAGTTTCAATTTCTTCAATCGCTTTATAGATAATACGATGTAAACGAATTTGCACACTTTCAAGTTCTGCTTGTTGTTTCGCTTGTGGTGTAGGACGAACGTTGAAACCAATGATAATCGCATTAGATGCTGCTGCTAGTGTGACGTCACTTTCATTTACCGCACCAACCGCTGAGTGAACAATATTAACACGAACACCCTCTACATCGATTTTTTGTAAAGAGGCGGCTAGAGCTTCCGCAGAACCCTGTACGTCCGCTTTAATAATCACATTAACTTCCTTCAATTCACCCTCTTTTAGGCTATCGAATAAGTTATCTAAAGTAACACGATGGGTCACTGCACGTTGTTGGACTAAAGCACGTTTGGCACGTTCTTCACCAGCAGCACGCGCAGTCTTTTCATCTTCGAAGACTACGAAACGATCCCCCGCTTGTGGGACATCATTCAAACCAGTAATTTCCACTGGAGTTGCCGGTCCCGCAGCTTTTTCACGACGGCCTAGGTCATTGGTCATCACGCGGACACGACCAAATGTATTACCGACAACAATTGGATCACCTACATGCATCGTTCCTTGTTGAACTAATAATGTAGCTACCGGTCCTTTACCTTTATCTAGACGTGCTTCAATGACTGTACCAATTGCACGTTGCGTTGGATCAGCTTTTAAGTCTTCCACTTCAGCCACTAATAGAATCATTTCTAATAATTCATCAATATTTTGACCAAATTTCGCTGAGATTTCTACAAAGATGGTATCGCCACCCCAGCTTTCTGGAATTAATTCATATTCGGTTAATTCTTGCATCACGTGTTGTGGATTTGCCGCTGGTTTATCAATTTTATTGACTGCTACAATAATTGGTACATTGGCAGCTTTGGCGTGGTTAATCGCTTCAACAGTTTGTGGCATAACTCCATCATCAGCCGCTACGACTAAAATAGTGATATCCGTGATACTTGCACCACGAGCACGCATACTTGTGAAGGCTGCGTGTCCAGGTGTATCCAAGAAGGTAATTGGTTTACCGTCAATATCAATTTGGTACGCACCGATATGTTGAGTAATTCCACCCGCTTCTCCACTTGTTACCCGTGAATTACGTAAAGTATCTAGTAAAGTCGTTTTACCATGGTCAACGTGTCCCATGATTGTCACAACTGGTGGACGTGCCACTAAATTCTCTTCATTGATTTCTTCAGGTTCAAAGAATTTATCAATATCTGCAATATCGACTTGGACTTTTTCTTGCGCATCGATTCCATAGTCTGCTGCTAATAATTCAATGGTATCTTTATCTAATGGTTGGTTTTGGTTGACCATTACGCCCATCATAAATAATTTCTTGATAATTTCAGCTGGTTCACGGTGAATTTTTTTCGCGATTTCTGCTACGTTCATACCATCTGTATATTCCAATACTTCTGGTAATTCACGGAATTTACGTGGTGGCACAGCTGGTTTCTTTTCTTGTTGCTTATTATTTTTACCTTTTTTGCCCTTGAATTTATTATTTGGTTTGTCGAAATCTTTCTTATTATTTTTCTTAGTATTTCGTCCTTTACCAAAATTATCGTCTTCATAGCGATCATTGTTATGTTGTTTTTTCGCTTTGTTTTTTGGTCGCTCTTGTTTACGATTCTCTTGTTCAGAGGCAACTGGGGCAACTTTTTTCGCTTTTTCTGATTTCGTATGATTTTCTTGTTTCATTGGTTTTCCTTGTTTTTCAGGTTGACTCACTTGAGATTTCTTTTCCTTTTTATCGTTTGACACATTATCAACAACTTTCATTTCTGGTTTTTCATTTTTAGTCTCCAATTGAGGTTGCTCAATTTTCACTTCTTTTTCACTAACTGGAGCAACCACCTTTTCTTCTGCTTTCTTCTCAGCTACTTTAGTCACTTCTGGCTTAACAGTTTCTTTTTTCTCAGGCTGAACTGGAAGTACTTTTTCAGCTGGCTTTTCTTTAGCAACTTTAACTTCAGGGGTTTGCTTCATTTGTGAAACAACTTCTTGCTTCACTGCTTGCTTAGTAACTTCTGCTTTTTTCGCTTCAGTCACTTTAGATTGCTTTGTTGATTCAGCTTTTTTAGGAGCCGCTTTGACTTCAGTAACTGGTTTAACTACTTTATTTTTGTTTGGAGATTCAACTTTTGAAGTATCTGAAACTTTTTGGTTCGCTCCATTTTTAGTGTTTTTGCGATTTCGATTTGAATTCGTATTTCTTTGTTGTTTATGACGGTTTAGAAAGTTCGGATTGTTTCTTTGGGTTTGGAATTTTTTATGACCATCCGTTTGTATCACTTCACGATTTTGAAACTCAGCTTTTAATTGTTGCGCTTCTTCTTTCGTGATGGCACTGCGATGATTTTCAACTTCCATTCCAATTATTTTGGCTTTCTCGACTAATTCTTTACTGGAGATATTTAAATCTTTCGCCAATTCATAAATTCTGACTTTACTCATTCAATCACCTTCCTATTCGTTCAATAATTCCCCCATTTTCTTAGCAAAGCCGTGATCCATCACCGCAATTGCTTTTCTCGGTTTTCCTAAAGCTTGGGTCAATTCAAGACTAGTAAAAGCTTCACTTAGAGGGATTTCATAATATCTTGATTTATCTTGCAATTTCTTTAAGGTATTCTTACCAGCATCGCTTGCTACAAAAACATATTTTGCTTTCTGTGCTTGGATTTCTTTGGTAACAAGTTCTTCACCTGTTACTAATTTTCCTGCGCGTTGGGCTAGACCTAAGAGATTTAATACTTTTTGTTTATTCATTTCCAAATAACTCTCGACGTGCTTTTTGATGTTTGACATAATCTAGTAATTCTTGGTAAAATTCGTCACTTAACGTCACACCAAATTTTTTATCAAAGATGCGTTTTTTCCAAGCAAGTTCAGCTTCTTCTGGCTCCATCGCGATATAGGCACCGCGACCAGGCATTTTACCCGTTGGATCGATGGAAACGACACCTTCTTTTGAGCGCGTAATTCTTAATAATTGTTTTTTGGGAATCACTTCACCGGTTACAACAGAGGTTCTTAAAGGAATTTTTCTTTGCTTCATAGGTACCTCCTATTCTTCAGTTAAAGTTTCATCTTCACTTTCTAAAACTTCTTCTACATCTTCTTGTGTAACTTCATCAGCTACGACATCATCATTTACTTCTTGAGCTACTTCATCGAACGCTTCTTCTACTAATTCTTCCTCGTAATCTTCTTGTGCTTCTTGCGCTTCAAGTTGAGCATAGAATTCTTGCATTTGAGATTCAGGCTTGATGTCGATTTTATGGTTTGTTAATTTAGCAGCTAGACGAGCATTTTGACCACGTTTACCAATCGCTAAAGATAATTGGTTATCAGGTACAACCACCGTACATGATTTTGGATTTTCTAAGTCAAAGATTACATCGCTGACTTCTGCTGGATTCAACGCATTGGCAATATAAACGGCTGGATCTTCATCCCATTCGACGATATCCATATTTTCCCCTTTTAATTCATTAACGATTGCTTGAACACGTTGACCTTTTGGACCGACACAAGTACCCACTGGATCAATATCATCATCAAATGAACGAACCGCAATTTTTGAGCGATCCCCAGCTTCACGCGCAATACTCATAATTTCAACTGTTCCATCATATACTTCTGGAACTTCTTGTTCGAATAAGCGACGTAGTAAATCAGGATGACTACGACTTACAAAAACTTGAGGGCCTTTTGAAGTATTCTCAACTTTTGATACAAATACTTTGATACGATCATGTGGCTGATAGAATTCATTTAACATTTGATCTTGTTTCGATAAGACCGCTTCAATTTTACCTAAGTTCACATAGATATAACGATTATCTTGACGTTCCACGATTCCTTGAAGGATTTCTTTTTCATATTGTGAGAATTCTTCATAAATAATGCTACGTTCTGCTTCACGAACACGTTGTAAAATAACTTGTTTTGCTGTTTGGGCGGCAATTCGACCAAAATCTTTAGGCGTTACTTCAAAACGAATCTTATCTCCAATTTCATACGCAGGATTAATCGCAATTGCATCTTTAATTGAAACTTCTAGCTGACTATCCATGACCTCTTCTGTGACTTCTTTCACCGCATAAACATGGATATTTCCTTTCTTTTGGTCAAACTCGACTTCTACATTTTGAGCTTGTCCATAATGACGTTTATAGGCTGAGATTAAAGCTGCTTCTAAGGCCTCAATCACGATTTCTTTGGCAATACCTTTTTCCGCTTCTAAAGTATCTAAGGCATTTAACATTTCTTTACTCATTTGATAATTTTCCCTCCGTAATTAAAATTGAATCGCTAAACGAGCTTTGGCAATGTTGCTTCGTTCAAAAGTCATTTGCTTTTCTCGTGTTTTGATGCGGACTCTTAAGGTTAATTGATTTTCATCGAAGCTTTCCAAAAATCCTTCATAAACTTTTTCATCTTGAACAGCTTGATATAAAGAGATATGAATATATTCTCCTAATGCTTTTTCATAATCTTTTTCTTTCTTCAATGGACGTTCTGCTCCTGGTGAAGAAACCTCTAAAAAGTAAGCTTGTGGGATTGGATCAGGATCAATATTATCTAATTTTTCACTTAATTGCTCACTGACCAATGCACATTCTTCAATATCAATTCCGCCTTCTTTGTCGATAAAGACGCGAAGAAACCAGCTTTTCCCTTCTTTGACAAATTCTACTTCTACTAATTCAAATCCATGTTCATCAACAATTGGTGTAACTAAATCGGTAACTGTTTGGACAACGCTACTCAAATTCTTCAGACCTCCTTTAGTGAACTTCAAGGCTTTTTTTCATTAAAAAGAGTGAGCAACTAAACATCGCTCACTCACCTTCAAGTATCATTACTAATGAAAATATAGCATACTTTTTTCATAAAAGCAAATAGATTGCAAAATTAATAAATGAAAAATCCGTTAAATAGGCATTGTTACCTCAAGATGCTAACCTTCTTATGCAGCTTTGCCTATTATTCTGCATACCATGCAATTCCTTCTGATTGCCAACCTAGTTTTTCTAAATGAACTTTTTCCTCTTCTGACTGAGTAAAGAAATGGCTTCCTACTTCAGCATTTGGATTATACAACCGATAAATAGGCTTCGTACCCTTAGCATAAAACGCAACTCCTTCAACTTGCCAACCTATCAATGATAACTGATTACACTCATCGTGCTGCAATGTAAAATGATGATCTCCTGTATTTGGATTGTACAAACGATAGACTTTATCCCCATCTGTCGGAGATACCCAAGAAATATTTTCATCCTGCCACCCTAAACTTACTAGATGTTGTCTTTCTGCAAGATTATTGGTATAAAAATGCTCTCCAGAATAAGAATTATATAGACGATATACATTGCTCATATTAGAAATTACTTTAAAATGGACTTTTAATGGTCCTGCTACCTTGACACTTTGACCATATTTATCCACTAAGCTACTCAAATCATTCACAACATGAGGTAGCTGATTCAGTTGCTGCAACACATCTTCTGTAGCATTCCAGTCATAAATCAATTCACCTTCACCCACTGACAATGCTTCCCAATTGCCATCTGAATCTAAGGCAAAGGCAGTTGGATTAGTATTCTCTACAACTTTAAACGAATCTTTTAGACTGATCCATTCCTTATGACGAACAAATTTACCTTTTTCTCCAACTTTGACAACACCTGGAAAATCAGCATGTGCAAAATTAGATATTTTTTTTATTTGTTCAACACTCGTTAACTGATTTGTATCGGTTTCTTCAGCATGAATTTCCTGAGAAAATCCAAAGATCAGTGCAGAAATGGACAACACTAATGGTAAAATTATTTTTTTCATCTCATATTACTCCTAACTACGCTGCTGTAAATTTTAACATTTATGCTTCGGCGTATTCTATAACTTTTATTTGTATGGCTAAACCTAAACCTTTTGCATAACGATTTAAGGTTGTTAATGTAGGGGTAGAATCCAATTGTTCAATTTTAGCCAATTGAGATTGTTTCATTCCTATTTTTTTGGCAAGCTCAGTTTGAGAAATACCGCGGCGAATTCTTTCAGCTTGCAAATAACTTAATGTATCAATTAGTTTAATTTCATTTTTAGAAATATTTTGTATACTATTTTTAAACAATGTCCAATCGTCCATGATTAATACCTCGCCATAAAGTAAACTACACAGTAAATTATACCATATAGAAGCATTTTCCAGCGACAAAAAAAGAGAGAAAGTCCATAATAACATTAACTTTCTCCCATTACGAATTAATATTGAGATAATCACACTAGAAAACAAACCAAAATTACTATTATATACTTTGGCGAAAAAAATCTAAATATGTTCCCTCGTGTACTCCCACTATTTACGGCTGTAGTTCTTCACGTCCGCAACCATCGCATCGATAAACATGTCTAAAGCTTCTACATGTGTTTCTTTGCTACCGTAGCGGCGGATATTGACGGTGCCTTCTTCCACTTCTTTATCCCCAACGACGATTTGGTAAGGAATTTTTTGTGTTTGAGAAGCACGGATCTTGTAACCCATTTTTTCGTTACGATCATCCACTTCGACACGTAATCCTTTTTCTTGTAGACGACGTTTGATTTCATAAGCATAATCACTATGAGCATCCACAGACACAGGAATAATGGTTGCTTGAATTGGTGCTAACCATGTTGGGAAAGCCCCTTTATAAACTTCTGTTAAGTAAGCGACAAAACGTTCCATAGTTGAGACAATTCCGCGGTGGATAACGACTGGACGATGGGTATTTTCGCCATCTTCACCCACATAAGTTAAATCAAAACGTTCCGGTAATAAGAAGTCTAATTGGATAGTGGATAGTGTTTCTTCCATACCTAGTGCTGTTTTTACTTGGACGTCTAGTTTAGGACCGTAGAACGCAGCTTCACCTTCTGCTTCAAAGTATTCTAAGCCTAATTCATCCATCGCAGCTTTTAACATGGTTTGGGCATTTTCCCACATAGCATCATCATCAAAGTACTTATGTGTGTTATTAGGATCACGATAACTTAGACGGAAACGATAATCATCAATACCAAAATCATGGTAAACGGAAGTCATTAAGTCTAAAGTACGTTTGAATTCATCTTTAATTTGATCTGGACGCACAAATGTATGTCCATCATTTAAAGTCATTTCACGCACACGTTGTAAACCAGATAAAGCCCCTGATTTTTCATAACGGTGCATCATTCCAAGTTCAGCAATACGGATTGGTAACTCGCGATAAGAATGAATGTCATTTTTATAGACCATCATGTGGTGTGGGCAGTTCATCGGACGTAAGACTAACATTTCGCCATCACCCATATCCATTGGTGGGAACATATCTTCATGGTAGTGATCCCAGTGGCCAGAAGTCTTATAAAGGTTCACATCAGCCATTACTGGAGTATAGACATGTTGGTAACCTAAGCTAATTTCTTTATCAACAATGTAGCGTTCAATGATACGACGGATAGTAGCGCCTTTAGGTAACCAGAATGGCAAACCAGAACCAACTTCCTTAGATACCATGAATAAATCAAGTTCTTTACCTAATTTACGGTGGTCACGTTCTTTAGCTTCTTCACGTAAACGCAAGAATTCTTTTAAGTCTTTTTTATCAAAGAAGGCTGTACCATAAACACGTTGCATCATATGGTTGTCAGAATTTCCGCGCCAGTATGCACCCGCCACTGATAATAATTGGAAGACTTGGATACGACCAGTTGAAGGGACATGTGGGCCACGGCAAAGGTCTACGAATTCACCTTGTTGATAAGCTGTAATCACTTCATCTTCAGGTAATTCGGTAATTAATTCCACTTTATATGGATCTTGCGCAAATAATTCTAGTGCTTCTTGTTTTGTTAAGACACGGCGTTCGATTGGCAAGTTTTCTTTCACAATCTTCATCATTTCCGCTTCGATAGCTGGTAGGTCTTCTGCGGTAATTGCATTTTCACCATTATCTGTATCGTAGTAGAAACCAGAATCAATGGCTGGACCAACGCCAAAGTGAATTTTTGGATATAAACGACGCATTGCTTGAGCCATTAAATGCGCACTTGAATGACGTAATAGGCTCAACGCATCTTCATGATCTGGAGTAATAATTTCAATTGCTCCATCTTCATTGATTTCGCGTGTTAAATCAATTAATTGGCCGTTTAATTTACCGGCTAAAGCTTTTTTCGCTAAACTTTTTGAAATACCTTCAGCGATTTCTTTCGTTGTTACACCTGCAGCAAATTCTTTGACTGCACCATCTGGAAAAGTAATTTTAATCATCTTGTTTTCCTCCATATTTCTGATGATTCACGTAAAATAAAAAGTCCTAGCATAGCCATCATTCATGACTACACTAGGACGTATCTACGTGGTTCCACCTAATTTTAAGTATTGCTACTCCTTGAAAGTCTTAACGGTCTGCACCGCCCTTAGATTAATAAGGGTCTTGTGAAAGTGGTCTGCCCTTGGTTTTCTCCTAGAAGGTTTTCAGCCACGACCTTCCTCTCTTATCAGAAGACTCTCAAGTTTAGGTGTCTTTCTCATCGATCAATTTACGTTTTCTATTTAAACACCATTTCTTGAAAATTGCAAGAAAAAAATGAAAAGAAATGCTAGAAAAATCGAACAAAAAAAATGCCTAGAAAGTTTCCAGACATTTTTGAACTGCTTATTTCTTCCACTCACCGTTTACACCATAAGTGCCTTTTTTCATTTCATTAATAATGACATGAATATGTTCTTTAGGTGCACCAGTATTTTTGTGAACGGCTTCTGTCACATCTTTCATCATGTTTTCTAATTGTTCTTGGCTACGACCTTCCACTAATTCAATGTGTACGAATGGCATCAAAATTCCTCCTCAAAAATAATCTAATTTTATGATAAACGAACGAACTGAATTGTCAACTATCTTTTAGCTTTTAGTTAAGACTTCGAAAGTAATCACTTATCTTCTTTGTTTGATAACATACTTTTTACTATCAAATAGTAGTTAATCACCCTAATCTATGCTATAATTTTAAGTCAAGAATTGTTAGGGGTGATTACAATTAACGCAAAAGAACAAGAAATTCAACATTTAAATACCACACTCGTTAATATAGAACAAGAGAAAAATATCTTAAGTCGAAAATTACAAGAATTGAACGGCCATTTTCAAAGTGATTTAAAAGAATTAGCCGATATAAAAATTCAAACAGGTTCTGAAGAGGCATTTTACGAATCTGTCGTGGAATATCAAAAACACGAACAAGATTTAATGATGAAATATCAAAATGCCCAATCCCAAGAAAAACGTATCCAAACACTGTCTGCTATGCAAAAAAGTCCGTATTTTGCACGGATTGATTTCAAAGAAGAAGCGCTCGACGAAACACTGTACCTGGGAATCGCTTCTTTACGGGATAAAAATGAAGAACCAACCATCATTGACTGGCGTGCACCGATTGCCAACCTATACTATGAAGGTCATCTTGGAAAAGCAAGTTATCAAACCGATCAGGACACCTTTGAAGTCGAACTTACTTTAAAACGACAATTCAAAATCACAGATGGCAAACTACAAGCAATGGTCGATACTAATGATACAATTAATGATGAATTCTTGCTTGAAGTATTAGATGAAGCCAGCAGCAATCAAATGAAAAATATCGTGGCGACCATCCAAAAAATGCAAAATACCATCATCCGTGACAGCCACAGTAAGGCCGTCTTAATTCAAGGGATTGCTGGAAGCGGAAAAACCTCCGCACTCTTGCAACGTGTAGCCTATATTTTATACCATAATCGCCAATGGTTAGATGAAAAACAAGTGCTCGTTTTCTCCCCTAACCGCTTATTTACAGATTATATCTCGATGGTGCTGCCGTCTTTAGGTGAAAGCCAAGTACCGACCTTTACTTTCAATGATTTTCTACAACAGCTCTTGCCAACGATGGAAATTCCTAAAAATACGATGAGTGAAGAAGAATTTTTGGCTGATTTAGAAAATGCTGTCGATAGCTTTAAACAGAGTGTCACCGCCGTCTATCAAATTAAGCCATATCTCAAGAGCATCACCGCTGTTGGTCCATTGTTTAGAAATCTAAAATTAAACGACCGCATGCTTTTATCTAAAGAACAAATACGTGCTTATTATTTAGAAACCAATCCAAACTTGCCAATTCATCAACGCATGCAACTCTTACAAACAAGACTATTGAAAAAAATCGGTGGCTTGATGAAAGACGAAGCAAAATTACCTGAAGTAAAGGCCCTCGCTGAAGAAATGCTCCAGCAAGCTTTTGAAGACAACCCGAATTTAGAAGCCGACGAAAAAACCGAGCGCAAAATGCTAAAAGAGTTCCGCCAACAAATAGTCAAAAAGAAATTTAGAAAAATCAAGCGTGCGGTGAAAAATTATACATTCATCAATTTGGCAGCCCAATACTTACATTTCTTAAAAACTATTGCGCCTGTGTCTGGCATTGATGTAGCGGAATATCAAACGCATCTAGTTGAAGTAAAAAATCGTTTGCGCAATCGCCAATTAACAACTAGTGATGCAACATTATACTTCTTATTGGCAAAAGGACTGTATCCGATCTATGTCGAACAAAAGGGGCGCTTTATCTTTATCGATGAAATGCAAGACTTTCCACCAGCTCAAGTTGCTTTATTGCGTAGTTTATATCCAAAAGCAAATATCAGTCTATGCGGGGATTTAAACCAAAAAATCTTTGGTAATGATTCAATTGTCGGCAGCCTCGATCGTCTTTTCCCGGATGTTGAAGTGACTAATTATCAATTAACGACTAGTTATCGTTCTACGCAGGAAATTACGGACTTTGCGAACCAGTTTTTATCTCAAGAAGACCAAGTTGTGGCTACTGCTCGCCATGCCAGTCTACCTACTTTATGGACACTTGATAAAAATGAAAAAATCACTTGGTTCAATCAATTTATCCAACAATGTAGTGCGGAACAACCTCATTTACGAACGGCAATTATTTGTAAAACAACGCATGAATGTCAGGATCTTTACCAACAATTAGACGAAAAGCTAAAGGCAACCGTTCAACTGCTTGATTCAGAGGAAACCTTTATGAAGCGTGATATCATGATTATTCCTGCCTATCTTGCAAAGGGGTTGGAATTTGACCGAGTGATTGCTTGGGATGTTAACCAACAATTCCACACTTCACATGACCAATTAATTCTATATACGATATTTACCCGCGCCATGCATGAATTACATATCGTTTCTCAAAAAGGTCAGTTAAGTCCCTATTTATTAGACTTAAATCCTGAAAGTTTTCAAACCAATTAATGCCTATCCGTGTCTTTTTTAGGGCACGGATTTATTATTTACATCGCCTCCTTAGCTCATCAATTATTTAACCTATTACCTAATCTTTCCAACGATAAATCGATTTCATCCACTTTTTCTTTTAAATAAAAACTAATCTTCTCATTTTCTGAAATTTCCTTAAAAAAACACTTACGAAGACTTCTCGAATTTTGATAAACTAATTCCTGTTCTGATTGTATATGATTTTATCCAGTTAATCATCAATCATAAAGAAACACTTCACAAAAAAATTAGTTACGGGGGTTATTATGAAAAGAAAAATTTATCAACATCCATTTTTAATTATGTCGGGATTATATATTGGCGCATTTGTTGGTATGTATAGTGAAACATCTTTAAATATCGCTTTACCTGCACTATCTAAGACTTTTGGTTTGCCAATTAGCACCATTCAGTTACTAGTCGTTGGCTATATGATGATTATCGGAATTGTCTTACCTTTTGCCAGTCTATTGATGAAAATATTTAAGGTCAAAACACTCACCTTATTTTCATTAACTAGTTTCTTCATTGGATCAATCCTTAGTGCCGCTGCGCCAAACTTCGGGCTATTATTAACTGGACGTATGATTCAAGGGATTGGTACAGGATTGATTTTACCGATTCTCTTTGCTTTGACGATGGAAGTCTTCCCTATTCAAAAATTAGGTGCTGTGATGGGAATGGCCGCATTAATTATTATGTTTGCACCTGCTGTGGGACCTACTTTAGCGGGAATTTTATTAAGTATTGCTTCATGGCGTTTAATCTTTGCTAGTTTTGCAGTATTTTTAGCCATTGCTTGGATATTAGCTTTTAAATTTATTGAAAGCCCATTTGAATTAACCAAGCCAAAAATTGATTTACTCAGCACGATTACTTCTGCTTTAGGTTTTGGCGGAATCGTCCTTGGCTTTAGCTTAGCCAGTGAATACTCCTTCCAATCACCTATCGTGGTCTCTTCATTAGTTATCGGTCTGATTGCATTAATCATCTATATTGCTCGTCAATTGAAAATGTCTCATCCAATCTTAAATTTAAAAGCATTGGGCAATCCGGGATTTTTAGTCGGTACTTTATTGGTCATGATTAACTTTGGAATTACCTTATCCGCGATGTTTTTATTACCACAATACCTACAAAACGGTTTACTCTTACCTGTTGCCTTAACTGGGATGATTATGTTACCAGGAGGCATTTTAAACGCAGTGGTTTCATTTGCTTCAGGAAAATTATATGACAAGATGGGGCCAAAAGTTCTTGTGCCACTTGGCTTTATCTTTACACTTGTCGGCGCCTTTTTATTTAGCCGCTTCTCAACTGATAATTCTATTGCTTATGTGATTTTCTGCCATTTATTGTTGATGATTGGGATTCCATTATCAATGTCCCCTGCGCAATCTAGTGGGTTAAGTGCCTTACCTCCACATTTATCAACAGATGGCAGCACGATTATCAATACCTTCCAACAAGTAATCGGGGCTATCTGTACTGCCTTAACGACTTGTTTGTTACAATTCGGGCAAGCTACCAGTGCTGAATCCAATCAACAAGCTTTTGTGAACGGTACACACCTGAGCACCTATTTCGTGATTGGGTTAGCTATTCTTGGACTTATCCTTTCCTTCTTTGTACGTTCACCACAAAAACAAGTGGAAATGACGCAAGAAATCCTTCCAGAAAACAATTAACACAGAAAAAGGGGTTGACCCATTAGCAACCCCTTATAAAAATGAGCATTAAATAATCCGAATATTCATCATTGATTTTATGGGTAATCAAGTTGAATATTCGGATTTTTTTATTAATGATTAATTTTTTGTTATCTTGTTAAACTACTTTGGGGCCAACCTCTTTTATTATTCGTTTGGCTAAAATTTGTTAAAACAGTATTCTTCAGAAATAGGGTAGAAACATTCGATATTAATTTTTTCATATAATGGGATTTTTTTCGAAAAAAGTTCGTCCACTTACAAAAATAATTCACTAATCCATCTTCAGAGTAAATCATTTTTTTGAATTCCTATTTTTTCTCCAAATAAATTTACTGTGACAACATTACCTGTTTACTGATTAATATGAGAGCGATATTTAGATCAATCCCTTTGCTAAACAATAATGATATTTAGATCAATCCCTTTGCTAAACAATAATGATAGATACCATCTTCTGCTACATGACCACAAACATCATCGGCAATATCTTTGACGTGGTCTAGTGCGTTGCCCATCGCCACACCTGTTCCTACTGTCTGTAACATCTCAATATCATTGCCACCGTCTCCAAAGGCTAGGGCTTCTTCTTTCACAAAACCATAAAAGTCAAGAATTTTTTCAACGCCGACTCCTTTGCCTCCAGTTTTTGGAATCACATCAAAAGCTTTATTCCACCAAGCAGTAATTTGCGCTTGCGCTACATTTTCCAACATTTGTGGATATTCTTCGGGATAACCACTGACCATCATTTGATAAATAGTATTATCATTCACTTTTTCTGTAAAATCATCCACAACATTTATACTAAAACCACCCACATTAAAATATGCTGTCAATTCTTCGTCAGCACTATTTGCAACAATGAAATCTTTAGTTGCAATCGAAGCTGAACGGTTTAATTTCATACTATTTTCAATTACCCGTTGAACATCTTCTTTTGACAATGGATTTGAATAAATATCTACATCAGCTGTATAACAATACGAACCATTGAAAGTTAAAAAAGCATCAAATTCTACACCCTCAAATTGTGGGATCTGAATCGGTGCACGACCACTCGCTAAACATATTTTGATGCCCTTTTCTTTCAAACGAATGAGCGTTTCTAACATTTTAGGAGTGATTTTCTTTCTATTCATATCAATGAGTGTACCATCAATATCGAAAAAAATAATTTTTATTTGACTCATATACAACATCCTATCTATAAATTCATACAGAATAAGTATAACATAACACGCTATTGAAAACAGTATCAATTTGCACATTCAAAAAAAAAACAGGAAGGCATGATACACTCCTGGGGCTGCTTTACTATTTTTGTTGGATTACTAGCTTGCGGTCTTGAATATTATCTTCTAGCATACCTTTGAATACGACTGCTGTTTGTTGATCTGCACGTTTTAATAATGATTTCACATCGCCTTTTTTCTGTACATCTTCCTTGGCTTTTGATACGGCGTCTAATAAGTTTTGTTTTTGGTTGACCTTAAATAAAGCAAAGGATTGATCATAGAATTTGATTGATTTTTCATCGATATTGATGTTTTTGATTTTTGACTTTGGTATTGTCACGGTTACTTTATCATCGCTTACTTTGATTTTAACCTTTTTCATATCAATACCTGCTGTTAATTCTGCCCGATAAGTCATCGCAAACGAATCCTTATTGATAATCATAATCCCTTTTTTATCATCGTAATGCAATAACCAATTGTAAATCATCTTGGCAGATACTAGATCACTGGCATTTTCCAATTTATTTGAGATGAATTGATTGGTAATCACAGGTTTTCTAAAATGCTTAAATACCAAATACCATAACACCGGGTTAAAATCCGGAATCAAATCAATTGGTGATAAGGCATAGGCAATGGTTAAGAAAGCCAAAATTTTTGCTAAAATAGGAATTTCACTAGACTTCATCACCAAATAAATTGCAGGAATATTCTGTTTTAACTGTTTGTATCGTTGCTTTAGATTCATCGCGTACCTACTTTTTTGGGCGAACCGGATGACGTAAGATTGTTTTCATCTTCTCGGGTGCACATCTTCTCGGATCAGATAGGTAAATTTCATGATGATGCCGTTGCGAGCTAAAATCTTCTTCATAGCCAACTTCTGCGAGATAAATAATCATTTTTACCACCGTTTGAATTTCCGTATCATATGGACCGATATGCATTATTTGTACGACTTCTCCTTCATCAATCGTCATTAGTTTAGCCTGCACATTGGTCAATTTCTTTTTAGCGATGGCTTGATTTTTGGCCCACTCAAAATCTTTTTCTGTGATAAAATCAGGCACACGAATCACCGACAACCATTGAAACAAATCTTTACGCGTCCAATCGTAGCCGTCTATTCCAAGTTGCCACCAAAATCCCTCAAGCGGTGGCACAACATATTCAAAAAAGCCTGAAATCTGATAATTTGTTTTATAACTCATTTTTAGCGTATAACTTAAGGTATATAATTCCTGTACCGCCTTTTGATAAGCACCATTTTCTTCATTTGGATCACCATGACCAGATATGCCAATAAAGTTCATTTTAGGAATGGTTATGATCTCGGGGTATTTTTTTGGTTGATAAAATTGTTTAAATTCCTTTTTATAATCAAATGCCATTTTTTGCTACCTCTTTTCTTGTTTTGAAATTTGCGAACCAATGACCGTGCCTATAAACTGACCAAGTCCTCCACCAATTCCAATCCATTGCCAATCAATCACAATACTAATCATCATCCCTACAAAAAACCAACTAATAGGCCTTTTACCAGATAACGCGTTTGTTATTTTGTTGGATTAGCTTTCATGTATTGGATACCACCGATAACTATGATAACCAAAAATAGGAAACCAGCAATGATTTTTGTCAATAATATCACTATGCTTAATAATACCTTCATTACAATCAACTAACCTATTTATTCTATTTGATATATTCAGACAATATTGTTCATATGTGCTATACTAAAAAAAGAGAAGGTGATTAAATTGCATATTTATTTGTCTGGAGATAGTCTTATTGCTCGACACGAAGGCTATCAACAACCCATACTGAACCATCTATTAAAAGAAAAAGATGCTTCAATCAATATTACAAATACCGCTGTGTCGGGAATTAATTCACAACAATTCCTACAACAATACAACAAACTTGGTCCCAACCAAAATTTTGACTATCTTGTAGTATTATTAGGAACCAATGATTTAGCCACCCATAAACAAATCCCATTAGAACAATTTAAAATAAATATCAATGAGATTATAACAAGGTTGCTAAAAAAATATCATTCACAACAAATTATTCTGGTTTCTCCTCCACCTGTAGATGAAAATAAACAACAATTTCGGACAAATCACTTGGTTTTAACTTATTCAAAAATTTTAGAGGAAGAATGTGTAGCTTATAATCTGAAATTCTTATCCTTATATCAATTATTATCAAATCAAGAAGTGCCTGTTACACAACTTTTACAAGGGACATTGGATGATGGCCTACATTTCGGTAAATCTGCATATACTATTTTTTCAGATGCACTTTATGAATTATTTGTAGACGGTAAATATTAAATACATGACAATCAATAAAAATAGAAAAATATCCCTACGTTAATGCAAAATAGATGGACAAATCTTCAATAGAAACAAACTTTTTCCAAGTAAGACAAAAGCATTGTATCATAGCCTCCATCTAGACATCGCACAATAGCCTGCACCAGGTTCACCTCAAATCTTTTTTTCTTATTATAGCAAAATTCATCTTAAAAAAGCAGACAAGTTACCTTTTTAAGACTAGCTTTTCTTCTTAATCAATGCTAGAATAATTAGACACTACTTAGTGAAGGGAGTTTTCAATATGGCAAATACGAAATTTTATGCTGTTAAAAAAGGTCGCACAACTGGAATATTTTTAACATGGGAAGAGTGTCAAAAACAAGTAAATGGTCATCCTGGTGCATTATACAAGAGTTTTCCGACAAAAGAAGAAGCTCTAGCCTATTTAAACAATCAGGAGATACAATCCCCTACATCTAATGAATCAGCGACTAATTTAGTAACCCCCTATGCTTTTGTTGATGGTTCGTATAATATTACCACTAAAGATTACGGATATGGTGGTTTTTTACAAATAGATGAAGAAACGAGAATCACCCTACAAGGAAAAGGAAATGATACTGAAAAAGCGAACATGCGCAATGTTGCCGGTGAAATTGATGGGGCGATGGCTGCAGTAAAAGCCGCACTTGACCACGATTTAACGCAAATTACCATTCTTTACGATTATCAAGGCATCGAAAGCTGGGCGACTGGTGATTGGCAAGCCAAAAATATTTTTACACAGCAATATCGTGATACCATGCAGACTTTGATGAGACATATTCAAATCAATTTCGTAAAAGTCAAGGGCCATAGTGGTATTCCGGGAAATGAGTTAGCCGATCAGTTAGCCAAAGAAGCCGTTGGAATCAAGTAAAATACATGAAAAAGCTGCGAGTCCGAAACTAGATTCGCAGCATTTTTGCTTTATTCCGTAATGATTTTACTTTCAAAGACGGGTGAATTAGTAATTGTATCATGTACAGGACATGTAGCTTCAACAAATTCGATAAAGTCTTTAATTTCTTGCTCCGTATTATCCGCTTTTACATGGAAAGTAACAGATATTTTTGAAAACCCTTTTTTCGCATTAGGATTGATATAGCGGAAACCATCTGGATCAAGTTCACCTTCCAAGTTTACCTTGAATGATTTCAAATTGATTTTCTTCACTCTAGCATAGGACTGCGCCACAATGACTAGACAAGCACCTAGTGAATTTAATAATGCTTCTACAGGATTCATGCCAGTATTCGTACCACCTAGATTTTTCGGTTCATCTAAAGTAAATTCGAATTCTCGAGATTTACAATTCACCTTCAATCCACCTAATGCTGTTGTTTCTGCCTTAAATACTTCAATTGCCATCAAAATCTCCTCCTCATTGATTCTACTTCAAATCATTGTAAGTGGAGCAACAACAAAACTTGCAGCGCTTACACTAGTGTAACAGTTTTCATATAAACATGTTTAATTATGAGCAAAATCTTACGCATGTTTTACTAAGCTCTCATACAAAGTTAGATTCAAATAGTTCTTTTGTCAACTTATCAGAATCATTGGCAAGGTTTTATTTAAATATGTCATCAAACTTTTATTGTGTTACACTTTCATTTATGTTTGAAAATGGATTATGACTGCCCGCTATCTTCCGCGATAAAAGGACAAACTAAATATAAGGAGATTGTAATTTTATTTAAAAAAAGAGTCGCTACCTGTTGAAGATAGTGACTCATTTCTCATACTGTAATTTTAACTCAAACCACTCTTCAGATACTTGAACAAAGCCTAATTTAGTAAACATCCGCTGACTTTGATGATTAAACGAGTAAATTTGCGCTTTGACTTTTGGTAATTTCTTCTTCATAGCCAGCCGAATTAGTTCTTGGACACAATTTTGACCGATATGGCAATTTTGAAAAGGTTTGGCGATCACAATGGCTATTTCTCCATCTGAAAGTAACGTACAATCACCTACTAACTGCTCTTTATATTGAATATAATAGCAATCTCCATGGGTGGATAAATATTGATACATCCTCTTTAGCCGCGGCAAATCATAAACAAAATCGATATTATCTACCTGTTTACATAGTTCTAAATCTTGATACCATTCAAGCGCTACTTTTTCATTAGGATAATATGGGACAAGCGTAATATCTTCTTCATTAATCTGATACATTGAATGACCTCCACTTTACTCAATAAACTTACTCTTACTCTTTCGCTTCCTCATCACATAAAGCTTGATAAAACGCAGGAAATTGCTTTGCCAGCCGTAGCATTTTGCCATCCTTATCTAAAAAACAATGGGCCGATTCAGCAAGGGCCACGATTTTTCCTGCTTCATTTTTCATCTCGTATTGTAAGATGAGCTTTATACCACTAAATTTTTTTACGGTGGTTTCAATCATGACTTTATCAGCAAAAGTCGTCGTGTTTTTGTACTGACATTGAACATCGATAACCGGAGAAATAATCCCCATCTCTTCTAACTTCGCATAATCCCAACCAATCTCTTTTAAAAAAGCGACGCGAGCTTCTTCCATCCAGCGAATGTAATTAGAATGATGTGTGATACCCATACGATCTGTCTCATAATATTGGACTTCATGTTGATATAGACTCATTTATTTTCCTCCAAATGTTTTAACACTTTGTTTTTTAACCGTTGATAACGATATTGCGTATTTTGATTTAATTTTTCAAAGTTGTCTGGCATGAATTCAGCATTTTTATAAGATACGTGAAGATTGTATAAACGAAACTGGTCAATCGTAAAATCAACCAATGTATCCTCTATAAAATTAAAATAATGGGTCATCCCACTCTCTGTTCGAATCCGATAGACATCACCGCCAACTAGTTCTCTGACTAACATCGCAGTTACCGCACATTGTCCATAACTTGGATCTAACGCTAAATCAAACGAAGCATCTTCTCGACAAACAGGCAAAGTGGTCAATTCATCCCAAGCATTGAGACAAGCCGTGAACAGTTTATCTAACTTTTGATGTAATTCAGGATTATCTTGATGCTCTTTATTGTAATAGCGGTAAGAAATCGGTCTGCCTGACGCGGTATACCATGTTTTGTGGTCATCCTTTGCATTGAGACAATAATCAAGAAAATAACGAAATTGCACTAACTTAGACACCTCAATTATTAACGAGTAATATTCACCCGTATATTCAGATAAGTGCAAATATAAACGCATCTCGATATAAGGTTCTTCATTTTCTGCTAGCTCTGGATAAATAAATAATAAATCTGGTTCAGCAAAGCCTATGTATTGTCCTTCAGTTAGTTTGTCATTTATCGCTTGGTCCATCCAATCACGCAATTCTATAACATTTGGATATTCAAAAATCGCATGAGTGGATTCAATATGTACAAATCGGTTCTCAATCTTCACAAAAGAACCTACAAATTGACTATCTTGTTTATTTTGATATTTTTTCAATGGTTCTAAAAAGAAGGTTACCGTGGTTTCGCCTAACTTTATCGAACAATGTAGATAATTTTCTTCTGACATAGTTATCCCTACTTTCCATGAGTTTTGATATCTGACAAAATGAAATCAACTGCCTGCTGCAAGGAAATCTCTGCACGAAAAATCTTTTTATTTAAAGCGTCAGAAGTATCGCTATCCTTCCACCAACGCGCCATTTTATCTGCACCAAATTCTTGACTTTGACTTCTAGCTTGATGACGTTTCAATGTTTCTTCAAAAGACAAATCATAATAATATGCAAAAATAGCGTCACCGAATAGCTCTTTGACAAATTGAAAAACCGGCCGCCGATACCAAGTTGCATTTAAAATTCCTTCTAAAATGACGTAATTTTCATGTTGATGTGCATATTCTAGCAAATGCATAATGAATGGAATCGCCTGAGAATGAGGACCGTCTTTAGTATGAAGCATTTCACGGCGAACAACATCTTGAGAAATTAGCATTGTCTCAGGTCCTAACTTTTCCTGTAAATTTTTAGCCAGACTGGTTTTTCCACTACCAGAATTACCACGTATAATAATCAAAACCGCCATTTTCCCTCAGCATCTTTGTCATTTTTCTATATTATACTACCTATTTTTGGATAAAAAAAGATAACGACACCGCCAAAATTGCAGCATCGTTGTCCAAAAGAGTTAGATTAGTTTTTCAATTTGAGCGATTTCGATTTTTTTCACTGTTAGGATTTGTTGATTGATTTTTTGATAGATCGCAGGTGAAAGCTTAGTAGCAAAATCGAGAAATATCCGTGGAACAATCTGCCAAGAAATGCCATATTTATCGACAATCCAACCACACTGTTCACTTGCAGCCTCTGCAGAAAATCCCTGATAAATCGAGTCGATTTTCTGTTGATTTTCGCATAAATATAATAATGATAAAGCACCAGTATATTGACTCGGCCCATGACTAATATCAGCAAAAATGATTGGATTACCGGCAAGTTCGAGCACATTCCATTGATTGTGTTTGAAACTCATCACATCTGTTTTCGTTGCGAACTCACCTTGATAATAATCGCACATTTCTTCGGCTTTTCCATAAGCATCCACCAAAGTACAAATTTTAGGCAACTGTTTGGTTTGACTCGACGCCATTACAAATAACCAGTGCACACCAAATCTATCTTCAACCATCGTCATATTCTCAGCTGAGCGAATCTTACCTGCAAGTTTATTGACATATTCGTCACGTTCTTCTTGTGATTGACAAAAAACGACCAAACGCATACTGTCATTGATTGATACAAATGGTCCAGCTGAAATCGCTTCAAAACGGACATTATCAAGTGAAAAGCTAACTAACTCGACCTCACCAGATGGCGTATCCGAAAATTTCACACTTTGAATCACTTTTGAATTTTGAAAAATACTTGTATAAAATTGCGCAGCTTCCATCGCTTGCGTATCAAACCATAGATGTAAAACTACTTTTTTTGCTTCATCCTGTCCTCCAATTATTATGTTAACTAAAGATTTTGAACGATTTGCGTCACTCCATCTACAAATTGCGCATGATTAATATCTATACGAACTTCACGTTGATTCAACAAATCTGATAAGTGTTCTTTTTTGACTAACCAACCAGCCATATCATTGATCCGATGAGAAAATTCTTTAGGTAAAATTTCTACAAAAGTAAGTTGTGTTTGTTGGTCTTTTTCTGTGATTTCAAAAGTTACCGTGCCATTCGCCCATTCATACTTGATTTTTTCTGTAGGTTTATAAGTGAGCAATTTCATTTTTTTCTCAAAATATGGTTCCTCACTATAGAAACGAATAACCTCAATATTTTCCATCAATTGTAATTCTGGAAACCACTTGGCAAATCCTTCTGTTGTCGCAATCAAATTCCAGGTTTCATTGGTTGAAAGTGAACCCTCCAGCTGCCAAGATAATTGCCAATCTGTGCCATCTTTCATGATTTGATAGTCCATCCACATTGCCTCTCGATACATAGTAATTGCTAACAAACTTAGCTAATGTTAGTATTTTTATCTATTCGGATTTCTAAATTATCCGGCAAATGATGTATTTCCGTCTTAATAAATTCAGGATAAAAATAAGTGTCTTTTAAATCTTCAAAATTTAACCAAGAAAAATGATGGGTATGCCCCCCTTCGATATACGTGAATTCATTGCCGCGAGTGAATAAATCTGTCTGTGTAACATCTAATAAAAAATATAAACATAACTCATGATAATGCTTTTGATTCACATCTTCAGTAAAAAATGACTGATCTAACCATAATGGACGAATAATCTTTGGTGAAATCTGCAATTCTTCTAGCATTTCTCTTTGAATAGATTCCTCGGCAGTTTCTCCTAATTTGACACGCCCACCTGGCAAATAATAATAAGGTGAACACTCATCGCGCATCGCTAATATTTTTTGATTATCAATGATGATTCCGCATACCCGATAATTAAATTTCTGATTTGCAACTTCAAAAGTAACGTCCATTTTATCTTATCTCCTTTTTATTGAATATTTATGAAAGATATTTACTCGCTTCTCGAATGCTCAAATTAGCCATTTGCTCCTGATATTTTTCTAAAAAATCTCGCACCCAGTCTGGATTCGTTTTAGAATATTCACGCAAGGCCCAACCAATTGCTTTATTGATGAAAAATTCATTTGTACCAAGACAATTTAAAAGAATTTGTTCAAATTGTGTCGTATTGGTTTTCTCTTTGAAGCGTAATTGATACAAAATTGAAACCCGGCGCACCCAAATATTTTCTTCTTGTGACCATGCAAGCATCAATTCATCCACGCGCGAATCCTTCAAAGCAATATTGCCGACAACTTGCGCCAGAAAATCCACGGTATCCCACCAAGATTTTTTCTTTATAAGTGATTTAATTGACGAAATATCTTCAAAACTCAACTGCTTTTTCATCGCCAAAAGATACTCATAAGCCAAATACTGAAATTCACGATGATCATCCGCATAACATTGGTCAAGAAACGCCCAATCCAATGTTCCTTGCTTTTTCTCAGTTTTCAAAAAGTCTTTATAAAGATTCTTTCTATCAGCCGCAGCAATCCCATAAAAGCTAAACTGATTTTTCATATACTTAGCCATCTGAATTGCTCGTTCTGGATTGCTGTGAGTCTCAAAAAGTTTTTTAATCGTTTCATACTTGTCCATCTGATTTAACCTCTTTCATCTCGATTCGACCTAATACGTAATATCCCATATGTAATTACAAAGCCAATGAAAAATACGACCGAATGTACCAATAAATTTCCTTCTTCACCGGTAGTCAGCCTCAAACACAAATCAGCTAACAAACCTACAATTAATGATATGACTATAAAAAATTTATTTTTGCTCATGATACTCACCTATGTCAATGATTCTTTGATAATTATTGCTAAAATTTCTATTGGTAACTTTTTTGTATAGGGAAGATAGATTGTATTATTTTTGACCTTAAATTCATTTAACGAGTCAAGCTGATGTGTCAGTACCTCTTCATCCACATAGAGACTAATCGCCTTTTTACCAGCAAAAATTGAAATTGTGCGTCCATTTTTCTGATAACGCGGCATACTCCAAGCAATATCTTCTTTTACATCCGCCACATTTTCTAAGACTAAACGCTGTAATAACTGCAAATATTCTTGAGCTTGTGGTTCTTGTTGCTGAATATATTGCGCCACTGTTTCAGGAGCTTTTCCACAAAAATGACTCTGGTTCGTCCGTTTAAATTCACGACCACATTTTGGACATGTCCACATAACAACCACCTCACAAATAGAATATCTGAATGCAATTATACCATATCATCGTTTCCTAGTTGCTATTAAACACCTGAATGCTATTGATTGCAGTTGTTTAACATTCGTGATACAATTTCATACGAGGAGGAATGTATCATGAGTAAAACAGCAAATATCAATATTAGAATTGAACCTGAAGTAAAAAAAGAAGCGGAAGAACTTTTTGGTAGTTTTGGCATTTCTGTAACTGATGCAATCAATATTTTTTTACATACATCACTTATGCAAGGTGGATTTCCTTTTGTAATCAAACAGCCAAAATATAACAAAGAAACAGAAGAAGCCATGCAAGAAGCTCGTGACATCCTGGCAGGTAAAATCCAAGCTAAAACCTATCATTCAGTTGAAGAGCTTTTTAATGAACTAGATGAAGAGGAGGACGAGTAATGCTAAAGCTTAAAATGTCTACAAAATTTCGAAAAGACTATAAGCGTATTAAAAAACGCGGCTATAATTTAGCATTGCTACAAAATGTACTTGATAAATTGTGTGCTGGGTAGACTCTTGAATCGAAATATAAAGAGCATTCTCTACTTGGTTCTTATTCTGGATTCAGAGAATGTCATATTCAACCTGACTGGCTACTTATCTATGCAATAAATGAATCAGAACTCATATTTGTTGCTTCTCGAACTGGCACACATTCTGATTTATTTGATATGTAATCTTTTTTGTTACATTGTAGTCTAAGGATAATAATTCCTTCATCAATACATCCCTTGCATATATAAATACAGCTGATATCATTAGCAACTTAACATTTCCTTGCTCTTAACTCCGCTATCTGCTTACTGTCCACAAAATGTGTCGCATACTTTCGCTCAACTTCAGGTCTACCACTTTTACTAAATCGCAGTGCTTTCCCTTTTTTCTTTCCCCATAGCTGATATTGACTCATGGAGGGTTTCAAGCCATTTATTTGTGCATATTTATAGATTTGCTGCAAAATTTTGGTAAGCTTGCTAAGATTACACGTACATACTTTTTCTAGATAGGATACTTTGCCAAATCGCCAATTATCATAATTTTGTTTAGTCAGTACACCAATTTCTATTAATATATCCACTGGTGCAATATATCCTCGTTGCTGACGTTGATTTTCAGCCGCTTCATTTACCTTTTTGATTAATTGTTGATCATTCACTTTGCATTTTTCCTTTATCTATTATCAATAATCTGAGTTTCAACATTTTTGGCAGAGGCGTAATTTTCAAATGCTGTTTTTGCTTCAATTAACAAGTTTTCTAAATCTATATCCTCTTCAAAGCAATAGATGACCACAAGAACATTCTTCGTACTTTCGGTGACCATCGCACAGACATAGAAGAGCCAAAAACCCCCTAGTCATCTGCTAAAACTAACATATTTTCCATATCGAGAAAGTCTTTTCCGATACCTGTATATCCTTCTCCTTGTTCGGCTTTACGAAAAATCACTGAGCCGCTAATCTTATCATAGTCATAAGAGCCCACAGACAACCCGCTTTGAATAGAAATAAGATTATTGACATCCACCACTGAATTGATTTGATAGAGCGCATCCCCTCGGCGAACTCTGCGTAACAAAGCTTCGGATGATACACGATATCTACCTGGATTACGACCAAATGCTTTATAGGCAGCCCGACTTCCTTTCACACCTGGAATCTGACTCCATTCTTTTCCGTCAATTTTAGCTCTCACTCGTGGAATCACTTCATCGTCCAGAATCGTTCATCTGGTGCCTTCAAATCTGCTTGAAATTGGAGAACGCCCAAGCTAATTTCTGGAAAGACATTTAAAATTTTTTCATCTATAGTCACTTTAGCTTGCAAATTCGTTACCTTCCTTCACATGATTTCTTTCCTTACTATAACATGTTCACAAAATAGGGGCAATTGTCTCAAAAGAATGCATAAAAAAGTGTTATGCTCAAAATGAGTTCTAACATTAAATTTCATTTATTTATTTTTCTCTGCCATGCCAATTTCTTGCAAGAAGAACGTACTTAACGATTGCCAATTGACCTTGTACGTGATGGTTTGATTGTCAACGATAACCCTCACACCAAACAACATTCGTCACCCACCTATAAAGGATAGGCGACTTTTTCCTGAATTAAGATAAATTGTTCAGGGGACCCACAAAAAATACACGAAGATTTCGAGCACTCACTCAAAATCTTCGCGTTTATTATTTTTTTGAATCAAGATAAACAGGACACTCAGCCCGATGAGAAGTAATCCTAAACCAAAGAAACTAGACATAAAACCAAAACGTTCAATCAATGCCCCCATTAACGGAAATAAGATAATCATCGCTAAACTCCCTAACATCGCATAGACACTTAGCATTGTTGCTCGCACTTTTGAATCAAATGCTGCTTGGAGTTCTGTTTCATATAGTGGATAAAAAAGGACAACCAAAGCATCTGACACTAGAAATATTACAGCATAGATAAAATGGTTATTCAAAATGGAAAATAAAAAAAGCACCCCTGAACAACCTAATATACTCCATAAAACCAACTGCGTCTTGATTTTTTGACCGATTTTATTTGCGAAATAAATGGCCAATATATTGCATCCACTTGATAAAAGCATCAACAAACTTATTTGCCAAGACTGAAGATAGGGTAATTGAGACTGATAATAAAAATAATACATCGTAATTAGTGTCAACATCACCTGAACCATCAGCATTTGGTAAAACAAGCGACTTTGCTTCCTAAATAACTGGTATACCATCTTAAGAATTTGCAAAACAGTCTGACTTTCTTCTTTTTTCATTTTGATGGAAGGCTCTTTTATCTTCCAAATACAAAGAATACCCAACACAGAACAAACTATCTGAATATGATAGGTATAAATGAGCCAACCATGTACCAAAAATCCGGCAACCACCATCCCTAAAGTACGAGTAGCTTCTAAGATTCCATTAAGGTAGCTTGTGAATGTTAGATATCTTGATTCTTGCTTAAGTTCTTTGGCTGTTTCATATAAAAGCGCTTGACTCGTACCAGAATCAAAGTTATAGCCCCAGGCACTAAAAATCATTCCCAAAGCATAAAGAAAAAAATTGCCATTGCCAAAAATCATGAAGATGGCCGAAATAATCGTAACGCATCGACCAAGGAAGAGATTACGCCGATAAGTAAAACGATCTGCTAGTACGCCTGATGGAACTTCAGAAAGTAAACTCGTTAAATGAAAAAGACTTTCCAAAATACCAATTTGCCATAAAGACATCCCTTGTTGGCTTAAAAACAATAACCAAAAAGTAGTGATCCCAAAAAAACTAAAAAATTCAGTGACACCTAATAAAGGTAAATTTCGTTTATATATTTGTTTCATCTTGTCCCTTCTTTCCTCATAAAAGTTACTATCAATTTAATAGTAGATAAATATTCAATCTTTACAAACGACTATGAAAAGTATGTAAAGATTGTAATCTTGCAACTTCACTTAGTTTTGCTATAATGTAGAAAGTTATTAATTAGGAGTGAAAAAATGAATCTTAAAACCCTTGATATTATCGTGAGTATTATCTATTTTGTAACTACTTTTGGATATGCCATTCACTTATTTAGAAAAAAGCAAAATCAAAAACTACTTAAAATCATTTATTTATCACTAGGTTTTCTACTTCCATATTGTCTATTTTTAGAAATACTAAATCACAGTGTTTGGTTCTTAATTCCAGTTAGTTTTTTTGCTTTATTTTATTGGCAGTTTCATAAACGACCCGCTAGACTAATCAACGGCTGGTTATTTATGTTATTTTGGATTGTTTTTACTGGATACTTAGCTCTCATCGGAATTACCGCAAAATCCCTTATTCCTTTTGGTGTCTTAGGGTTATTTATGATTATCTTTGTCTTACTCATCGCATTTGGCATTTATGGCTTAATCATTTTTCTACTGTGGAATAGTTATGTTGTTTTCAAAAAAGAATCACGTAGTTTAGCCAATATGCTTACCTTTATCTGTGCAATCGGGCTAATTTTATACTTATTCTTACAAATTTTTAGAGACCATTTACCACATTGGTTTTTAAGTTTCTTAGCCTTACCTACCGTGATAACCGGATATTTCATGTTAATCTTATTTAATTTTTTAATTTGTGTTTGGATTTACCAATTTTTACGTCCAAAACTTAATCAAGATTATCTCATTGTACTTGGAGCAGGTCTGATTAATGGCGAACGGGTTACCCCACTACTTGCACAACGTATTAATAGAGCCATCGACTTTTTCCACTTACAAAAAGCAAAGACAAATCATTCAGTAAAATTGATTATGTCTGGTGGTCAAGGGCCTGATGAAAAAATTTCAGAAGCACAAGCAATGAAAAATTACGCCTTAGAACAAGGGATTGATGAAGAAGATATTTTATTAGAAGATCAATCAACAACTACTTTAGAAAATATGCGTTTTAGTAAACAATTAATGGATAACCGACCAATCAAACCATATCATGCCGTATTCTTTTCTAACAATTATCATATCTTTCGGGCAGGAATTTTTGCTGAACAAGTGGGCCTAACCGCACAAGGCTTGGGTGCCCATACAGCACGCTACTTTCTACCCAATGCCTTACTTAGAGAATTCGCTGCTATTGTCATGTTGAATAAACGTCGCCATATGATTATATGTGGCATCATAAGTGGATTTTATCTACTAACTTGGCTGATAGATTTATATATTCATTTCCATCAATAAAAAGAAGTTGCTAGCATAAGTGTTAGCAACTTCTTTTTTATCATCAACCAGAATTACGTAAGCCAGTCGCAATACCATTAATCGTGATATGAATTAATTTTTCAGTATTTTCGCCGTGTTTGCCACTACGTAAACGTTTGATTAATTCAATTTGTATATAATTCAATACATTAAAGTATGGTAAACGATAATCCAAACTTGAACGTAAATACGGATTATCAGCCAGTAATTCTGCTTGTTCTTCAATCGCTAAAATAATCTCTTTCGTCAACTTCCACTCTTTTAACAGCAAATCATAAACTTCTTTAGATTCCGCTGTTTCACACATTTGAGCATACTGATAGGCAATGTGCATATTTGATTTGGAAAGCACCATATCAACATTTGAGAGCAACGAATGGAAGAACGGCCAAGTCTTATACATTTTTCTTAGAATACTTAAATTTTCAGGCGCTTGGTCAATAAAGTCTTTAAAACTTGAACCTACTCCATACCAACCAGGTAACATTACACGGTTTTGCGACCAGGAGAATACCCACGGAATGGCACGTAATCCACCAATTTCGGTAATCGTTTTTCGAGCGGCTGGACGAGACCCAATATTTAAACTTGAAACTTCTTTAATCGGACTAGCCGCAAAGAAATAATCATAAAATCCCGGATGATCAAAAACTAATTGACGATAGAAATGATAACTCTTTTCAGCAATCCCATCCATCAAGTGCCTAAATTCAGCTAAAAGGTCTGTATCCGTGACGCGTTGAGTAACCATACGTCCTAAAGTCGATGAAATCAACATTTCTAAATTATAGTAGGCCGCATCTTTATTCCCATACTTATTCCCAATCACTTCTCCTTGTTCGGTTACGCGAATTCTGTCTTTAATCGAATCAAATGGTTGTGAGGTAATTGCATCATAACTTGAACCTCCACCACGACCAACCGTACCACCGCGACCATGGAAGAAGGTAATTTTAACTCCTAGCGCTTCTCCTAAATCTTTCAATTCATTTTGCGCCTTATATAAAGTCCAACCTGAAGCCAAGTATCCACCGTCTTTATTACTATCAGAATATCCTAACATGATTTCTTGATAATTCTTCTTAGAGGCTAACCAACGTTTGACAATTGGCATTGTTAAGTATTGTTGCATAATTGGTGTAGATTTATCCAAGTCTTCAATTGTTTCAAATAGCGGAACAATCTGAACCCGAGCGGAATGCTTATCAATCAAACCAACTTCCTTCAATAAAATAGCCAATTCAAGCATATCAGAAACACTTTCGGAATGGGAAATAATATGTTGCTTGATAATTTCTTCTCCCATTTTGTCCTTTAATTTACGCGCCATTTTAAAAATTGCTAATTCTTTTGTTAAAGTCTCAGATTTTTCAACATTTGTAGCTGATAAAATTCGTGGGTCTTCTTCTAATTCCTTCAAGAGTACAGCGATTTTAGCTTCTTCATCTAATGCTGAATAGTCTTCTTCAATGTTGGCACTTTTGAGCAATTCAGCCACACACGCTTCTAAGACACTAGAATCTTGACGCATATCAATACTTGCCAAGTAAAAACCGAATATCTCTGTTGCTTGAACAAGTTCGTTAAAATCCCCTTTTAATAAAGCCTCCCCATGATTTTGCAATAGAGAATTTTGGATTTTTTGCAAATCAGCTTGAAATTCACACACTTTTTTATAGCGCGGATGTAAATCTTCATCATTAACAATAAATGCCAATGTATTACGCAACCGTTCTTCAATATAACTAAATGCCTTGCGATATAATTCTTTTTCGCGGAATACAGACTGATCCTTTGACGCTTCAGCCATTTGCACAACTTCTTCACTCACTTGTGCCTGTGCAGTCGAAATCGAAAACGCAAAATAAAGTTCTTGAATTTTTTTTATATAATAATTAAAAATCACTTCACCTTGCGTAGTAGCTGAAATTTGAAGTGTTTCTGCTGTGACATAAGGATTACCATCTCTATCTCCACCAATCCACATTCCCATCGTAATCGGTGTCGGTTGATTTAATCGAATCCCTTTTTTCGTTGCTAATGACTTATATTCGCTAACTAAATTACTAATTGCCGTAATTAAGGAACGATCATAATATTCGGTCACATTAGTTATTTCATTTCTAACTTTTAATTTTTTTTCACGAATCATATCCGTCTGCATAATCAATTCAATATGGCGTCGTAGATCATCATACCATTTTTCTTGGTTAATTAAGCCTAGTTTGACATCTCGATGCTTACGTAACAATACATGAATTTGTTGAGTCAATCCAAGCATTGTTTTTCTTTGAACCTGTGTTGGATGGGCAGTTAACACGGGAACAACATTTAGATTTTGTAGAATTTGTTGCGCTTGGTCAGATTTTGCAACTTGATTCATCGTCTCGGATAATTTTCCCACATACTCTTGATTTGTATTATTTAGGTAATTTACTTGATAGGCTAAGTCAACATCTTCAGAAATATTAATTAGTAATGGAAGAACTGAGAAATAACGTGAGATAACTTCCATCTTTTCATTCGATATTTGTGAAATCTTAACTTCTAATTGATGATAATCTTTTTTCATAGATAAGTCAGTTAACTCTTCAATTAAAGTAAAATCATCATCACCAATCATCTTCTTGGTTGTTTCAGCTAATAAAGTCGTTAATATTGCTACTTCTTCTTGAATGACCTCTTTATTATTACTATTTTCTAATTTCACTCGCACAATATACCCCCTAATGAGCTTTTTTGTTACAAATATATCATACCTCATTTTCAGAAAATGTAAATATGAGAATCTTCTAATTTTACAAATTACTTGAAAAATTTTCGTATTTTCACCGATTTACGATTTACCAAGACAACAATTATTCGATTTTAAGAAAGGAATACGCTTTTTTGACTCTTTATTATTCAGTTCTCCATCCAACAAATAACCCATACCTCGTAAATGACAAACTAAAAGAAATATCACACATCATCCATATGATATAATGTTTCTTCCAACTATTGTTCCGCGATATAATAAATTCAATATAAATTTGCTGGCTTAATTATTTCACGTCATAAAAAATATTATTAAAAATCGCTTTCAATGACTTTCTCCCGAGCACTTGACATTCATAAAATACTTGATTTTAAAATAAATTCTCAAATATTTTTAAAATACAATCGGCTTTTTGATAAAAATTTATTAGTGATTTTTTTATTATTTCTGCTAAAATTAGAAATGCCCGTGATAATTTATGGGAAAAATGGATAGTTTATATGAATTTGAAAGGGGAAAGAATGATGCTTGACAATTTATTAGAAAGCAAAGTCAGGAACAAAGTCTTGATTTTTATGATTTTGTTCAACAATAATGTCCTTCATTTAGATAAAATGTCGACTTATTTAAATATTAGCGACGTTTATCTTAAGGACTTGGTTACAGAATTGAACCAATTATTGCAAGGAAAAGCACGGATTCAATTTCAAAAAGATAAACATTTGAAGCTTACAATGGTCAAAAATGTCAATTATCTTGAAATCTTACACCTAATTTATGGTGAATCGATTATTTTAAAATATTTTACCTTTTTAATTAATAATCATGAACAATTACCATTCAGTGCTTTTATTGAGAAAAACTACCATTCCATTGCAAACGCTTATCGTATTAGAAACAAAGCTGAAAAATATTTAAAACAGATTGGTTTAAAAACGTATAAGCATCAAATTGCTGGTCCAGAGTATAGAATCCGATTTTTTATCGCAATGCTCTATTCTCAATACGGTGTGAAATATTATCCTATATCAGAAGATGATATACGAATCGCACACCAATTTATTCTAGCATCTAATCATGCCATTCAACCAAAATTGTTAGAAACTACAACCGATGATTTTTTATTTTTCGAAGTCTTACTGATGTTAACTTGGGTGCGACGAGAAAATAAAGTTGAATTACAAGATTGGGAAGATTTGACTGCCTTGAAACAACTTTTTATTTATCAGCAATTAGTTGATTTTGTTCATTTAAATTTGGAACAATTTCTCAATACGTTTTTCAATCAAACCGAGCTTGACTACATCTTTTTATGTTATTGCACAACAAACAATTTTCTTTTTTCTGATCAATGGCAAAACAAAGATATTAAAACCTTGCACCAAATAGTCTTTACAAATAAACAAATTAAAAGTCTTTTGCAACATCTTGCCCAAAAGCTGCGTTTAGGCAAAGAGGTCGTTTTTACTAGAAACTTTCGAGTTGCGATTGTTTATTTTTATAAAAAATGTATTCTAAATTTACATCCATTACTTCCTGAAAGTAATCCATTTCTTTTTAATACATTAAACACAAACCAAAAAGTGCTCTTTAGTCAAGTACAGCGAATTATCGATGCTTGGCGAACGTCTAATAATATTCCCTATTTCTTTACTAAAGAGCAAATTTATTTTTTAACGAATCAAATCGAAGTGACCTATCAATTATTTATTCCTGAAATTGATATTACGATTGTGACAAATACAATTAGCGAATATGAAAGTATTTCCCTTAAATTGGCTACTACTTTTAATCACTATAGGTTAAATCCTAAAGTATTTATGATTAATGCTGAAAATATTGATCAATTGTATCAAAACAAAAATACCATTGTGTTAATCCATCCAAAGTTTGCAACTTTTATTGATGAAACAAAGCTGCATGCTAGTTCACATATTATAAAGCTTGCCATCGACTATTTGCCTACCTATCAAGAACAACTGATTCAACTTTTCAATCAATTCAACAATCGGTCATTTCTATCGCTATTAAATTAAAAAAAGACGGTTTACCCAAGCCATTTTGGTTAGGTAAACCGTTTTTTATCATGAATCTTATTTTTTCTTAAAGGCATCTTTCATTTTATCAAAAAAGCCTTCACCTTGTTGTTCAGTCACATTATGACCACTGGCTTTAGCAAATTGACGCAAAGCCGCTTTTTGTTCTTCATTTAAGTTTTTCGGTGTAATAATTTTGACTTTGACGTGTTGGTCACCATTTCCGCCACCACGTAGTCTTGGGGCACCTTTGCCGCGCAGTCTGAAATTAGTACCTGTTTGCGTTCCAGCTGGTACTTTCAATTTCACTTCTCCATGGACAGTTGGCACGTTAATTTCATCCCCTAAGGCTGCTTGCACAAAGTTAAGCGGTAATTCGTAGTAAATTTCTGCACCATCACGGTCAAAGATATCACTTTGTTCCACTCTAAAGACAACATATAAATCACCATAAGGGCCGCCATTATAGCCAGCTTCTCCTTGGTTTGCTAAACGCATTTGTTGACCATCTTCCACACCTGCAGGAACATTTACTTTTACTGTGTGACTATGTTTTTCGCGTCCTGTACCGTGACAAGTTGTACATGGATCACTAATCGTCTTACCAGTACCATTACATTGATCACAAGCACTGCGCGTCATCACACGGCCAAGTGGTGTTTGACGTTCAACATTAATGACACCAGAACCATGACATTTGCTACATGTTTGTGGATGGGTACCTGGTTTAGCTCCACTACCACCACAAGTATGACATAATTCATCACGATTATATTTAATACTCTTTTCTACACCAAAAATCGCTTCTTCAAAACCTAGATTGATGACATATTGTAAGTCTGAACCTTGTCTAGGTGCATTTGGGTTACTCCGTGAGGTACCACCACTAAAGAAGGACTCAAAAATATCTTCAAATCCGCCGAAACCAGCACCGCCACCGAAGCCACCAAAACCTCCGCCAAAGCCACCAGCTCCAAAATTAGGATCATTGGCAGCATGACCATATTGATCATAGGCAGCACGTTTTTGACTATCGCTTAACACTTCATATGCTTCGGAAATTTCTTTAAACTTTTCTTCAGCATCAGGCGCTTTATTAATATCAGGGTGATACTTCTTTGATAGCTTACGATAAGCCTTTTTTATCTCATCATCAGAAGCACTTTTAGAAACGCCAAGCACTTCATAATAATCTCTTTTATCAGCCATTAGCTTACCTCCAAAAATCAATTTCCCTAGTATTTTATCATAACTAGTTGCTATCAGTAAACAAAGAGTGTGACAATGCTGCCACACTCTTTTTGTTTACGATTATTTGTCGTCGTCTACTTCTTCAAAGTCAGCATCTACGACATCGTCTGCGCTACCTTGTGCTGCATTTGGATCTTGTTGTTGGGCAGCTTGTTGAGCTTGAGCCGCTTGTTCGTATAATTTAACCGTTAAGTTTTGTACGATTTCATTTAAAGCATCACGTTTTGCTTTCATTTCTTCAATGTTGTTTGCTTCTACGGCTGCTTTTAATTCATCACGCGCAGTTTCAGCTTTCTTCACTTCATCTGCATCTACTTTACCTTCTAATTCTTTCAATGTCTTATCAACAGTGAATAACAAAGTATCTACATCGTTACGTAAGTCTGCTTCTTCTTTACGTGCTTTATCCGCTTCGGCATTAGCTTCAGCATCTTTTACCATGCGTTCGATTTCTTCATCTGATAAACCTGAAGATGACTTAATCGTAATCTTTTGTTCTTTTTGAGTTCCTAAATCTTTAGCAGAAACATTTACAATACCGTTTTTATCGATATCAAACGTTACTTCGATTTGAGGAATACCACGAGGTGCAGGTGGAATATCCGTTAATTGGAATCTTCCTAATGTCTTGTTATCAGCAGCCATTGGACGTTCACCTTGTAAAACATGAATGTCTACAGCAGGTTGGTTATCAGCAGCTGTTGAGAAGACTTGTGATTTACTTGTTGGGATAGTTGTATTACGATCGATTAATTTTGTAAATACCCCACCCATTGTTTCAATACCTAATGATAATGGTGTTACGTCTAGCAATACGATATCTTTCACATCACCAGTAATTACCCCACCTTGGATAGCAGCACCCATCGCAACTACTTCATCAGGGTTTACTGATTTATTTGGTTCTTTACCTGTTTCTTTACGTACAGCTTCAACAACTGCAGGAATACGTGTTGAACCACCAACTAAGATAACTTCGTCGATTTCTGATTGACTTAAACCAGCATCTTGTAAAGCTTGACGTACTGGAATTTTTGTACGTTCAACTAAGTCAACAGTTAATTCATCAAATTTCGCACGAGTTAAGGTCATTTCTAAGTGTAATGGACCTGATTGACTTGCAGTGATGAATGGTAAGCTAATTTGCGTACTTGTTACACCAGATAAGTCTTTCTTCGCTTTTTCAGCTGCATCTTTTAGACGTTGTAATGCCATTTTATCTGTTGAAAGATCAATGCCATTTTCTTTCTTGAATTCAGCAACTAAGTAATCGATAATCTTGTTATCAAAATCATCCCCACCTAGATGGTTATCGCCGGCTGTTGATAATACATCAAATACACCGTCACCTAATTCAAGGATAGATACGTCAAATGTACCACCACCAAGGTCGAATACTAAGATTTTTTCATCTTTGTCAGTCTTATCCAAACCATAAGCTAAAGCTGCTGCAGTTGGTTCATTGACGATACGTTCTACTTCTAAGCCAGCAATTTTACCAGCGTCTTTCGTTGCTTGACGTTGTGCATCGTTGAAGTAAGCTGGTACTGTGATAACTGCTTTTTCAACTTTTTCTCCTAGATAATCTTCTGCAAAACCTTTGATATATTGTAAAATCATTGCAGAAATTTCTTGTGGTGTATATTGTTTACCTTCAACATCTACTTTATAGCCAGCTTCGCCCATATGACGTTTAATAGATGAAATAGTGTTTGGGTTAGTAACTGCTTGACGTTTTGCGACTTCCCCTACTTGAATTTCACCATTTTTAAATGAAACCACAGATGGAGTTGTACGATTTCCTTCTGGATTTGTAATAATTTTTGCCTCGCCGCCTTCTAAGACAGCAACAGCAGAGTTTGTTGTACCTAAGTCAATACCAATAATTTTACTCATATTAAAAATCTCCTTTAACTAATCTATTTTATTGAGCGACAACAACCATACTTGGTCGTAACACGCGATCATGCAATTTATAGCCTTTTTGCAGGACTTGTACAATTGAATCAGCTGGAAATTCATCACTCGCGGGAATGGTTTGAACTGCTTGATGTAAAGTTGGATCAAAAGTAACCCCTTCTGCAGGTATCTCTTCAATCCCTTCTTCTTTAAAGGCATGGCGCATACTTTCAAGCACCATTTCAATTCCTTTTTTCAAGCTAGCCCCTTGCTCATCGCTTACTTCAATTGCCATCGCACGCTCTAAATTATCAAGTGAAGTTAATAATTTCTTACCTAAATCTTGTGAACGATATTTTTGTAATTGCTCTCGTTCATTGCGATTGCGGTTAGTGATATTTGCAATCTCAGCTGAAGCACGTAAAAATTTGTCTTCCATTTCCTCTAACTTTTCTTGGAGGACTTCTACATCACTTTTGACTTCTTCTTGAACTTCGTCAGCTGTATCTGTTGATGTTTCTAGTGATTCTTCAACTTCAACCGTTTCTTGTTCAAGTTCTTCCGTCTTTTTCTCCTTTTCAGACAATTGCCATTCGTCCTTTCTGTGTATATTTACTATCGATATTGATCCAATGACCGATAGTACTCACCTAATTTATCACTTAACTCTTGACGGAAAGCATCGAGTAAGCCAAACATTTTCGAATACTGCATACTGCTTGGGCCTAGTAAAGCAATGGTACCTTGACCATGACCGTCAATTTGATAAGTTGCTTGAATTAAACTCATATTTTGAAATAAATCATGACCTATTTCCGAACCAATCCTAATTTGAATGGATTGATCAGATGGCGTAATGATTTGATTTAAACCATCCGTATCACTCATCAAATCATACATGAGTTTGAAATGTTGTAAGTCTTGCGTAGGCTCATAATTTAATAGATTCATTCGACCGCTAACATATACTTTTTCTTCAAACAGTTGATTAAGCATACCATCAAACAAGTCCAAAATCCCTTCTGTGCTCTGATAATACTTATGCAAAGTCATCGGAATCTCAGTACGTAGGCGATGATAAACGGTTAATAACTCTTCTCCAACCAGGCGATCATTAATAATTTGAACCATTTTTTCTAAATCACTACTTTGAATACTATAGGGAATCGAAAAAATACGACTTTGAACATTTCCTTTATCGGTTACTAAAATGGCTACGACTTGATGATTATTTAACGGAACCATCCGAAAGCCAGTTAATTTTCGTGTTTTCACATCAGGCCCTAATGAGAAAGCCGTATAACTGGTTAACTCAGATAAGATATCCGCAGACTCTTGAATGATTTCATTAATCTCATGAAACTCTCTTCTGAAACCTTGACGAATCTTCAGTCGTTCTTGTTCATCAACGGTAGTCGGTTTTAATAAATAATCTACATAATAGCGATAACCAGCAATCGAAGGAATACGTCCAGAAGAAGAATGGGTCTTTGCTAATAATCCATGTTCTTCTAAACTTTTCATCTCATTTCGAATGGTGGCTGAACTAGCATCTATGCCGTCATTCATTAACTTTTTAGAACCAACAGGCTGATTGTTTTTTGTGTAATTTTGGATGATCAATCGTAGTATATCTTTTTGTCTTTGCGTTAACATTGTCTCACCCCTTATTAGCACTCTATGTTCTTAAGTGCTAATACAATTATAAATATATCACACTTCTAGTAATTGTCAAGAAAAAGAGCTAAAAAAATTAGCACTCTCGATTAAAGAGTGCTAATTTAAACATTTCTTAAGATTTAGAACAACTCATCGCCGCTCTTGAACTCTAATCCAGGATGATTATCAAAACGAACCACACCGATTGCAACTTCAGGTCCAACAGCTTTTTTCACTTGAGCTACCCCTTCGATACCAAAACCGCCACATAATTCAATTGCATTGACACCATTTGCCACTAAATCTTTGGCAGCTAAGACAGCATCGGCATAATCTTTAGCACCAACAGTTGTTAAATCAACCGCTTCTGTTTGGACCACACTGCGATCATTTTTATAGTCTGCATTAGGTGCTAAAAAGATAAACGCTGCATTCAGTTTCATTTCAATCACCTCATCTTATAATACAAGTGCATATGGATGTTCTAAGTAGAAGATGACACGAGCCAAGAAGTCAGCTGCAGGTGCGCCATCGATTACTTGATGATCAAATGTTAAACTTAATGGTAATTTTTGTTTTTGAACCACTTGACCATCTTCTAAAGCCAATTCACTCATTAATGTACCTACACCTAAGATACCTACTTCAGGTGTGTTCAAGATTGGTGTGAAGTATTCTACACCTGTCTTACCAATATTTGTAATTGTGAAGGTTGAGCCAGCATAATGTTCACCAGATAACGTACCATCTTGCGCTTTGCTGATACGATCTTGTAAAGTCTTAGCTAAAGTTGTTAAAGTCATCTTATCAGCATCTTCAACAACTGGTACGACTAAGCCATCATCTAACGCAACAGCCATACCTAAATGAACAGCTTCTACTTCTTCTAATTGACCATTGCCATACCAAGCATTCATCGCTGGTTTGTCTTTCAAAGCAAGAATCACAGCTCTTGATAATAAAGTTGTAATACTTGTTTGGCCATCGTTTAACGGAATATCGGCTTTTTCCTTCAAATCTTTTCTGAAGGCCATTAAACTTGTAATATCTGCTTTTTGATGGATGGTAAGTTGTGCGCTTTGATGTAAACTATTCATCATACGTTGCGCAATCGTCTTACGCATACCCTTCAAGCCTTCACCATAACTTGCAGGTGCAGCTGATGCTTGAGTAGCTACTTGTGGTTGATACATTTCTACGTCGCGACGTGTAATACGACCATTACCACCCGTACCATTAATTAATGAAATATCATATCCTTTACTTGCAGCGATTTTACGTGCAAGTGGTGTAATAAAGATTCTATCTCCACTACGAGCAACTTTAGCTTCTGGTGCTGGAGCTGCTTTTGGTGCACTTTCTTCTTTAGCTGGAGCAGGTGTTTCTTCTTTAGGTGTTGGTGCTGCTGATTGAACAACTTCGCCTGCTGCGCCAATTACTGCAATTGGTTCTTTACATGGTACTTCTTGTCCAACAGCTACCAAATTAGAGATAACCCCAGCTTCAGGTGCTTCTACATCGTGGGTTAATTTTTCGGAACTAATCGTACATACGACTTCTCCTTTTTCCACGGTATCCCCTTCATTTTTGAACCATTGATCGACGGTTCCTTCTGTCATTGTCAAACCTAATTTTGGCATTAATACTTCTGTTGCCATGCGCACTCACCCCCTTATTTCTTTAAGTCGTCAATAATTTCTGCGGCTTCTTCCATCACGCGTTTTGCATTTGGTAAGTATAATTGTTCTAGATTTGTTGCAAATGGAACAGGTGTATTTGGAGCAGTGACGCATTTAATTGGTCCATCTAGATAATCAAATGCTTTGTTTCCGATAACTGCTGCAATATCTGTCGCTGTATTATTGTGTGGATTTGCTTCATCAATAACAATTAAGCGACCTGTTTTCTTCACAGAGTTAATAATTGTTTCTTGATCCCAAGGTGCAACAGTTACAAGGTCAATAACTTCAACTGATACGCCTTCTTTTTCTAATTTTTCAGCAACTTCTAATGCTACATAAAGCATCTTACCAATTGTTACAATAGTTAAATCAGTACCTTCACGTTTCACTTTTGCTTTACCGATTTCTACTGTATAGTATTCTTCTGGTACTTCATCTTTTAAGCCATATAAAGTTTTATCTTCAAAGTATACCACGATATTATCATCGGCAATGGCTGCATTTAATAATCCTTTAGCATCGTATGGATTTGAAGGCACAACAACTTTCAAACCAGGAATTGAACCAAACATGCCATAATATGAACCAGAGTGTTGCGCAGCGGCACTTGCACCAGCACCATGACAAGTACGAATCGTCATAGGAATTTTTGCTTTACCACCGAACATGTAACGCATCTTAGAACCTTGTGCCAAAATGGTATCAAAACAGAATCCTAAGAAGTCGTTGAACATTAATTCGGGTACTGGGCGCAATCCAGTTGCAGCAGCCCCTACAGCCGCACCCATATAACCCATTTCAGAAATAGGGGTATCAATCACACGTTCGCGACCAAATTTTTGCATCAAGCCTTTAGTTACGCCGAATACACCGCCCCATGCATCTTCATTTTCTTCTTCTAAGTGTTTAACAGTCACACCACCGGCGATATCTTCACCAAGTAAGATGACGCGATCATCTTTTTCCATTGATTGTTCTAATGCTTCGTTGATGGCGTTCATAAATGTAATTCTTCTAGTCATGATATAATACTCCTTTCAATTAATTCACGTAAACATCTTCAAAGAGTGCTTCAGGACGTGGAACTGGACTATCTTGTGCAAATTTAATCGCATGAGCAATATCTTCATTTGATTGTTCTTCGATAGCTTTAATTTCTTTTGCAGTTAAGATTTTTTCTTTCTTCAAGTAGTTTGCAAAATCTTCAATACAATCGCGATCTGCAAAGGCTTTTTCACCTCCACTTGGAGCTTTATATTTTTGTTCGTCACCTTCGAAGTGTCCATAATTACGGTAGGTTACGCATTCTAAGATAGTAGGTCCTTCACCTTTACGTGCTCGTTCAATTGCACGACCAGCTGCTTCATAAACGGCAACTAAATCTTTTCCATCTACACGTTCACCAGGAATACCATATGCTGCAGCACGTTCTGCAATTGTCTTAGAACCTGAAGAATAAGTTTGTGGTGTTGATTCAGCGAATTGGTTATTTTCATTAACGAAAATTACTGGTAAATCCCAAATGGAAGCCAAGTTAATTCCTTCGTGGAAAGTACCTTCGTTAGCAGCACCATCACCAAAGAAGCATACAGCAACACTATCTGTTTTTAGATATTTATTACGTAATCCAGCACCTACTGCTATTGGGAAGCCCCCACCTACCATACCGTTGGCACCAAGCATTCCTTTATCTACGTCGGCAATGTGCATTGAACCACCTTTACCTTTACATAGACCAGTTTCTTTACCATAAATTTCAGCCATCATGCCATCTAAATCACAGCCTTTAGCAATACAGTGACCATGACCACGGTGAGTACTTGTAATATAGTCTGCATCAGTTAAATGTGCACATACACCAGTTGCAATTGCTTCTTCACCAGCGTATAAGTGTACGAATCCAGGAATTTCACCGGAAGTAAAGATACGGTGTACTTCATCTTCGAAATGACGGATATCGTACATTTTCTTTAAGATCCATTCTGCTTTTTCCTTGCTAATTTTAGTCATGAAAAATTCCTCCTCATCTATTCATGATTTAAAAACTTTTTGCCACATCGCTAATGGTTTCAGATAAGGTTGGGTGAGCAAAAACCATTCGCGCGATTTCATCAATTGTACCTTCTGATTCTTTCACTGCCAATATTGTATGAATCATTTCGGTTGCGTGTGCGCCAACAATTACTGCGCCTAGAATTTGTTGATATTTACCTTCAATAATAATTTTTACAAAACCATTTGTTTCTTCACTAGCAATTGCTTTACCATTACTTGCAAAGGCCATTTTCTTCACTTGAACATTTTCGTAACGTTCTTTTGCTTGCTCTAAACTTAAACCAAAACTTGCAACTTCTGGTTGAGTATAAAGGCAACGTGGAATGCTTGTTTGGTCAAGTGTATGTTTATCTTTATCACAAATCGCTGCCACTGCACATAAACCTTCTGCACTAGCTGCATGTGCTAACTGATAGCCTCCTACTAAATCACCAATTGCATAAATATGAGGTTTGCTTGTTTGATAATGACGATCTACTTTAACAAAGCGTTGACGTTCATCTAATTCAAGGCCTAATTGTTTGGCAAGTGTTAAATCAGCGCGACGTCCTGTTGCTACTAACAATTTTTCAAACGGTACAACTGCTTCATCTAAAACGACTGCATCTTTTTTCACTTCTTGAATTTTCGCTTGTGTATAAATCTTAATTCCCATCTTTTGCAATTGAGACTTGATGACTTTGCGCGCTTCTTCATCTTCTGTTAATAAGATGTCTGGTGCCACTTCAACCAAGGTAACTTCACTACCTAATGGACGCATCGCAAAAGCTAATTCTACTGCGATAACCCCACCACCGATAATGGTTAATTGTTTAGGAAATTCTGTTTGTTTGAAGAAAGTATCGGTTGTAAGATAATCTGCTTGATCTACGCCATTAATTGGTGGTACAAAAGGTGAACTACCTGTTGCTAATAGTAAATCTTGATAGCCAATTTCCTTGCCATTCACCATTAATTTGCCATTTTCAAAGCTTGCTTCGCCTTCGATATAGTCTACGCGATTTGCTTTAAATAGCCCATGAATGCCGCCTTGTAATTTCTTTACTACTTGATCTTTTCTAGCAACTAATTTTGGAAATTCAAAACTTACTTCTTGTTTTGCAAATCCAAATTTTGCTGCTTCTTGGCCTGCTAGTACCCAATGTGCATGTTGGATATAAGATTTTGATGGAATACAACCTACATTTAAGCACGTTCCACCGATTTGGTTTCGTTCAATAACTGCGGTCTTCTTTCCATTTTGGGCTGCTTTGACTGCCGCTACATAGCCTCCAGGTCCAGAGCCTATCACGACTAAATCATAACTGGTCATTTAAAATCCCCCTTTCAGTTGACACTTGCATGTCGCAACACCCCTTTCTTCTCTTTACACTCCTATAAAAGCAAGTCGCGTGCCATTTTTTAAAAACGCTTACAAATTCACAATGTTTTTAGTTATATTCACTGAAATAGCAGCATATCTACAACTTTGATTGTACAAAATTCACAATATTTTGTTCGTATTCTAAGCGTTTTCATTTTGTCTCATATCATTGATACAAATTGTCTCAACTGTATCATGTTTAGCTTTATTTACAGAATTTCGATAACAAAAAGTAGGAAACGTCAATATCCGTCTCCTACTATCAAACTTAGTATTCAATATTATATTCCTTGATTTTTCGATATAACGTTGCTCTTGATATCCCCAGACTCTTAGCTGCATTTGTTACATGATAATGTTGTTCTTTAAGGGCAGACATTATTTCTCGACGCTCTTTGTTTTCTTCCTCTTCGATATCTTGTTTCTCATCAGATATTTGACCTAGAGTGATTAATTCAAGAATTTGTTCTTTGGTTGGCTCTTCTTCCGCATAGAAGATATACAACCTTTCTAAGAAGTTATTAAACTCACGAATATTTCCAGGCCAATGATACATATAAGCAGTCTGAAGCAACTGTTCTTTCCATGTAAGATGCCACTGCCGTTGTTCACAAAAACGATCGACTAGCGGTGATAAATCTTCCAACCTTTCGCGTAAGGGTGGAATGCTTAATTTTCCTACATAGATTCGATAAAATAAATCTTCACGAAATTCTTTAGATAATACTCTTTGGCGTAAATCTTGATTACTGGCACTAACTAAACGAAAATCTACAGGTTGTGGTTGCCCATTGAGCGGTACAACTTGTTTTTCCTCAAGTACCCGTAACAATGCCGTTTGCATCTTCCACGGCATGCTATCAATTTCATCTAAAAATAGCGTTCCACCATTTGCCTGCAAGATTTTACCAATATGACCTTCCTGATTGGCGCCTGTAAATGCTCCCGGGGCATAACCAAACAGTTCACTTTCTAACAACGAATCACTGATAGAGCCGCAGTTTACCGTAATTAGTGGTCCTTGACGATAAGGACTATTCATATGTAATGTTTTAGCAATCACTTCTTTCCCACTCCCTGATTCACCATAAACATGAACAGGGACGGTACTTTGAGCCATTTTGTAGACTTTCTTTAAAAATTGTTGATACTTTTGATTTTGACTGGGTACACCTACATAATGAAATTCTTGCTCAGATTCAATCTTTCTATATAATTTGTACCGATAACCTACGAGCTCATTTTTAAAAAGAATTTCTTTTTCTTCATATAATAAATCTTTTGACAATTGAGCATAGATGTCTTGATTCATTTCAAAATATTCTTGATACTCATCAGGTACATACACAACACGTTTATGTAAATCACAAATAATCTCATTTGCAAGATTTTTACCTGCATATTGTAATAATGCCATTTTCTGATTCAGTTCTTCACGAATATAAGCATTACTGATTCGTTGTGTCATGGTTGTTAAGAAAAACATTGCTTCTTGAACAGAATTATTATTATATGTAGAAATATCTAAAATTCCAATTAAATCTTGATTTGAATCAAAAATTGGAGCAGCAGCACAACTCCATCTTCTTGAGGCAATCGCATAATGATCGTCTAAAGACATGAATTCCGCTTGTTTATTTTCAATAGCCATCCCTATCGCATTCGTTCCCACATCCAATTCGGACCAACGGCTACCAACGTTAAAGTAAATCTCATTAGCATAACTCTTTGCTTGATAATTACCTTCTCTCCACAAAATAGTCCCATTTTCATCTGTTAGAATAAAAATAGGTTGCTTAATATGCATCATTTCTTTAAAATGTTTGCTTTCATTTTTTACAAGATGAATTAAAATCTGATGTTGTCTTTGGCAAGATTTCAATTCATTTTCGGTTAAAACAGTCCGTGGCTTAACCAAATATGGATCAACTTGCTCGTTATAACATTTTTGCCACGAAGAAGCTATTTTATCCGGTAAAGTAGTTAGAATCTCCCTATCTCCATTTACAAATCTTCTCCAAGTATCCACTTGCATCTCAATCACCTTCTTAAAACGCTTACATCCATTTATATAAGAAAAACATCCTTACAACTAGCATAATACAACTTTGTGAAAAAATCAATGCTTATACTGAGCCATAAAAAGGATGAAAAGTTATGCTAAAATTCTACTTCTAACAAATTTTTAAACGGAATAATTGTATCATTATCTAAAAAAAGTTGTTTCTTTATTAAATCTACACTTAGTATTTTTTCACATATTTCCTTGATTTCACCTTTATCATCTGACAAAGTTTCATCAAAAAATCTTATTTTCACCATCTGTTCTTTGTCATCCAAAATAGCTATTTTTTTCAATTGTAATTCAAGCTCAGACAATTGATCTTCTAAAATTGCAGGACGACTATCATAGTATTTACTTTTTTCAGTAATTGCATCAGAAAAGCCAGTTAAAGCAGCAAAAGGTACAAACTGGGCTGCTCGATTCTCCATAGACATTGGATAAACTGGAAAATGACGCCGATACATTGAAGAATGAATAGATGAAGGTAGATTCATTTTTTATGTCCTCCAATCTGATTATTTCTTAACCTAGCAGTTGAAAAATCTAGTAATGAAGAGGCCCTTAACACCGAATTTTTCCCATAACGCCGGCGTACAGCTAATAGTGCCTGTGTAAGATTTTCTTCTTTTTTAGTAGTAGCATAATCGGCTTGATCTTCATTTACAAATAATGATAACTGCTGATATTTATGCTGTTCTTTTTTAGGGAATACTTCGTGAAAGTGAATAGATATTCTTCTAATATAAACATTAGGTTGAATGATTTGAGTAAACAATTGGCTCGCAGCATGAACTAACTCTTTATAAGATTGTGTTGCAGCGGATAAAGCAATCGTCCCTTTTGCTCCTTTGGGTTGTTGTGCTTGATTTTCCAGTGATTGATAACGCAAGCTTACAGATAAATGAGTTGTAACTAGACCTTCTTGTACCAGTTGATTTGAGAGATTTTCAGTCATTTCCTTAACAATTAAATAAGCTTCACCAACCTCATAGGCACGAAATAAAACTTGAGAACTACTTATACTATGATTTTTTGCTTGGTAATTTTTGATTACCTCCATCGTACAAGTTTCTATTCCAAAAGCATGATCGATTAATAATTCAGCTTGAACCCCAAACTCTTTAAATAAGCGCTTGGCATTGATTGCCTGATCGTCTTTTGCTAAGGCACATTGCGCGATATCAGCCATTGTATGGAGTCCTAATTTCTCCAAGCGCTGACTAATCCCCCGACCAATCCGCCAAAAATCGGTTAGCGGTTGATGATACCAAAGTTTTTCACGATAGGAAGTTTCATCCAAATAAGCGATTCGTATCCCGTGTTCATCAGGATTAGCTTTTTTTGCTAAGATATCCATGGCCACCTTCGCCAAAAATAAATTACTTCCTATACCAACTGTTGCTGTGATTCCTGTGGTTTGAATAATATCTTTGACAATTTTTTCTGCAAAACAATAGCTATCATTATGATAATGATGAAGATATTTGGTCGCATCGATAAAAACTTCATCAATCGAATAAACATGAATATCTTCTGGTGAAACGTATTTCAAATAGACCTCATATATTCGAGCACTATAATCTACATACAGTTGCATACGTGGTGGCACGACTAAATAATCAATAGCAGAGTAGGCATTTTTCGTTAGTTCTTTCAAGCTTACTGACTTATTTACAAAACGTCGATTAGGAGCTAATTTTTGACGTTGACGGTTGAGTTGTTTGATTTGCTCGTGAACCATAAAAAGTCTAGGCCGACTACTAATTCCAAAACTTTTTAAAGCTGGCGTGACAGCCAAACAAATGGTTTTATCTGTCCGCGTCTGATCAGCAACAACTAAGTTAATGTCTAATGGATCTAAACAACGCTCAATACATTCCACGGAAGCATAAAAGGACTTTAAATCAATCGCTAAATAAACTTTCATAAACCTCACCACTTATAAGAATATATGTTCCCTATAAAGCATACACTATTTTCACTTCCTTCGCTAGTAGTTTCCTAATTATAAAACAAAAAATAAGATGAATCTGCCGTTAAAAGCTAAAATTCATCTTATTGTAAGAAATATTAAATAATCTTTATATGATAGAATGGATAGTAGATTCCCATTGCTTTCCCCAGTATTTGCTCACTAGAAATGGTCCCAAATGAGCGACTATCTTTAGAAATACGGCGATTATCACCTAGAACAAAATAGCTATCTCTTCCTAATTTTTCAACCCCCAATAAATCATTTAAGCTAAAATCATTCATATCATAATACAAAGATTGCTCCTTTTTTGACAGCTGGCTATCTTTAAAATACTCCTCTACTTGCTTATGATTAATATATAGCTGATGATTGCGATATTCTACCCGTTCACCAGGTAATGCAATCACGCGTTTAATATAGGTAGTATTTCCTTCTTGAAAGACAATCACATCAAAACGTCTAATTTTAGTAAAACGTTCGACTAAAATCATATCACGATTCATCAGTACAGGATTCATAGAATTTCCTTCAACCATCATGGGAATAAACAAAAATCCTCTTAAAATTAATGCTATTGCTAAACTAATGATAATGTATTTAACAATTAACCAAAAAGAATCTATATATTTATTCACATTCATTCTATTTTTCCTCTTTTAACTGTTCAAGCGCTTTTTGATAGCTCAAATCTTCTTTTAGATATTTGCTAAAAATCAATGCATTCACTTTTTCCAACGTTTCTTGATCTAATTGACCGGTAACCTTTAATTTTTCATTGGTCTGAATTTCTTTCAACGCAGCTTGATAAGAAGAATCAAAATTTTTCAGATCTATATGGATTCCAAGAAAATCGAATAATTCTTGAATATCTTTTTTTTGACTTTCAGATAGCTCTTCTTGATTATTCAATTGATTATTAAATGTATTCAATTGTTGTGCTGTAGGTAAAGCAATTAAAATATCAGGCACTAATCCTTTTTTGTGTACCCAATTCTTCTTAGGCGTTAACCATTTTTGTGTGCTTAGCTTCATTTCAGATTGTTTATCTAAGCTTGTAACTAGTTGAACGGTGCCTTTACCAAAAGTCTTTTGTCCAACTACTGGAATATGTGCGCTTTCTTTTAATGCAGCGGCCACCAATTCCGCAGCTGAAGCAGTTTGACCATCCACCAATACGACAACATCTTCTGTTACTTTAAAGCCATGGTCCAACTTTTTATTTGCTTTATCTACTTGGGTTATTTGATTTTTTTCAGCAAATTGAACAATTATTTGGCCGTCCTTCAAAAACATACTGGCCACTTTTTCCCCTTCATCCAATAACCCACCACCATTTTGACGTAAATCCAAAATAAAGGACGTCACTCGGTCTTTACGTAACTGCATAATTTCATTTTGTAAATCTTGAGCAGTTTGTTCACCAAATGTCTCGATATGAATCAAAGCTATTTGTGGGTTATTTTGATCAATTTGACTCTTAACTGTAGAAAGATGTACTGGCTTTCTGGTTATGGCTTTTTGAAACACCTGATTCCCACGCTTTAATTGTAAATGAACTACCGTATTTGCCTTTCCTTTAATCAAAGATACTACTTCATCTAAACTTAAATCTTTAACTGCTTTTTCATCTACTTTTTCAATAATATCTCCTTTGGCTAATCCAGCTTTATTAGCAGGAGTTCCCTCTTTAGGTTCTTCAACAATGGTTACCTGATTATCGATAAAACTAACAACAGCTCCTATCCCAACAATTTGACTACTCAACTTATCATTCAACGCGGTCTTCTGTTCATCGTCCAAAAGTGTCGTGTAAGGATCGTCTAGTGAATCTAACATTCCTTTAATCGCTCCCTGGGCCAATTTATGGCGATCTACTTTTTCATAATACTGATCTTGTACCCCTTGATAAACTTGAGCAACTTTTGCAAATTGTTCATCTGTTTGGCGATTTTCAAAATAATAGACAACACTTCCACTAATAGTAGCTGAAATAATGGCTGTTATACCTATAGTCATGATTTGTTTTTTTGATAATTTCATAAAATGTACTCTCTTTATTATATTTGACTTAATTATAGCATACTTTGTAACTGCATGAAAAAAGGAGCGCAAAATTGCTACTCCTTACTGACATTCTTCTTCATATAGCGCCCAAAAATCATCAAATAGGCTCATATTCTCCAAATAATCTGCATTTAGCTCTAGATAAGTTGAAACTTCATGGTAGTCCTTACTATGCTTCGGAAATTGGATATCCTCACTTGCTGCCGTCGCAAACATTTGTAAAGCATCCGTATGACTTGGAGCTTTTTTCGCCATTAAGAATTGGTAAAAACTTTTAGTCATGCCAATGCTCCTTTAAAAACGCAGCACGTCTTGCATGATTACGAGCAAAATTAGCTGGATTTTTCTTATAATATTCTTGATGATACAACTCAGCAACGTAAAACTCTTGAGCAGGTTCGATTTTTGTTACAATAGGTCGATCAAAAATACCACTTTCTTGAAGTTTTTTCTTACTCTCTTCTGCAATCCGCTTTTGCTCCTCATCAAAGTAATAGATAACTGGGCGATAGTTATCTCCGCGATCTTCAAATTGTCCAAAAGCATCAGTCGGATCTGTTTGTTGCCAATATATTTCAACTAAATCCGCAAAACTAATCAAATTTGGATCAAAAATAATTTCCACCGCTTCAGTATGACCGGTTGTTTTAGAACATACTTGCTCATATGTTGGATTAGGTACGTGTCCACCTGTATAACCTGACAAAACAGAGTGAATACCCGGCAATTCATCAAAAGGTTGGACCATGCACCAAAAACAACCGCCTGCAAATATAGCACGTTGCATACACTCACCTCTTTATTTATTGTTGAACTTCATTTTAGCCGATTTTTCAAATGAAGAAAAGGATTATTTCTTTAAATATGAAACTAATTGAAACTCATCATTGACCAAATCAATTTTTTTAGCTTTTAAATACAGATTATCACTTAATTGTAATTTGTTTAGTTTAATGAGTACATATTTTTCATTGGGATAAATTTCCACAAATTTTGGCAAGTCATAGCTTCGTTTCACCATCTTTAGGACTTCTTTCATTGGTACTCCCAAAGAACCGATAGATAAACTTTTTGCTTTTAATTGAATATTGCCGTCTTCCGTTACATAAGGATCAAAATATAGATAAAACGTCATCGGAAAATTTAACACCTCAAATTTTCCTGTCAATAAAGCTTGGTTTTCAATCGTGAACTGATAATCAACAGGTGCCTTTTTGTTGATTTTTTTTAAATAGTGGCCAATCAAAGTATTTAATTCTTTTTTAGTTGTCGTAACTGTAAAAATATCGTCTCCTTTGACACTAATACTAGGCATCGAAGGAACACTTTCACGCTCTTGACTCAGACGAACACCGATAACAAAACAAAAAGATACGATGATTGCTAATAAGCCCAAAGTGGTCCATTTCCAATAATTTATATGCTTCACTTCTTTGCGGAACTCAATTTTAGGCTGTTTTTGCATACTATTCACCTACTTTCGGATACCATTCTTTTTTCGTATCTGCTAATTTTTCCATCACTGCCTTTGCCATCAACTGATAACCTACATTATTTGGATGGAAACGATCTTCATCAGATAGTAGCTCATTTACAATCGTCACCTTACTAGGAAGAGTGGCCTTATCCTCATTTTCCTTTGAAGAAGTTGTTTCTTGAGAATCTTGTAAGTCGTTTTTGGCTTGCTGACTATCCGTAATACCGACTTGAATTTCGTTCCCTTTATAAAGAAGATCATTAATAGGAATAAAATAGACTTCTTTAAATTCTTCGGTCGTCTGCTTACTTGCTTCATTCCAATTCGTCACAATCTCTTGCATCTGAGTAAATTCTGGAAAATTAAGGTAAAAAGGATTGTAAATACCAAGCAAATAGATAGGTGCGTGGGTATTATATTTTCTAATTTCCTGAATCAGTTGCGTTAATTGCTTTTGGTATCGTTTTTGAGGTTTCACAAAAGTTTTTTTCTTTAAACTGAATATATGATCCCTAATAACTTTTAAAAGATCATTTCCCCCACAAGTTAAAGTGATGATATTCGCAGATTTTAAAGCCTTTTGTATTTGCTCGTTTTTCTTTAATCGTTTTAATATCTGATCACTTCTATCGCCAGCTTTCCCAAAATTATCAAACTCGATACTTGATAAATGATATTTACTTTGCAATAAATCAGCAACAATTGGAACAAAACCACCTTTTTTGGTATCATCCCCAACGCCTTCAGTTAAAGAATCTCCTAGCGCTACATAATTCATTCGTCGTACCACTTGATTCGTTGATGTCGTATGATGTTTAAGCATGGCAGGCTGCTGCGGAATGATCTTAAAGAAGCAGATACAGGCAATGGCAAACACTACTGCAATAAAAAGAAAATATTTTACTGAATTTTTCATATGTATTTTCACCCAATTTGATAAAAAGATGAGGTGCTTTACAACCTCATCTTATTTTTATTCATAATAATACATAATCGCAAAGGCTCCAGGGCCAGTGTGCGTAGCGATAATTGGTGTTGTATGCAAGAAAGGAATATGCATCTTAGGAAATCTCGATTGCAATTCTTCTTTAAATTTTGCCATTTGTTCATGACTTCCTGCATAAGAAATACCAATTTGCTTAATATTAGGGATTTGCGCGATTTCAGCTAAAAAGTCTTCGAACCATTTACTAAAAGTTTTTGCTCCACGACCTTTGATAACCGGTTTTAATTCTCCATGTTCAAAGTTCATTACAATCCGGACGTTTAAAAAACTAGAAAGCAATCCCTTAGCACGTGAAATGCGTCCACCTTTTACTAAATTATCTAAAGTTGATACACCAATGTATAACTTTGTCTTACGTTGGATATCTTCAACCACTGGTAGAACTTCTTCTAAAGACTTCCCTTCTTTAGCAAGCTGTGCCGCTCGAATGACTTGAAAAGATAAACCTTGGTCCGTCGTATCAGAGTCAACGACAACAACATTAGACTTAGATAACTGACTAGCTTGTCTAGCAGCCTCTACCGTACCACTTAATCCTTTCGTCATATGAATCGATAAAATATCAGAACCATCGGCACCTAATTGGTCATATAATTCAACAAATTGTCCGATTGGCGGTTGACTTGTTTTGGGTAATTCGTGACTTGCAGCCATTTTTTCCATAAAGACTTCGCCAGGTAAATGATCATCATCTGCATAGATAACTCCATCGATCATTACTGACAATGGCATTACGTGAATATCTAAATCATCACGTGTAGAAAGCTCCATTGTACATGAAGAATCCGTAACAATTTTTAATTTTTTCATGAATCCATCCACTCTCTATTAAATACTGCTATTATTTTCACAACTTTTAAGGTAAAATAATAACTATAGGAATAGTATAACAGAAAATTGCTAGGTTTTCATCTATTTCATTGTTAAAGGAGCGTGAATTTTGATGGAAAATAAACAATTTAGCAAAAAATATATGATTGTTAATGAAATATTCAATGCAATCACCCATGGGATAGGTTGTGGCCTAAGTATCGCAGGTCTGGTCATCTTGTTAGTCAAAGGAGCAAAATTAGGTTCAGCTATGCATGTAGTGAGTTATGCAATCTATGGTTCAACAATGATTTTACTCTTTTTATTCTCTACATTATTCCATAGCTTGATTTTCACTAAAGCACGCAAAGTCTTTCAAGTATTTGATCACGATTCTATCTTTTTACTCATTGCAGGAAGCTATACCCCTTTTTGCTTGTTAAGTATTAAAGGATGGCTTGGTTGGCTCTTGTTTGGATTAATTTGGTTGATGGCAATATTAGGTATTATTTATAAATCAATCACCCTACATAAAGTCAAACAACTCTCACATTTTTCAACAATCATTTATATTATTATGGGTTGGTTATGCTTAATTGCCTTCAAACCTCTCGTAACGAACCTAGGAACAACTGGGACTTGGTTGTTAGCATTAGGCGGAATTTCCTATACGATAGGAGCATTTTTCTATAGTTTGAAGAATGTTAAGTTCATGCATGTCGTTTGGCATTTATTTGTCATGTTAGGGGCTATATTAATGTATTTTTCCGTATTATATTACACCTGATACCACAATCGAATAGGAAAAGTTAAAAAAAGGCAAGCCAATGAACGACTCGCCTTTTTAGAATATCCAAAATAAGCTTAATTGAATATAAAAAATCCTGCTTTTTCAAACAGCTCTCCAATCATTAGCAGTAAATCTTCTCTACCTTTGGATGACATAAATTGAATGCCGATTGGTAACTCGTCCACCTTTCCTGTTGGTAAGCTTATCGCTGGTTGCCCGGTTAAATTAGCGAGTTGCGTATAAGGTGTGATAGATAAACTCTTCGAAAACATGTCATAGACTAACTGCTCTTTTTCAACAGGAGTTAATTCATGTGCGAATAATAATTTTTCTCCAGTTTTGGTTGGATAAAATTGAGTATCTATCCTTGGAGCCACTTGTGCCGTTGTAGGGGTTAAAAACAAATCATATTCTCTAAATAATTGTTCCATCTTCGCAGCTAGACTATCCCAATATTGCAAACTCAAGACATAATCACTTGCCTTTAAATCCAAGCCAAATTGATACATAGCCCATGTCATCGCTTCCATATCTTCAGGTTGAAAAGAGCGTTTAAACATTTGGGCCATTTCTTGAAACATGGCCGCTGTATCTGCCGCATTCATCCGATAATATTGTTGCATCAAAGTAATCATATCTGCTGGATAAGGCACCTCAATTACATCAAAGCCTTGTTCTTGTAAAAAAGTCACTGCGCGCAACACTTCATCTCGAACCTCTGGAGACATTTCACTTACGTTATTAGATAAACTATATGCAATTCTTAACGGATAGCGGGCTGCTTTTTCATAATGCATCCATTCACGTTTTGGTGCTTGATATGGTGCTTCCGGCTGGCTCGTTCGCAAATTATAAAATACATTCTCTGTATCGCGAATAGATTTTGTTAAGGCAAATGATATCGAAGCGCCTTGCCAGGAACGCCAATTTCCCGGTCCCACCGGCATACTTCCACGTGTTGGTTTTAGACCAATTAAGCCACAAAAACTAGCAGGGATACGAATCGAACCACCCCCATCACTTGCCGTAGCTATGGGCAGAATCCCACTGGCTACTAATGCTGCAGCCCCACCACTTGAACCTCCAGCAAATCTTGTTGTATCAAAAGGATTTAAGCAATTTCCATATAGTTTAGAATCAGTGATGTTTTTAAAGCCGTATTCTGGTACATTACTTTGACCTATTGGGACGAAACCTAAACGTTCAATTCCTTGTACAAAATGGTCGGTCAATTTAGCTTTATTTTCAGCTAAAAGCACTGAGCCGGCAGTACTAGGCCAACCTTTTTTTGATTGACCTAAAGCCTTTAAAGCAATGGGGAGACCGGCAAAAGTTGTCCGCATCAGTTTATCTTGATTTTTTCGATAATATTTTTTTGCTCCTTGCAAATCAAGATAAGTCCAAGCGTTTAATTTTGGCTGTAATTGATTGGATTTTTCTTCAATTTCTGTTAATAATTCCTCAAAACTTATTTTTTGAGCTCGTAATAATTCCGCTATAGCTGTAGCATCTTGCATAAAAATCACCTACCATGGAATTTCTGTTGATAATTTAGCCGCGAAATCTTTGTATTGATTCCGTTCAGCCAATCTTGCCTGTCTACGTTTTTCATAACCCGCACAAACCATTTTTTCCTCATCCGTTTCTGGAATAACAGCCGGCACCTGAAATTCTGTTTCTTCGTTCATAAAAGAGGGCACCGCAACAAAAGTCGTAAAACAAGTAGCGGCTAAATAACGCTCACCTGTAACTAAATCTTCACCCACTACTTTTACGAAAACTTCCATCGATTTATGATGGGCGCCACTAACAAAAGTTTCGATACAAGCCGAATGATTTGCATGTAAGGGTTTTAGAAAGTTTAAAGAATCAATTGACGCTGTGACCGCACCACGCCTACAATGTCTTGAAATCGAAATCGATGAAGCATCATCAATCCATGCGGTTAATTTGCCACCATATAAAAAGCCAAATGGATTTAAATCAAAAGGGAAAATACGATGTGTTTGAATCACCTTAGACTCTCGACAAAATTTACTCTCTCCCATAAAACTCACCAAACTCTCTATAAAATAATCATTATCACAAATGATTATACAAAAAAATAAACAAAAAGTATAATATCCAAGCCTGAATTTAGCAAAAAAAAGAACCTTAAGCCCTAAAAATATTGCTTAAGATTCTTAAACGGTAATTTATAAAACTTTACTTAAAAAATCTTTGGTACGATTATGTTGAGGATTGCCAAAAACTTCTTCTGGTGTACCTTCTTCAACGATATAACCACCATCCATAAAGACAATTTTATCGCCGACTTCTTTAGCAAATCCCATTTCATGCGTTACGATTACCATGGTCATCCCTTCTTTGGCAAGTCGTTGCATGACACCAAGTACTTCGCCTACCATCTCAGGATCAAGTGCTGAAGTTGGTTCATCAAATAGCATCACATCCGGTTTCATTGCCAAAGCTCGAGCAATCGCAATTCTTTGTTGTTGCCCACCAGATAATGACTGCGGATAGGCATTGGCTTTATCTGGTAGTCCTACTGTTTGCAATAACTCTTTAGCATAAGTTTCAGCCGCTTGTTTATTTTCTTTTTTGACCTTTACTGGTGATAAGGTAATATTATCTAACACGGACATATTAGGGAATAGATTAAAGTTTTGGAAAACCATCCCCATTTTTTCACGCATCTTAAAGATATCATTTTTTGGATCAGTAATATCTTGGCCTTCGAATAAAATCTGCCCAGAAGTTGGTGTTTCAAGTAAATTCATACAGCGTAAAAATGTACTCTTCCCAGAACCAGACGGACCAATAATAACTACCACTTCACCTTGTTTGATTTCATAATTAATATCCTTTAAGACTTCATTCTCACCAAATTTTTTGCTTAAATGTTCAACTTTAATAATTGTTTCCATCTGAAATCCCCCTATTTACGATAACCTTTACCTAGTTTTTTCTCCCAAGCGTTCAAAATTCTTGAAGTCGTGAAAGTCAAAATAAAGTAAATGGCCGCAGCGACATATAAAGGAGTCAACGGAATATAAGAAGAACTAATCACGATTTGGGCACTATTCATTAATTCATAGATACCAATTGTTGATAATAGTGATGAGTCTTTAATCAACACAATGAACTCATTTCCTAAAGGCGGTAAAATATTCCGTAAAGCTTGTGGCAAAATAACATATCGCATGGCTTGAGCTGGACGTAAACCTAGTGAGGCCGCAGCTTCTTGTTGACCAAAATCAACCGCATTAATTCCCCCACGGACGATTTCCGCAACATAAGCCCCCGAGTTCAATGAAATGGCGATAATCCCTGGAAATAGTCGGCCAAAATCAAGACTCAAAATGCCTAAATCAACGGTCGGTAATTTAAATAATCCTTGAAGCAAACCAAACGCGATTAAAATTTGCACAAGCATCGGTGTACCACGCAACACTTCAATGTAAATATTAGCAAACCAACGTAATGGCTTGATTTTTGATAATTTCATTAAAGCAATCACCACACCAATGATGGTTCCTAAAATAACGGTAATCACTGAAATAATCAAAGTGATGATTGTCCCCGATATAAAATACGGATAAAATTCCTTTAAGAAAGAAAAATCCATGGTTAAAACTCCAATCTATTTGCTTGCTTGTTTATCAGCAAGTTCTGTATTCTTTTCGATGAATTCATTAATCTTTCCTTCATCTTTTAACTTATTGATTACTTTATCAATTTTTGCTTTTAATTCTTTGCTATCTTTTTTCAAAGCGATGGCATATGATTCGTTATCACTTGATGTTAATTTTGCATCCGCGATTGCTAATTCAGGGTTTTGTTCTACATAAGATTTGGCAACAGCACTTTCTAAAACTAAAGCATCCAGTGAACCTTGTTTAACTTCAACAATTAAGTTTGGTACTTTGGCTAATGAAACTAATTGTGCTTTTGGTAACTGGCTGGTAACTACTGATTCTTGAACAGAACCTTTTTGTGCCCCTACTTTTTTATCTGCTAATGCTTTTACATCGGCATATTTTTCAGCATTTTCTTTCTTCACAACAACTAATTGTTCTGGAACAAAATAGTTTTCAGAGAAGTCAAAAGTTTTCTTACGTTTGTCTGTAGCAGAAATTCCTGAAATCGCCACATCAGCTTTACCTTGATCAAGAGCGGTCAATACAGCGTTAAATTCCATATCCATAAATTCAACCTTAACGCCTAATTCTTTACCGATTTCATTTGCTAAATCCACATCAGCACCAACAATTTTATCTTTGCCGTTCACTTTCGTATGGAATTCAAATGGTGCAAAATCTGCAGAAGTCGCTACTTTCAATACTTTTGCATCTTGAATTTGTTTTAATTGATTACTACTTTCTTTTTTGTCTGAAGAACCACAAGCAGCTAAAGCGAATGTTAAAGCTGCCACTCCTACTAAACCAAATACTTTTTTCATATGAGACACTCCTTATTTTTATGCATTTTTATTTAATATTTCAACTATATTATGCATATTAACACATAATCTTGAAAAAAGAAACTAAAAAATGCAAAAAAATTGAATATTTTTTCATCATTTTTTGGTAACGTTTTCTATTAATAACTAAATCATCCGTATAATACTAAGAAATTAAGCCATTCAATCGGCAATTAATATTTATGCAAAAACAATATACAAAAAAAGCGAAGAAGCCTAGTATAAGGTTCCTTCACTTTCACTTAATATTTTCTAAACCGTTGATAGCGTCGTTCAAGTAATTCATCTACTGTTAGCTGACATAATTGCTTCAGTGTATAGACTAATTCTATGCGTACTTGATCAATGATTTCTTGATGGGTCAACGCTCTTTCTTGTATGACTTCAGGAATCACTTTATCAATAATCCCTAATTTTGATAATTCTTTTGCTGTGATTTTCATTAATTCACTAGCTTCATTTGCTCTTGAACCATCTTTCCATAATATAGAAGCAAATCCTTCTGGTGAAAGTATCGCATATATGGCATGCTCCATCATCCAGACCTCATCGCCTAAAGCTAAAGCCAAAGCACCGCCACTACCTCCTTCACCGATAATAATAGCAATGATAGGTACCTTTAAGTCAGACATTTCCAGAAGATTTCTAGCAATGGCTTCTCCTTCCCCACGTTCTTCAGCACCAATCCCACAGTAGGCGCCAGCGGTATTAATAAAGGTAATCACTGGGCGATGGAATTTTTCTGCTTGTTTCATTAATCTAAGGGCTTTACGATACCCTTCAGGATGCGCTTGTCCAAAGTTGCGTCGGAGATTTTCTGGTAGATTTTTACCTTTTTGAATTCCAATAACAGTCACCGGCTTTTGATCTAACAAGGCAATCCCACCAACAACAGCTTCATCATCAGCAAATAGACGATCCCCATGAAATTCTTGAAAATCAGTAAATACTTGTTCAAAAAAATCTAGGGCAGTCAGACGATCTTGTTTGCGAGCTAACTTGACAATTTCAGCAGCTGTTTTACTCATTTGACAACCATCCTTTCTGCGTATGAAGTTTAATGAGAGTGCTTAAGCGTGTGCGTAATTCATTTCTTGGAACAATCTGATCAATAAAACCATGTACCAATAAAAATTCAGCTTTTTGAAAATCATCAGGTAAATCTTGTTTTAAAGTTTGTTCAATCACCCGTCGACCTGCAAAGCCAATCAACACCCGAGGTTCAGCTAAAATGATATCACCTTGCATGGCAAAACTAGCCGTAACACCACCAGTTGTCGGATCTGTAAGTACTGTAATATAGCACAAGCCAGCCTTGCTATGTGCCTTTACTGCAGCAGAAATTTTAGCCATTTGCATCAGTGAAAAGATTCCTTCTTGCATCCTAGCCCCACCAGAAGCGGTAAACAAGACTACCGGCAAAAACTTTTGCGTGGCATATTCAAAAAGACGGGTAATCTTCTCACCCACAACGGTCCCCATACTGCCCATAATAAAGTTCGCATCCATGATACCAATTGCAATGGTTTGTCCATCAATTTTAGCAATTCCCGTCAAAACTGCTTCATGTAAATGAGTTTTACTTTGCATTTGGCTAATTTTTTCTTGATAACCGGGAAATTGTAGCGGATTTTTAGCTTTTAAATCAGTATCAAATTCAACAAAACTTTTTTTATCGACAGTAATTGCTAGTCTTTGCCAAGCATTTAGTCTAAAATGATAGCCACAATTGGGACAACTTTTTTCTTGACCAATCTCTTTCGTATAAATAGTCTTTTTACAGTTTGGACATTTGGCCCACAAATTATCTGGTACACTAGGCTGATTTTTGGGGTGTTCTTCACGATTGGGTGAAATACGAATATAATCTTTTTTCTTCCTAAATAAAGCCATTTACTCACTTCCTAGTTCAAACTTTCTTGCCAAGCAGGTAAAAATGTTTCTTGTAAAAATGAAGTATCATAATCTCCAGCAATGACATTTGGATGACTGATTAAATCCATTTGAAACTCAGCGTTGGTCGTGACACCATCAGTTACTAATTCACCAAGCGCACGTTGCATCTTCATCAGTGCTTCAAAACGAGTTTGACCATGCACGATAATCTTGGCAATCATCGAATCATAAAATGGTGGAATAGCATAACCAGAATACATCGCGCTATCCACTCTTAACCCCATGCCGCCACTAGGTAATAGTAGATTTTCGATTTTACCAGGGGCAGGGGCAAAATGAAAGGCTGGGTTTTCAGCATTAATCCGACATTCAATCGCATGACCACGCAACTTAATATCTTCTTGTTTAATGGTTAATTTTTCACCAGCAGCAACTTCAATTTGTTTTTTCACCAAATCAATCCCCGTCACCATCTCAGTAATAGGATGCTCTACTTGGATACGGGTATTCATTTCCATGAAATAAAACTGACCAGACAAATCCATCAAAAACTCAATCGTCCCAGCATTTTCATAAGACACCGCCTTAGCTGCTTTGACCGCAATTTTACCTAGTTTTTCACGATTCGTTTCAGAAATCACAACAGATGGTGATTCTTCTAATACTTTTTGATTATTGCGTTGTAAGGAACAATCACGTTCACCAAAATGAAGGACATTCCCATATTTATCTCCTAATACTTGCACTTCTATGTGTCTAGCTGGATAAATAATTTTTTCTAGATACATTTCATCATTACCAAAAGCGGCTTTAGCTTCTTGTTGGGCAGAAGCAAAGGCACCTGGTAATTCAGCTTCAGATAATACCTTGCGAATGCCTTTACCACCACCACCTGCTGCAGCCTTAAGCATGACAGGATAGCCCACTTGATTGGCAATTTCTAGTGCTTCTTTGACATCGACAATCGCCCCATCGCTTCCTGGAATGACTGGTACACCTGCTTTTTTCATCAATTGGCGCGCATGAATCTTATTCCCCATTTCATCAATGGTTTGACTTTTAGGCCCAATGAAGGTGATATGGCAAGCCTCACACATTTCAGCAAACTGACTATTTTCTGATAAAAAGCCAAAGCCAGGATGAATGGCCTCCGCTTTCGTCAAGATCGCAGCACTTAAGATTTGTTGTTTATTTAAGTACGATTCGCTTGCTTTACTTGGGCCAATACAAACGGCTTCATCGGCTAATTCAGTATGCATAGCTTCTCTATCAGCTTCAGAATACACCGCCACCGTTCTTATTCCTAATTCACGACAAGCGCGAATGATTCTGACCGCAATTTCTCCACGATTTGCAATTAATACTTTTGAAAACATTTGCCTCTATCCAATCATAAATGTGAGCTCGGCTTCAGCAACTTTTTTGCCGTCTACACGTGCAATTCCTTTACCTAAGCCGGCGTTTGCTTTAATTTTTAGAATCTCCACTTCTAAAATCAAAGTATCTCCAGGGGTTACTTTTTTACGAAATTTTGCTTTATCAATCCCACCAAAATAGGCCGTCTTTCCTTTAAATTGAGGTAAAGATAATAAAGCAACTGCACCTGCTTGGGCCATTGCTTCTACAATTAAAACGCCAGGCATCACAGGCTCATGCGGAAAGTGTCCTTGAAAGAAGGGTTCATTGATTGTTACATTTTTCTTCGCCACAATTCTTTGTCCCTCTATTAATTCCTCAACACGATCAATAAGTAACATAGGATAACGATGTGGAATGATTTCTTTGATTTGTACAATATTCATTAATGACATGTTTATCCCTCTTTTACAGTAAATAATACTTGGTTATATTCAACCATTTCTTCGTTGGAGACGTTTATCTCTACAATTTCACCATCAAAGTCACTCGTAATTTCATTCATGACTTTCATCGCTTCAATAATGCAGACGACTTCCCCTTTTTTGACCTTATCGCCAACTTGTTTAAATGGGGCTTTGTCTGGAGATGGTTTTAGATAAGCCACGCCCACTAATGGTGATTGAATAGTTACTACATCTTCTATCGCTTTATTCGTTCCTTCTAACTCGTGAACTGACAAAGTAGCGCTTTGAGAACTTGGTAATTCTGTTACTACCATTGATTCTTGTTGGATGGGACTAGAGTTAAGCACAACTCGATTTTGCTCATTTTTACTTAGATATAGCGAAAAATCTGCTTGCTTTAAATCAAATTCGCGAACATCAGAATCATTAAATAGCAAAAATAATTCTTTAACCTCTGCTAAATTCATGCTTTACCTCCCATCGTTTCAATAAAATTACCGCATTATGGCCACCAAAACCAAGTGAATTACTCATCGCATAATCAAAAGTAGCATCCACTGCTTGATTTTTAACTACATTTAAAGTAATTTCTGGATCTTGCTGGGAAACATTAATCGTTGGCGGAATAAATTGATGTTGCAACGCCAATAAAGTCGCCACTGCTTCAACACCGCCGGCAGCACCAAGTAAATGACCTGTCATCGATTTTGTAGAACTAACATAAGTATCTAAATAATTTTCACCCAAGCCATAATGAATCGCCACTGCCTCAGACTTATCATTGGCCGGTGTGCTAGTCCCATGTGCATTGATGTAACCAATCTCATCAGGTGCGACATTGGCTTCTTGCATGGCTAACTTCATCGCTTTACCGGCCCCAGAACCATCTGGATTAGGCGCCGTCATATGATAAGCATCACAATTCGCCCCATAACCGACCACTTCACCCAAGATAGTCGCATTTCGAGCTAAAGCATGTTCTAAAGATTCAAGCAGTAATACACCAGCCCCTTCGCCCATCACAAAGCCATCGCGATTAACATCAAAGGGAATCGATGCATGGTTAGGATCCTCACTTGTTGATAGCGCAGTTAAGGAAGCAAAGCCGGCAATCCCGATTTCACAAATAGTTGATTCAGAACCACCCGCTAACATCACATCGGCATAACCATGCTTAATATTTCGAAAAGCTTCACCAATCGAATGCGTTCCGGATGCACATGCAGTTACGGTAGTCGTACAAATTCCTTTTGCGCCCACACGTAAGGCAATATTTCCTGCAACCATATTGGTAATCGACATTGGGACAAAAAGAGGTGAAACACGTTTAGGGCCTTTTTCATTCATTCGTGTCACTTGCTCTTGAATCGTAGGCAAACCGCCAATCCCTGAACCAACCATTACCCCAAAACGATCCTGGTCAATGTTTGATAAATCTAATTTTGCCATTTCAATCGCATCTAAAGCCGCATGTATACCATAAATCGAGAACAAATCCATCCGTTTTAAATCTTTTTTGACAAAATATTTTTCTAATGGGAAATCCTTGACCTCGCCTGCTACATGTATTCCTGTCTGGCTAGCATCAAATTTCGTAATCGGACCAATCCCATTTTTACCAGTTTTTAAACTATCTAAAAAGCTATCTGCATCATTACCAATTGGCGAAACAATACCATAGCCTGTAATTACGACACGAGTCACTTGAAACACTCCTATCCATTCATCACTAATCCACCATCAACATTAATCACTTGGCCTGTAATATAAGGACTCTTTGCTAAGAAAACTGCAGTATTTGCAATATCTTCTACTTGACCAAAATGTTGTAATGGAATATTTTTTGTCATCTCTTCACGAATTTTGTCACTAAGCTCACTAGTCATATCCGTTTCGATAAACCCCGGAGCAATTGCATTACAAGTAATTTTACGTGGGGCAATTTCTCGAGCGACTGTCTTCGTAAATCCGATTAACCCCGCTTTACTGGCCGCATAATTCGCTTGACCGACATTTCCCATTAACCCTGAAACACTTGAGATATTAATAATTGTTCCTTTTCGTTGCTTTAACATGCCTTTTAATAGTTGTTGTGTCATATTAAAACTACCTGTTAAATTCACTTTCAAAACTTGTTCAAAATCATGTTCATTCATTCTTAACATCAATTTATCATTGGTAATCCCAGCATTATTGACCAAAATAGTCACAGTTGAAAATTCATTCGCTTGTTTAACCATTTCTTTGACTTCCTCTGAATTAGAGATATCTCCAGAAATGCCAATGCAATTCACACCCAAAGCCTTGATTTCGTCAATGAGTGCTTCACTAACTGGGCGTCGACCATTTAATATAATATGCACACCTTGTTTAGCAAACGCCTTGGCAATCGCTAGGCCAATTCCTCGTGTACTACCTGTGATAAATGCTGTTTGTCCTTTTAATTCCATTTTTACCTCTTTATTTTCCTTTTTCCGCTAATAACACTTGTAACGTCTCTTCATTTTCAACTCGAAACATTTGAATCGACTTATCAATTTTCTTTATAAAACCTGATAAGACCTTGCCAGGACCTACTTCAATCATTTTCGTAATCCCCATGCTTTGTAAAGTGGCGATACTTTCATAAAAGCGAACCGGTGATTGAACTTGCAATTCTAATAAATGTGCGATTTCTTCTTTAGGCATCACTTTTGCAGTTGTATTACTGATGACTGGTATTTTAGGTGTATGGAAAGCCACCGTTTGAAATAAGTCATGCAGATTTCTTCCAGCCGGTCGAAGCAAAGCCGTATGGAAAGGGCCGCTCACATTTAGCTCGATCATTCTTTTGACACCGGCGCGATGTAATAAAGTCACTGCCTCATCTACCGCGTCCACTTCACCACCAATGACAATCTGGTTGGGCGTATTATAATTAGCTGGGGCAACCACTCCTAAATGACTCGCTTTTTGACAACATTCTTCTATGGTTTCAATCGGTGCATTCATAATTGCCACCATTTTACCTGTGCCAGTTGGAGCGGCTTGTGTCATATACAGACCACGTTTTGCAACAATCTTTAATGCTGTTGGAAAATCTAAAACCTCGCTAGCAACTAAAGCACTATATTCACCCAAACTTAATCCCATAACTGCATCTGGATGTATTTGATATTCAGATAACAAGCGTAAAATGGCCACACTAACCGTTAAAATTGCAGGTTGGGTATATTGCGTTAAGTTTAATTGTTCGTTTTCTTCAAAACATAACTTCTTCATATCTATACCCAAGATTTCACTTGCTTCATTAAATGTTTGATCAACAATCGGATATTTTTCAGCCAAATCGCGTCCCATTCCAAAATATTGTGCGCCTTGTCCACTAAATAAAAAAGCCGTTTTTGTCATACCTTGCTCCTTTACTCTATCAGGTGATTATTTCTAGCTATTAATAGTGAAAAGACAGGAAATTGTGTTTCTCCTGTCTTTATTTGATTAATTTTGGTTATTTGCCACAAAGTTAACTAAATCTTCTACTGTTTGGATGCCTTCTTCTGTTTCGATTTTAACATCAAATGCATCTTCAATTTCATTAATCACTTGGAATAAATCTAAGCTATCTGCCTCTAAATCTTCTTGTAAATTCGTTGTTAATAGGATTTCTTCAGCTTCTTTATCTAATTCCTCTGCAACGATTTCTTGAATTTTTCCAAAAATTTCTTCTTTAGTCATTATATATTCCTCCAAAAATGTTTTTTCTAAATTTATTTGTTTACGATTTTTAAATGGTTGTTAAGATATGTCCGTAACTTAACCCCCCACCAAAACCGGAAAACACAAGCTTTTGTTTTGAGCCTATCTTAATAGTCCCTTTTTCCACCGACTCCGATAATAACAATGGAATCGATGCTGCTGAAGTATTGCCATAATATTCCATATTTTGCAAAAATTTATCACGGTCTACCTTCAATTTTTTCGCCATAATATCAAGAATTCTGACATTGGCTTGGTGTAAAAGAAAATAATCAATGTTTTCTCTCTCATCTCCCAAAAATTCATCTAGGCTATTTGCTACCGTTCGTGTCGTAAAATCAAAAATATCACGGCCGTTCATGGTTAACTTATCAGAAATAATTTTTTGGGATAAACTAAATGGACTCTGATTGGCAATAAACCCGCTCGTTAATGACTGTGCATAATGACCATCTGCATAACAGCGACTTTTGATAATCCCAAATTCTTCACTCGAACGTACTAGTACTCCCGCAGCTGCATCGCCAAATAAGACACTTGTCGTCCGATCTTGCCAATTCACTACTTTGCTTAAGGTCTCCCCACCGATAATCATTCCGACTTGACCAAATGGCAAATCATGAAGCAATCCTTTAGCTGTGTGCAAGGCATAGACAAACCCCGCACAAGCAGCTGTAAGATCAAAAGCGAAGGCCTGATGCGCATCAATGGCTCCTTGAACTTGACAAGCAACCGATGGACTTTGATAATCAGGTGTCATCGTCGCCACAAGAATAAAACCAATTTGCTCAGGACATACTTTAGCTTTATCCAGTAGTTGACGTGCAACATTAATACATAAATCAGATGTATTTTCTGTTTCAACAATGTGGCGAGTCTTGATACCTGTTCGCGAATAAATCCATTCATCAGAAGTATCCATCATTTCGGATAAATCTTCATTGGTTATCATTTTTTTGGGAACATAATGTGCAGTTTGAAATATTTGCAACACAATGATACATCCTATTCTTACTTATAATCTTGTAAAAATGAATGTAAATTATTCAAAGCCTTGAGCAATGCTTGTGACTCTTCTTCATCCATTCCTACTAATATTGCCTTAATCATTTCGCGATGAAAATGTTGGTGTACGCGATATAATAGTCGGCCTTTTTTTGTCAAACCTAATTTCACTACCCGGCGATCATCTTCACTGCGAATTCTTTCCACATAGCCTTTTTTCACCAACTTATTAATGGCAATTGTCAGCGTACCCACAGTAATGGACAATTCTTTTGCAACTTCTGAGGTGGTCTTTTTCTTATACATACTAATCGCTTCAATCGTATGCATTTCGGTAATTGATAAATCGTTGAACTGAGATTTCTTCAGTTCTGATTCTTCAATAACCAAAATATCATTAAACACATCGACTAGTAACTGATTAATTTGTTCGTAATTATTTTCCATATTGCTTTCACCTAGATAGTTTGATATTCAAAAGATTTGATAATCAAACTATATCTAATCTCCTTTCATTTTGCAAGTGTTTTTTGCAAATTTATTTAAAAAATTTTGATATTCAAAGTTTTTAAAGAACAAAGAAAAGATGCAAAATAACTATCGAATCAAGCTATCTTGCATCTTTGGATAAACTAAGACATGAATTTTTTCAGGCTTAATTATTGAATTAAATCATAAATTTCCATCGCCACGATATCGATGTTATCAAATTGGTATGGTTGATTTGATTCTGCTTCAGTTAATTCAAAAGTTTCTGTTGAGCTATCGTAAGTCACGATACATTTCTCAACACCTTCTTTTTCAAAACGACGAACTTGCACCTCGCTGTCTTGTGCTTCAATCATCGCTTCTAAACGTCTAATAATGGCGACTAATTGCGAACTTTTCATCCGGCAATCCTCCCTTTAATCATTTCTGTTATATTGTATCAAAAACCATTGCAACTTGCATTAATTTTCCGTAAATTCCTTACCTTTTTTTAAGGTTTTTTTCCTTCATGCCAGAATAATTTGATTAAACTTTGTGTGCCATCATTTTCAAAGCCTAAATCTGCCAGTTGTTCGTATAATTCATAAGCCTTTTGAGTTGCAGGTAAATTTAAATCCATTTTCTTCGCTTCGTCTAAGGCAATTTTTAAATCTTTAATAAAGTGTTTTACGAAAAATCCAGGTGTAAAGTCTTCTTTTAAGATACGTGGACTGTAATTAATCATCGACCAGTTAGAGGCACTTCCACCAGCTAAAGTATCTAAGACTTGCTCTAAATTGAGACCAGCTTGATTCGCATAGACTAACATTTCCGTCATACCGGTCATTGTTCCGGCAATCATAATTTGGTTGGCCATCTTAGTGTGTTGACCTTTTCCGGCAGTCCCTTGATAGTTAAAGGTTTTTCCAACAATTTCAAATAAAGGTAAAATCTTATCATAAACCACACGATCCCCACCAACCATAATCGTTAGCGTGGCATTTTTCGCACCTAAATCTCCCCCAGAAACGGGTGCATCTAGACTATCTGCTCCTTTTTCTTTAGCTGTTTGGTAAATTTTTTCGGCTAACGTAGGGGTACTCGTCGTAAAATCAACCAAAACTTTTCCCTTCACATCTGCTTGAAAAATACCTTGAGGACCATAGTAAATTTCTTCTACATCTTTTGGATAACCAACCATGGTAAAAATAACCTCGGCAGATTCGGCTACTTCTTGTGGTGTTTCTGCCCAAGTAGCACCATTAGCCACTAATTCATCTGTTTTTGATTTGGTACGATTGTATACAAATAATTCGTGTCCTGCTTTTTGTAAATGACTAGCCATCGCTTTACCCATGACACCAGTACCGATAAATCCTAACTTCATGTCCATTCCTTCTTTACAGTTTATTTTTCACAATTTCATTATACAAAAAGAAAGTATCTAAGACAAAGACAAAAACTTCATCTCAGATACTTTCCTATTTTTCTCTTGTAATTGAAGGCTTGATTGCTGATAATTTTACTTTAATTTTGGCAATAGATGAAGATTTGGTCTTGAATTCTTTTTGCGCATATTCTGCTAAGACTTGCTGATAAAAAGCATACATCGTATCACCAAAACAATCAGCTGAAATACTATATAATTTTTCTTTCAAAATTTGCTTATCTGGCTGGATACCTGAGTGAACATATTCTACTAAACATTCCGCAAAATCAGCATCCTCTTTAAAAGTAACCCCTAAACTTGGATGATCAATCAAGGTATTTAAATAAGCATTTCCTTCTACCACAATTTGCGTACCAGCCGCCATTGATTCCGTATAGGTCAAACCTTGTGACTCAGAGGTTGAAGCACTCACAAAATAATCGGCCGCACGATAATAATAGGCTACTTTATCATTTTCAACTTCACCAGTAAATTGCACATAATCCTGTAAGCCTAAATCATGGACTTGTTTTTGCAGATTTTCAAGATATGGTCCCTTGCCAACTACAACAAGCCTAACATTTGGCATCATTAATAAGACTTGCGGCATTCCCTGAATAATAGCTTGAATATTTTTTTCATATGAAATACGACTTAAAGATAATAACATGATTTGATCTTCTTGAATACCTAAGTCTTTTCTTAATTGTGCAGTCATCTCTGGCGTAATATCAGAACGCACAAATCTCTCTAATTCAATGCCCGTTGGAATCACTTTTAATGGTCGCGTCACACCGTAATCTATCAAAGTCTGACTTACTCTTTCACTCGGGCACACGACAGCATCTGTATGATTTGCATATAATCGGGTCAAATAACGCACATGACTTTTGCGAATAACTTTACCTTTAGCAATATAATGCAAATAATCCTCATACATTGTGTGATACGTATGGATAACTGGAATTTTTAATTTTCTAGCAACTAATTGTCCAAGCAAACCAACACCAAATTCTGTTTGGGTATGAATCAAATCTAAGCCTTTTTCTTTGGCAATTTGATAAGCGTCAATCATCCCCCTAACAACAATACGGCGATCAGTAAAAGAAATAAAAGGGACACTTGGCATGCGGATAATTTGCGGATCATCAACCGTGACATTCGGATCGGTTGTTGTAAAGATATAGACTTCATTTCCTAAACGTTCTAATTGGTCTTTTAATGTCTTAATGGAAGTCGCCACACCACTCACTTGTGGAAAATACGAATCAGTAAATAACCCAATTTTCAACCATTCCACCTCTTTTCAAATTCTTTCAAAACGATTATACCATATTTTTCTGAAATTTTTTGTCGTCCTTTAGTCTTAATTTCCATTTTTCAAAATATTTTTCAAGTGCTATACTAGAATCAAAATTTAAAAGGAATGATGTATATGCCGATGATTGACTTACACTGTGATACAATCATGAAACTTTATGAAGATAATAATAGCAATCTTTTAGAAAATGATTTTCAAATTGACCTAAAACGACTCCAACAAAATGATTTTTTGTTGCAAACTTTTGCAATTTTTCTAGATAAAATGCAATATCCCAACCGCAAAGAAACTGCCTTACAAATGTACCAGCGTTTCATCAAGGAACTGGAAAAAAATGCAGCTACTATTGGTCTTATCAAATCTCAGGCTGACTATAATGAAAATAAAGCAAATAAGCGAATTAGTGCTTTATTAACCCTTGAAGAAGGCGGTATATTAGAAGGAAAAATCGAAAATTTGGAGGAGTTTTATCAACTAGGTATACGCTTAATTACTTTGACTTGGAATTATTCAAACAAAATTGGCACACCGAATATCCTGTATTGGGATAAAGAAAAGCAAATTTTAGCAGATAACCAGACAGGCTTGACTAAATTTGGCTTTGAATGTATTGAAAGAATGAATGACCTACAGATGATTATCGATTTATCTCATGCTAGTGATCAAGTCGCTAAAGATGTATTGACTTCCTCCGCTCAAGGAATTATTGCTAGCCACTCAAATGCCCGAAAATTAACACCTCATCCTAGAAATTTAAGCGATGAATTGATTCAAAAGATTGCTGATAAAAATGGACTGATTGGGATTAATTTCTTTGATCAATTTCTAAAACTAAATCAACAAACAGATCTGCCAGCAGCGATAAGCGAACATTTATGGTATATGTATCAATTAGTCGGCGAAGATCATCTATGCTTTGGCTCAGATTTTGACGGCATCCCTGTCCATCCAGACTTAAGCGATGTCAATAGCTTCCCAAAAATTATCCAGGCACTTAAGCAAAAAGGATTTACAAGTAGACAAATTGATAAAATCAGCTATCTAAATGCTGAAAATTTTTTACTACATTATTTACCTAAAGGAGAAGTGCAATGACCAAATTAAAAGAACGTTTTGATACATTAAGCGATGCGATAATTGCCATCATTATGACGATTTTAGTACTAGAAATTACTGTTCCGCATAATACGACTGAATTGATTGGCTTATTTGAAGAAATTGGTTTATTTATTATTAGTTTTATTATCCTTATTGACTTTTGGTATCAGCGAACCAATTTGATGAATTTAGCAAAACAAACGACACATCAAGCTTTTGTGGTAGATGTCTTATTTCACTTAAGTTTATCCTTGTTTCCGATTGCGGTAAAAATGTTAGTGAATTATCCAAATCCAACCATTAGCATTTTATTTTTTGGCAGCATCAACTTAATCGCTGCCCTACTTTATCATCTACTTGCTTTAATAATTGTCAAAAATGAATTAAGCACGCGGCAATGGCAAAAAGCAACATTTATCCATCGATGGTTAGCGAAAAGAACGGTATTCGTCTTTTTATTCGATATTATTTTGCTTGGTATCGCCTTAGTAATTCCTAAATATGGCATCTTTATTTACTTTCTAACACCTATATTTGAGTTTATCGCAAATTACCGTAAAGGCATTCGTTTTGAAGAACTTATCAAACAGGTAAAAGCTAATCTACCTCAAAATTCAAACACTACAAAAAAAGACTAGGCCAAAAACCTAGTCTTTTAATATACGGTTATTATTTTACGTATTCGTTGATTAATTCAACAACATCTTCCATAGTATCGCAGTCGTTTAACGCACGATCTGCTAATTCTTTCATCTTAGCAGTATCTAAGCGTTTCATTAAGCTACGAGTCTTAAGAACTGAAGTCGCACTCATTGAGAACTCATCTAAGCCCATACCAACAAGTAATGGCACAGCAGTTTGGTCACCAGCCATTTCTCCACACATACCAGCCCATTTACCTTCTGCATGTGCTGCATCAATTACGTTCTTAATTAAACGTAAGATAGATGGGTTATATGGTTGATATAGATAAGATACACGTTCACTCATACGGTCAGCAGCCATTGAGTATTGAATTAAATCGTTGGTACCGATACTGAAGAAATCAACTTCTTTAGCAAATTTATCAGCTAAAACAGCGGCAGCAGGAATTTCAATCATGATACCTACTTGGATAGCATCAGAAACTGCTACACCTTCAGCAACTAATTTTGCTTTTTCTTCTTCAAACATCTTCTTAGCGGCTCTGAATTCTTTAAGAGTTGCAACCATTGGGAACATGATACGTAAAGTACCATACACACTCGCACGTAATAAAGCACGTAATTGTGTTCTAAACATTGCATCACCAAGTTCAGATAAGCTAATACGTAATGCACGGTAACCCAAGAATGGATTCATTTCATGTGGTAAATCAAGATATGGTAACTCTTTGTCCCCACCGATATCCATTGTACGAACAACAACAGGTTTACCATCCATACCTTCTAATACAGCTTTATAGGCTTCGAATTGATCTTCTTCTGATGGGAAGTCAGGTGAATCCATGTACAAGAATTCAGTACGGTATAAACCAACCGCTTCAGCACCATTATTGTGAACACCTGCTAAATCTTTTGGTGTACCAATATTAGCAGCTAATTCAAAATGTTGACAATCTGCAGTAACTGTTTTTTCATTTTTTAGTTTTTCCCATTCTGCTTTTTGAGCGGCATAGTCTTCACCAGCTTTGATGAAGGCAGCTTGTTGTTCTTCAGTTGGATGTACAATCGCTTCACCAGTAATACCGTTTACAGCGATTAAATCACCAGCGTTTACTTTTGAAGTCACTGAATTTGTACCTACAATTGCAGGAATTTCTAAAGAACGGGCCATAATTGCAGAGTGAGATGTACGTCCACCAATATCAGTGATGAACGCTTTAACGAATTGACGGTCTAATTGTGCAGTATCACTTGGAGTCAAGTCATGTGCAACAACGACTACTTCTTCGTTAATCATTGCAGGGCTTGGAAGCACCACATTTAATAAGTGCGCTAATACACGTTTAGTTACGTCCTTAATGTCAGCGGCACGTTCTTGCATGTATTTATTATCTTCCATACCTTCAAAAATAGAAATAAACATATCCGTTACTTCTTTTAAGGCAGCTTCTGCATTCACTTTATTTGATTTGATTGCGTCTTTAATTTGACCAATCATCTCTGGGTCTGATAAAACCATCAAGTGTGCGTCAAATACAGCAGCTTCTTCTTCACCTAAAGTACTTGCTGCTTTTGCACGAATTTGTTCTAACTCAGCTTTTGATTGTGCTAAAGCATCGTCCAAGCGAGCAAATTCTGCATCAATATCTTCAACATTAACTTTGGTAAATGATAAATCTGGCTCAACTAATAAATAAGCCTTAGCTACAGCAACACCATCACTTGCGGCGATTCCTTTTAGCATTTCAACCATTAGTTAGACAAACCTTCTTTAACCATTGTTTCTGTAATAGCTGCGATTGCTTCTTTTTCGTCTGCACCTTCAGCTGAAATAGTAACGTCTGCACCTTGGCCAACACCTAAAGACATAACGCCCATGATTGATTTAAGGTTTACAGATTTACCTTTGTATTCTAAGTTGATATCTGAAGCAAATTTGCTTGCAGTTTGTACTAATAATGTTGCAGGACGAGCATGAATTCCTGTGTCAGCAACTACGTTAAATGATTTTTTTTCCATATGAATCGATCTCCTTTATTGAAAGAAATATTGTTGTTAGGGTTTTCTTTTTTATCAGCAAATAAATATTGCTTTACGTAACACCCTTTCCTTGATTAGATTACCATTTTTTTTGCATTTAGACAACCGTTTTTGAACAATTTATTCAGAATGTGTGATGATTCATTTATTTTTTTATTCTGTATATGATACGTCCTTTTAACCCTGCTTCACCGACAACATCATTACGGTTCGGCAATTTTAACCAAGCCTCTCTAAAGTTGAAATACTCAGCTTGCTCTACAACTAATTCTTGAATTGTACCATCCAGTAGTTGCTTCAATAATACGGCATACTCTTCAGTTGTTTTCATGAAAATTTCACACCCTCTTACATCTCGTTGTTATATTTATCTTATTTATGATATATTCATCACCACTTTTATTATAGCGACTTTAAAAAAATTGAAAAGAACGAAAAATCTCTCTGTTAGAGCATGTTTCTTGCTTAATTAAGAAAAAAACGTATAATAAAGTCACAAGGTCAATATTGGTCAAACAATAAATGACTGAATACATATTTTAGTAAAGGATGATGTCCATGAATTGCCAAAATTGTGGTAAAAACGAAGCAACCATCCACCTATATACTAGTGTTAATGGTCAAAAAAGACAATTTGATTTATGTCAAAATTGCTACCAAAAGCTTAAAGCCAATCAAGGCAGTATGAATCAAAACATGTATCAAGATCCATTTGGCTTCAGTAATTTTGATGATTTGTTGAGTCAATTTTCAAGACAAATGCAACAAAATCCTCAAAATCAACAAGTCCCACCTACGCAAAATGGTTTTATGGGTGGTCAACCTCCACGTCAAGGACAAAATGGAGGAAATGGCTTGCTTGATCAATTTGGTGTAAATATTACCCAACAAGCACGTGATGGAAAAATTGATCCTGTCATTGGTCGTGATCAAGAAATTAATCGTGTCATTGAAATTTTAAATCGTCGAAATAAAAATAATCCAGTACTTATTGGTGAGCCAGGTGTTGGTAAAACCGCGGTTGTGGAGGGATTAGCGCTAAAGATTGTCGCTGAAGAAGTACCGCAAAAATTACAAGGAAAAGAAGTTATTCGCTTGGATGTTGCCTCTTTAGTTCAAGGGACTGGAATTCGCGGTCAATTTGAAGAACGGATGCAACAATTAATCCAAGAAGTAACCAATGCTGACAATATAATTCTTTTCATTGATGAAGTGCACGAAATCGTCGGCGCTGGTTCGGCTGGTGAAGGTGCTTTAGACGCAGGTAACATTTTGAAACCTTCTCTTGCCCGTGGTGAACTACAATTAATCGGAGCTACGACATTAAATGAGTACCGCATGATTGAAAAAGACCCCGCACTTGAGCGTCGGATGCAGCCTGTCCAAGTCGATGAACCAAGCGTTGAAGAAACTATCACCATCTTAAAAGGAATTCAAAAACGCTATGAAGATTATCATCATGTCAAATATACGGATGAAGCTATAGAACAAGCGGCTATTCTTTCTAACCGATATATTCAAGACCGCTTCCTACCAGATAAAGCGATTGATTTACTCGATGAAGCCGGTTCTAAAAAGAATTTAACGATTGCTTTTGTCGATCCAAAGTCGATTGAAAAGAAATTAGACTATGCCCAACAACAAAAACGAGAAGCCTCTCAAGAAGAGGACTTTGAAAAAGCAGCTTATTACCGCGATCAAATCACAAAACTTGAAAAATTAATGAAAACACAAGTGGAAGATGAAGAAATGCCTTTTGTTACTGAAAAAGACATGGAAAAAATCGTGGAAGAAAAAACGGGTATTCCAGTTGGCGATTTGAAAGAAAAAGAACAAACCCAATTGAAAAATCTAGCCGATGACTTAAATAAACGAGTCATTGGTCAACAAGAGGCCGTTGAAAAAGTAAGTAAAGCTATTCGTCGTAATCGTATCGGCTTAGGTAAAGTCAACCGTCCAATTGGCTCTTTCCTATTTGTCGGTCCAACAGGTGTAGGTAAAACTGAATTAGCCAAACAATTAGCTTATGAATTATTTGGTTCAAGCGATGCAATGATTCGCTTCGATATGTCTGAATATATGGAAAAACACAGTGTTTCAAAACTAATCGGTTCCCCACCAGGATATGTTGGCTATGAAGAAGCTGGTCAGTTAACAGAAAAAGTACGTCGAAATCCATATAGCTTAATTTTATTAGATGAAATCGAAAAAGCTCACCCAGATGTCTTACACATGTTCCTACAAATTCTAGATGATGGTCGCCTGACTGATGCGAAGGGTCGTACAGTTAGCTTTAAAGATACCATTATCATTATGACAAGTAATGCGGGTGCCGGTAAGATTGAAGCAAGTGTTGGGTTTGGTGCAGCTATCGAAGGCCGTACAAAATCAGTCCTTGGCCAATTGAACCAATTCTTTACGCCTGAATTTCTTAACCGTTTTGATGGCATTGTTGAATTCAAAGCTTTATCAAAAGAAAATCTATTATTGATTCTTGATTTAATGCTATCAGAAGTCAATGAACAATTAGCCCGTCAAGAAATTCATGTTGATGTAGACGATGCCGTGAAAGAAAAATTGGTAGAACTTGGCTATAACCCAGCGATGGGAGCTCGTCCATTACGTCGAGTCATCCAAGATAAGATTGAAGACCAAGTGGCAGAGTGCTATCTTGATGCGCCAAATAAAAAACACATGCAAGCTGTCTTAGATGAGGATGGCCAAATCGTTGTGAAAACAGTTGAATAATAAAAATGCAGCTATCTTTAGTTATTCTATCTGATAGCTGCATTTATTATTTTATTATTTTGAAAACATTTGTTATAATCATACGCTATAAATGTTTCATGAATGATTTCAAAGTTTTTTCACATTTGTAAATTATTTTAGAATTTATGTTTTTAATAGTTTTATTTTATACAAAATTCATATATAATGGGTTTAGGGAAAAGTAGATCAGAGGTGAGTACCATGAAACTTATCAATGTCACAAATAGTCATTCTCGATTGGTAATGAGTCAATTAGAGAGTACCGATGCCGAATTAGTGAAAGTTTACACAGCCGGTGATACTCTGGTAATTTACACCTTAGCACCTACTCATGTTGAAATTTTACTATATAACAATAAACGTAAAATTCGACATAGCGAAATTGAAGAAATCCGCAATTATTTTATCCAAAAATTACCTGAAAATAGTTTTAATGAAAACGAAATTAAAGTTTTGGATTCAGAAGGATTGATTGAAATTTCTATTCCTAAAAAAGCATCTTAAATTTGACTCATTTACCAAAAAGAGAGCCGCCTAAATCCCGGGCGACTCTTTTTATTTTATAATAGACTTTTAAGTTCAACATTTGGATATTTATCCGCAAACCAACGCATCGCAAATTCATTTTCAAATAAGAATAATGGTTGATCAAAGCGGTCCTTAGCCAAAATATTCCGACTAGAACTCATCTTTTCGTCTAAATCTTCCGGCTTAATCCAACGCGCAATTTTATTCCCCATTGGCGTCATGACGACTTCAGCATTATATTCATTTTTCATACGATATTGGAATACTTCAAATTGTAATTGACCCACTGCTCCAATAATGTATTCATCAGTCAGATATGTTTTATATAATTGAATGGCCCCTTCTTGAACTAACTGATAAATACCCTTATGGAATGATTTTTGCTTCATGACATTTTTAGCTGTCACACGCATAAAGATTTCTGGCGTAAAGGATGGTAACTCTTCAAACTGCACTTTTAACTTACCCTCAGTTAAAGTATCCCCAATTTGGTAATTTCCAGTATCATAAACCCCAATAATATCACCGGCCACCGCTTCTTCAATGTTTTCGCGAGTATCTGCCATAAATTGGGTAACGTTACTTAATTTCATCTTTTTACCAGTACGCTGTAAAGTTACATCCATCCCTCGTTCAAAAGTTCCGGAACAAATTCGCACAAAAGCAATTCGGTCACGATGGGCTGGATTCATATTGGCTTGAATCTTAAAGACAAATCCTGAAAATTCTTCGGTCATTGGATCTAATAATTCGCCATCAACCGTCTTATGTGCATGTGGAGCTGGTGCAAACTGTAAGAAAGTTTCTAAAAATGTTTGTACACCAAAGTTTGTCAAAGCAGAGCCAAAAAAGACCGGCGTTTGATCCCCACGAGCAATCTTTTCTTCATCAAAGGCATCCCCTGCTTCTTTTAACAACTCCACTTCTTCTAGCACTTGTTGATAAATACTGTTTTGAGTCAATTTATGATTGACATCAATTTCCCCATTTTCGTCAAGTGGGACAAAACGTTCATTATCATAGCTTTCTGGACGATATAATTCTACTCGATGATTAAAACGATCATATAACCCTTCCAATCCTTTTCCCATCCCGATTGGCCAATTCATTGGATAAGATTCGATATTTAGCAATTCTTCCAGTTCTTCTAATAAATCTAATGGTTCACGGCCATCACGATCTAGCTTATTGATAAAAGTGAAAATTGGAATTCCTCGTTTTTTAACAACTTGGAATAATTTTTTGGTTTGTGCTTCAATCCCCTTCGCACTATCAATAACCATGACCGCACTATCCACAGCCATTAATGTTCGATAAGTATCTTCAGAGAAATCCTCGTGCCCTGGTGTATCCAAAATATTGACACGTTTCCCATTATAATCAAATTGCATAACTGAACTAGTTACCGAAATTCCACGTTGTTTTTCAATTTCCATCCAGTCCGATTTCGCAAAGTTCCCAGTCTTTTTTCCTTTAACCGTTCCTGCTTGACGAATCGCTCCACCGAAAAGTAAAAGTTGTTCAGTAATAGTTGTCTTACCAGCATCCGGGTGAGAGATAATCGCAAAAGTACGGCGGCTATTCATTTGTTCCTTTTGTTTTGGATTATGCATCTTTATCTTCTTTCCTTTCAAATTAATATACATACCTTGCTATTTTAGCATAGCTTTATACAAACAAAAAGAGAAACCACACAAAATTGCATGATTTCTCAAAATGATTACCGTCTTGGTTCATCGTCTTCAAATTCTTTACGGAAAATACGACGTTCTTCTTCTGGCTCAACTTCTTTTGTCTCATGGAAAATAGCACGCAATTTCAACAATCGAGTTCCTTCCATCTCTTCAGCTACCAAAGTCACATTATCCACATCAAACGATAATTGTTCTCCTTGATCTGGAATCGTTCCTAAGGCAGTAATCAAATAGCCTGCCATCGTATCTACATCTGACATATGCAAATCAGTATCGAAAAGTTCGTTAAACTCCTCAATTAACATACGTCCTTGAATAATATATTCATTATCATTGACTTTTTCGTATAATGTTTCGACTTCATCCGATTCATCGTCAATTTCACCGACAATTTCTTCCAATAAGTCTTCTAATGTTACAATACCAACCACACCGCCATATTCATCTAGCAAAATAGACATTTGATTTTGCGTTTTCTTAAGTTCATACAATAAATCATCAATAAATATGGTTTCTGGTACAAATAGTGGTTCTTGTAATAATTTTTTTAAATTTAAGTTTTCAAAGCCTGACTTAAAGGCACCTTTTAGCAAGTTTTTTGTATGCAAGATGCCAATAATTTTATCTTTATCATCATCATAGACCGGAATTCTTGAAAAGTTTTCGGATAATATCTCACTCACAATTTCATCAATCGGACGGTTAATATCCACCATAAATGCATCAGTCCGTGGAACCATGACTTCACGAGCCACTTTTGTATCAAGCGAGAATACCCCTTGAACCATTTCTAGCTCGTCATCTTCTAAAACACCTTCATTTTCTAACATATAACGCATTTCATCACGTGTCATCTTAGAATCTTCATCATCAAATTCCATAGGTGTAAGTTTAGCTAGCAGTGAAGTTGAAGCAGATAATAACCATACAAAAGGTTTCGCTACAATTCCTAATAAACGGATTGTACCAGAAGTTAAGTTGGCCACTTCTTCTGACTTATTCATTGCAATTCGTTTTGGATATAACTCACCAAAAACAATAGAGACAAAAGTTAATATCGCTAAAACAATTACACTAGCAATATTTTTAGCTGCTGCACCACCACCTAATAAAGGTGCTAAACGATTGGCTAAATTATCTGCCAAAGAAGCCCCTGACAAGATGTTAACCAAAGTGATACCTACTTGAATCGTTGATAAAAAATTCGTAGGTTCAGCAATAATTTTTAATAATTTTTGTGCTTTGACATCACCTTCATCAGCTTTTTGCTCTAAGCGATTACGGTTAACCGAAACCACAGCAATTTCAGAAGCCGCCAAAAAGGCATTAATCAATGTTAAAACAACTAAAAGTAAAATCTGCGCTAAAAGCGACTGACTCTCGGGGTCAGCATTCATAGTTTTATCGCTCTCCTTAAAAATAATATAATATAGAAAAAAAGCGTGGGATAGACCACGCTAAAATCGTATCATAAAGTTGCTCAATTTGCAATCTAGAAAAACAGAATTTATACAAATTGCAAGATTCGTGTCATACTTTTTATAAACAACTATATAAGCGATTCTTTTTGAAGCAACTTTATTCTTTTAACATACGATAACCAAAAGCTAAAACTGTACGCCCAATCGCATATAAAGGCACGCCTAAAAAGATACCTAATAAACCAGCTAGATTGCCTGCGACTAATAAAATGATAATAATCGTTAATGGATGGATAGATAAAGATTTTCCGATAACGTTTGGATAAATGACGTTAGAATCAATTTGTTGGACAACTAATACGACGCCACAACAAATAATGGCTTGAAGTGGATTATTAAAAATAGTGACCACTATAGCCGGTAATAAGCCTAGATAAGGACCCAAGTAAGGCACTAAATTCGTGATACCAGCAATCACGCCTAATAAGAATGCATATTTAATGCCAAAAATCATATAACCTAAAAAAGTAAAAGTTCCGACAAAAAGACACTCTATCATCTGTCCGCTAATATAATTAGCTAAGGTCTGATTCATTTCTTTTAACAGATTTGCCACTGATTCTTTACGTTTTTCTGACACAAAGCGCAAAATATTAGGCACCGCACGATGACCATCTTTAAGCATATAAAACAAAATAAATGGAACGGTAATAATCAACATGGCCGCAGAAGCAATCGTTGAAAAGACAGAACCTAGACTAATGGCCACCCCACTCATAAACTTCTGAATAATTGTGCCATAGGATAAGTTGAGTTTTGCGAGCTCTTGATTGATATCTAAATGTTTTAAAGTTTCATTTTTAGCTAGGCCTTTAATTGCCAACTCGATTTGCTGAATCAGATCCGGAATATTTGCGGCTAATTGCGTTAATTGTTTAATTAAGTTTGGAATGACAGCCATCACGACCAAAGCAAGCACACCAATCAGCAATAAGAAAACAAAAACAATTGCAAATATTCGTTTGACTTTTAATTTTTCGGTCAAAAGTTCAACTAATGGATTGAGCATATAATATAAAAATCCCGAAACTAAGATTGGTGCAAATAAGGTTGAAAAAAACACGCCTAAAGGTTTGAGTAAGAAATCTACTTTCGTTAATACAAATACAAAAGTTGCTAAAACTAATAGCTCAACAGACCAAAAAAGTAACTTTGACTGTCTTAATTTTTCGAACATAATTTTCCTCCTTTTTTCAAACATTATAACTGATTTTTATGGTAAAAAAAAGATGAGTAGCACAGATACTCATCTTTTTAAATCATTTTTGCGACAATTGCTTGTAGCGATTATACCAAATATCGACGTAGCTATCAGAGAAGGGACCTTTACCGTTATTAATCCAATCAACTAGGATTTTGACATTTTCTTTCAAGATAAAATCGATGTCTTGCGGATAATGCATAATCTTACTATGTAGTTCATATTCATCCACATCTAACAACCGTTTCTCACCATCCGGAAAAACTTTAATATCTAAATCATAATCAATATACTTCAACGCTTCTTCATCTAATAGAAACGGAGAAGCTAAATTACAATAATACGACACTCCCTTTTCTCTAATCATTGCTATTATATTGAACCAATACTTCTTATGAAAATACACAATGGCCGGCTCTCTAGTGACCCAGCGCCGTCCATCTGATTCTGTCACAAGGGTATGATCATTTACGCCGATAATTGAATACTCACTGGTTTTCAATACCATTGTATCACGCCACGTTCGATGCAATTTGCCGTCATGTTTGTAGCTTTGAATGCTAACAAACTCTCCTTCTTTTGGAATTCGCATCTTAACCCTTCCCTCAGCAGCATTTTTGTGCATTTGTTCGGGTGTTATCCACCTACGTCAAAATCATTATATCAATAAATTGACTGAATGGCTAGAAATCTTTATGAAGTTTGTGTATTTTCTTTAAATTCATCAATAATTTATGCTGCATTTTGGGTAGTGGCAATTCTTTCATCTGCTGCATGGTGTAAAAATCATCCTTTGCATCAGATTCCACAAATTTTCCTTCAAATAATAAGATATGCCATTTTAAGTGCGTAAATATGTGCGTAACTTCTCCTAAATGAGCTGGATACCATGAAATTTTTGTTTGCTGAAAAGGTAATTTTGATCTTGAGAACAGGGTTTGTATCGCTTGCGAAGGTGGGAGTAGCGTATATCCAGTTTGATTCTCAGCAACAAGCATTTCCTCATCAAAAAGTGTAGGCTGTACAAAAGAGAGAGGAGCAACAAGTCGCTCTTCAGAAAAGTTTTTTAAAAGATTTTTGTATTCGTCTTGCTCAATTTCAACAATTGGAAAATGTAACATGTCTTTTAATAGTCTACCAGCAGCTCGTTTTTCTAATAAATAAGCCTCTTGGTTGTTTTCTAGGGCAAAGGCTACAAAATATTGATCTTTTGGCTTAGCTTTTTTAGTTTTCACTGGAAATTGTTCTTGAATTCCTTCTTGCATGGAATGACAAAAATTACTTAATGGGCACTCTTCACACTTGGGACTTGTAGGTGTACAAATGCTAGAACCTAGATCCATAAAGGCTTGGTTAAATTCGCCGGGATATTTTTCTGGAATTATTTTTCGAACGGCTTTATCAAAGACCTTCCGACTGCTCGCTTTGGCAATATCTTCCTCGATTAAAAAGAGTCGACTCACTACTCGCATCACATTCCCATCAATGGCGGGTTCAGGTAGATGAAAGGCAATACTGCTAATCGCTCCTGTCGTATAAGGCCCTATCCCCTTTAGCTTACTAATCTCAGCAGGCGTTTGGGGGAATTTTCCACCATATTCATCCATAATTTGATTGGCAGCTACTTTTAAATTACGTGCTCTAGAATAATAACCTAATCCTTCCCAGACTTTTAAAAGTTTTTCATCGTCAGCATTAGCTAAATCTTTAATCGTTGGGAAAGTTTGCATAAAGCGATGAAAATAATCAATTACAGTATCCACGCGGGTCTGTTGTAACATAATTTCAGAAATCCAAATGCGATACGGATCACGATTTTCACGCCAAGGCAATTGTCGGGCATTCATAAAATACCAATCTAAAAAATTTTTTTGTAATTGTGTGACTTCTTTTGTCGAAAGTTGTTCGAAAGTATTATTCATCCAGCCATTCCTCATCAATATATTGTTGAATCAAACTTAGGTCAAAGCCTTTTTGATAAAGTTTTTGTTTGAATTTTTGTTTTTTCTCATAATCATTTTTTCCCTTTATACGATGAATGATTTTTTCTGCCTCTTTCACTAATTTGGCGTACTCTGCTTCTTCATCGACTTCAACTTCAATTTGTTGCATCGCCTCATCGACCACTGCATAGCTAAACCCTTTTTGCACCAAAGATAATTTACACTTTTGTAGGATTTGATAATGACTTTGATTGCTTTGGCGTTTTAACATTTTCTCGGCCGCCTTTTTAGCAATCTCGATTTGTTGCTCTTTTGTATATAGTGGTAAGACTTCCTCAATAATATTATCCCCAATTCCTTTTGCCCTTAGCTTATTGGCAATCACCGTGGGGCCCTTATCATTTAAGCGCATGGCAGTTTGCAGATAACTTTTGGCATACTGCACATCATCAATCAAGCGCTGATTTTTTAGATATTGACTAATTTTTTGGATATCTTCAGCACCAATTTCTTTTCCTTTCAGATAGGTTACGATTTCTTTTTCGGTACGTAATTGATAACTTAAATAATTTAAAGCCTGCTGCAAACCGATATCATAAGCACTTGCCTTTTTGATTTCGGCTAATAATGACTCATCGATTTCTTTTCCTTTTAATAAGCGAAATTTCACCAAGACGTCTTCAGATACGATAAAAGTTTGCTGATCATCAAGGGTAATTTCATAACTTTTCGCTTTTTTTTGCGTCATTTTTTGAATAATCATCTTTTTCAGTCCTTTCACCTACTTTTTTCATTGTAACATATCTTTCTAAAATTTAAATCTATCTGAACAGTTGAAAATAACTTGTTATATGCGTTATCATGTTACTAGCAAATGTGAAAGGAAAAGTACATGGTTCAACTTAGAGAAAAGCAAAAATTTCAAATCAAAATCAAACGTCTCGGCATTAATGGAGAAGGAATCGGCTATCACCAAAAAATGATTATCTTCGTTGCCAATGCGCTTCCAGATGAAGAAGTGCTCGTGCAAGTGACAAAAGCGACTCCTAAATATGCCTATGCGAAAATCATAAAAATATTAAAGCCTAGCAAAGACCGCGTACATCCAGCCTGTGCCTATTATGATGCATGCGGTGGCTGTCAGTTGATGCATTTAAATTATCAGGCCCAACTTGATTTTAAACGTGATTTACTCAAACAAGCACTAGAAAAATTTAAACCCCTAGACTATCAAAATTATGAATTACGGCCAACGATTGGCATGAAAAATCCTTGGCATTACCGCAATAAAGCCCAATTTCAATTACGTTATAATCCAAAATTGAAAAAAATCGAAGCCGGTCTATATAGAGAAAATTCACATCAATTAGTCGCTATCGAAAATTGCCTTGTACAAGAAGAAACGACACAAAAAGTGTTAAATACGGTTGTACGCTTGTTGAATCGTTATCAAATTCCAATCTATGACGAAAAGAAAAAGACAGGTGTATTAAGAACTTTGATGGTGCGTGTGGGGATTGAAACCGGTGAAGTCCAATTAGTCTTGATTTCAGCGAAGCGCCAAATTCCTAACTTAAATAGTCTTTTACGTCTGATTCAAAGTCAATGTCCTGAAGTGGTGTCCGTTATGCAAAACATTCAATCCAAACAGACATCCCTGGTTATGGGCGATGAAACAATTCACCTAGCAGGAAAAACAGCAATTACTGAGCAAATCAATGAAGTTGTTTTTGATTTATCTGCTAGAGCCTTTTTCCAATTAAATCCTACACAAACAAAAATTTTATATGATGAAGCAATCAAAGCCTGCACCCTTACTGGAAAAGAAAGTGTCGTGGATGCTTACTGTGGTGTGGGAACAATCGGACTAAGTTTAGCCAAACAAGTCAAAGAAGTCCGCGGCATGGATATTATCCCAGCTGCGATTGAAGATGCTAAGAAAAACGCCCAACGCCTCGGAGTAGAAAATACCCATTATGAAGTCGGGACAGCAGAAGATTTACTACCTAAATGGTTAGCAAAAGGATTTCGTGCAGATGTCATTATTGTCGATCCGCCAAGAACAGGATTAGATGAACAATTATTAAACGCATTATTAAAATATCCAAGTCAACAGCTAGTCTATGTCTCTTGTAATGTATCAACCCTAGCGAAAAACTTAGTCACACTCAGTCAAAAATACCGTGTCGATTATCTGCAATCCGTGGACATGTTTCCTCATACAGCTAGATGTGAAGTCGTCTGCAAATTAACATTAATATAAGTAAAAAAGGATGAGAATTATTCAATGAATGTACCGACCCCCAAAAGTTAGACCATAAAATCTAACAATTGGAGGTCGGTACAGAAACAGCTCTCATCCTTTTTTGATTATAATTTTTCAATCAATTGTGTCAATTTTTCAGCAAAGCGACCACCATGTAGACCATCTACAAAGCGATGATTGACTTCCAACGATATCACGAGTTCAATTTTGTCCTGATTTTTGCTATATTTTCCCCAACTAATTCGCGGGATATTGTCATCTTTTGCCTTAGGATTTGCTAAATCACGCTCATTGGTTAAGGCAGTCAAATCTATCCAAGGCAAACAAGAATAGTAAATCAAGTTTTCTTCAGCATAAGGCGCAATAAAAGTTGATTGCTGACTTGATTGGACACTTGCTTGCTGACAAAAATCACGTAAATCTGCTTTTAAACCCATCGTTACAATATGAAATTGATCACTGTCTTTTTTCAAATCGGTAAAACTTGGAATCCGTTGAGAGTATAGATAAATCTCTTCATCTTGTAAGAAATAGCGAAAATTTTCTATCTCATTCATCGCTTGGCAAGTAAGATAAATCAAAGCATAGTAAAAAGATAGTTGAGACTCTTTACAATATTTTACTAAGTTTGTCACTTCTTGCCTAAAGCTCACCATGTAAAAAGGATTGGACATTTGAGAAAAAAAGCTAAAAACTTCGCGTCGAGGCCAAGTAGCTAAGTCAATTTTTTGCATCCTAATACTTCCTCCTAAAAGAGATTGTCAAATAAAGAAAGTTGGTTTTCTTCAGGTAGCCCATCAAGTACCCCATGTTCAGACATATATTCAATTAAAGTTTTTGAAACCTTACCACGGGTGGCTAAGTCTTCTTTGGATAAAAACGCGCCTTCTTCACGTGCTTGGACGATTTGTTTGGCCACGTTAGTCCCTAAACTAGGCACCGCTCGAAATGGCGCAATTAACTTATTACCATCAATGACAAAGTTCACGGCATCTGATTTATAAAGATCAATCATCCCAAATTCAAAACCACGTTCTAACATTTCATTGGCCAATTCTAAGACCGTCAACAAGTTCTTTTCTTTGGTTGAAGCTTCCATTCCTTTTTCATTAATTTCATCCATACGTGCTTTTACTGCTGCTTTTCCTCGAGACATCGCCACCAAATCAAAATCATCAGCCCGTACAGAAAAGTAAGCACAATAATATAGAATCGGGAAGTAAACCTTAAAGTAAGCCACCCGCAACGCCATTAAGACATAAGCTGCAGCATGGGCTTTCGGGAACATATATTTAATCTTCAAGCAAGACTCAATATACCACTCTGGCACTTCTTTTTTACGCATTTCCTCTTGCCAATCATCTGGAATCCCCTTACCTTTACGCACACTTTCCATAATCTTAAAGGCCAGACCATTATCTAACCCCGCATGCATCAGATAAACCATGATATCGTCACGACAACCAATCACATCGGCTAACGTTGTGGTACCATTTCGAATCAACTCTTCAGCATTTCCCAACCATACGTCGGTACCATGTGATAGACCCGAAATTTGAAGCAACTCGGCAAAGGTATGTGGTTTGGTTTGCTCTAACATGCCACGAACAAAACGTGTCCCGAATTCAGGAATCCCCAACGTCCCGGTTTTTGAACCTATTTGCTCTTCAGTAACGCCTAATACTTCTGGACCTTGGAAAATCTTCATAACTTCAGGGTCATCTGTCGGAATGGTTTTCGGCTCAATTCCAGATAAATCTTGCAACATCCGAATCACGGTAGGATCATCGTGCCCTAGAATATCAAGTTTTAAAATATTATCATGAATCGAGTGGAAATCAAAGTGTGTGGTACGCCATTCTGCATTGAGATCGTCAGCTGGATATTGAATAGGCGTAAAATCATATACATCCATATAATCTGGAATAACGATAATCCCACCTGGGTGCTGACCAGTCGTACGTTTCACACCTGTAGCCCCTTTAGCTAAACGGTCCACTTCGGCACTGCGGTAGTGAAGGTCATTATCACGCTCATAGCCTTTCACAAATCCATAGGCTGTCTTATCGGCTACGGTACCAATTGTTCCTGCCCGATATACATAGTCTTCCCCGAACAAGACTTTGGTATAGTTATGTGCTTGAGGTTGATATTCACCGGAGAAGTTCAAATCAATATCAGGAACCTTATCCCCATGGAACCCTAGGAAAGTTTCAAACGGAATATCATGCCCATCTTTTTTCAGACGCGTACCACATTTTGGACAAGCTTTTTCTGGCATATCAAAACCAGAACCATATTCACCATTTTCATAGAACTCTGAATACTGACAATTTGGGCAATGATAATGAGGCGCTAACGGATTCACCTCTGTAATTCCCGTCATCGTAGCAACAAAACTCGAACCCACCGAACCACGAGAACCGACCAAATAACCATCCTCATTACTCTTATGCACTAATTTTTGGGCAATCAAGTATATCACCGAAAAGCCATTACCGATAATCGAATTTAATTCTTTTTCTAAACGCTTTTCAACAATTTCAGGAAGTGGATCACCATATAATTCTTTGGCCCGCTTATAACTTAACTCAGTAATTTCTTCTTCTGAACCAGGAATCTTCGGTGTATATAAATCATCTTTTACTGGAATGACAACTTCACACTGTTCATTAATCAAGTTAGGATTCGTCACGACAATCTCTTGGGCTTTTTCTGCTCCTAAAAATTGAAACTCGGTTAACATTTCATCCGTCGTTCTAAAATGTACATCTGGTAAAGTATGGCGGTTTAAGGGATTTCCCGGTCCCATTGAATTAATCAAAATCTTGCGGTAAATGGCATCTTCTTTGTTTAGATAATGGACATTACCGGTTGCAACGACAGGTTTACCTAATTCTTCACCAATGGCAACCAGATTTTTAATGATTTCTTCTAAGTCTTTTTCGTTTTTGACTAATTCTTGCTCAATTAATGGCGCATAAACTGGTTTTGGCATAACCTCGATAAAATCATAAAATTGGGCCAATTCTTTCGCCGCAGCTCGACCTTTTTGCATCATCGCCACAAAGACTTCCCCTTTATCACAGCCTGTGCCAACGATTAAGCCTTCTCGTAAACGCATTAGTTCAGTGCGAGGAATCCTAGGTACTTTATCATAAAAGTATTTCACATTTGACAAAGAAATCAATTTAAATAAATTCTTCAGACCAGCCTGTGTAGTAACCAAAATAGTTGCATGAAAAGGCCGGGCTAATTTATAGGAATTTTCTCCACCAACTTCACGATTTAGATCTTGATGCAACTTCATATCATGTTTTTCTATAGCTTCTTTAATAAAAATCCATGCTAAATGCGCCGTTGCTTCGGAGTCGTAAATAGCCCGGTGGTGTTGTTCTAATCCTACATTAAATTTCTTCGTTAACACACCCAAACCAAAACGTTTAAAGTCTGGGTACAAATAACGTGCTAATTCCAAAGTATCAATGACTGGATTAGTCGAAATCGGCATGCTTTTTTTATCATAGCTCGTATTTAAGAAGCCCATGTCAAAAGAGGCATTATGCGCAACTAAAATCGCATCGCCGGTAAACTCTTTAAACATTTGCAAGACTTCAGCTTCTGATTTCGAACCACGGACCATATCATCGGTAATTCCAGTCAGTTGAATCGTGGTATTAGATAATGGATGCCCTGGATCAATGAATTCGTCAAAAGTATCAATAATATTCCCTTTATGCATTTTTACAGCCGCTAATTCGATAATCGTGTCATAGACGGCAGAAAGTCCCGTTGTTTCCACGTCAAAAACAACATAAGTGGCATCCTCTAACTCAATTGGCGCAGGATTATAAGCTACTTCCACACGGTCGTCAACAATATTAGCCTCAACCCCGTAAATAATCTTCACACCAGCTTTTTTCCCCGCTTGGTGCGCTTCTGGAAAGGCTTGGGCACCTCCATGATCGGTAATGGCAATCGCTTTATGCCCCCATTTTCCAGCTTGAGTGACTAAATCCGTAATCGAATTAGTCGCATCCATCGTTGACATATTTGAATGCAGATGTAATTCTACGCGTTTTTGATCATCTGGCGCGTAATCCTTACGACTTTCATGAGTCACTTCAGAAATATCTTGAGCCATCATCGTTAACTCATGAGAAAAACTATCTTCTTGAATACTTCCCCGTGCTTTAACCCACATGCCTTTTTTCAATGCATGAAACATTTCAACATCTTTATCATTATTTGAAAAACGTTTGACAATGAAAGAAGAAGTATAGTCCGTAATCTTCATTTGTAACAGCGAACGTTTTGAACGCAACTCTCGAATTTCTATATCAAAAATATACCCTTCAAACAACACCCGATTTTCCTCTTCGCTAATTTCAATCATTGGTGTAATTACATCAGAAGGACTAATTTCTCTACCAAGTTGAATTGGTCCAGAAAAAGAAGTTGTTTCTTCAGTTTTTTCTTGCTTGCGTTTTTCTTGATTAGCAATCGCCTTCGCTGCATTTTCCATCATCAGTTGTGCTTGCGCTTGTTGGTGTTCTTCATAAGCTTGTTGCTCTAAACTTGCCAATTCAGCATCTAATTGTAATTCAAAATGAAACTTTGGAAACCCGAATTGACGATAATTTTGCACAATCTTTGGCAGATATTGTTGCTCTAATAACGGTATAATAGATTCCGAACTCACTGAAAGATAAATCTTATTCCCATTTAAAACTGGTTTTTGACCTTTGAGTGCTTGTTGAATCATCGGCGTGTCACAATGTGCTTTTACTAATGCTAAAGGATAATAATCTTGCAATAGCTGCTGATTAAAAGTTTGATTCTCTACTTCTATAAATAACTGAACTTCAGCAATATTTTTAAAAGCGGCTTCTAAATGACTGATAAAGGAATGATACAATTCAAAAGGCAAAATCTCTGTGAAATGTAAATAAAAAATCCATTTTCTATCAGTTTTTAGCACCTTAACCTGCTTCATTTCTCCTTGTTGAATTAAAGGATGATTTAAAAGCTCGGGTGATAATTTCATTTGTTCAAGTAAAATATGATACTTTTCTTGTTGGATAGACAAAATACGCACCTCTTCTTTCCAAAATAAATAAACGTACAATCTATTATAGCAAAAAAAGTGATCGTCCGCGAAAAATTTGCGACCATCACTTTTTATTCTTACTCTTGACCTAAGAGTATTTCCAATGTTCCAATTAAATCGTCAAGCCGGACTTCTAACTTTGACTGACTTTGCATCAGTTCCAATTCTATGATTTGGTCTGCAGCTTTTTTCCCTACAACAATTCGAATAGGACATCCAATAAGATCCGCTTCAGCAAATTTAACACCAATTCGTTCATCACGATCATCAATGAGAACTTCATAAGATGACTGAATCAATTTTTCTTCAACTAGTTGCATCAACTGTTTTTGGTAATAATCCTGTATCTCCACAGCAATCAAATGTACATCAAACGGCGCAATCGCACGAGGCCAACGCATTTTTTGACCAATTCGCTTTTGATCAACAATTAAAGCGAATACTTCAGAAAGATTCATCGCAAAATGACCTAATTCAATTTGAACTCGCTCGTTTTCATCATTGGTCACATGAAACACTGAAGAATCAATGGTATGCATATTTTCAACACGCGCCATTCGTACCGCAGAAGTCGCCTCCAATATCCCTTGATTTTCAATAGCAGCTTCACCAGGTTGAACGAGACGTAAATCTGCATATTGAATATCAGAAATTTTTTTTAGATTCACTTTTGGATTTTTTTCTTCTAGGAAAGTTGCCTCCTCCAGTACACAGTCTACATGACGTAAAACATTTTTATCAGCGTAAACCACACATTTTGTAAGCATTTGATTGAATGTTGAAAAGATAGCTTTCCCTTCAACTAGCTGAATATCATCAGTGGCTAGAAGCTTATATAATTTTACTAAGCTTAATTGGTCGGTATAGCAATAAAAAACAACGATGTATTTATCTGCATGTTGAAACAACTGACCTTGCAGTTTTGGAAATACGGTTTGTCCTTGGTTCACTTCTTCAATTGATTTTTCATTATTCTCACTCAAACTTGTCACATTTTGACTCGTTGCTAATGACTGTAAAGCAGCATATGAGCCTATCGAAGCTTTTAATACAGTTTCATAACCGTTATCAGAATCGCCAGTAAAAACTTTTGATTGTAATGCATGAACCCCATCACCAGGAAAGATATCATATTTAATCTCACATTTTTGCAAAAAACGACTAAAATGTGAAATAAGCTGTTGATAGCTTTCTTCCCTGCCTTCTTTAGTGGGATGTAGATAATAACCATCGACAAAAAGTTCATGTGTCTCTTTTAAAAGGGAATGCTGTCGTTTCTGTTCATCCACGGCTACAGGTTGTACTTGATAAAAAATAAGAGGAAGCTGACGATAAGATTGAATTTCTCTACTTAACAATTGAATTACTGAAAAATCGGTTAAAGCCAAATCGGTCACCAATTGTAACTGATTATCATTTAGCACATTTTCAGACCACATTACTTCATTGGTCACACTAAACCGCAACTCATTTGCATCTATTTGAGTTAATTCATTCCTTAGCAGTCGCTCTAACTTCCGAATGATACGATTAGCTAGTGGAAGATAGGCGAAATCATGGCTGCCTACTTGTCTAATATAGCCGCCTTTAAGCAATAGTTGGATATATTCTGGATGTTGAGCTGTTGATTCCCTCATCGTAGGAATAAATAAATTAGCTTGTTTCATTTTTAACCCCTATAAATTATCTAAAAAACATCCTTTGAATATCATTCCAAGTCACTAAAACAAACAGTAGCAAAATCATTCCCACACCAATCATCGTAATAATCCCTTCATGTTCAGGTTTTAAAGGTTTACGACGAATCGCCTCTAAGATATTTAAGACTAATTTTCCACCATCTAAAGCAGGGATAGGTAGTAAGTTAAAAATCCCAATATTTACAGAAATGAGCGCCATATAAGCGATAATGGTAATAAATCCTTCGTTTGCGACTTGTGCTGATTGTTGAAATATGGCAACGGGACCACCTAATTTATTGATATCTGGCTGCAAAATAATCGATTTTAAGGCACGGAAAATCTGGGTTGCCATATTGATAGACACTTCAAACCCTCCGGTAATCATAGTCATTACGCCAGTTTTTTTATACATATTAATCCCAATTTGTCCCACTTTTTCTTTATTTACCGTAATTGCTTTTGGTGTTAAAGTCGTTGTTTTCTCTTTGCCATCACGCGTATAGACTACAGTCAAGTCTTTGCCAGGATTTTTTTGAACTTCGCCAACTAAATCATCCCAATTATTGATTTTTTTGCCCGCAATACGAATGATCTCATCACCTTTTCGTAAGCCTGCTTGACTCGCTGGTGAATCAGGCATAATCTCACCTAACTTGGATGTATTTGGATCGCTCATTCCTCCTTGCATAAAGACTAAAATGACACATAAAACAAACGTTAAAATAAAATTATTTAACGGTCCTGCAAAATTAGTTAACATTCTTTGCCAAAGTTTAGCTGATTGAAATTGGACGTCACGTGGAGCAATGCGAATTTCAGTCCCATCAGATTCAATAATCGTTGCATCATGATCCACTTGAAAACGAACAAGCTGTGTATCGTCTCCATTAACATAACCTTCAACATAAAGTTCATCTTCTAAATCATGATCAGCCACTTCAAATGGAATACTGTTTTCCAATTCAACCTTTTCGCAACAATTTAATTTGTGTACAATGTTTTGTTCATCAACAGCTAAGGAAATAAACATGCCTGGTGTTAAATCGCCACCTTCATCTGCACCAGCCATACGGACATAACCACCTAATGGTAATAAGCGAATTGTATACGCTACTCCATCTTTTCCTTGCTTTTCAAAAACTTTAGGTCCCATTCCAATAGAAAATTCACGAACTAAGATACCTGATTTTCGTGCAAAATAAAAATGTCCAAATTCATGTACAATCACAATTACTGAAAAGATAATGATAAATACTAAAATTGATTTCATATCTTCACTCACTTTCAAAAGATTCATTTCAAATAATATAGAAATAGTTCATAAGCACTTTTTCTCACTTATGGACTATTTTACAGTTTCTTATCTTATTTTTAAAGATTTTTAGTCAAATATTGCAGAGATTTAACAGAGTAGACATGAATTTGCAAAGTTTTCAATTACATGATCTACACAAAGGAAACAACTAGACTAATACTTATAATGTATTTCATTCATTTATGACTCAGTCTTTCATAGAATCGATTGCCCAAAACGCCTGAATAGTTGAAAAAAAGATAGTTAAGTCTCCATAATGAAAACTAACTATCTACATATGATTGTTAAATTAGTCCTAACAAATGCATAATTGGAAATACAAACAGCATACTATCAAAGCGGTCTAAGATACCACCATGTCCAGGTAAAAGCTTGCCTGAATCCTTGACACCATAATGACGTTTAAAAGCTGATTCAACTAAATCACCAAATTGACCGACAACTGATAAAATGATTGTCATTAGCGCAACAGTAAATAATGAATGATCAAAATATTTCTGTGCAGGGAAGATAATCAAATAAATTACCGCAACGACTACCGCTGATAAGATACCCCCTAATGCGCCTTCTATAGTTTTATTAGGTGAAATTTCCGGCCATAATTTATTTTTACCATATTTTCTTCCAAACATATAAGCACCAATATCAGTCGACCAAACGACTAGAAAGGCAAACATTAACACGATTAAACCATCTGCATCCATTCTAGCTGAAACAAAATTACCAAAACCAATTCCGACATATAGACTCACCAAAACTGGGAAAGCTGCCTCATCAAAAGTATAGGCATTCTTAGAAATCACACTTAGTCCAAGTAATAACATAACTACTAAATAATAAAGCATCCATTTTTCAGTATTTACAGGCAAGAAACTAAACCATGGATTTTTTGGTAAAACTAAGACAATCGCCCCGAGAGTAGCTAGCACTCCTTCAAAACTTAATAATTGAATTTGGCGCATTCTAAATAATTCATAAACGCCTATCACTGCTAATAATGCTGCAGTTAATTGCAAAATTGTGCCGCCAATATATAATATCGGCAAGAAAATTGCTAGAGCTACAACAGCAGTAATCACTCGTGTTCGCATCTATTTCTTATCCTCCTTATTATTTAAACCACCAAAACGACGGTCTCTAATCTGATAACTTGCTAAAGCCTGTTCTAATGCAACTTCATCGAAATCAGGCCAATACGTATCTGTAAAATAGAACTCACTGTAAGCAAATTGCCATAACAGAAAATTACTAATTCTTTCTTCCCCACTTGTACGAATCATTAGTTCTGGATCACGAAATTCTGTAGGTAAGAAACTAGTCATCAAATAATCAGCAAAAAGTTTATCATCTATCTTTTCTAATTCAACTTGTCCATCTTTAACGTCTTGTGCAATATTACGGACCGCAGTTACAATTTCTGCGCGCGAGCCATAATTAAAGGCAAAGTTTAAAACCATTCCGGAACAATGTGCAGTTTGCGCCATTGCCTTTTGTATCGCATCAAAAGTATGTTTGGGAAGTGCATCTAAGTATCCCATCGCATGAACTCGAATATTGTCCTCAATTAATTCAGGAACAAATGTATCAAAGAAATCTACAGGCAACTTCATCAAATAAGTCACTTCATCTTCAGGGCGCTTCCAATTCTCCGTGGAAAAGGTATAAAGTGTTAGCGCCTTTACACCTAGTTTGGCAGCATGCTTTGTAATTCGTTTAACATTATCCATACCAGCCTTATGACCTGCAAAACGTGGTAAATGACGCTTTGTAGCCCAACGACCATTGCCATCCATAATAATTGCAATATGTTTTGGAACACCCAAATCACCTTGAAAAGTAAATTCATCTGTCTGACTGGATTTTTTCTTCTCAGGAAAAAAACGAAACACTTAGTTCGCCTCCTATCAAATTCAATCTATCTGAGTCATTATACCATAAAATGACTGAATCTGTATGGAAAATACCGATATTTATAAAAGATTGAAAAAAGACTACGAGAAACCCCGTAGTCCAAAATCATTTACAATCTATTCAACACCACTTGCATAAAAAGCAATTCCCTCATATCGCCATCCTGCTTGAACCAATAAATCTCTTTCTCCAACAATCGCCGTAAAATGATGACGCCCATTCACAGAATTCGGATTATACAAACGATAAACTGGCACACCACAATCACAATCCAAAATTCGCATAGGCAAATCATTTGGATAATAAATCTGCCAAACATTCCCTCTCGTCGTTAAATATTGGACCTCTAATTCATTTGAAGTATACAAAATGTCATTTGTTTGTAAATTGTAAAGTGTATAGAGATGTTGTCTTGGTAAATACTTTTCTTGGTTGATAGTAAAGAGTAAGCCACCATTTTCCATTTGCCAACCATTTTCAATAAACTCACCTAATAAGTAGATATTTGCAACATAACGATGTTCCCCAGTCTGAGGCTGATAAAGTCGATGAGCCTTCACAAAAGGATAATCGTTATTCGTTTCATCTGCGGTTACAATGGTCGAACCACCAAATATCATGACGGACAAAGCAACAAAAAACATAACAATTATTCGTCTCATTTTTCTCACTCCATTCTATTAATGAGCGAAGTAAAGTGACCTATCATGTATTCAATTGTTGTTACCTTCCTTACACTTATATTATACTATATAACAATAACTATGTAAATGATTTCTGTTGCATTACAGCACAACTTCAAAGAACCTTAATATTTTATGAAACATTAGAGGCATATCTTATTCTAAACGTTCCCTACAATCTTCACACATACCGTAAATTTCAAAACGATGCCCTTCAATTTTGCATCCAGGTAATTGATCTTTAAAGAAATCCATGGGGCACATATTTAGTTCTTTCGTCTTCCCACAATATTTACAAATAAAATGATGGTGATGATGATCGGCCCCCATTAGTGAACAATCTAGCCTAAATTTCATTTCAGAATTAAAATCACTCTCCTCAAAAATACCTATTTCTGAAAAGTCGTGTAAGTTGCGATAGACTGTATCATAACTAACCCCCGGAAACAACTTATTCATATGTTCATGCACTTCTCTTGCGGATACATATCGATTTTTCTCCGCCAAAAAAGTAATCAAAGACTCTCTTTTTTTCGTATACTTTAATCCGTTTTCCTTGGTCATTAATAATGCTTTTTGAATAACTTCTTGATTTGTCATATATTCCTCCACAAACTTATTTGCATTATTATATCATATCTAGGACTTCATTACGATTAACAAGCATTATTTCCGATTTAAATAAAAAATCGTACAAAAATCCGTAGAATCTATGATATAATAAAAAAAATATGCGAAAAGAGGTTACGACATGAGCAAAAACAACAATAAAATTATTATCTTTGTCATTTCCGATTCAGCTGGAGAAACTGCTTCGAAATTAGCACAAGCAACAATGGCACAATATCCAACTGTTGACTTTGAATTATATCGACGAACCTTTATTCAAGATGCCACTTCCTTAAATCAGGCACTTCATGATGCTAAAGGTCTTGATGCAATGGTGATTTACACCATCATTAACCCTGACTTAGTTCAATTAACACAAGAATTCTGTAAGGCAAATAACCTTTATAGTATGAACGTTTTAACTCCTCCCGTTGAAGAAGTTGCAAAACGTACAGGCATCAAACCTACTGGCGAACCAGGTGCCCTACATCATTTAAATAAAAACTACTTCAAACGAATTAAAGCGATGGAATTTGCAGTAAAATATGATGATGGCAAAGACCCTCGTGGTTTCTTAAAAGCTGATATTGTACTATTAGGGGTCTCACGTACTTCTAAAACCCCTCTATCTCTATTCTTAGCTAATAAAAACCTAAAAGTAGCTAACCTACCACTCGTTCCACAAGCACAAATTCCAGAGCAACTATGGCAAGTGGATCCGAAAAAAATTGTCGGTTTGACTAATGATCCTGCCGTATTAAATGGTATTCGTAAAGAAAGAATGCGTGCATACGGTTTAGATCCCGACACCGCCTATTCTGACATTGATAAAATCAAAGAAGAGCTAGAATTTGCCAATAAACTTTATGAAAAATTAGGTTGTATCGTGATTAATGTTGCCACGTTATCTATTGAAGAAACTGCTTCAATGATTTTAAATGAATTAAATCTTGAAGACCACAGTTACTTTATCACTGACAGCGACTCTGAAGGAAATCAATACATGTAAAAAAACTGGCCTCAATACCAAAAGCAATTGAGGCCAGTTTTTTATTAAACTATATTTTACTTCTTCTTTGAGCTAACAATTGTGGAATTTCTGATAATTCATATGGCGTCATCTGATAAACATCATTTATCCAGTTATGATACAGAAGATACGCATTACCACGCCAACAATTATAAATGCGTTTTTCGATATCATCGTCATTAAAATAGTTTTCTGGCATCGCGGTATCCAAACCCTTTGCTCGATCGCGAAGATATTCTTCTTTTAGAGATTCTGTATCGTATTCAAAATGCCCCAATAAAAAGATGTCATGGTCATCTGTAGAAATTAAAATTGTCGCACCAATCGCTTCATTTGCAGCTACAACTTGTAATTTTTTCCCATCTATTTGACTTTCATCAATTCCTGTATATCTCGATTGCGGTCCATAAAATATATCATCAAACCCTCGAAAAAGTCTATGGTTTAATAAGAGTTCCTGAGAATAAATTCCAAAGAGTTTTTTCTCATAAAGTGTTTTTTCAATTCCGTAATGATGATATAGACCTGCCTGTGCCCCCCAACAAATATGAATTACTGAAGTTACATGATCTTTACTCCAATCCATAATTTGTTTTAGTTCGTTCCAATAGTCCACCTCCTCAAAAGGCAATGTTTCAACCGGGGCCCCTGTGATAATCATACCATCGTAACATTTCTCTTCAATTTCAGAAAAGGATAAGTAATATTTATCTAAATGATTAGGACTCACATTTTTCGACTCATGACTATCCATTTTTAAAAAATCTAAATCTATTTGTAATGGACTTTGACTAATTAGACGTAAAAATTGAAGTTCGGTTTTAATTTTATTGGGCATCAGATTTAACAATAATAACTTCAATGGACGGATATCTTGATGTGTCGCCCTTTGATATTCAATAGCAAAAATATCTTCTTTTGCTAGTTGCTCTGCTGCCGGAAAACCTTTCGTTAATTTTATCGGCATAATCGTCTCCCCCTTAAAAAACGGACTAACCACTCAATAATGATTAGCCCGTAAATGTTAGTAAACTTGCACACCTTCTCGATCAATAGATAATAACTCCACTTGCGCATGAGTATCCATTGATTGTAGATGTGTCATTATACGACTACTGTTTTCCTGTGGTGTCAAAACTAATACAGTCGGTCCAGCACCACTTAAGAAACAGCCATATGCATTCTCTTCTAAACAAATTTGACGAATGGTTGATAGATGTGGTACTAATTTTTCTCGATAATGCTCATGGAATAAGTCACGTCCCATCAGTTCTCCAGCTAAATCAAGGTTTCCATTAATAATAGCTCCGATCATCACATTACTAATCGCACTAGCCTTCACTGCATTTTTAAATGAGAAAGTTTCAGGCAAAACATTACGTGATGTTTTAGTAGCTAACTCGCTTTCTGGAATATAGGCAATAATATCACATTCAGGAAAATAATGTTTGACTGATAAAACTTGTTCTTGTTGTTCATCATAACAAGCAACCACAAAATCTCCGTAAATCGCCGGAGCCACATTATCTGGATGCCCTTCTATTTTAGTCGCAATATTTAGCTTCTCTGCTTCAGATAAGTTAAGATTGGCTAACCGATTTGCCAATTCAATCCCTGCAATAATGACTGAAGAACTACTACCTAAGCCACGTGTTAAAGGAATATCAGAAATCATCTTTAACTTATGAGGAACAAGATAAGGTGCAATACTTAAGGCAGTTTGAATCAATAAATTATTTTCATCACTTGGAATCTCAGGACCTAAATGATGGATAATCTCCCATTTTTCTTGCGGTTTAAGTACTTCAATAACCAAATACTTTGCAAGGGCAATCCCACAAGAATCAAATCCTGGTCCTAAATTTGCAGAAGTGGCTGGAACCTGAATTTTCATAGTTTTTCCACCCCAGCACGCATGTGAAGACGCATTTCCTCTAAATCAGCCATCTTATGAATATCTGCATGTACTTCATGAATGGCTGTATCTGGGTCTTTTAAGCCATTTCCAGTAAAGACCGTCACTACAGTTTCACCAGGCTTAATTTTACCAGCTTTAACATGTTTGATTACACCAGCTAACGATGCAGCTGAACCGGGTTCTACAAATACACCATCCATCGCAGCCACCTTTCGATAAGCATTTAGAATTTCTTCATCGGTTACTTCATCGATATAACCGTTTGATTCATCGCGTGCTGCTGTAGCAAGATGCCAACTTGCTGGATTACCAATTCGAATCGCAGTGGCAATTGTTTCAGGATTTTCAATCACTTGGTCACGAACAATCGCTGCAGCTCCTTGTGCTTCAAAGCCATGCATTCTTGGTAGTGAAGTTCCTTTGACTTCATGCCATTCTTTAAATCCTTTCCAATAAGCAGAAATATTTCCCGCATTGCCCACTGGAATAGCAAGCACATCTGGCGCAAATCCTAATTGTTCACAGACTTCAAAAGCCGCAGTTTTTTGTCCTTCAAGACGATAAGGATTGACTGAATTAACTAAAGCCACTTTTTCAGTTTTTGCAATATCACGTACCGCTTTTAAGGCTTCATCAAAGTTTCCTGGAATTGAAATAATATCCGCACCATATGCGATGGCCTGTGCTAATTTTCCCATTGCGATTTTACCATCAGGAATAACCACATAAACTTTAATTCCTGCGCGTGTTCCGTATGCAGCGGCGGCAGCACTGGTATTCCCGGTTGAGGCGCAAACAATTGCTTTTGCCCCTTCTTCAACTGCTTTGGCGACGGCCATAACCATCCCACGATCTTTAAAAGAACCTGTTGGATTTAAACCTTCATATTTTCCGTATAAGGTAATTCCTAATTCTTTTGATAAATTGTGTAAAGGGATTAACGGAGTATTACCCTCACACAAAGAAATCATTGGTGTATTTTCTGTAATTGGTAAATATTCTTTATAACGTTTTAGTAAACCTTCATAGCGACTCATTTTTATTTCCTCCTTAGGGGTTATTTCGTTTCGATTACTTTCATCACACGAATCATTGTAGCATAATCTGATAATTTGTGAATCAATTGTTGCAACTTATCTTTGGCAATATCATCAAGAATGACTTGATATTTTTGATCCGATTGTTGCTGATACACCAACTTATACTCACTAATTATAGCTACTATTTCGTTTATTTGATTGGTTTGAATGTATAGATAATGACGATCAACTATTTGCGAATCGTGCAGTAATTTTGTAGGACGATGATAGTTATTAAATAATGGTGCAGGTTGTTGATTTTTGCGATTGATAGCAATAGCCAACAAATCGGAAACCACACTAGTTGCTGTCGGTAGTGCCCCTGCTCCTGGACCATAAAACATCGACTGATTAATTCCCGTACTTTCTAGATAGACTCCATTATATTCATTCTTAATTGAAGCTAAAGGGTGATTAACCGAAACCAAAGTAGGGCCTACACTTACTTCAATGGCATCCTGAATTTTTCTAGTACGTCCAATTAATTTGATTTCATAACCTGCCTTCTTAGCAAAAGCCACATCTTCAGCTGATACTTGGCGAATTCCTTCAATGTTTAAATCAGACATCTTCACATCCATTCCATAAGCAAATTGGGAAAGAATAACCATTTTATACGCTGCATCAATACCATCCACATCATTCGTTGGATTAGATTCGGCAAATCCTAATTCTTGCGCTTTTTGTAAGGCCTCATCATAACTGAGTCCTTCAGTCAGCATTTTCGTCAACATATAATTCGTTGTTCCATTCACAATTCCCAACACATTCGTAATTTCATCAGCCGAATAATTATTTGTCATCGTTCGTAAAATCGGAATACCCCCTGCCACACTAGCCTCATAAAATAATGAAACTTGATGACTCTTAGCTACTTGATTCAACTCGACACCATGTTGAGCAATTAAATCTTTATTTGCTGTTACAACATGTTTTCCATTTTCCAAAGCCTGAGTAATAAATTCTTTTGCAGGATGAACCTTACCAATTAATTCAACAACCACGTCAATATTGGGATCGTTTATGATATCTTGAATGTCTGTAACTAATTCAAAACCATATTTTTGTGCAATCTGTGATTTATCTTCTCCAACTCGTACCAAACTTTTTACAATCTGGATTTTTATTCCTGTTTCATCTCGTAATTTTTCTTGTTGCCTGGCCAGGACTTCTACTACACCACTACCAACGACACCAAGACCTAATAAGCCGATATTCAACGTCTTGTCCATAGAATCTCCTTACTTGAATTAGAAATTATTCATTCATTTCTCATAATTTTTTATTTTAGTCTATCAAAATTTGACAAGGAAAGCAAGGTAATTTTCGCTGCGATTCCCTTTATAAAAGAATCATCGTTTTATTATTCGTAAAAAAAGGGGGCTGACCCATTAGTCTCTAATAAAAAATGAGTATATAAATAATCCGAACGTTCATTGTTGATTTTATGAGTAATCAAGTTGAACATTCGGATTTTCTTTGTCTTTTATTAATTATTTATTTCATCATAAGGATTTCTTTTTTTAATTATCTTGCTAAAATACTTTTGGGTCAGCCCCCTAAATGCAATACTTATTCAATTATCAAGCAGTGAGTGCTTCAATTGCCTCTTGTAAATCTTTAATCTTTTGGGCTGCTGCTTCACTTGATTCTGCTTTTACCCCAATATAGAATTTAATTTTAGGTTCAGTACCTGATGGGCGTACAGCAATCCAGCTTTCATCAGCCAAAATGTATTTCAATACGTTAGATGGCGGAGTAGTTAATTTTTCAACCGTTCCATCGACATGTGTTTTCGTTAATGCTTGGAAATCTTCTGTTACTTCAACAGCAACATTTGCAAAATGAGATGGTGCTTTTTCACGGAAAGTAGCCATTAATTCCTTAATCTTGGCAGCACCTTCCAATCCACTCATAGTGACAGAGATGGTTTTTTCTGCATAGTACCCGAATTCTGCAAAAATTTCTTGTAATGCATCATATAATGTCTTACCTTGTTTCTTATAAAAGGCCGCTACTTCAGCTAATAATACTAAAGCTTGAATGGCATCTTTATCACGTACAAATGATTTTACAAGATAGCCATAACTTTCTTCAAACCCAAACATAAAGGTATTTGAACCAGTATCTTCAAACAACTGAATCTTTTCAGCGATAAATTTAAAGCCGGTTAATACATTAAATGTTGTCACACCAAAACTTTTAGCAATCGCTGCAGGTAATTCACTTGACACAATTGACTTCACGATAGCCGCGTTTTCTTTCAATGTACCTGCATTTTTATGAGCGGTTAAAATATATTGAGTCATAATCGCACCAATTTGATTACCCGTCAATACTTGATATTCACCATTTGGCATTCTGACAGCCGCGCCAAGACGATCGGCATCAGGGTCAGTCGCAATCAATAAGTCCGCATCTTCCTTTTTACCTAATTTCATTGCATATTCAAACGCAGAATGTTCTTCAGGATTTGGTGATTTAACAGTACTAAAGTTAGGGTCAGCAACAGCTTGTGAAGGTTCAATGACAAATTTTTCAAAGCCAGCTTGTTTCAAGGCTTTTTCACCTAGCATCTTACCAGTACCATGTAATGGCGTGAAGACTAGTTTTAATTCTTTGCCCATTTCATCTACCAATTCATGATTGATAGTTACTTTACTTACCTCTTTTAGATAAGCATTATCAACTTCTTCACCAATAATATTAATCAACCCACTGTGTTTTGCTTCTTCTTCTGATAATACAACTACTTCAAGTGGATCTTCTACTTCACGAACAAATTTTGTTACTGCATCTGCATCTTGTGGAGGCATTTGTCCGCCGTCTTCACCATATACTTTATATCCATTATAATTTGCTGGATTATGTGAAGCAGTAATCATGATACCAGTAAAGGTTTTTAAGTAACGTACTGCAAATGAAAGTTCAGGTGTTGGACGTAAACTTTCGAAGACATAAGATTTGATACCATGTTTTGCTAAAGTTTTGGCTGCTTCCATCGCAAATTCAGGAGAGTAATGGCGACAATCATAAGAGATAGCTACCCCACGATTACGCGTTTCAGGGTCTTGTGTGTTCATAAATCTTGCGAGACCTTCTGTTGCTTGACGGACAGTATAAATATTCATACGGTTAATCCCAGGTCCTAAGATTCCACGCATACCTGCTGTACCAAATTCTAAAGGTGCATAAAAAGCATCTTCCAATTCTTTTGGATTATCTGCTAACTCAGCTAATTGTTCGCTTAAATGAGCTTCTAAATCCTCTTTTTTCTTCCATTGTTCATAGACTTGTTCCCAAGACATACAAAACACCTCTTTTTAAGATTCAAGATTTCGAGAGGGACTTCTCAAGAAATATTATAACATTATTACAAAAAGATGAACAGACAAAAAAGCAAATGTTATAAAAATGAAAATGCTAAATATTTTCAGAAATTTTTTCCGAAAGCAAAAAACCTCTAGCATCATTTACTAGAGGTTGCGTGTTTAATGATTATTTGTTTTCTTCAATAAATTGGTAAGCTTGTTGACCTGCAATTCCGCCATCACCAACTGCAGTGGTAATTTGACGAAGATGTTTTTGACGAGCATCCCCACAAGCTAAGATACCTGGAATTTTCGTTTGCATGCGTTCATCGGTTAAAATCCAACCAGCATCATCGGTAATTCCTAAAGACGTGAATGCTTGTGTTAGAGGAACTAAACCAACATAAATAAACACACCATCCGCAGCTTCTTCATAAGTTTCACCAGTTTTTACATTTTTAATTTTTACTGCTGTTACTTTTTGATCATCGCCTTTAATTTCTTCGACGACACTATCCCAGATAAATGAAATTTTTTCATTGGCAAAAGCACGGTCTTGGATAATTTTTTGGGCACGCAAAGCATCTCTGCGGTGAACAATCTTCACTTCATCCGCAAATTGCGTTAAATAAATGGCTTCTTCAACGGCAGAATCACCACCACCCACGACAATTAATTTTTTATTACGGAAAAATGCCCCATCACAAACAGCACAATAAGAAACCCCACGACCAGAATATTCTGCTTCACCTGGAACTTCTAGATTTCGATGCTCACAACCTGTTGCAATAATCACAACTTTGGCTTCATAAGTTGCATCATCAGTGATAACTTCCTTATAATCTTGATGATCTTTTACTTCTACTACATTACCATATCCGTGTTCAACACCAAATTGATTTATCCCATCATACATCTTCAATGCTAAATCAGGACCTAAAATGGAATCAAACCCTGGATAATTTTCTACCTCGGCCGTATTGTTCATTTGTCCTCCGGGAATTCCTCTTTCTAATAATAGTGTGTTAAGGTTTGCACGTGCAGCATACAAAGCAGCCGTCATTCCTGCTGGTCCTGCACCAATAATTATGACATCATATTTCATTTAAGAAACCCCTTTACATTCTAATATATAGTAGTATAATCTTATTCGTTTAATAAGAAACTATATCCACTATAAAGGAGGGAAAATATTTTGACAAGTAAAATGAATTTTCATGCCTCGGACCGTGAATTAATCTTTTTAAGTTGGCCGATATTTGTGGAATTATTGATGGTTGTTATTATCGGAAATATTAATGTCTGGATGATTTCGCAATTTAATGAAGTTGCCGTAGCCAGTGTAGGGGCAACCAATCAGCTACTAAGCCTATGTGTTTATATTTATGGTTTTGTTACGATTGGTACACAAATTATGATTGCTCAATATATCGGAGCAAAAAAGCGTCAGGAAATCCCTGAAATCATTAATACGGCAATTTTTGCTGGATTAGCCATTGGACTTTTATTAAGTTTATGTTTCTTTTGTTTTCCAAACAATTTACTAGCCTTCATGAATTTACCCGCTGAAGTCATCCAAATCGGTCTACCTTATGCAAAGATTTATGGTGGCGGTGTATTTATCGCTGCTGTCAATGCCATAATGGTAGCAAGTTTGAGAACACATGGTTATACAAAACAAGCACTGTTAATTCCAATGTCTGCTAGTTTTTTAGCAGTTATCGGAAATTATCTTGCCTTATTTTCACCATTTGGGCTACCACATCTGGGCGTTGAAGGTTTGGCTTTTTCGGCATTATTCAGTAATTTTATTGCTTTTAATGTCGCTCATCGCTTACTAAAAAAACATGTGGGTTATGAGCTATTTTCTTCACGTATACATAAGATTTCTGTCGCTAAATTAAAGCAAATATTAAAATTAGGATTACCTTCTTCCGGTGAATCAGCTTCCTATCAAGGGGCACAAGTAGTGGTTACGATGATAGTTGCTTCTTTAGGGGCAAATGTCTTAATTGCTAAATCCTATGTTGCTGCTATTACGCAATTCGTTTTTTTAACAGCAGCGGCTTTAAGTCAGGGAAATCAGATTATCATCGGTCGGCGTGTAGGGGCGCAAGAATTTGATCGAGCTTATCATCGTGGCATGCGTTCAACATGGCAAAATGTCGCTATCTCTACCTTGATATGCGTCATTACTTTTCTTTTTATTCAGCCAATTATGCATATCTTTACCAACAACCAAGAAATTATCGATATTGCACGTTGGGTCTTTTTAGTTGAAATTATTCTTGAGGCAGCCCGAGCCGTTAATATGACTTTGGTTGGATCCTTAAATGCCAGTGGTGATGTAAAATTCCCTCTTTTTTGTAGTTTAATTGTCCTTTGGCTCATTAGTTTGCCATTTTCTTATCTTTTAGCTATTGTCTTACAGTTTGGATTGGTAGGTGTTTGGATTGCTTATGCGATAGACGAATCCTTACGCGCAATATTAATGATACATCGTTGGCGTCATGGAACTTGGCGTAAAAAATCGATTATTAATACATAAAAATAAAGGAGCGGCCCAATTAAACGAGCCTCTCCTTTTTATATTATTCATTACTTAAGTCTTCACCATTGGATGCAATCACTTTTTTGTACCAGTCAAAGGATTTCTTCTTCGTACGTTTTAATGTACCGTTTCCTTCATTATCACGATCCACATAGATAAAGCCGTAACGTTTTTTCATTTCCCCAGTACCAGCAGAAACTAAGTCGATACAACCCCATGTCGTATAACCTAATAAATCAACACCATCAATTTCAACGGCATCTTTCATCGCTTGAATATGTTTAGCTAAATAATCAATTCGATAATCATCTTCAACATAGCCATTTTCATCAGGTGTATCAACCGCCCCTAAACCATTTTCAACGATAAATAATGGTTTTTGATAACGGTCATAAATATCATTCATAGTCGTGCGCAATCCTAATGGGTCGATTTGCCATCCCCATTCACTTGCTTTCAGATATGGATTCTTAACTGAAGCAAAGATATTTCCTTGTGTTTCTTCTAATTTATCAGAAGTTGCAACACGTGTTGAATAATAAGAGAATGAAACGAAATCAACCGTATGTGCTTGTAATAATTCTTCATCACCTGGTTGCATTTCAATCTTAACGCCTTTACGTTCTAATTCTTTAAGGACATAATTTGGATATTTACCTCTTGCTTGCACATCAATAAAGAAGTAATTTTCACGATCAGATTTACGAGATTCCCAAACATCTTCAGGTTTACAAGTATATGGATAATAAGCCCCTGCAGCTAACATACATCCTACTTTATTTTCTGGATCAACTTCATGTGCAATCTTGGTTGCAATGGCTGAAGCGACTAATTCATGGTGAGCCGCTTGGTACTTGACTTGCTCTTGATTATCGCCTTCTTCAAAATAAAGTCCAGCTCCCATAAATGGTGCATGTAAAATCATATTAATTTCGTTAAATGTTAACCAGTATTTTACTAAGCCTTTATAGCGATTAAAGATAACAGTACATAAGCGTTCATAAAATTCAACTAATTTACGATTTCTCCATGCGCCATATTCTTTAATCAAATGCATTGGGCAATCAAAGTGGGTAATGGTGACTAAAGGTTCGATACCATATTTTTGACATTCTTTAAATAAATCTTCGTAATATTGCAAACCCTCTTCATTTGGTTCTAATTCGTCCCCTTTTGGAAAAATGCGGCTCCATGCGATAGATAAACGATAAACTTTAAATCCCATTTCAGCAAATAAAGCAATATCTTCTTTATAGCGATGATACATGTCAATTGCCACTTTAGCTGGATAAAAATGTTGATCATCAAAATCAAACATCTTCATTTGCCCTGTGATGACCGGAAAACGATCTGGCCCAATTGGTACAACATCGACATTTGCTAATCCACGTCCACCTTCGTTGTATCCTCCTTCACATTGATTCGCAGCCGTTGCGCCACCCCATAAGAAATCTTTTCTAAATCCCATTGATATTCCTACTTTCTTCATCATAATATTTACAATCTTATTATCCTATTTGTAAATAAAACTACAACTAAATTCATAAAATCTGCAATAATATTTACAAAATACGTTTTCAATCGTGCATTTTTTGTAAATATCATTTAAAATAGACTTATGAAAAACAAAGGAGGAAGTTATGTTATTATCCGAAAAAATGAAACAGGTCAAATTATCACCTGCTGAACAAAATATTATTCAATTCATGCAAGAACATCCTTTTGACCTGGATCAATATACCATCTCACAGCTAGCCAATCAATTATATGTCCATCCTTCTACCTTTATCCGTTTAGCCAAAAAATTAGAATTTGATGGTTGGCTCAGTTTACGTCAGGCATTTAAAGAAGAACAACAATATCTAAATGCCCGGTTTCAACAAATCGATCCCAATCTTCCTTTTTCAGCCAATGACAACGAAATGTTAATTGCTAGTAATATTGCTCAATTAGAAAGTGCCACCTTGACGGACTCTTTTGAATTATTGACACCACAAAAATTAAAAACAGCCAAAAAACTTTTAAAAAATGCCAAACAGATTAAAATCTTTGGTAGCAGTGGCAACTTAATGGTGGCCAAAGATTTCATGCTTAAAATGCAGCGATTAAATTGTCCGGTTGAAATGTCAGATGTGATTGGAGAATCACTGTATCAAGCATACAACACAGACGAAAACACTTGTGCTATACTCATCTCATATACTGGCGAAAATGAAATTATCCTTAGCCTAGCAAAAATGCTCAAAAAACGTCATACGCCAATTATCGTCTTAACGAGTATCGGTGAAAATCAGCTCTCTCAATATAGCGACTGTACCTTACATCTTACAACTCGCGAACGACTTTATTCAAAAATAGCTAGTTATACGATTAATACATCCATTTCCTATTTACTAGATGTGCTTTATAGTTTGTACTTTTCTTTAAACTACCAAGAAAATTTTGAACATATCATTGAAATGGGAAAAATGATTGACATCCGCCATAGTAGTTCAAGTATCATGCAAGAAAACTTTTACGACTAAGCAAAAAAACGTGGTTTTGCCCACGTTTTTTTATACTATTCGTTATCATAAGTTTGCGATAGTTCATAAGCAGAGTAGTTACCTAAAAATGGATATCCTACTGCCATAGCAACTTTAGCAGAAGCAATATTATGTGCATCCCATAACGGTACCACTCCTTTTTCAAAACAGGATATGACCATTTTTGCTGCTAAAAATTTTGCTAAACCTCGACGTTGATAATCAGGATGAACAGCAATTTCAACTTCCAGTGCACCGTGATAAACAAATGCAGAAGAGATTCCGGCAATCAATTGTTTACCATCATAGAGAACAAAACCAATTGCTCCTTGTTCCTGATAAGAAGAAAAGCTGTGAAAGACCCCTTGTAAATCACGAGACCACTCATTCTTGCCGCATTCAATAAAGCTTTTAGTATTCATGACTTTACATTCAAATGGCGTAGAATATAGAGCTAAGTGATTTTGACATTCACTAAATGTTGCTTCATCAGGTATATCGAAAGCATAACGAGTAAAAATAGTGAATGATTCTTGTTGACTGAGATAGTTCTGCCAATTTTCTTGCTCGCTAATCAAAATAAGATATGCTAAGTTCGAAGGTAAGAGCTCACAATCCACTTCACCAGCTAAAAAGAGAAAATATCCGATTTGATAAGCAACTCCACCTTTTTCGGACATCCAAGCATGCCCAATTTGTGCCTGTAGTCCATAGCGAACCATATTTTTAGTCCAAGATTGAAAGATAGTTAATCTCTCATCTGATAGGTTTAAAACATCACCCATTAATCAGTACCTCCGCTAGCTTGTAAGGCATACATCTGTGCATATAAACCATTTTTAGCAAGCAGTTCTTCATGATTGCCACGTTCAACAATTCGACCTTTATCTAAAACTAAAATCAAATCAGCATCGCGAATGGTAGATAGACGGTGTGCAATGGCTATCGTTGTACGATTTTGGCGCATATTTTGTAAACCTTGTTGAATATGACTTTCTGTTTCTGTATCGATATTGGCCGTTGCTTCATCCAAAATTAAGATTTTTGGATTTGTGACCACGGTACGCGCAAAAGAGATTAATTGACGTTGACCGCTAGAATAAGCCGCCCCTTTTTCAATCACTTTGGCTTGATAATCACCGTCTAATTCTTCAATAAATTGATCAGCTTGGACAAACTTAGCCGCATGAATTATTTCTTCATCCGTAATATCCGGATTTAACAAACGAATATTATCGGCAATTGTTCCATAAAACATAAATGGATCTTGTAAGACCAATCCGATTTTTTCACGCAACTCTTTATAAGTATAGTCACGAATATCACGCCCATCAATCAGAATTTGTCCCTCTTCAAACTCATAAAAACGCATCAAAACATTAATGATAGAGCTCTTACCACTACCAGTATGTCCGACTAAAGCAACTGTTTGATTTTCATCAGCCACAAAACTAATATTTTTTAATACTTGATTTTTACCGTCATACGAGAAACTAACATTTTTAAATTCGATTTTACCCTTTGTAATTTTAGCATCTGCAAAATTTTTTTGTTCAGGAATTAACTCTTGGGTATCCAGTAATTTCAAGATTCGACTAGCAGCAACTAAACCGTCTGTATAAGTGCTCAAAGAATCCATTACCTGCGTCATTGGTCTAAAGAAATTTTGCACATAAGTCGTAAAAGCATAAATCATCCCAACCTCTAAGACTGTATGTGTAGCCTGAAAACCAAACATAGTCAAACTAATACTCAAGCCAATCGCATATAAGAAGTTAATAATCGGCGCAAGTAGCAATGTATTGGTTTTTATCATGGCATAGCGCGTATGCAAATAATTGGTATTGGTCTTTTCAAAACTTTTTTTCAAACGATTTTCTTGACGGAATTGTTGGATGATATGCATTCCGGAGATATATTCGTTTAATTTTGTATTCAATTCACTTAATCGTTCACGCATTTGCCGATAAATCTTAGAAGATAGCCTTTGATACGTAATAATGATTAAGATAAGTAAAGGTAAAAAGGCTAAATTAACCAAAGCGATTTTCTTATCCAAAGCATACATCGCTACAAACGAACTGACTAAAGATAAAATCCCTGTTAGGACCATCATAAAGACATTCCAAAAGTCATACAAGGTTTCAGTATCATTGGTTACTCTTGAGACGATTGATCCAGCAGGCGTTTGATCAAAATAGCGAATCCCTAGTTGTTGTAACTTTTCAAACAAAATGACGCGAATACGATTTAACGTTTTAATAGAAGCAACAGCATATAAATACCACTGACCAAACCAAATAAATGCTTTAATTATTGAAGTTCCAAAATACAAACCCGCAAAAAGATATAAAATTCGGATAGTAGCTGATTTGGTTTGTAAAAAATGGTCCATAAAGTATTGTAGAATTTGTGGCATATAAACATTAATAACCGCTAGAGCAATTGAAAAGATGACCGCAAAGAAAAAGGTTGCTGCAAAAGGACGTGCAAATTTAAAGGTTCTCTTTAAAATTGTTGCTTGTTCTTTTAAAGTAAATGATTTTGACCATTCTGATTGTTGTTCCATTATTCAGCCCCCCTTTGATCTAAATTACTTTCTAATTGTTGTTTATGCCACATTTTCGCATACCAAGCTTGATTATCTAATAATTCTTGATGAGTTCCGCGTTCAACAATTTGACCATCTTCTAATACGATAATTTCATCCGCATGCATCACGCTACTTAAGCGATGCGCCACAATAACCATCGAGGAGTGGTTTTCTTTTTGACGAATTTGTTCCAAGATGGCTTCTTCGGTTTTGGCATCGACAGCAGAAAGCGCATCATCTAAAATTAATAGATTTGGATCCGTAATAAAGGCCCGAGCAATAGAAATACGTTGTTTTTGACCTCCTGATAATGAGATTCCACGTTCACCCACTAATGTTTCATATCCATGAGGCATTTGCATAATATCCTCGTGAATAGCTGCTTGTTTGGCTGCTTGAATCATTTTCTCTTTTCCAAAATTTGGATTAGCAAAACAAATATTTTCAGCAATCGTTGTTGAGAATAGAAAATGATCTTGAGGAACATATCCAATTGCCGGCAAATAGGCATCTAATCGGTAATCTTTAATACTATAATTACCAAAATAGATACTACCTTGATAGTCATCATAAGTTCTTAGCAGCAAACTCAATAAGGTTGTTTTTCCTGAGCCAGTTTTCCCAACAATTCCCAGCGTTTTTCCTTCAGGTATTTGAAGATGAATATCTTGTAGAACAGGATTCTGACCATCTGGATAGGTAAATTCATCAATATCAACCCTCACCATACCATGTGCCTTTTCAGCTATTCCGGTTTGCTTTTCGATGATATGACTTTTTTCTCTAAATAATTCGAATACGCGATCATAGCTGGCATTCCCACGTTCAAGTACATTAAACAATTGTCCAACTGCAAACATCGGCCAGACAAGCATACCAATATAACTCATAAATGAAACTAATTGACCAATCGAGATCGTGTTATGAACCACATATCCCCCACCGATGATAATGGTTACGACATATGTTAATCCGATAATTAAAGTAATTAATGGATCATAAAGTGAATCGTAAAGGGCTACTTTTTTATTTTTCGCAATGACAAAATTCACTTTTTCTTTAAAATCCTCGACATCTTCTTTTTCTTGACCAAATGTCTTGATAACTTTAATTCCTGTGACGCTTTCTTGGACTTTATCATTTAAGTCTGAAAAGGCATCTTGAGACTTACGGAAGGCATTATGTAATTTATCCCCCAATACTTTCGCCATCAGTGACAATAATGGTAAAGGAAGTAATGCTAGGATTGTCAAACGAATATCAACAAATATCATCATCGCAATAATTGTGATGCTACCTGTGATAAATGAATCGATAAACGTTAAAATCCCAGCCCCAGCAACATTTTGAATCGCATTTAAATTCATAGTTGCATAAGCCATTAAATCACCCGTTCGATATTTGTGATAAAAAATCTGATCCATTAAAGTAAAATGATCAAATAAACGTTCACGTAATATTTTTTCTAATCTCGCTGCACTACCCCAGATATTCGTTCGCCAAACATAGCGAAAAGCATATTGACTAATAGCAGAAAAAACAAGCAGCGCTATGTAATAAAAAATATTTTGCATATGAATAGTCTCACTGGCAATTTCATCAATCACTTTTCCTATTACCCAAGGTGGAATTAATTGTACTAATGCTACAATAATCAATGCAGTGATCCCAATTAAATAATGCTTCTTTTCTTGTTTAAAAAACCACCACAGCTTTTTAAATATCGCCATTTTCACTTTCACTCCCAATCTAAAATAAGATTTATAGCCTTTTAGATAGTCGACCCGTCAGATTTTCCTAACATTCTGGACAACCATAGCTTTATCAGTATCACTTAACTGAATACTAGGAAAATTCCGCTCCTACTTGAAAAAATCTTAATTTTCCTGACATTCCGGAAACCTTAGCTGCTTAGAGCTGATTTTCACGACTGACAACCTTAATACTCGGCGTTCAGCAGCTAGACATTGTGAAATTCGCCCTCCCACGTGAGAAAATCTCCTTTCATCCGATTTTCTCAGCGGAAGGTAAACACACGAATTTCTTCGAGGCTTTGCAAACTGCTTTGCGACCTAAAAAAAGATAGCTGCATCATAAAGACACATGCTATCCTAAATTCATTCAAAATCAAGTTTTATTTCATTTGATTTTTCATTTGTTGCATCATTTGGCGAACTTTCTTTTCAGATGGCTTTTGTCCCATTTGAGCCATCATCGTACGCAACATTTCCTCATTAATTGGAGGATTTTGTTTTAGGTAATCTTGCATGTATTTTCTTGCTAAGAAGAAACCACCTACTGCACCGACAGCAAGGGCAATCACAATACATAATACTAAAATTCCTGTAGATACCATTTTTTTACTTTCCTTTCTTTAATGTACTCTCAGTTATTCATTTTACTAAAAAACATTTCAAAAAGAAAGGCTTCATCAAAAATTTCTAGAATAAATCACTGAAAACATTAGGATCAAATTGTCTAGCTCGAAGCATTGCAATTTCTTTACCATACGGCGCCTTTGCAGTCTTCTTGTCACTACCCACATAAGGGGTCTCCAAAATAGTCGGAATCCCTTCGATTTGAGGATGATGCGCAATGTAATCTAAAGCCTCAAAGCCAATTTCACCAAATCCAATATTGGCATGCCGATCTTTATGTGCACCACAAATATTTTTTGAATCATTTAAGTGCAATACTTTTAAGCGATCAAGACCAATAATATGATCAAACTCATTTAATACACCATCAAAATCTTCCTTAATATTATATCCCGCATCATGTGTATGACAAGTATCGAATGTCACGGATAATTTTTCATTTAGCGTAACGCCATCTATAATCCGTGCTAACTCATCAAAAGTACGACCTAACTCGGTTCCCTTACCAGCCATTGTTTCTAAAGCGATTTGTGCCGTCTGGTCCCTAGTTAAGACTTCATTCAACCCTTCAATAATTTTAGCTAGTCCAGCATCGACGCCAGCTCCAACATGTGCTCCTGGATGTAGGGTAATCTGTTGAGCACCTAATGCTTGTGCACGTTCAATTTCTGCACGTAAAAATTCAATAGCAAAGCCAAAATTTTCAAGTTTAATGGTATTTCCTAAATTAATAATATACGGTGCATGAACAATAAATTCTTGGATACCGTTTGCTTGCATTAAAGCTTTACCTTCAGGAATTTTCATTTCTTCAATCGGTTTACGTCTAGTATTTTGTGGAGCACCTGTATAAATCATAAATGTATTTGCATTATAAGATAGTGTCTCTTTTACAGCACCCTCTAACATGTTTTTTCCACTCATTGATACATGAGATCCAATTAGCATGTTCTTTCCCCTTTCATCATTACTATTGATAGTATCGCTAACTTTGAAATAGAATGCAAATATCTTGCCTACTTAATTCATAACAATTACAATAATCGTCATTAAAACTAAACTTAAAATAAAACTCAAAGATGAAGCAAAGCCAACGAGTTCTTCTTTCTCCCCACTAATAACAGCATTCATGACTCCAAACAAAGGGATGGGAGACACACAAAGGAGGCTCAATACTAATTTTGACGTTCGTTGAATGGGTAAAAAGTTCAAAAGAAAAATCAATACTAGCCCCATACCAAAACGTAGAAAAAATAATTGACATAAATATCTAAAACTGCCTTTTGGTAACTCAAAATCTAAATATAAACCAATCATAAACATCGACAAAAATACATTAGCATTAGCAATAGGGGTAAAGATAGTATGTACAAATTCAGGCAATGTAACATGATAATAACGTAAGCAAAACATAATTAAGTAACACATAAATGGGACAGAACGTAGCAGTTGGAATAACGTTAATCTGAATGAAAAACGTTGGTTTGTAGTAAGCAAATTGTCTACCGTAGCCTGTGTTCCACCTGTTAACATGATTGAATTACCTATATCAAACATTGAAATAATTGGTACTAATGTTGGTTGGATACTTTGGATAAATGGTAATAAAAAATTTCCAACATTGAAACCAGATCCCATATACATCATTGAAGCTCGTGAAATATTTGTTAATCGTGCAGTAGATAGATATGCTAATATCACTTGCATAATTGACCAAATCACGGCAATCAAAATGAACAATAGCATCTGATTTTTTATTTCTAAGCTTGTTAAATTTACAATAATCGCTGCCGGTAATGTAATATAGACGATGATTTTAGATAAAACATCGCCATGTTTTTTTGAAAGAATCCCTAACTTCTTTAAGATAAATCCTAATAAAATAATAAAGAACAAACTCAATGCCTGAATTAAAATTTGTTTCATTTTTTCACTCCTAAAAAAAAACACCTACCCCTTACCAAGAGCAAGGAAAATAGGTGATTGTATAAATATACGTTTATTCTAGTCTTCTGATTTATCCTTTTCAAGCACTTTTTCATGTTTTTCTTTAATTTCAGCCACTTCATCTTTGATATCTTCATATTCAAAACGAGTAATTGCTCCGTGAAGTTGTGACATTACAATCGTATTTAATACTTCATTGTCCTCTTCTTCGTAATACATTAATAATCCAGTTTGCCCAGCTGTAATTTGTTTAGAAATTTCATCAAAAATAGTTTGCGTATCCTTTTGTTCACTTGCAGAAATACCTGCGGCTACTAAATCCCCTAAAATCCATCCAAACAAAATTCCTAATGGTCCGCCAAGAATCCCAACAATCATACCGATAAAACCACCTTTATTTACGGTGCTCGGTGTTTGTAAATCAATTAAATCTTTAATAGTAAATTTTTTATCATCTTCACTTTTTTCAACAACAGCTAATTGATTAATACGATAGGCTGTCCCCTGATTATTCTTAATTTTAGAAAAAGCCTCATAAGCCACACTGTTTTGATCAAATACCATTACTGCAACTCTTTTACTCATTTCAACCATCCCTTTATATAAATCTAGTCAAATATCAGACATGTTAATAGAAGCACAAATAAACTCATGTATAATCATTTATGTTGATTCCTCCTATTTTTATGACCGATATTTCCAAATTGAGTATAACATAATACGTCATTTTATTCAAAAAAGGTAGGCTGAAAATCCAACCTACCCTAATGTATTAAAATTGTAATAAGAAATATTTTTTCTTTCCACGACGTAAGACAATCATATTACCAATTTTGTCGGTATCAGAAATTTGATATTCTAAATCCTGAACACGTTCACCATTAATATAAATTGCCCCATTTTGTATATCTTCACGTGCTTGACGCTTAGATTGAACTAATCCTGAAGAAACCAATAATTCTAATAATTTCAAATCAGCCTCTTGAGGAACGGTATAACTAGGTACACCTTTGAAACCTTGTTTAATTTCAGAAACGGACAATTCTTTAATATTACCACTGAATAGTGCTTGTGAAATATGCACTGCTTGTTCATAAGCTTCTTTGCCGTGTACCAAAGTCGTTACTTCTTTTGCTAGAGCTTTTTGAGCCACACGTGTTTCTGGTGCAGCAGTAAATTCTTTTTCAATTTCTGCGATTTCCTCTAAACTCAAGAAAGTAAAGTATTTCAAGAATTTAATCACATCACGGTCATCCGTATTAATCCAAAATTGATAGAATTCGTATGGAGTGGTCTTTTCAGCATCTAGCCATACTGCATTCCCTTCAGACTTACCAAATTTTGTTCCATCAGCTTTGGTAATTAATGGCATAGTCAAAGCATAACCTTGTACATCACGTTCTCTACGCATTAGTTCAATGCCGGAAGTGATATTTCCCCATTGGTCAGAACCACCAAGCTGTAATAAACATCCGTAGTTATCATATAATTTTAAGAAATCATAAGCTTGTAGCAATTGATAAGCAAATTCAGTGTAAGAAATTCCAGTCTCAATTCGACGTTTCACACTTTCTTTACTCATCATATAATTAATTGTAAAGTTTTTACCAACATCACGTAGAAAGTCAATCATGCTTAACTTTCCTAACCACTCATAATTGTTTGCGATAATGGCAGGATTTTCTTCATTATCAAAATCAATAAAGCGTGAAAGTTGGTTTTTAATACTTTGAGACCAATTTTGGACGGTTTCTAAAGTGTTTAATTGACGTTCTTGATCTTTAAATGAAGGATCCCCAATCATTCCTGTTCCCCCACCAACTAATGCAATCGGCACATGACCGTGTTGTTGGAAGCGACGTAACATTAAGATAGGTAACAAATGACCAATATGCAAACTATCTGCGGTAGGATCAAAGCCCACATACAATTTGACAGACTCTTCGTTCAAATGTTTGACTAGAGAATCTTCGTCTGTAGTTTGATAGACTAGACCTCTTTCCTTTAATTCTTGAAATAAGTCTGCTGTCATACTATTCACTCCTTCAAATTTTCCTCATTTTCAATATTCATGAAACAATCTCTTAGTCATGATTCCACTAAAAGACATAAACATATCATAACGTACTTTTTAGAGAAAGAAAAGGGTTTTCCTAGAATTTTGTATAATTTTTCTTGATTCAAAATAGAATTTCTACCTATTTATAAAAAACTCTGATATAATTGACCATAGAAAATTTTAGGAGGTTTTTTTGTGCCGGAAAAAAAGTCGTTAAAAAAGAAAAAACAAAAATCCGCTAAAGAAAGAATCGATAATTTCCAAATTTTTAATATTACAGTACGCGTATTACAATCCTTATTTTTAGTATTTATCTCTTTTTTCTTATTATTAACTGCATTAGGAGCAGGGATAGGCTTGGGATATTTTGCTTTTTTAGTTGAAGATACAAAGATTCCAAGCAAGATTGAATTGCAACAAGACTTGGGAGATATTACCCAAACTTCAAAACTAGTTTACGCGAATGGAAATGCCATCAGCAATATTCGCTCTGATTTAAGACGAACAAATATTGCCTCCAACCAGATATCTCCATTAATCAAAAAAGCTGTTGTCGCAACCGAAGATGAATATTTCTATCAACATCATGGAGTCGTGCCAAAAGCTGTGCTGCGAGCCTTATTATCTGAAGCAATCGGTGGTGCCGGCGGTGGTGGATCGACATTAACGCAACAATTAGTCAAACAGCAAATTTTATCAAGCGAAACAACCTTCAAAAGAAAAGCCAATGAAATATTGCTTGCCTTAGAAGTCGAAAAAAACTTTTCAAAAGATGAAATTATTACAATGTATTTAAACGTCTCACCATTTGGTAGAAATAACCAAGGACAAAATATTGCTGGTGTTCAAGAAGCAGCTATCGGAATTTTTGGCAAAAATGCAAGTGATTTAACTTTGCCGCAAGCTGCCTTTATTGCTGGATTACCACAAAGTCCGATTATCTATAGTCCCTACACCAATGATGGACAACTAAAAGAAGATTTTACCTATGGATTAAAACGTAAAGATGTTGTACTGTTCAGTATGTATCGTAACCATGATATTTCTAAGCAAGAGTATGAAGAAGCAAAAAATTATGACTTAACGAAGGACTTTTTGCCTCCGACTCAGGCACAAAACACTTCTTACGGCTATCTTTATGATACAGTTATGGGCCAAGCAATTGATATTTTCGTTAATAAACTGGCAACTGAAGATGGCTTAACACAATCACAATTACAAGATCCAGATTTATATAATGAATATGCAAGAACTGCCCAACAACGACTTGCCAATGGCGGCTATACGGTCCAAACTACCGTAGATGAAGGTATTTACCAAGCAATGCAACAAGCTGTAAATGACTATGGTTACCTACTTGATATCAATCCTAATGATCCTATTGAAGTAGGAAATGTTTTGATGGATAATGCTACAGGTAAGATATTAGGATTTATTGGGGGAAGAAATTATCAAAACAACCAATTCAATCATGCCTTTGATGCGAAACGTCAAGCAGGTTCAGCTATCAAACCAGTCTTAGTATACGCGCCAGCAATTGATTTAGGTTTAATAGGTTCTGAAAGTCGTGTATCTGACTATGCAACCAGTTGGAAAAATGGAACTGATGCAGGAAAAGAAATTGTCAATGCAACCAACAAAGGTAGCAATACTTTCCAAACCGTTCGTGAAGCCTTGAATTGGTCAAATAATATTCCGGCCTACAATATCTACCAAGAAATCATTAGTGAAACGGGCGATAGTAACTTTGTCTACAATAATTATCTGGAAAAAATGAACTATCCAGCTACGGATATCTGGCAATACGAATCTGCTCCATTGGGTGTGGAAAATTTATCTGTATTGACTCAAACAAATGGATTTCAAACATTAGCAAATCACGGAATTTATCAACAAGGTTATCTAATTGAATCCATTACTAACGCTAAGGGTGAAGCTATTTATCAACATAAAGAAAATCCTGTTCGCATTTATTCCGAAGCTAGTGCAAGTATTATGAATGATTTAATGCGAAGTGTCCTACAAGCACAAATTACCACAAATTATAAATCAAATATTGCCAGTCTAAATTCAGCATTAGCAAACATGGATTGGGTAGGAAAAACCGGTTCAACAAATGATTGGGCCGATTCGTGGTTGATTGTATCGACACCAAAACTTACAATAAGCAGTTGGTCCGGATATGAAGATAATCGTCCAACTGATAGCAACGCTGGTAGCCGCACCTCTGCTTACTTGTCTAACGTTGTGAATCGAATTTACCAAGCGAATCCAAGCGTTTTTGGTAACAATGAAAAATTTACCCTTTCAGAGAGTGTAAAAAAAGAAAAAGTTTCGAAATTTACTGGTCAAAAAAATCAGGGAAGCGTAAAAGTTGGAAGTAGTGAAATACGTAATTTTGGAGAAGATACTGTTTCTCTTTGGGCAAAAAATGGTCCAGTTAATACAACTTTTAGATTTGGTATCGGAGGAACTGATGCAAACTATCAAGATTATTGGCGAAAACTAATGCCACAAAGAAAATCAGATAGCAGTGAAAAAGAGAACAATGATAAGGATGATAAAGAGAAACAAGAAGAAAACCAGACGGACAATCAGTCAGAAGACAAAGAAGAGAACGATAGATAATTCTATAGTATAGACCCATAAAAATAAAGACGACCTGCAATATGAGGTCGTCTTTATTCATTTATTTTGTAGAACCCTTTTCTGAAATACCAAATGGTAAGATAATTGTCTTTTGTTCTACTTCTTCTTTATTCATTAATTTTGTAAGTAAACGCATTGCCACTGCACCCATATCATATAATGGTTGAGTAATCGTCGTTAATTTTGGACGTACAACATCTGTTAACAATGAATTATTGCTTGTAATGATTTCGAATTCTTCTGGCACTTTTACCCCAGCATCTAATAATCCATCAAGAATTCCCACAGCTAATTCATCATCAGAAATAAATGCGGCTGTGGCACCAGAATTACGTAAGCGTTCCACTAAGCGTAAACCGTCTCTGAAGGAATAAGGCGCTTCAAAAATTAAACCTTCATTATAGGCTATTCCTGCTTCTTCTAAAGCTTGTTTATAACCACCTAAACGAGCATGGCCATTAATTGGATCGATTAAAGCCCCGCTGACAAACGCGATATCCTTATGTCCATTTTTGACTAAGATTTGAACAGCTTCTTTGGTCGCTGCTTGGTAGTCGATATTGACACTTCCTACTTGATTATCTGGATCAATTGAACCTGCTAAAACGACAGGTGTCTTTGATCGTGAAAACTCTCCACGAATTTCATCTGTGATATGGTGGCCCATGAAGATAATTCCATCCACTTGTTTGGCTAATAAATTATTTAGCACATGGACTTCTTTAAGATTATCACCATCTGAATTTGCTAAAATAATATTATACTTGTACATTGTTGCGATATCATCAATCCCGCGTGCTAATGAGGCAAAGAACATATTACTTACATCAGGGATGATTACGCCAACTGTAGTCGTTTTCTTACTTGCTAAACCACGAGCCACTGCATTTGGACGATAATCAAGACGTTCAATGACCTCCAATACCTTTTTGCGAGTTGCTGGTTTGACATTTGGATTTCCGTTGACAACACGAGAAACAGTTGCCATAGACACATCTGCTTCACGAGCAACATCATAAATAGTAATAGTTTGTTTATCCATTCTTTATATGCTCCTTTATTATTTTCAGAAAATATCATTTACATTTCTTAGTTAGAATAGCAGAATTTTCACAGATTTGCAACCGTTTTTATGTCATTTTCATATTTTTTTCGAAATTTCTTTTCACTCGCATAAAAATTCGTTACAATAGTATTAAGTTCAATGGAAAGAAGGTTTTTTGATGAATATCAAAAAGATAAAAGAATTACAAGAATGGATGAGAAACAATCAAGTAGACGTCGCTTATGTAAGTAATCCTAGCACGATTGCCTACTTAACAGGATTTGAAAGTGATCCGCATGAACGTGTATTAGCACTTTTTATCCATGCAAATCATGCACCTTTCCTATTTACACCAGCAATGGAAGTACCTGAAGCAAAGAAAGCTTTCTCCTATGATGTTATTGGTTACTTAGATACACAAAATCCTTGGCAGATTATTTTGAATGAATTAGTATCTCGTTATGGTCAGATTGTTAGAATGGGACTTGAAAAAAATCAACTAAGTGTCGAACGTTTTGAAATATTACAAGCAGGATTATCAAATACAGATTTTTCAGCAGATATTACTCCTATTTTACAAGATATTCAATTAGTAAAAACACAAGAAGAAATTCAAACACTCCTTGAAGCTGGACATTGGGCTGATGTTGCTTTTGAAATTGGCTTCAAATCATTAAAAGAAAAAGTAACTGAGCAAGAAATTGTAGCTGAAATCGAGTATCAATTGAAAAAACAAGGTGTTAGTAAGATGTCATTTGATACATTGATTTTATTTGGAGATAACGCGGCAAACCCACACGGGAACCCAGGAAGTCTACAACTCAATCAACATGAACTCGCTTTATTTGATTTAGGCGTAGTTTGGAAAGGTTATTGTAGTGATGCTACTCGAACTGTTGCGTTTAAAGAACCTACAGCTAAACAACGTGAAGTCTATGAAGTTGTTCTAAATGCTCAACTTGCCGCTCAACAAGCTGTAAAACCAGGCATTACTGCACAAGAATTAGATGCTATTGCGCGCAATGTCATTACCGAAGCTGGCTATGGTGAATACTTTACACATCGCTTAGGTCACGGAATAGGAACAACAGTACATGAGTTTCCTTCGATTGTTCAAGGAAATGAAATGATTCTCAAAGAAGGTATGTGTTTCTCGATTGAACCGGGTATCTATATTCCAAATGAAGTTGGCGTTCGTATTGAAGATTGTGTCTATGTCACTTCGAATGGTTGCCAAAGTTTCACCAAAACACCAAAGGAATTGATTATTTTATAAAATGAAGAAGTCAGGTGTCGTTACTAAAAAACACCTGACTTTTATATTTATTCTTTTTCTATTTCTTCTTGCTGTTTATCTTCATCATCGCTAGGATTGTTTATCTCTAGCTCTTCTGTTTCCTCTGCGGACTTTTCACTTGCAACTTGCTCAATGATTTCATCTACATCATCTAAAGCAATATCTTGGCTTTCCTCTTCTTGCGCCTTTTCATCTGCTGCTAAAGCTTCAAAATCCAGTATGATATCTTCCCCTTTTGGTTCCACGTCTTCCACAAAAGAAAGATCCGTTAATTCATCATTTAAGTCCAACTTTTGTACAGAATTTTTCACTTTATTTGTTAAATCCACCACTTGATCTTTTAAGTCGGCATATAATTCATTGCTAGCTAATCCTGTTTTTTCTTTTAATAAATGAGCAATTTCTTCAGACTGTTTTGTTAATTGGATAGCTTTTTCCTGTGCGAGTTTTTTGAAATCATCTGCTTTATCGGCCACTTGATCGTTATAGTCAGCAGTAGTGTCCAAAACATCATCTAATTGTTTTGCTAAACGTGCCCGCAATTCTTTTCCAGATTCAGGTGCTAGCAATAATGCAGTAATTGCCGCAGCACTTCCTCCAATCAATGCTCCTAATAAGAAACCACTATTTTTACCCATAACTATTCCTCCGTTTCATTTGTTTGTGTTTTATTTTTTCTCATGTACTTAGCCGCTAGTTGTCCAACACGACCGACAATTGCTGTTTGAGCTGTCGTTTTACCAATTGCCCCAACGTGTGAAACAAGATTACGACTAGCATCATTTAAATCACTAACACTTTCACTTAAGTCAGCAACTGCCGTAAACAAAGGATCAATCGTTGCAACTTTTTGATTTACATCCGCTAACAATTCATTACTTTTAACTAATAAACCTTCCACTTCACGAGATAAAATATCCGCATCTTTTGTCACAACCTGAATGGTACGATTTGCCTCTTCGACTGTCTTTTCCACATTTTTTACGACTCGATTGGCTTGTTGTACGAGACGAATTAAGAAATACATGAGACCAGCAAAGGCAATCGCAGCAATAAGTGCAGCAATCTCAAATCCATTCATCTTCATCACTTCCTTATTTCTTTTCTTTTGGAGATGCTTCTAATTGGTGTGCTAAATCAATAATATATTGACGTAAAGGTTCTTGAACTTCAGGATGAGTTAAGCCGTATTGAATACTTGTTTGTAGGAATCCAAACTTATCCCCAACATCATATCTTGTCCCTTTAAATTCTCTTGCGAAGACTCTTTGGGTTTGATTTAAGGTATCAATGGCATCTGTTAATTGAATTTCATTTCCCGCACCAGGCTTTTGGTTTTCTAAAATATCAAAAATTTCTGGGGTTAATAGATAACGACCAATAATCGCTAAATTACTTGGTGCTTCACTTGGTTTTGGCTTCTCAACAAAATTCTGTACATTATACAAACCATCAACCACTTGATTTCCTGGATTAATGATGCCGTATTTTGAAGTATCCTCTTTAGCAACTTCCATTACCGCAATCGTAGAAGCATGGGTACGTTGATAATCATCCATTAATTGCTTACTTAATGGTACTTTATCTTCCATTAAATCATCGCCCAACATCACTAAAAATGGCTCATTCCCCACAAAGGCTTTAGCTTGCAATACAGCATGTCCCAACCCCTTAGGATGAGATTGGCGAATAAAGTGTAAGTTGACATCTGTTGTTTCTTCAACTAATTTTAATAAATCATTCTTCCCTTTTTCGCGTAAATTTGTCTCTAATTCAATGTTAGCATCAAAATGATCTTCAATTGGACGTTTTGCTTTACCCGTAACAATTAAGATATCCTCTATACCAGACTTTAATGCTTCCTCAACAATGAATTGAATCGTAGGCTTATCAACAATTGGCAACATTTCTTTAGCCATTGCTTTCGTTGCTGGCAAAAATCTAGTCCCTAATCCAGCTGCCGGAATTACTGCTTTTCTTACTTTCATTCTTGGTTCCTACTTTCTATACAAGTTTGAGAATTCATTTTCAACTTTGCTATCTCTTAACATAATATCCTTTGCTACGGTCTTTATATCTTGGTTTTCATAAAGAACTTGATAAATAGCCTGCGTAATTGGCATTTCCACCTTTAATTGTTGTGATAATTCCATAGCTGCTTTTGTAGTAGCTACCCCCTCAACAATCATCCCCATATTTTCAAGGACTTCTTCTAATTGATGACCTTTGCCTAATAAGTTTCCCGCACGCCAGTTTCTTGAATGGACACTTGTGCAAGTAACAATTAAATCGCCTACACCACTTAAACCAATGAATGTTAATGGATCTGCTCCCATTGCTACTCCTAAACGAGAGATTTCAGCTAAACCACGTGTCATAATTGCAGCTTTTGCATCATCGCCAAATCCAAGCCCGTGAAGCGCACCGGCACCGATTGCAATGATATTTTTTAATGCTGCACCAGTTTCAACCCCAATGACATCTGTATTGGTATAAATTCGAAAATATTCATTTGTAAATAATTGTTGTACATATTTTGCCTTACTTTCATCTTGGCTGGCTGCAGTAATCGTCGTAATATCATGAACAGAGACTTCCTCAGCATGACTTGGACCTGATAACACAACAACAGCTTGACGATGCGATTCATCAATTTCTTCAAATAAAATTTCTGATATTCTTTTGTGGGTAACCTGTTCTAGACCTTTTGAAGCGTGAATAATCACCGGCTGATTTTGACAGACTTGATTAAATTGTTGGGCTACCATTCTCATCGCCTTAGTAGGTACTACAAAAAGTACGGCATCTGCTCCATCTACCGCTTTTGCTAAATCTTTTTCCCCACGTATGGAATTTGGCAGTTTTAAATTTGGTAGATAATGACGATTCGTATGATAGATATTAATTTCATCAATTTGGGCAGGATTGTTTCCCCAAATCACTACGTCATGCCCATTTTCTGCTAATACTTGCGCAAGGGCACTTCCCCAAGAACCAGGTCCTAAAACTGTAATTTTTTGTTTCAAAAAAATTGCCTCCCTTTATAAAATAAATTGATTCTCTCCCATTGAGCGATTGTAAGTTTTCACATTTTGCTTTCTACGATAATAGATAATGGCGATTGCTCCAACAAATAAAATAGCGGATAGCAATTGAGACACACGAATTGGGCCAAATAAATAAAGACTATCTGTCCGCATACCTTCAATAAAGAAGCGACCAAAACTATACCACAAACAATAGGCAAGAGCTACTTCACCTTGCTTGAAGATTGAAGTTTTGTACTTTCTTAAGATAATAATCAAGATAAAACCAGTCAAACTCCAAATTGATTCATATAGGAAAGTTGGTTGACGATAAAAGCCATCAATATACATATTTTCAATGATGAAATTTGGTAAATGTAATTGTTGTAAAAATTCTAAAGTCGTCTTACCACCAAATGCCTCATGATTCATAAAATTTCCCCAGCGACCAATTGCCTGAGCTAACAACACATTAGGTGCGGCAATATCTAAAAATTTCCAAATATCGATATAATTCTTATAACAATAATAAATTAACCAAGCGCCCCCAGCAATGAGTCCTCCATAAATAGCCAGGCCACCTGCACGAATATTAAAAATTTGAATTGGATCAGCCAAATAAGGTTGAAGATTAAAAATAATATAATACAGCCTTGCACCGACAAAGGCTAATGGTAATCCAATTAGCATAAAGTCGTAAACATCATCAGCCTTCATGCCTACACGCACAGCTTCTCTGGAACTCAGGTACATTGCCAAAATGATACTTGAAACCATAATTAAAGCATACCAATAGACCGGCAGTCCAAATAGTTCAAACGCAACTCGATTCACTTGTGTTAATATCAAAAGCTCGCCCTACTTTCCAGAGTTTTCAGCAATTAATAAAGATAACCGCTCTTCAAATTTTTTAGTTGCATCATAACCCATTGTTCTAGCTCTAAAATTCATTGCGGCCACTTCAATAATAATAGCTACGTTACGACCAGTTTTAACTGGAATACGAATTTGTGGAATCGCAACATCACCAATCTCAACTGTTTCATTATCAGAACCTAGGCGATCATATTTCTTGTCCTTTTCCCAAGCTTCTAAATAGACTGCTAATTGGACTTGCATCGAACCACGTACCGCACTCGCCCCAAAAAGATTCATGACATCAATAATCCCAATTCCACGAATTTCAATTAAATGTTCCAAAATCTTAGGTGGTTCACCAATCAATGTCAAATCATCTTGTTTATAAACATCCACTCGATCATCCGCTATTAATCGATGACCACGCTTAATAAGTTCCAAGGCAGTCTCACTTTTACCGATTCCACTACTTCCTTGAATCAACACGCCTAATCCATAGACATCTACTAAAACGCCATGAACACTTTCTCTCACAGCTAGTTTACTATCCAAAAAGCTAGATAATTGCCCGAGTAGGCGCGAAGTTGAAACACTTGAACGCAAAACTGGAATGCCTGCTTCATCACCAGCTTGAATTAATTCTTTCGGTACTTCTAAGCCACGAGATACAACAAAAGCGGGAATTTCCGGTGCACACATCCGTCGCATTACCATCAATCGCTCTTCTGGTAACATCCTTTGAGCAAAAGTAATTTCCTTGCTTCCAAATAATTGAATACGATTATATGAATAATAAGTAAAATATCCAGTCAATTCTAATCCTGGTCTTGAAATATCACTGATTTTAATTTCACGTTGTAAGGCTTCCTCATTACCTGTGACAATTTCCAATTGTAAAGCATTCACTAAGTCAATAACCTTTACTATTTCACTCATAAATAACACCCTCTTTTCAAAACAATCTATACTTCTTTATTCTACCACACTTTAAGCTATATTTAAAAGATTACTAAAAATATTTGTACATTTTGTAAGTGTTCACAAAAAACAAAAAAACCGAGTATAAATGGGTAAAGCATCTATACTCAGTCGATGATTAATCATTATGGTAACTACTTACAATGGTATTAACTACTGACATAATTACAGCAACAATTAGCGCACTTGTGAAATTAGGAAAAGAAAAATGTTCTTGTCCTAAAATATTAGCAGTAATCATTAACATCATTGAATTAATTACAAAAGTAAACAGTCCCAAGGTTACAATATTAAAAGGTAGAGTGAGTAGCAAAAGAATTGGTCGGATAACTACATTTAAAATTGATAAAATAAAACTAGCCAACAGAGCTGCTCGAAAGGTATCTACATATAGTAATTGTGGTAAAAATACTGTAATACCAATAAAAGTTAGCATCGTTACGATAATTCTACCAAGATAACCCACTAAAAATCGCTCCAATCATCATCATCATCTTTTACACTCGAATATTGTTGAGATTTTTTTACAGGATGTTTATGAATAACCTTTGTTTCTGAGGTTGATTTGATAGACACCTTCCCATCTGCATTTGGAATCACAAATATAGCAAGCAGATAAATTGGAATAACCACCCCATCAAAAATAAAGATTGCAATGATAAAAATTAATCTTAAAATCGTTGGATCAATTCTAAAGTATTCCGCAATACCACCTAATACACCAGCAATGATTCGATTATTTGCTGATTTTGTTAATTTCTTCATTCAGTTCACTCTTTCTAAATCCTATTTTATATAAATATTTCCAGTCTTACTTGTCAATGAGATATTGGCATTTTCTTCTCTCACTCTACGTACACTCAATTGATGATCCATTTTTTCATTAATTTCTGACACTAGCTCAATATTTTCTAAACGGCTTTGAATAGTGCCAAATTTGGTGTTTGCATTCAACTCATAACCAGCATCATTTGGTAAAGCAGCCTTGATTTCCCCGTTAACTGTATTAACCGTTAACGCTTTTAAGCAATTTTGTGAGAAACTCAATTTTACATCGCCATTAATCAAACTTAGACGAGCAGTTTCTGGAGTATTGTCAATCCTAATATCCCCATTGACTGTTTCAATAATTACATCATTTAACTTGCTATTCATTAACTTGACATCACCATTTGTGCCTTCGATTTCAAGCATTGTGGCCAAAACATTGTCAAAATTAACATCTCCATTAGTAACTTTTACAAAGAAATCTTTGCCTTCCAAGTTTTCATAGTAAATATCCCCGTTTAAGACACGTGCGCTGACATAGTCATAAGTTTTTTCTGGTAAATTCACCACTAAATCAGCCTTGATACGCTTATTTGGTAAATGGTAAGTCAATTTATCAGAAGTTAATTCAATCGTAGAACGTTTCATTACTGCTGCAAGAGGATCGGATTCATCAAACTTACCATAAATTTTGATTTTAGCATCAATTTTAATATAATCTTGATCATAGGTTTTAAAGCGAATCGAACCATTGGCCAATTTAAAGTCTAAAATGGTCGGCTGAGTCTCTTGATACGAAAATTCATGTTCAAAACTTGTGACTGCAAGACCAGGAACTTTAATATTTAACTCTTTCCATTCGATATTATCTTCAACAGTCTGTGAAACATTTTTTATCGATTTCTTGAAAAAACGTCCCAATTGAGCTGTCACATCGGATAGCTTATCGCTTACTTGTGTAAAGGTCTCGCTTGCCTGTTCTTTCCAATCATCCGCATCTTTCATTTCTTGATTATTTTGTTTTTGATAGAATTTTGCATCAATCCGAGACTCTAGTTCATTCTTCTCTTCCATTAATTGATTCAATTCAGCTTGTAAACTTTCCTTTTGTTGCAATAATTCTGCAGACTCTTCCAGTTGCAAAGCTTCATTTATCTCGATTAATTGAATATTAATCTGATCTATTTTGCTCTCTAATTCTTCTAATTGTGTTAATTCATCATTCGCTTCTTGTGCAAATGTTGCAAATGATTCTTCATCATGACTGTTTGAATCAAACCACTCTTTTTCACTAATGTCGTTTTCAGATGGACTAACCCTTGTTCCCGTTTCTTTGGCAATATTTTCCAATAGAACTAATGCCTCTTCAGTTGAAATAACCCCTTGTTTCACTAAATCAAAAATTCGCTTTCTTTCGTTCATGACTATTGCCTCCTAAACTATTGTAGTCTTCTCTACATATCCTAGTATGCCAGATTTTTCCTTTCATGACATAGGGCTTAAGTACCAAATTCAAAATAAAGTAAAAAAGAAAAGACCAGTAATTTCCAGTCTTTTCCAAATAATAATCATTGTGTTTAATCCGCAGTTCGATTTGAGTTCAACTCTGTAATTTTACCAGTTGCTAAGTAAACAATCCACTCACAAATATTTGTCACATAATCGCCAATTCTTTCAAGATATTGGGCTACACTAAGATAATCTGTACCTGAAATAACTGTATCAGGATTTGCCTTCATCGCTTCTATCGTGTGATCGTAAATATCTTTAAAATGTTGATTGACGCGCTCATCCATTCCGGCAATCATCTTAGCGTCCTCTTGGTCCATCTTCACATAGGCTACCAAAACATTATCTACCATTTTTTTAACAGAATCTGACATATCTGAAATTTCCTTCTCAATCTCAGGAATACGTGTTTGACCCTTTACTAAAATAGTTGATTTAGAAATGGAAACCGCATGATCCCCCATTCGCTCTAAATCAGAGCTGGCCTTCATTACCGTAATGATTCGACGCAAATCTGTAGTGACAGGCTGCTGTAACGCAATCATCTCAAAACTTTTCTTTTCTAATTGAATTTCCAAATTATTAATTTCTTCATCATGGGCAATTACTTGTTTTGCTAGTTCTTTATCATGGTTTACATAAGCTCGAACCGAACGATGGATTGCCTTACTTACAAGCATACCCATCTCATAAAATTGATTGTGCAAATTAAGTAAATCTTCTTCAAATTGTGATCGTAACATATTTTTCTCTCCTTTATCTTATCCAAAACGGCCAGAGATATAATCATCAGTCTCTTGTTTTTGAGGACTTAAGAATATATTTTTTGTTTTATCATATTCAATCAAATCGCCATTCAAGAAAAAGGCTGTTCGATCGGAAATACGTGTAGCTTGTGACATATTATGCGTCACAATAATCATTGTATATTTTTCTTTTAATTCTAACAAGGTATTTTCAATTTTACCAGAGGAAATTGGGTCCAACGCACTTGTCGGTTCATCGAGTAAAATAATCTCAGGGTCAACTGCTAAAACACGAGCAATACATACTCTTTGCTGTTGTCCGCCTGATAAAGATAAGGCACTTTGATGAAGTTTATCTTTAACATCATCCCAAACTGAAGCAGCCTTTAAACTTTCTTCAACTACTTTATCCAATACTTGTTTATCATTTACTCCTTTCAAACGTAAACCATAAACAACATTCTCATAAATTGAAAACGGAAAAGGATTAGGTTGTTGGAAAACCATACCAATCTCTTTACGTAACTCAACAGTATCTGTTTTTGGACTATAGATATCTTTGCCTTTATACATGACACTGCCAGTGATTGTAACATTTGGTATCAAGTCATTCATACGGTTCAAGGAACGTAAATAAGTTGACTTCCCACAGCCTGAAGGTCCTATCATCGCAGTAATTTCACCTTTATATATATCTAAATTGATTCCTTTAAGTGCTTCTTTTTCCCCATAATACAGGTGTAAATCACGAGAAGAAATAATTGTTTCTGCCAAATTCATCGTTCCTTTCCTTAACCGAAATGCCCAGATACATAATCTTCAGTAGCTTGAATTTTTGGACGAGTAAAGATTTTATTTGTTTTATCATACTCAATCACATTACCCATATAGAAAAAGGCGGTATAGTCACTGATACGTGCTGCTTGTTGCATATTATGCGTTACAATAGCGATACTAAATTGATCTTTCAATTGAATCAGCGTTTCTTCGACAGTTCCGGTTGAAATCGGATCTAAAGCACTAGCTGGTTCATCTAGTAGTAAAATATCTGGTTTCATCGCAATCGCTCGGGCAATACATAAACGTTGTTGCTGACCACCTGATAAAGCCAACGCACTTTTATGGAGATTATCTTTTACTTGATCCCAAAGTGCAGCTTGCTTTAAAGAGGTTTCTACTATTTCATCCAACTCGGATTTATCAGCCATTCCATGACGTTTTAAAGCAAAAGTAATATTTTCATAAATAGATTTACTAAATGGATTAGGTCGTTGAAACACCATACCAATATGTTTGCGCGCTTCGTACACATCTACTTGCGGTGAGTTGATATCTACCCCACGATACATAATTTTCCCTGTAACCTTCGTATTGGCAATGCTATCATTCATGCGATTTAAAGAACGTAGATAAGTCGATTTACCACAACCAGAAGGACCAATTAAAGCAGTGATTTTGTTTTTCTCAAACTGTAAGTCAACTCCTTTAATGGCCTCGTTTTGACCGTACCGAACATGTAAATCTTCCGTATATAAGGCCAAATCCTGTTGAGCATCAAATTGAATTATATGACGATCATTCAAATTATATTCTTTCATTTTCTATCCTTTCTTACGCAGAAGTCAATTTTTTATGCAGTCTCTTTCCTAAAGCTCTTGCACCAAAATTAAAAAGTAGTACAGCTAAGATTAGTACTGCTGAAGCTCCTGCAGAAACTTGTGCACCATCAGGCATTGTTCCTTCTGAATTTATCTTCCAAATATGCACAGCCAAAGTCTCAGCCTGGCGGAAAATACTAATTGGACTAGAAACACTTAATGGATTCCAATTGGTAAAATCTAAAGCTGGCGCAGATTGTCCAGCAGTGTATATTAATGCGGCTGCTTCACCAAAAATACGACCAGAGCTTAATATCAAACCGGTTAAGATACCCGGAGATGCCTCTGGTAAAACCACATGAATGACTGTTTCCCAACGAGATAAACCTAGGGCAAGACCGGCTTCACGTTGTGTAAAATGAATCGCACGTAAGGATTCTTCAATATTTCGAGTTAATAATGGTAAGTTAAACAAAGTTAAAGCTAAGGCTCCAGAAAGAATAGAAAAGCCATATTGAAATTGGATAACAAAAACTAAGAAACCAAATAAACCAACTACAACTGAAGGTAGAGAACTTAAAATTTCAATTGAAGTACGAATCACGTCTGTTAGCCAATTTTTCTTCGCGTATTCTGATAAATAAATTCCTGCTCCGAGTGAGAGTGGAAAGCTGATAATCAAGGTAATCAACAGTAAGTATAGCGAATTAAACAATTGGATTCCGATACCGCCACCTGTTTGATAAGCTTTAGATGGTGAAGTTAGAAAGTGCCAAGACACATGAGGCAACCCTCTAAATAAAATATATAAGAGCATCGCCGCTAATATGAAGACAATAATCCCAGAGACTGCATACAGGACACCTGTTGCAATTTTATCAATTTTTTTTGCATTCATCCTATCTCAACGCTCCTTTCTTACCAATCATGCGGATAATAATATTAAAGACTAAGGACATTGCCAATAATATTAAGGCCAATGACCACAAAACATTATTTTCAACCGTACCCATGATTGTATTTCCGATTCCCATTGTTAATATCGAAGTCAAGGTAGCTGCTGGCGTTACTAAACTATTTGGCATCAATGCAGCATTTCCGACAACCATTTGAATGGCTAAAGCTTCACCAAATGCGCGTGCCATCCCAAATACGACAGCAGTTAAAATTCCTGGAACGGCAGAACGTAAGACAACTTTGTATATCGTTTGAAATCTGGTTGCCCCTAGCGCCAATGAAGCTTCACGGTAATGACGAGGCACAGCTTTTAAGGCATCTACGGTCATAGTTGTAACCGTTGGTAAAATCATAACGAACAAGACAAATGTACCAGCTAAGATACCAAACCCTGTTCCACCAAACACAGAGCGAACGGCCGGAACGATAACAGATAATCCAATAAAGCCGTAAACAACTGATGGAATCCCCACCAATAACTCAATAACTGGTTGTAAAATCTTTTGTCCTTGCTTAGGTGAAATCTCTACCATGAAGACTGCTGCACCAATGGCAAAAGGAGTCGCAATAATGGCAGATAAAAATGTCACCAAAAAGGATCCTAAAATCATTGGTAACGCTCCAACTTTTGGCTGACCATTGGCTCCCAACTCACTTGGATTCCATTCCTTGCCAAAAAGAAAATCAAAAACATTTACTTTATCAACAAAAAATGTTGCCAATCCTTTACTTGCGACAAAATAAAAAATAGAAAGTACGACTAGAACAATGATAGAAATACAAATAAAACTGATAAATTTCCCACGTTGCTCCATTCTCGCCCTTTTTGATTTTTTCATTAATACTTCTTGCATATTTTCCAAGAGGTCATCCCCCATTTCTTTTCTCTGCTATTAGTTTAACGACTGAATATCAATTTTACATAAAACTAATGTTAATTTTAGGCAAAGATTGTAAATTTTTTGTAAAGACTACTGTATAACATTCCCTTGCCAGTCGCGTTTGACCTGCATATCGCTAATAGAGATATAACCTAATTTCGCAACAATTTCTTTTTGAACTTTCTCAGATAAAACATAATCTAAGAATTGTTTTGTTAATTCTGTTGGCTTTCCCTTGGTATACATATGTTCATAGGACCAAATAACCCATTTATTTGTTTTCACATTTTCATCAGTTGGTTGAACATTATCAATACTTAATGTCGTAACATCATTGGTTACATATGAAAAAGCCACATAACTAATCGCTCCAGGTGTGTCGGCAACAATTTGTCGTACAGTTCCGCTAGAGTCTTGCTCTTGTGCTGCTTTTGGTTTTTTGCCATTCAGTACCCAACGCTCAAAAGTTCCTCTAGTGCCACTTCCTGCTGCACGATTTAATAAAACAACGTCAATATCATTACCGCCTACTTCTTTCCAGTTGGTAATTTCACCGGTAAAAATTTTTTGTAAATTCTCCATCGAAATATTCTTAACGCCAACTTTTTTATTTACAATTGGAGTGATACCGACAACAGCAACTTGATGATCGACCAAATCTTTTGCGTTAATCCCACTTTTTTCTTCTGCAAAGACATCCGAATTACCAATATTCACTGCACCAGATTGTACTTGACTCAAACCAGTACCACTACCGCCACCTTGAACATTAACAAATTGTCCAGGATGGTTATTTTGATATTCTTCAGCGACTGTTTCCACAAGTGGTTGTAACGCAGTAGAACCTACCGCCGTAATCGACTGGCCCTTATCTACCCATTTACTACAGCCTGTCAAAAATGTAATCGACAATAATGTTGATATGAAAATAATGATTTTTTTCATGAAATAATTCTCCTTAAGATATCCATTCATAATATATGCCAAGATAGACATACAATTTTATTCTAACATGTAAAAGTAGTTACGAAAATATAAAAGTGAAAGAAAAAAAGACCCAGCATACAAACGGCTGAGTCTTAATGAAAGTCTAAATTTTTAAGAATCGACGCATCGAAATCACTGACCCTAATGCACCGATTAAGATACCAATTCCCACTAGTAAAATCATTATCTGTACAGAAAATGTCTGTGGTGTTAATAAACGGTAACTTGCACCTAGAATTTGCGGTTGATTCAATACTTTATAAGCTGCTTGATAACCAAAGAAAATGATTAAACAAGGTAAGATTGATCCCAATATACCAATCCATGCTCCTTCAAGGAAAAACGGCCAACGAATATAACCATTTTTCGCACCCACCAAGCGCATAATTTGAATTTCGCGTTGACGAGACATAATCGTAATACGGATGGTGTTTGAAATTAGAAATACCGCAACAAACACAAGTAAGACTGCCGCTCCTAATCCCCAAGTACGCATTCCTTGAGTAATTTTCAAGATTTTATCAGAAGCAACGCCACCATAGTCTGCACGATGGACATTTTTTAACTTACTAGCTTGCTTTGCCACTTTTTGGATAGCCTGTGGATCTTTTGCCTTAACGATAAATTTATCATATAACGGGTTACTATCTCCTTCAAACATTGACCAAACAGAACCCATACTATCTTCTAATTTTTTCAATTCTTCATCTTTACTAGAGAATTTTACTGATTTAACATTGGGTAGATTTTCTAATTCTTGTTTTAAAGTATCAATATCTTCTTGTGTTGTACCGATATCCACAAGAACAGAAACGTCTACATTATTTTCAATATCTTCTGCTAATTTAGTGGCATTCATGATAATAGCTAGAAAAATGCCTAATAGCGTTAAACTAATAGCTACAGCCGTCGCCGAAGCAACCGTCATCCAACCATTACGCTTTAAACTCTTTAAACTCTCTAATAAGTGTCTAAAAAAGGTTCTAATCATCGTAGCCATACTCTCCTTCTACTTGGTCTCGCATGATTCGACCATTTTCAATTGCTATCACTCGATGACGAATCGTATTGACAATTGTACTATTATGTGTAGCCATCACTACAGTCGTACCTTGTGCATTGATGCGCTCCAACAATTTCATAATTTCCCAAGAATTTTCAGGGTCTAGATTTCCTGTTGGCTCATCAGCAATTAGTACCTTTGGCATATTCACAATCGCTCGAGCAATCGATACACGCTGCTGTTCTCCCCCAGATAATTCACTTGGGAATACACGAACTTTATGTTTTAAGCCCACTAAATCCAATACTTCCATCACTCGTTTTCTAATTTCACGAGGCTTTTTACCGATAACTTGCATGGCATAAGCAACATTTTCATAAACAGTTTTTTTAGGAAGCAACTTATAATCTTGGAATACGACCCCAATTTCACGACGTAAATAAGGAACTTCACGATTTTTTATCTTTAACAAATCATAACCAGCTACTTGTAAAATACCTTTTGTAGCTTTTTCTTCACGATACATTAATTTAATAAATGTAGATTTACCCGCCCCAGAAGGACCTACTACATATACAAATTCGCCTTGATCTATACTTACAGATACATTACGAATAGCAGTTGTACCGTTGGGATATTTTTTCATAACATCCTTCATTTCAATCATGGTAATCTCTCCAAATCTTCATTCATACTGACCTATTATAACATGTCAATATTGCAAATTGCTTTCAGTAAGTTACAGTTATATTTCATTACAATAACTTTTACTCTGACTTTTGATTCAAACGATATTTAAGATAAGCATCAATAAAGCCATCTAAATCACCATCCATCACCGCTTGTACATTTCCGGTTTCATAATTCGTACGATGATCTTTAACCATAGAATAAGGATGGAAAACATAAGAACGAATCTGACTTCCCCAGCCGATTTCCATTTGTTCACCTCTTAAGGCCAACGCTTCTTGTTCTTGTTTTTCTAACTCTAATTGATAAAGTTTTGCTTTTAACATACTCATCGCTTGTTCCCGGTTTTTTAATTGTGAACGCTGTGTTTGACAAGAAACAACAATTCCTGTAGGTAAGTGAGTGATACGAACCGCAGATTCAGTCTTATTAATATGTTGACCACCAGCACCACTCGCCCGATACGTATCAATTTTTAATTCATCAGGACTAATGTCGATATCAATGGTATCATCTAATTCTGGCATAATATCCACTGAACAAAATGACGTATGGCGACGCTTAGCTGAATCAAAGGGGGAAATTCTCACTAAACGATGAACCCCTTTTTCTGACTTAAGATACCCATAAGCATTATATCCTTTAATTAGTAAAGTCACACTCTTAATTCCGGCTTCATCACCGGCTTGATAATCAAGCGTTTCTACCTGAAATTGGTGTTGCTCCGCCCAACGAGTATACATTCTAAGCAACATGCTTCCCCAGTCTTGAGATTCAGTCCCTCCAGCGCCTGGATGAAGCTCTAAAATAGCATTATTATGATCATAAGGTTCATCCAATAACATTTGAAGCTCATAACTTTCTAATTCCTTTTGCAAAAGTGAAATCTGCTGAACCAACTCTGATTCTAACTGTCTGTCAGGCTCTTCTTGTAATAATTCGAACATCACTTCAATTTCATCATAATTTTCACTCAAATGATTGAATTTTTCATAAACTGCTTTATTTGCATTATTTTCATTAATTACTTTTTGCGCTTCATTGGCGTCATTCCAAAAATCGGGATCTGCCATTTTAGACTGCGCCTCAGCAATTTTTTCTTCTAGACCATCTAAGTCAAAGAGACCCCCTAAAACTTGAAATTTTATTTGCCATCTCGGTTAGCGTATTTTTGATTTCTGCAATTTCCATATGTACATCTCCATTTCTAAATTAAACGAAAACACGGGGTTGCCCAATCTAGACAACCTCGTGAATGAATTTATTTTACATTTTTTCCGTGGCAATTTTTATACTTTTTACCACTACCACAAGGACATGGATCATTACGTCCTACTTTTTCTACATGAACAGGTTTTCGTCCAGCCGAATTTGTATCTTGATTTAAATTCGTTTGTTGAGGTGTTTGTGTTTGTTCACGTTGCACATTTTGGCGAATTTCAGCCTTCATGAATAAACGAGTCACTTCAAATTCAATAGCTCCTACCATTTCTTCAAACATCGTAAAGCCTTCTGTTTGGTAAGCAACTAATGGATTATTTTGACCATATGCACGAAGCCCGATTGATTGTCGTAGTTGATCCATAGCGTCGATATGTTCTGTCCAATTGGCATCTACTACACGTAAAATGACTACTTTTTCAAATTCAAGCATTTGTTCTGGGCTATTGATGTGCGCTTTTTTCTCATCAAAAACTTCTTGCGCACGAGAATATAGGTAATCTTTTATCTCGTCTTGAGTCTTACCTTCTAAGTCTTGTAGACTAATAGTGTCTTCATGGACCAAAGCGTTTTTCGCAAAATCAACAACAGCCTCTAAGTTCCAATCTTTTTGCTCAACTTGAGTATGTGCATCAACCATACGATTAATCGTACGTTTTACCATGTTCATAAGCACTTCATCTAGACTATCTTCAGCCATAATGATTTGTTGGCGTTGACCATAGATTACTTCACGTTGTTCACGCATGACATCATCGTATTGTAACACATTTTTACGTGTATCGTAGTTATTCCCTTCCACACGTTTTTGGGCTGCTTCTACTTGACGAGTAATCATTTTACTTTGAATGACTGTATCTTCATCAGCTAGTTTCATACGATCAAATAATTGTTTCACACGATCTGAACCAAAACGTTTCATCAAGTCATCTTCAAGAGATAGGTAAAATTGTGACACACCTGGATCTCCTTGACGACCAGAACGACCACGTAACTGATTATCAATACGACGAGATTCATGACGTTCTGTTCCAATAACCGCTAAACCACCTAATTCAGCTACTCCTAAACCTAATTTAATATCTGTACCACGCCCCGCCATGTTTGTGGCTATCGTTACGGCGCCTTTTTGACCAGCATTTAAGACAATTTCAGCTTCTTTAAAGTGGTTTTTGGCATTTAACACTTCATGCGGAATACGTTCTTTTGTTAATAAATTTGAGAGCAATTCAGACGTTTCAACTGCCACCGTACCGACCAAGACTGGCTGACCTTTACGATAACGCTCTTTAATATCTTGAACCACTGCTTTAAATTTACTATTTAAAGTTGTGTACAAAATATCTGGACGGTCATCACGAATGACTGGTTTATTGGTTGGAATTTGGATAACTTGAATATTATAGATTTCACGGAATTCTTCTTCTTCCGTTTTAGCTGTACCTGTCATCCCCGCTAATTTTTTGTACATTCTGAAGAAATTTTGGAAGGTAACAGTAGCCATCGTTTTGGTTTCATCTTCAATATTCACATTTTCTTTGGCTTCAATCGCTTGGTGAAGTCCATCTGAATAACGTCGACCATCCATAATACGTCCAGTAAACTGATCAACGATTAAGACCTTACCTTCTTGCACCACATAATCAATATCACGTAACATAATGTAGTTCGCACGCAAGGCTTGATCCAAATGGTGAGTTAATGCAGTATTTTCAATATCGTATAAATTGTCTAAAGCAAAATATTCCTCTGCCTTTTCGATCCCTGTTTCTGTCAAACTAATTGTTTTCGACTGAATGTCAATTTTATAATCAGTCTCCTCTTTTAACTTCTTAACAAACATATCTGTGCGTGTGTATAAAGCAGTAGATTTTTCAGCTTGGCCAGAAATAATTAATGGTGTACGAGCTTCATCGATTAAAATGGAGTCCACTTCATCGACAATTGCATAGTTTAATGGTCGTTGAACCATTTGATGACGATAAACAACCATATTGTCACGAAGGTAATCAAAACCTAATTCATTATTTGTACTATAAGTAATATCACAAGCATAGGCAGCTCTTTTTTCTTCAGGACTCTTTGAATTGATATTTAAACCAACTGTTAAGCCAAGCCAGTTATACAACTCTCCCATTTCAGTAGAGTCACGAGTTGCTAAATATTCATTTACTGTAACCACATGCACTCCTTCGCCTGTCAATGCATTCAGATACACAGGCATAGTGGCAGTTAAAGTCTTACCTTCCCCTGTACGCATTTCAGGAATATTTCCATCGTGAAGTACGATTCCTCCCATCAATTGAACATGATAAGGATAAAGACCTAATACACGTTTTGCAGCTTCGCGTACCACTGCAAAAGCTTCTGGTAATAACTGATCTAGCGTTTCACCTTTTTGATATCTTGCTTTGAATTCATCTGTTTTCGCTTTTAGTTCATCATCACTTAAAGCCGCCATCGCATCAGCATAGCTTTCTACTTTATTAGCAATTTTATCTAGGCGCTTTAATTCTTTTTTATCATTCTCGATCATCTTGCGAATAATATTTGCCATCTATTTAAAAACTCCTTTAAACTTTCTTGTCTAAGAACAATCTCCATACTATTCTATCACTATTTTTAAAGAATTGAAATATTTTAATAAAATTATCTTGGCATATTCATTCAAAAAATGCAATTTTTTTCTTATTTCTTTTTGTTTTTTTACATTTCCTGCTTAAATAGTATACAATTCTCAACCAACAACATGTTTTTGATATGTAAAAAAGCGTCATGAGAAATCTCACGACGCCTTAAAGTCTATTTATTAATTTGTTTCGATTAAGCCATACTTACCATCTTTACGGCGATAAACAATGCTAATACCATTTGTTTCAGCATCTTCAAAGATGAAGAAATTATGTCCTAGCATATTCATTTGCAATACAGCTTCTTCACTGTCCATTGGTTTTAATGAAAGGCGTTTTGTACGAACGATATCAGTTTCGACAACTTCTTCGTCAGCACTTTCATCTAATGTAAAAACTGGAGCTTGATTTACTAAAGCTGTTTCTCGTGTACGACGATTAATTTTGGTCTTAAATTTACGAATTTGACGTTCTAATTTATCAACCACTAAGTCCACGCTTGCGTATAAATCAGGTGAAGTTTCTTCCGCACGTAATACTAAATATGGAAGTGGGATTGTCACTTCTACTTTTGCAGTCTTTTCAGTATACACTTTTAAATTCACATGTGCAGTTGCATCAGGTGCATTATCAAAGTAGCGTTCTAACTTACCTACTTTCTTTTCCACATAATTACGGATTGCCTCAGTAACTTCGATATTTTCTCCACGAACATTGTATCTAAACATAACAATTGCCCCTTTCATCTGCCACTAAAGAATGATAAAGGACCACTCTTTATCTTCTTCTTGTCTTTATTATATCATAGATTTTAATAAATGCAATTAAACCGTTACCAAAAATAGTTGTTTTTATAATTTTTTTAGTTCTTTTATCTCGCTAAAGTAAATGTCCTTATTTTCTTAGGATGAAAAGGTAATAAACATTCCGCTGCATAAAACAAGGTCCTACCTGTAGTGTAAACATCATCAACTAAAACAATTTCTTTATTTTTTAAATCAGGTAAAGCCTCTACAACCTTAAATACTTGTGGCATTAACAATCTTTCTTCTCTCGTTTTTTTTGCTTGTGCTGGGGTATCAATGATTTTTTGTAACAGGCATTCATAAGAAATATTAGCGGCTTCTAATACACCCTCTACTTGATTAAAGCCACGCGTTTCTAGTTTTTCTTTACTCAACGGTATGGGACAAATAACCGCATCAACATATTGCCGCATCGTTTTTTTTACTAAAGGTGCAAATGTATGACGTAATTCATAATTTCCAAGATATTTATAATTTTCAATCCAATCTGCAAATCCTTCATCATATTTAAATAATGCTACTTGTTTAAAATCATAACCAGGATACAAGCTTTGCCATCTTTTACACTCACTACAAATTCCTGTTATCCCTTCTTTTTGACAAGTGGCACACCCAGGATGTAGCGGATGAAATTTCTGCTTACAATCCATACACAATTCATTTTTAGGTAGACAAAATGGAAACAATAATTCCTTCATAGTTAGATTTCTAACAATTTGTTTGCCACAATAGCTACAATACATTCATTTTCACCTTCTTTGCTAATTCATTCATATCTTTGATTTCCTGACAAGCTTGCTTTACAGCTAAGGAATATTCATTTAAAAGAAAATAGACTGCCCCATTTGCACTTTTTCCCTTTCGATCTGCTCGACCAGCAATCTGTACTAAAGCTGATTTGGTAAATACTTTGTGTTGAGCTGCCACAACCACAACTGCTACTTCATCGATGGTTACTCCTCGTTCAAGTATAGTTGTCGTAAAAAAAATTTCATATTCATGTCGTCTCAATTTTTCCACTTTCAAAGGTCGATTGGGATCAATAGCTGAAACGTCTGTCATCTTTATTTTTGGCAAGAACTTTTTTGTCTGACTACACAGTATTTTTGTATAAGCAATACTAGGACAAAATACCAACACATGCCATTTCTTTGATAAATATTCAACTAATTTCAGAAATCGATGAAAAGCAATTGGGTGACTCGTCAAATCATCACAATATTCATTAAATATTAACTTTGGGACTAACAACGGTCTTTGGTGAAAACGAATGGGTAATTTTAATACTTCCCATGAATGATCCGCTGTTACCTTTTTAATTAAGGGATTAGGTGGTGTAGCTGTTAATAACACTTGCATTCCATCTAATTTTAGGCTTTGTTTGCTCGCAAAATGTAGCATTTCATCCCCTTCATAAGGAAAAGCATCAATTTCATCGATTATTAATAAGTCAAACGCACGATAAAAATGAACTAACTGATGTGTTGTACAAACTACGAATGATTTTTCACGATACTCTTCCTTACTTTTTCCATACATTAAACAAACATCCTCTTTTGCAAATGCTTGACAGATTCTCGGATATAACTCTAAGCAAACATCTATACGTGGAGAAGAAATTGCAACACGTTTTCCTTGCTTTAAAAAAGTCAAAATTAAAGGAAAGAGCATCTCTGTTTTCCCTGCCCCAGTCACTGCCCAAACAAGCGCATGATGATGATTTTTCAAACAATGTTTCAGCCCATCAGCGATTTTTTGCTGATAAATCGTTAAACTCCCCTTCCAAGTGCATTGGGCTTGAGCTTTAGTAACTGTTGAGATATTTTTTTTCGAACATAGATATTGCTGATTTGTTAACCTACCAAATTGAATACAATGCGGACAATAAATCACTCCATTTGGCAATTGGTATTCACTGCTAACCAATTGATTACACCGCTGACATCTACCATCTAAAATAGCCGGCCTTATCCACCATTCATTCTTTGATAATTTTTCACTTTCTTGTAAATTACAAATTTCAATATAACCATCTTCTCGCATTTAATCACCTTACTTTCTTTTCAATTATTAAATACGAAAAAAAACAAGAAAAGCTGCCTAGCTAATCTTGTTTTCTGATTATTTCTCTATTTGAAGCAATTCTAATGCGTGTTGTAAAATGTTTTGACTATTTAACATCCCGTAGTCACTCATATTGATTATTTCAACAATTGATTTTTTATCTTGGAGTGCAGTTTTAAATTTCTCTTGCATAAAGCGTACTTGAGGACTCAATAGCACTAAATCCGTATTATGTTCCTTAACATAATCTAAAGCTTCCTGTGTCGAAATCGCCATCACTTTCACTGGCAAATCTTGTTCATAAATCACCTGTTGCATCTTTGAAATTAGCATACTGGAACTCATACCAATTGTACACACAAGTACCACACTTTTTGTTTCCACCATCAAGACCCCTATTCCATATTTCTTAAGCATTATTATCGCGTTTTCTAATAACTTTGTCAATTTTTTTATGAAATAACTTCACTTGCATGAGTAAAAATTTTTACATATACTAGATTTGAAAATGCATAGAAGGAGGTAAATAAAATATGAAAGAAACCTATTATACTATTTCTCAAGATGGACAAAATCAAATTGAAATCAAAAAATCAAAATTTATCTGCCATTTATTCCGGATTGATAATGAAGAACAGGCTAGAGAATATATCAATCAAATCAAAAAAGAACACTACAAGGCTAATCACAATTGTAGCGCTTATTTATTAGGCGAAAACTTTGAAATTCAGCGTAGTTCTGATGACGGTGAACCAAGTGGCACAGCCGGAGTCCCCATATTAGAAGTATTGAAAAAAAATGAACTACAAAACACGTTAGCAATCGTGACAAGATACTTTGGTGGCATTAAATTAGGTGCTGGCGGACTCATTCGCGCCTATTCTACAAGTGTGAGTGAAGCCTTAGACAAAATTGGAATAGTAGAAGGAAAACTTCAACAAATCTTGGCTATCACAATTAGCTATCCACAATTAGGTAAATTGCAGAACTACTTAGAAAACGAGCAAATAACCATTCAAGAAATTAATTATTTAGAGAATATTACTGTTAAAGTAGCTATTGATATTAAAGAAATAGAGATTTTCATAGCAAGCATCATTGATCTATTCAACAGTCAGGTAAATATCACCCCTTTAGAAAAAGCATATGTAGAAAATCCCGTAAAAAAAAGATGAGTGGAGCCATTCACCCATCTTTTTCATTTTTCCAGATAAAATTCAAAACGACTGCCTACATATTGACTACGTACATATTCAAACGGCGTCCCATCATCAAAAAAGGAAATTTGTCTCATTCGCAAAATTGCTTCTCCTTTTTTTACCGCCAAATAATCAGCTACTTGTTCTGATGCTAAAATGGCAGTAATTGTTTGGTTGGCTGCTCCAATCTGATATCCACCTTTTTCCTCAAGAGTCGCATATAACGAAGCAGCAATCTCTTCTTTACTAAACGGACGAATTAACCGTTCAGGAATGGAGGCTACTTCATAACAAATAGGTACATCATCAGCAAATCGAATACGTTCCATACGAAGAATCATCTCGTCCTCAGACAATTTTAACTTATCTTTTTCACTCTTACTCGGCCGAACAATCAGGTAGGCTAAAACCTTACTTGAAGGGACTCTCCCCTGGTTCAACATAATTTCTGTAAAACTTGTTGTCCCCTTCATTTGTTCTTGAACTTTTTGACGTGCTACATAAGTTCCAGAACCAATTTTTCGTTCCAAGATTCCTTCATCTGCTAGTGTTTGAATCGCTTGACGCAATGTCATTCTACTAACCCCAAACTGAATCGATAAGTCTCGTTCAGACGGTAAACGGTCCCCTATTTTCCAATGATTTGCTTCGATTTTCTCTTTTATTGCATCATGAATTCGAATATATACTGGTACATTATCCCCCATATCAAAAAATCTCCTTATCATGCTTTGGATTTATTTTAGCACATTTAAAAATCAGGTTTCAATAATTGATTTATAAAGAATATAAAAAAACAAGGGACTTCACCCTTGCTAAGACAATATATAACTGGGGTAGCTGGATTCGAACCAACGCATGAGGGAGTCAAAGTCCCTTGCCTTACCGCTTGGCTATACCCCAAAAACATGGAGGAGAGTGGATTCGAACCACTGAACCAAAAGGAACGGATTTACAGTCCGCCGCGTTTAGCCACTTCGCTACTCCTCCATTATATTAAAAGGTTTGACCTGACTGGGGTAGCTGGATTCGAACCAACGCATGAGGGAGTCAAAGTCCCTTGCCTTACCGCTTGGCTATACCCCAAGAATATGGAGGAGAGTGGATTCGAACCACTGAACCAAAAGGAACGGATTTACAGTCCGCCGCGTTTAGCCACTTCGCTACTCCTCCATGATATAAAAAGGTCAAACCTAACTGGGGTAGCTGGATTCGAACCAACGCATGAGGGAGTCAAAGTCCCTTGCCTTACCGCTTGGCTATACCCCAAGAAAGTGGAGGAGAGTGGATTCGAACCACTGAACCAAAAGGAACGGATTTACAGTCCGCCGCGTTTAGCCACTTCGCTACTCCTCCATAGGTCTTTCAAATCAACTATTAAATAGTACTATAAAATAATAATTATTTCAAGAGAAAAACAAAAATTTTTTGAATAAATAATTATTTTGAATTATTCTTGTAGATTCCAACGCATCAAAATTGTTTCAATAGCTGAATCTAAACTACGGTCTGTTTGTATCTCTTCATCATTCATAAAACTAACAAATGATTTATCCCCATAGTGCAATACTTCTCCAATCTTCTTTTTTCCGATTGAGAGTTGTGTAACGTCGTAATTTTTCCCATCAATTTGTTTAGTTGTTTCCATCACTTGAACTTGAATATCTTTATTTTTCTTCAAATTAATCCCTCATTTCTTAACACATCTATTCTAATCAAATCACTGAGAAGATGTCAACAAAAAAATGAGACCAACCAAGATTGATCTCAACTAGTCTCAACTAGATTTAAAGTATTGTATTTGTCAGTACTGCATCTACCAACTCATATTCGCTACTTACCAGTACTGATTTAACTAACTCAACATCTTTAGTAGCTAACTGTATTTCAACAAAAATACCTTTAGATAAGCGATTCACTACAATGGTTTCAATATTCATTTGAGCATCTGACAATTGTTTAGCGATGATTGCTAAAATTCCATGATGTTCATGAGCGATTTTCAGAGTAGCTCTTACCCCACCATTTTCATAACCTGAAATTTTTAAAAAGGCATCAAAAATATCATTATTGGTAATAATTCCTACTAATTTTTTGTCTTGCATTACCGGTAAAACGCCAATTGACTTTGTTCGCATCACTTTAATTGCATCTTCAAGTAATGCATCTGCTGCAATTGTCGTTACATTTTTCAACATTACATCGCCAACTTTTGTTTTATTGATTAAATAATTCATTTCAAACACGCTTAAACTCGTCGCTTTTGAAGGCATGGATTCTTGAATAACGCCTTGTGTGATTAGTCCCACCAATTTATCATCTTCCATTACAGGCAAACGGTGAATATCGTGTTTTTTCATTAAATCAATCGCATCAAAAATTGGTGTGTCTGGTGTTACAGTAATTAATTTTTCAGTCATAAAATCTCGTACCGTCATGATTTAACCCCCTAGATATGCTTTACGTACAGCTTCACTCGCCAACAACTCTTGACCTGTACCTTCTAATACAATTTTCCCAGTTTCTAATACATAGCCGCGATTGGCAATAGACAGAGCCATTTTCGCATTTTGTTCAATCAATAAGACTGTCGTACCTTGTGCTTGGATTTCCTGAATAATAGAAAAAATCTCCTTGATAAAAATTGGTGCCAATCCCATTGAAGGTTCATCTAATAATAGTAATTTTGGTTTTGACATTAAGGCGCGCCCCATGGCAAGCATTTGCTGCTCCCCACCAGATAAAGTCGCTGCATCTTGATTTCGTCTTTCCTTCAAAATCGGAAACTTAGCAAAAATCTGTTCAAAATCATCCTTAAGCGTACTATCTTTTCGCAAAAAAGCACCCATATCTAAATTTTCTTGCACAGTTAAGCCACTAAATACGTGACGCCCTTCCGGAACTTGAGATAAACCATCAGCAACAATTTTTTGTGGCGCGGCTTTCTCAATATTTTTTCCTTCAAAAATAATTTGGCCACTAGAAGGTCGAACTAAACCAGATATTGTTCTTAAAATTGTGGTCTTTCCCGCACCATTTGCACCAATTAGGGAAACAATTTCGCCCTGTTTAACTTCAAAACTGACATTATGGACTGCTTGAATCATCCCATAATGAACAGATAAATCTTGTATTTTCAGCATTACATTTCCCCTCCTAGATAAGCTTCAATTACTTTTGGATTGGATTTGATTTCATCTGGGGTACCATGTGCAATGACACGACCATATTCTAAAACATAGATACGTTCACAAACCTCCATTACCAAACTCATATCATGCTCAATCAAAATAATCGTTAAACCAAATTCACGTTGGATTTTACGAATTAAATCCGTCAATTCAGCAGTTTCTTGTGGATTCATACCAGCAGCAGGCTCATCTAAAAATAAAATTTTAGGCTCAGTCGCTAAGGCCCGAACGATTTCTAAACGTCTTTGTTCTCCATAAGGCAAGTTTTTTGCTAAAGTATTATCCTTGTGATCTAAATCAAAAATAGCTAACAATTCTCTGGCTTTTTGACGCATCTCTTCATCATTTTTATAAAATTGTGGTAAGCGAAGAATGCTTGAAAATACCCCTTTTGCATGTTTGGTATTCATGGCAATCAAAACATTATCCATCACTGTTAGTTCTTTAAATAGACGAATGTTCTGAAAAGTACGTGATAATCCTAAATCTGCAATCTTATAAGTTTTCATGCCATTCAAACGATTTTCCTTACCATCTACTGTAAACAAAACATCCCCTTCAGAAGGCACATACACGCCAGTTAATAAATTAAACAGCGTCGTTTTCCCTGCACCATTCGGACCAATCAACCCAACTAATTCATTTTCTTCTAGCGTTAGATTCACATGGGAGACAGCAGTAAGCCCACCAAAATTTTTTGTTAAATTTTTAACGTCCAACAGAGGCATTGACATCGTCTCCTTTCTTCGTGAATTTATCAATAATACGTTTCACTGAAAATTCCCATGTACCTAATAGGCCGCTTGGTTTAAAAATCATGATAATAATTAAAGTTAACGCATATAAAATCATTCGCAAATATCCGAAATCTTGTAAATACATATTTAGAATACCTAGTACAACTGCCGAAAGTACCGCACCAGTTGTACTACCGATACCCCCAAATACGACAATAATCAAGATATCAATGGTCTTCATAAATTGATAATCTTTAGGGAAAACAGATTGTTGGTAACTTGCAAATAATGTTCCGGCAATACTTGCTAAAACAGCACCAATCACAAAGGCTAATACTTTATATTTCGTCGTATTAATTCCCATCGCTTCAGCCGCAATTTCATCTTCGCGTACAGATAGTATGGCACGACCCGGCGCACTATTCATCAAGTTAGAAACCAGGATAATCGAAATCAAAGCAAAAACAAAAACAACTTCCCACGTTGTAACTTGTGGTAATCCGAAAATTCCTGAAGGTCCATTTGTGATATCTCTAAAGTTCACAATTAAAATACGGATAATCTCTGCAATCCCTAAAGTAGCAATGGCCAAATAGTCTCCTTTTAATCGTAAAGTAGGTAAACCAACGACATAAGCTACAAGTCCTGAAACAACCATCCCTACTAACAACCCCATGATAAAACCACCATATGTAGGATTGCTAGAAGTAATGATAGCACAAGAATATGCTCCAATCGCCATAAAACCTGCATGACCTAAAGAGAATTGCCCTGAAAAACCAATAATTAAGTTTAAACCAACTGCAGCAATAATATTAATTCCAATATTAACAATAATCGCATCGGTAAATAGCGTAACGAATCCACCATTATATAAAGCAAGTAATACCCCATAAACAACTGCGGCAATAGCTACCCAGGCGATATTATATTTTAAATTTTTCTTCATCTTGGGCACCTACACTTTCTCTTTCACATTTTTACCAAGGATACCAGCTGGACGTACGAAAAGAATAATTATTAAAATCAAGTACACTAAGGCATCCTTATAATCAGAAAATCCAAAAGCAGTGGAAATTGTTTCAATCAAGCCGATTACAAAACCACCTAAAGCTGCACCAGGGATAATCCCAATACCACCTAAAACCGCGGCAATAAACGCTTTAAGTCCTGGAGCAACCCCCATCATTGGATCAATTGAATTATAATACAAACCAATTAACATCCCTCCAGCAGCGGCTAAAGCAGAACCGAGTGCAAAGGTAAAGGAGATTGTACGGTTAACACTAATCCCCATTAATTGGGCAGCATCCGCATCCACACTTACAGCCCGCATCGCTTTACCCATCTTTGTCTTCTGAATAATTAATTGTAACAAAACCATTAAAACAATAGATACGACTAAGATTAATAGTTGAATATTACTTACTTCAATAAAGCCAAGATGATAGGTTTTTCGGGTAATATCTTGTGGAAACGGACGTACATCTGGCGAGAAGAAATAAATCATAATATTTTGTAAAAAGAAGGATACTCCAATCGCCGTAATCAAAGCTGAAATACGTGTTGATTTTCTCAAAGGACGATAAGCTAAAAATTCAATGGTTACACCTAAAAAAGCACAGGCAATCATTGAAATAATCATCGCTGGGAAAAAGCCAATTCCCGTATTATTTAAAAGGAAGTAGCCAATAAAACTACCAATCATATAAATCTCACCATGGGCAAAGTTAATCAACTTGATGATTCCATATACCATGGTGTAACCCAATGCTAATAAGGCATAGATACTTCCCAGGAACAAACCATTTATTAATTGTTGAATGATTGCTTCCATAACGCAAATCTCTCTTTCTATATAAAGTTTAAAAGAAGGAGGCTGACCTGGGCCAAACCTCCACTTTCATTATTTTGCATTGATGGTTTCTGCAGATGATTCTTTACCATCTGTTAAACCAAGAATTACAAGTGATTTTTCAGGGTTGTGGTTCTTATCAATAGTCATTGTACCAGTAACACCTTCAAAATCTTTCAAGTTAGCTAAGCCTTTTTGAATGGCTGCAGAGTCTGCTGATTTTTGATCTTCAATTGCTTGTTTAATCATGTATAGTGAATCATAAGCTAAAGCGTTAAATGTTGAAGGTTCAGCATTGTATTTTGCCTTATAAGCTTCAATGAACGCAGGTACTTTATCGGTTGCTGGTGCTTTGGTAGAGAAGTGCGTACTATAAAATACATTGTTTACATTTTGTGCTCCAGCTGTTTGTACCATCTTTTCATCACCAAAACCATCTGCACCGATGATTGGTTGCGTAATTCCTAATTCACGAGCTTGTTTAATGATTAAACCTGCTTGTGTGTAATAACCAGGAACATAAATAGCATCAAAATCTTTCCCTTTAAGTTTTGTTAATACTGCTTGGAAATCTTTATCGTCTTGTGTAAAGTTTTCTTCTAGAACGATATTACCTTTATATTCTTTCTTGAAGGCTTTTGTTAATCCAATCGCATAATCACTAGAATTATCTGCCAAAATCGCTACTTTTTCGGCTTTTAATTTATTCGTAGCATAATCGGCTAACATAATTCCTTGGAAACTATCTTGGAAACATGAACGGAAAACATATTTCTGAACATCCTTACCATTTAAAGTAATTGAATCATCAGTTGCAGAAGGTGAGATAACTGGCACCTGTGCTTTAGTCATATTTGGAATCACCGTTTTAGTCGCTCCTGATGTTGCAGGTCCGATAACTGCTACGACTTTATCATTTGTCACTAAGTTTGCTGCGACTGTGGCTGCTTCATTATTGTCAGATTTATTATCTTTGACAACCAACTTCACTTTTTTACCCAAAATACCGCCATCTTTATTAATTTGTTCAGCGGCTAATTCAACCCCATTTTTTTCTGCACTACCATAGGCCGCTACACCACCAGATAACTCGAGGTTTACCCCAATTTTAATGGTGTCTCCAGATTGCTTGTTGCCTCCACCGGCAGCTCCTTTACCACCACCTGGCGCAGCGCTACATGCTGAAAGTAATACTAAACCTGCTACTAAATAAGCTAATTTTTTCATCTTCATCCTAGTTGTCCTCCCTTAATACCATTGTAGGATATGTCAACAATATACATAAAAATTTTCTAATTGTCAACAGAATTTTCAGAAAATTTATTATTTTGGAAAATATATTTCAATTCGGAAAAATACACACAATTTAAAAGCGTTTGCAAAAAAAAGACCAACACCGTGCCTAATCATCATAATTAGGGCGATGTTGATCCTTAGTATTACGTTTCAAAGAAAATTTTAAAGGGACATAATCGACACCACCCTTTACAAATGGATGACATCTTAAAATTCTGGCTATCCCCATTAATGAGCCTTTCAATGCCCCATGTACTTGAATCGCTTGTATCATATAGTTTGAACAAGTTGGATGATAGCGACAACTTGGTGGAAATAACGGTGAAATAAAACGTTGATAAATTCGAACCAATTGAATTAAGATTTTTTTCATTCCTATACCTCTCAAAAAAATGGCTAGCAACGTGAATAATGTTTACTAGCCATTTTATCTCCTTTATTTCAAAAAATCAAAAATATGGCGCCAAATAGACGGTTTAAAGACATCAAGTGCATGACCATCTCCCATAATACCATAACCTATCATTAATCCGACAACGAATAAAACAATCGCCAATATCACAACTAATAATATTTTAAGCAACACTTTGATACTGTAGTGAGTATTTTTCATTCTATTTACCTACTAGACATTCACACTAACATTATTCTTTTCATTTACGTCTTGATCTACTGCCACACGAATCACATCTGCACCTAAAGCTTGCAATTTCTCATGGAATTTGTAGTATCCACGGTCTAAATATTTTAAGTTTCTAACACGAGTTCTTCCTTTTGCTTTTAGCCCTGCAAGAATTAATGCTGCAGCCGCACGTAAATCAGTTGCATATACAGTAGCTCCTTGTAACTCGTGTCCACCTTCGATACAAGCGACTGATCCATCAATTTTTACATGGGCATTCATTCGACGCATTTCTTCTAAATGTTGAAATCGATTTTCAAAGACTGTTTCTGTCACAAAGCTATTTCCTTTTGCAACAAGTTGAATTGCAGTCATTTGAGCTTGCATATCAGTAGGAAATCCTGGGTGAGGGAGCGTCTTAACATCAGTAGGTTTTAATTCTTTAGGACCAATTACTCGTAATCCCTCTTCGACCTCAAAAATCTTTGCGCCCATTTCCATCAATTTAGAGATTAATGGACGATTGTGTTCTGAAATGGCATCCGTAATGACTACATCGCCACCGGTCATCGCAGCAGCTACCATAAAAGTACCTGCTTCAATTCGATCTTGTACAATTGAGTGTGTGACACCGCGCAGATGCTCAACTCCTTCTATACGCATTGTTTCAGTACCAGCCCCATAAATCTTTGCACCCATCTTATTTAAAATATTGGCCAAATCCACAATTTCTGGTTCGCGTGCAACATTTTCAATAATTGTTGTGCCTTTTGCTTTGACTGCAGCCATCATAATATTTTGAGTTGCACCCACACTAGGAAAATCCAAATAAATATGCGCCCCGTGCAGTTCATCCGCAATCGCTTCAATATATCCTTCTGCTTGATTAATTTTTGCTCCTAATGCTTGGAAGCCCTTAAGATGTAAATCAATTGGACGCGCACCAATAGCACAACCACCAGGCATCGCAACTTTTGCATGACCATTTCTTGCCAATAACGGACCCATCACAACAATGGATGCGCGCATTTTGCTCACATATTCGTATGGCGCCTCGATTGCCAGTTTTTTTGTAGCATCTATGATTACTTGATTATCATCTTCATTAAATTCTAAATCGACATTTAGATGACGAATAACTTCATTCATCGTAAAAACATCTGAAAGAATAGGTACATTATTAAGAATAGTTTGCCCTTGATCAGCTAGTAGACTTGCAGCTAGAATCGGTAATACTGCATTTTTTGCACCTTCTATTTTAACTGAACCTTTAAGGGCCTTGCCTCCCTGAACGATAATTTCTTCCATTACTTTCGTTCCCTCCAAAATTAAATCTTCAATTACTGCAAACGAGCAATAAAAAGATTTTTTGACAATTGCAATATTTCAAAGAAAAAACTACTCACTAGATATCCTAGTCCTATAGCTAGAAGTAACATCAATACCCTAATTTGACCTTCTTTATTCTTCTTAAACAGCGTTTGCAAATTTAAAGATTGCAAAGACCAAAAGGCTAAATAAATCCAAATCAAGTGGCTGATAAAACGCACAAGCTGTTCGATAGTATTATTTACCATTGTTACCTCCTATTTCCTTAACATTCCAATGATAACTTATTTTTTCATGAAAATCAATTATCACTTTCAAAATAGTAAAATCAGAGTAAAATGATAGCCTGATATTATTCATTCTACACGCTCAAATGAAAAATTATAGTTCCAATAATTTACAAAATAATAAAAATTTCGTATGATTTAATTATATCAAATTTGGAGGGATATTCATGTCTGATCAACAACATTCATATACAGAAGAACAAATTGAAGCAATCAAAGAGAAAATTCTAACCGCTTTGGAAACAGTTATTGACCCTGAACTAGGGATTGATATTGTAAACTTAGGATTAGTTTATGAAGTTGAATTTAATGGGTCAACTGGAGAAACGGTTATTAAGATGACGCTCACAACGATGGGATGTCCGTTAGCCGATATTTTAACTGATAATATTCATGATGCTTTAGAAGAAGTCGAAGAAGTAAAAAGTGTTGACGTTAAACTTGTATGGTATCCAGCATGGACAACTGATCGAATGAGTCGGTATGCTAGAATTGCATTAGGAATCCGTTAATCAAAAAAGACTTGGGTCATTAATTTTGACTCAAGTCTTTTTTGATTATTGATGTTGTGATACTTTGATACGATTCAAAGCACGATGCAACATAACTTCTGCACGTTTTAGTGTATCAGTATCTTTATTTTCTTTTGCTTCTTGAATTAATCGTTCAGCGCGTTGTTTTGCTCTCTGCGCACGTGATACATCAATATCGCGTTCACGTTCAGCACTATCCGCTAAAATGGTCACTACATTATCACGGACTTCCATAATCCCACCATTTACCGCAATCCAATCAACGTGTGTATCAGAGTCAGTTCGTTTGACCCTTACTTCATCAATGGTTAATGGAACGATAATTGGTGCGTGATTTGCCAAGATCCCAATTTCGCCAGTTGGTGTCTTAGCAACAACAATAGCTGCATGATGGTCATAAACAAGTCCTGCTGGTGTGACAACTCGAACAGTTATACTATTTTCCATAGGACACCTCTTTCTAGTATCCTAGTGTTTTTGCTTTTTCAACAACGTCTTCAATACGACCAACACTACGGAAAGCTTCTTCTGGTAAGTGATCATACTTACCTTCTAAAATTTCCTTGAAACCTTTAATTGTTTCTGCAACTGGCACATATGAACCAGGTTGACCAGTAAATTGTTCAGCTACGTGGAAGTTTTGTGATAGGAAGAATTGAATTCGGCGAGCACGTGCAACTAACACTTTTTCGTCATCAGATAATTCATCCATACCTAAAATAGCAATAATATCTTGTAATTCACGATAGCGTTGTAAAACATGTTGGACTTCACTAGCAACTTCATAGTGTTCTTCACCAACAATTTCAGGTGATAAGGCACTTGAACTTGAAGCTAGTGGGTCAACGGCAGGATAAATCCCTTGTTCTGTCAATTTACGCTCTAAGTTCGTTGTTGCATCTAAGTGGGCAAAGGCAGTCGCTGGTGCAGGGTCAGTATAGTCATCGGCCGGCACATAAATCGCTTGAATAGAAGTGATAGAACCCTTCTTAGTGGAAGTGATACGTTCTTGTAATTGACCCATTTCGGTAGCCAATGTTGGTTGATAACCTACAGCAGATGGCATACGACCAAGCAAGGCTGATACTTCAGAACCTGCTTGAGTGAAACGGAAGATGTTATCAATAAATAGTAACACATCTTGTCCTTCTACATCACGGAAATATTCAGCAATCGTTAACCCAGTTAGCGCAACACGCATACGAGCTCCAGGTGGTTCATTCATTTGACCAAACACCATGGCAGTTTTTTCGATAACCCCTGAATCACGCATTTCATGATACAAGTCATTACCTTCACGTGTACGTTCACCAACACCGGTAAATACAGAAATCCCACCATGTTCTTGTGCGATATTATGGATTAATTCTTGGATTAAGACGGTTTTTCCTACACCGGCACCCCCGAATAGACCAACCTTACCACCTTTTAAGTAAGGTGCTAATAGGTCAATAACTTTAATCCCTGTTTCTAAAATTTCAGTACTTGTACTTAAGTCTTCAAATTTTGGTGCAGCTTTATGAATTGCAGAACGATCTGCATCTTGTGCAAAAGGTTCTTGCATATCAATCGTATCCCCTAAAACGTTGAAGACACGTCCTAGCGTTTCTTTACCAACTGGAACTGAAATTGGCTTACCAGTATCGATAACTTCCATCCCACGTTGTAAACCATCCGTTGATTCCATGGCAATTGTACGAATGATGCCGTCACCTAATTCTAAGGCAGCTTCTAGCACAATTTTACTTTTTTGTTCGTCATTTTTATAGACCAATAAGGCATTGTTGATATCAGGTAATTCTTGACTTTTAGAAAAATCAACGTCAACAACTGGCCCAATGACTTGAACAATTTTGCCTGAACTCATTTATTTTCCTCCACTCATTCTCGAAATTATTCTAAGGCAGCCGCGCCACCAACAATTTCGGTAATTTCTTGGGTAATAGCCCCTTGACGTGCACGGTTATATGCAATAGTTAAATCATCAATAATCTTCGTTGCGTTATCCGTAGCAGTCTTCATCGCAGTCATTCCCGCTGCATGTTCTGCTGTTTTCGCATCCACAATTGCCCCATAAATCAAGCTTTCAGCATATTGTGGCAAGAGTTGATTTAATATCGCGTCTTTCGAAGGTTCAAAGATGTATTCTTGTTCGTATTCTTTCTTTTGACCTGGATCCAAGTCTGAAATAGGTAACATTTTTTCAACACGGAACTGACTAGTTAATGAGTTTACATGATGATTGTAACAAACATATAATTCATCAAAGACTTCATTTTGATACATTGTCGTTGCCATATGAACAATCTTACGTACTTCTTCAAAGCTTGGTTGATCAGATAAGTTACGTAATTCGTAAGCTAGCGAAATGCCTCTAGATTTGAAAAACTCAGCCCCAGTTGCACCAATTGAAATCACGACATAATCTTCTTTATTCTCATGATCTTTTTCAAAAATAGCCATCATTTGTTTTAGAATCGAACTATTATAACCACCAACTAAACCACCATCAGAAGTAATGACGATATAGCCTGTTTTCTTAACCGGACGTGTAATCAACATACTATTGTAGTCAAATTTATTCGCATTCTTATTATCTTCAATAGCTAAGATTTGTTGCGCAGCTAAGTGCGTTACAACCTCACGCACTTTTTCCGCATAAATTTGAAACTGGCGAGAATGCGATTCCGATTTAGTTAATTTAGCTGCTGAAACCATGTGCATCGCTTTCGTAATTTGGCTTGTTTTTTTCGTAGAGGTAATTCTTTGCTTGATCTCGTTTAATGATGCACCCATTTCAATTCACCTCATTAATTTTGCGCATTTACCATTTCTGCAATGCGTTCTTTTTTAGATTGTTGCGCATCTAAAGTTTCTTTATATGAATCTCTGAATTCACCAATTGCTTTTTTCAATTCGTCCTCATCAGGTAAATCTTTGGTGGTACGAATCGTTTCGAACAAGTCATTATGGTTAGCTTCCATATATTCAAATAATTCACTTTCAAAACGTAAAATATGATCAACGGGAATCGCATCAAGGAATCCTTTGGTTAATGCATATAAAATCACAACTTGTTTTTCAACAGGTAGTGGCGCATGTAATTTTTGTTTTAAAATTTCGACTGTACGACGACCACGGTTTAATTTTGCCTGTGTCGCTGCGTCTAAATCAGAACCAAATTGGGTAAATGCTTCTAACTCACGATAACTTGCTAAGTCCAAACGTAATGTACCGGCAACTTTTTTCATCGCTTTAATTTGGGCAGAACCCCCAACACGAGAAACTGAAAGTCCTGCAGCAACCGCCGGACGAATACCTGAATAGAATAAATCAGATTCTAAGAAAATTTGGCCATCAGTGATTGAAATCACATTTGTTGGAATATATGCAGAAATATCTCCTGCTTGTGTTTCAACAAATGGTAAAGCAGTCATTGAACCGCCACCTAATTCATCACTTAGTTTAGCCGCACGTTCTAATAGACGAGAATGTAGATAGAAAACATCCCCTGGGTAAGCTTCACGACCTGGTGGACGACGTAATAGTAAAGATAATTCACGGTAGGCAACTGCTTGTTTTGATAAATCATCAAATACAATCAATACATGCTTGCCATTATACATAAATTCTTCACCCATTGCAGTCCCAGCATAAGGTGCGATATACAATAATGGTGCTGGTTGAGAAGAACCTGCAGCTACAACAATCGTATAGTCTAAGGCACCATATTTACGTAAAGTTTCAACTTGTGCACGCACAGTTGAGTCTTTTTGACCAATTGCGACATAGATACAAATCATGTCTTGACCCTTTTGATTGATAATTGTATCAATGGCAATAGAAGTTTTACCAGTTTTACGGTCACCGATGACTAATTCACGTTGACCACGGCCAATCGGAACTAGGGCATCAATCGCTTTTAAACCTGTTTGCATTGGTTCATGAACAGATTTACGTTGCATAACACCTGGTGCCATTGCTTCAACTGGGCGTGTTTTAGTTGTTTCAATCGGTCCTAAGCCATCAATTGGTTGACCTAATGGATTTACCACACGTCCAATCAACGCTTCACCTACAGGCACTTCCATAATACGCCCTGTACGTTTTACTTTATCTCCTTCACGAATGGTTTCAAAATCACCTAAAATGATAATACCGACATCATTTGATTCTAAGTTTTGAGCCATCCCGAATGAGCCATTTGAAAATTGGAGAAGTTCCCCACTCATGGCGTTTTCTAAACCATGGGCACGAGCGATTCCGTCACCAACATAGGTAACAGTTCCCACTTCTTCAACAGAAAGTTCATTTTGATAATTTTTAATTTGCTCTTTGATTAAAGCACTAATTTCTTCTGCCTTAATGGCCATCGAATTCACCTCTTTAACTACTCTTATAGCAATTTAGCCTTAATATTTTCTAATTGTGTCTTCAAGCTACCATCGATAACTTGATGATTTGCTTCTACAATTACCCCACCAATAATCGATGGATCGACTATTTCTTTTAATTCAGCCGATTTCAAGCCAAATTTTGCGAGTATTTTTTCTTCTAACTTTGCCTTTTGTTGTGCACTTAAAGGAACAGCAGTAATCACAGTCCCTTCAAGAATCGCAAACTCTTCGTTATATAATTTTGTAAATGAATCAACAATATATGGAAATTCAACAAATCTTGAATTTTCAAAAATCACTTGTGCGGACTCTTTTACTAAATTGGAGCAATCTTTGGTTAAAACATCAACAATAGCTTGTTTTTTTGTTATATCCAAACGCACATCGGTTAACAAAAGACCAATTTCCGGCATTTTTTCAAAGATGCTTTTTAATTCTAATAATTCTTGATGGGTCTGCGCTAAGCAATCATTTTCGACCGCCAATTCAAAAATAGCTTTACCATAGCGTTTGCCAACTTCATACTTACTTAGTTTCATGATTTGCACTCAATCCTTCAATATATTGATTGATTAAGGCTTCATGTGTTTCAGTAGAGATTTCTTTATTTAAGATTTTTTCAGCAATTTGAATACTTAATAATGCTACATCATCTTTGATTGCATTCATCGTTTGTTCACGTTCTTGAGAAATGTCCGCTTGAGCTTTTTCTTTTAAGCGAGAAACTTCTAATTGTGTTTCACGAAGAATGTTTTGACGGCTTTGTTCTCCACTGTCTTTGGCATTTTTGATAATATCTGCCGCTTCAGAGCGTGAATTCATCAATTGCTCTTGACGTTTTGCTGCTAATTTTTCAGCTTCGTTACGCGATTTTTCAGCATTGTCCAAATCATTTGCTATTTTATCAGCACGTTTGTTCATAATTTCTGAAATAGAAGACCATGCAAACTTTTTAAGCGCCAGTAATAAAATTAAAAATGAAAGAGTAACAACAATTAAATCGCCTAAAGTTGAATTTGGTTTTGCAGCAGCCAATAAAAATACTTCTGGCATATCTATATCTCCTTTACTTTAGCCAATACTGATACAGTTCCTTTACCAAACAGATGAATAGCTATTTATTCCCTGTGATGTTTGAATGTATCTTATTGGAATACTAATAGTAAAGCAATGATAATACCTAAGATTGGCACTGATTCGATTAAGGCAGCACCGATAAACATTGTTGAACGTAATTGACCTGCCATTTCTGGTTGGCGAGCCATTGATTCCAAAGTTTTAGAGATGACTAAACCATTACCAATTCCTGCCCCTAAAGCTGCTCCGATAACTGCTAAACCTGCTGCGATAAAATTCATGATAAAATTCCTCCTGTTAAACACGTAGCCTATTAATGTTCTGCTACAATTTTATGATTTAAGAATACCATTGTAAGTGTAACGAATACATAAGATTGGATTGCCCCAATAAATAGCGAGAAGCCAATCCAAGTCATTTCAATTGGAATTACCAATGGCAAAGTAATCCATCCGAAATTTTTAAGTAGTGAAGCAATTAATGTAAGTAATACTTCACCCGCGTAAATATTTCCATATAAACGCAAGCCCAAGGTAATGACATTTGTAAATTCTTCAATCACCTTAATTGGTAATAAGAAAGCGACTGGTTTTAAATAAGAATTAGAAAAATATCCTCCAAAACCTAAACGAGCAACTCCAAAGTAATGAGTCAACAACACTGCCATCATCGCTAATCCTAAAGTGACAAGCGGACTTGCTGTCGGACTTTTCCAAAATGTTACTTCATGACCATTCATTGGAAAGACTAATTTCGTCATCAAACCAATTTCATTAGCGAAGAACACAAATAGGAAAAGTGTAAATCCTAGAAGATGGAAATTGCCAACTTCTTTTGCGGGAAGCTGATCACTGAGAATGCCGCGAACAAAATCAATGACCCATTCAATAAAGTTCTGTTTCCCAGTCGGTTTTAATTGCGGATTTCTTGTGCAGATAAATACAATTAAAAAGATAATAACACACACTAAAGCCGACATAACTGCCACCGTACCGTCAAACCAAATTGGTCCGATATGAAACAGAAGCGATTGTTCTTCCATAAGCTCACCTCACTTCTAAAATGTAAATACTCTTGCATCTCTTTTCACGCAATAGTAATGACAATTTGTATCGTACCACCACTAAAAAGAAATTTCAAAGTATTTTCATAAAAAGTTATCGGTTTATTCATTGAATATTTAAATCGAAAAAATGAATTTCTATCAAGTTTTTCTATTAAATGAAATAATGAACAAACCTTATATTACAAATATTGAATAACCAATATTGTAAACGTAATAAAAACAAAATAAGGTAAAAATTTATACAAAAAAGATTAACGAATGTTTTTGACAATTCTTCTAATTTGTCGTTCCTGATCTTTTTGCTTGATGCTTTCACGTTTATCATACTCTTTTTTCCCTTTGGCTAAACCAATGAGAACTTTCGCATAACCGTCTTTGATATAGACTTTCAAAGGAACAATAGTAATTCCAGCATTCTTACTTTCAGCTTCTAATTGTCTAATTTGACGCTTATGAAGAAGAAGTTTACGCGTACGCAATGGATCATGATTAAAAATATTTCCCTGTTCATAAGGGCTGATATGAACATTCACTAAGAACACTTCACCATTGCGTACCCGAACAAAACCATCTTTTAGATTTATTCGACTATTGCGGATAGATTTTATCTCTGTTCCTTGTAAAACCATTCCTGCTTCGAAAGTTTCTAATATATGATAATCATGACGCGCCTTTTTATTTTGCGCAATTAATTTACCTTCCCCTTTAGGCATAGTCATACTCCTCTATTACATTAATGTTTTTTCTTCTTTTTCTTTTTTACCACTTCTTTGTAAAAAGGTTTTTTCTTCTTATTTTTTCCTTTTTTCTTCTCACTGGTTCGGTTATTTTTCTTTACTTTTTGCTGCTTTGATGAATTTTTTGTTTTAACTTGATGTAGTGATTTTGGTAACTGTGCTTCTTCCAATACTTCTACCAACTGAAAATCAATTTCTCTTGTATCTGGATTAGCCTCTAAAACTTTTACTTTCACTTTTTGACCAACTTTTAATACTTGTCTTGTACGTTCACCAACTAGAGCCAGATGATTTTCAATAAAGTGATAATAATCATCTTCTAAAGATTGAATATGCACTAAACCTTCTACAGTATTTGGTAATTCAACAAAGAAACCAAATTTAACAACCGAACTGATGATTCCTTCAAATTCTTCTTCTAAAAATTGTTGCATGTATTCTGCTTTTTTCATCGCATCTACTTGTCTTTCTGCTTCAACTGCTCTTCTTTCCATTTGTGAAGAGTGATTGGCAATTTCAGGCAAATGCGCTTGCCAATATGCTTGATTTTTAGCACCACTGTCTTTTTGATAACTACGAATTAAACGATGAACAATTAAGTCAGGATAGCGTCTAATTGGCGAAGTAAAATGTGTATAATAAGGTGCTGCTAAACCATAGTGGCCAACATTTTCCGCTGAATATTTTGCTTGTTGCATACTCCTTAATAATAGCATATTTATGACAAAAGCTTCTGGTAAATCGGCCACTTCATCCATTAATTGTTGAATATCTTTTGACACCATATTACCATTTGTCACTTTTGGTACGATACCTAGCGCAGCCACTGTTTCAAAAAAGCGACTCATTTTATCCTCATTAGGCTCTTCATGAATACGATAGATAAATGGTAACAACAAACGATGGAAATGTGTAGCCACGGTTTCATTAGCAATTAACATGAACGACTCGATTAAGCGTTCTGCCACACCACGAGTACGTAATTCAATTTTTAATGGGGTTCCTTCTTCATCAACAATTACTCGCGCTTCATGATTTTCAAAATTCACTGCCCCACGATTCAGGCGCATATTTTCTAAGATATGATGTAACTCTGCCATCAAATCAAATGTTGGTACCAGTTCAGCGTATCTAGATAATACTTCTTCATTTTCTCTGGTTAAAATCTGATTGACTGCGGTATAAGTCATTCTCTCTTTTGTTTGGATTAAACTTTCAAAGATTTCATAATCTACCACTTGCCCTTGATGATTGATTTCCATCACACAACTCATCGCTAAACGTGGTACTTTGGGATTTAAAGAGCAAATACCATTAGACAGCTTATGTGGAAGCATCGGAATCACCCGGTCTGTTAAGTAGACACTCGTACCACGATCAAAAGCTTCTTGATCTAAAGGTGAATTTTCTGTGACATAGTAGGATACATCTGCAATATGTACCCCTAATTGATAATTTCCATTTGCCAATTTTTTAAGCGAAACGGCATCATCTAAGTCTTTAGCATCTTCACCATCAATTGTGACTAAGATTTCATTACGCAAATCTCTACGGTACGAAAACTCAGCAGGATTAATCTCATCTGGAATGTCATTGAGCTGCTGTTTTACTTCATCCGGAAAATCAGTCGGTATTCCATTAGCAATGACAATTGAAAGAATATCCATACCGGGGTCATTTTTATGTCCTAAAGTCTGAACAATATTACCTTCTAAACTCTTAGCATAGCCTTTTTCAGGATAATGCGTCACATCAAATAATACAATTTGCCCTTCTACTGGATGTAACCCAGTTGGCGCTACTAAAAAAGTGAAATTTGCTAGTTTTTTATCTTTTGCAATAACCTGTCCTAATAATCCAGAACTAGCAATTTCTTCTGGTGGAAAGGAAACAAATTCCCCTACCACTTTAGTAATTGCTCGTTGCTTTATCTCAACAATTCTCCCTTCAGCTGTCTTTTCTAAAAATGGATTTGCCGGACGAAGAATATCAATAGCCACGACATCACCATCCATAGCATAGGCCGTATCCTCAGGAGCAATATAAACATCGGCTTCATCATCTGAAATAGTTACAAAGCCAAATCCACGCTCATTAGCACGAAAAACCCCTTCTACATAGACTGCTGCTTTAGGGAGATATATTTTGCCTTTGCGGTTAAAAGCAACTTTTTTGTCACGTTCTAGTTGCGCAATCGCTTGAACTAAAAGCTTGAAATCCGCACTCTTATTTAATGATAATTTTTGGGCTAACTCATCCACCGAAAGACTTTTTTTAGTCGCGCTCTCTAAGGTTTGAATAATTTTTGTTTGTATTGTTTCTCGCATCTATACCTCATTCCATGATAACTTAGCCAAAAAAGCTAAAAGATCATTAATTAATTCATTTTTTTGACAATCTACTGTAACGACATGCCCACTCTTTTCATACCATTGCAGTGTGATATGTGTCTGTGTTAGTTTTTGGGCAGTTTGAAACACACTTTCAGGTAAAATCATTTCATCTTTTCCGCCTTGAGCTAGAAAAACAGGTGCCTGTACCTTGGATAACTGTTCAGCCGTAGCCTCAGCAAACTGTTCAATTTCAGCTAATTGCAAAGGTTGATCCACTTTCATTCGTTCAAGCTTCTCTTCAATTTCTTGTTGCGAAAAATCTTGCATTTTCCAAACGTTTTCAGCATAAATTAAAAAGTTTTTAGCGACTTGATTCTCTCCCATAATAACTGGAGAACAAAACGCTCCCCCACCAACCACTTCTGGCAAATTCTCTGTTAATAAATCTAATGCAAAAATACCACCCATAGATAAGCCAAAGACAGCAATTTGTTCAATTCCTTGATTTTTCATCTCGTTCACTGCTTCTTTCACTTCTCTTTGCCAGTTTTTTGGATTTGATTTTAATATATCAAAAGGCTCCAACGTACCATGACCAGAAAAAATAGGTAAGTATACCGAATAATCATATTTCTCCAAATGTCTTGCTATATAACGGACATCATTGGAACTACCTGAATAAGCATGTAATAATAAAATCCCTTTTTTACTATGTTTCTCAAATAATGGCTTAGGCAAATTAAATGTTCTACTCATATTTTTCACCTCAATAATTATTCTACCATATTTTTCTCAATATATAGTATTTAACACTATTTTTAGTCAAAAAAAAGAGGTCAATGAATAACCTCCGTCTGTTTTTTTCTTATTTTGATGAAAGAAATGATAATACGAAAAGTAAAATCATCCAAATAGCACCTAAAACTGCAGTGGCGCGTTGCATGACAGCTTCAAATCCACGAGCTTTTTGCTTACCAAATAATTGATCAGCCCCGCCAGAAAAAGCACTTGCCGCACTATTTTGTTTACTTGGTTGCATCATAATAGTAAAAATTAAAATGACTGACAGTACAATTACAATACCAAGGATTACATTATACACTAAAAAGTCCTCCTTTTTATATAAACTATATCTAACTTCTTTAATTTAACATAATTCATTACGAAAAGCTAGTACTTACTACACGAAACTTACAAGATAGTCTCGGAATTTTTCCAAAATAACTTTCTCTCTAATCGCCTTAATTGCCAACAACACTACTTGACAAAGAGCCAAAATAGTAAAAAAGACTCCCCTATCATCTGACAGGAGAGCCAATCAATCATCTAGTGATTATTATTTTTTTAAGTTATAGAAAGATTTTAGGCCTTTGTATTGAGCAACTTCACCTAGTTGATCTTCAATACGTAATAATTGGTTGTACTTAGCGATACGGTCAGTACGTGATAATGAACCAGTCTTAATTTGACCAGCATTTGTAGCAACTGCAATGTCAGAGATTGTTGAATCTTCTGTTTCACCTGAACGGTGTGATACAACTGCAGTGTAGCCAGCTTCTTTAGCCATTTCGATAGCTTCAAATGTTTCAGTTAAAGTACCGATTTGGTTAACTTTGATTAAGATTGAGTTAGCTGCGCCTTCTTTAATACCACGTTCTAAGTAAGAAGTGTTAGTTACGAAGAAGTCGTCACCAACTAATTGAACTTTATCGCCAAGACGTTTAGTTAATTCTTTCCAACCGTCCCAGTCGTTTTCATCCATACCATCTTCGATAGTGATGATTGGGTATTTGTTAACTAATTCTTCTAAGTAGTCAATTTGTTCAGCAGCAGTACGTTTAGCAGCACCTTCGCCTTCAAATTTAGTGTAATCATAGATTCCATCTGAATAGAATTCTGATGAAGCACAGTCAAATCCTAAGAATACATCTTTACCTGGTTCTAAACCAGCAGCTTTAATTGCTGAAAGAATAGTTTCAACAGCATCTTCAGTACCTTCAAAACGAGGAGCGAAACCACCTTCGTCACCAACAGAAGTTTCTAAACCACGATCTGCTAAAATTTTCTTCAAAGCATGGAATACTTCAGCACCCCAACGTAATGCTTCTTTAAATGTAGGTGCACCAGCAGGTACAATCATGAATTCTTGGAAAGCGATTGGCGCATCTGAGTGAGAGCCACCGTTGATGATGTTCATCATTGGAGTAGGTAATACTTTAGTATTGAATCCACCTAAGTAGTGATATAAAGGAACATCTAAGTAATCTGCAGCAGCACGCGCAACAGCAATAGATACACCTAAAATAGCATTAGCACCTAATTTGCTCTTAGTTGGAGTTCCATCTAATTCGATCATTGCTTTATCGATAGCCATTTGATCAGTTACATCGTAACCGATGATAGCTTCAGCAATAATGTTGTTTACGTTGTCAACAGCTTTAAGAACACCTTTACCACCGTAACGTCCTTTATCTCCATCACGTAATTCAACAGCTTCGTGTTCACCAGTTGAAGCTCCTGAAGGAACCATACCGCGACCGAATGCACCTGATTCAGTATAAACTTCTACTTCGATTGTTGGGTTACCACGTGAGTCTAAGACTTCGCGAGCGTAAACATCAGTAATAATTGACATGTTTGTGTCTCTCCTTTGAGTTTTTATCTTAAGGGGGAATCCCTTAGTTACATCTTTATTTTAGATAATTTTATTGAAAACTGCAATAATAATTTCAATGAAAACGTATTTATTATCGGATTATTTCACAGCTTCTAATAATTTCAAGAATGATTCTGGTTGTAAGCTTGCGCCACCAACTAATGCACCATCCACGTTTTCTTTTGCCATATATTCTGCAATGTTTTCCGGTTTTACAGAACCACCATATTGGATACGTACTTTTTGAGCAACTTCGCTACCATATAATTTTTCAACAGTGCTACGTACAACACCACAGATTTCATCAGCAATGTTTGCATCAGCTGATTTACCAGTACCAATAGCCCAAATTGGTTCGTAAGCAATAACCATGCTGCTCACTTGTTCAGCAGAAAGGTCAGCTAAACCTTTAGTGATTTGACCTTCAATCCATGCAGCAGTTTGACCAGCTTCATATGTTTCTAAGCTTTCACCACAGCATAAAATTGGTGTCATTCCATTCGCAAAGATAGCTTTTGCTTTTTTATTGATTTCTTCATCAGTTTCATGGAAGTAATCACGACGTTCTGAGTGACCAATAATAACATATTGTACGCCTAAATCTGCTAAAGCTGCAGGAGAAGTTTCACCAGTGAAAGCACCAGCATTTTCCCAGTAGCAGTTTTGGGCAGCGATTTGTAGTTCAGTACCTTTAGCTTCAGATACTAATGTTTCTAAAAATAAAGCAGGTGATCCAATAACTGAATCAACTTTTTCATTGCTTGGTAAGCTATTCTTTACCGCTTGTGCAAAAGCTTTAGCTTCTGAAGCAGTTTTGTTCATTTTCCAGTTTCCTGCGATAATTGGTTTACGCATGAATGACACTCCCTTAATATTTTATAGCAAGGAAAGTTAGCATTTACTAACTTTCCTCAGTTTGTTAATTATTTGTCGTTGATTGCTGCAAGACCAGGTAAAACTTTACCTTCTAATAATTCTAAACTTGCACCGCCACCAGTTGAAATATGAGTGAATTTGTCAGCAAAGCCTAATTGTTCAGCTGCAGCTGCAGAGTCACCACCACCGATAATGGTTGTAGCATCAGCAAGATTTGCGATAGCTTCACATACACCAATAGTACCTTTAGCAAAGTTTGACATTTCAAATACACCCATAGGTCCGTTCCAAACAACAGTCTTTGCACCAGCTAATGTTTCAGCGAATAATGCGATTGTTGCAGGACCGATATCAAGACCCATTTGTCCATCAGGCACATTACCTTCATGAACTTCTGTAGGTACATCATTTGAAAATTCTGCAGCAGTAACAGAATCGATTGGTAATACTAATTTGTCGCCAGCTTTTTCAATTAATGATTTAGCTAATTCAACTTTATCAGCTTCTACTAATGAATTACCAATTTCCATTCCTTTTGCTTTATAGAATGTATAAGTCATTCCTCCACCGATTAAAATTTTATCAGCTTTAGGGATTAAGTTTTCGATAACACCAATCTTATCAGAAACTTTTGCACCACCTAAGATTGCAACCATTGGACGTTTTGGTTCTTCAACAGCTTCCCCAATGAATTTAATTTCTTTTTCCATTAAGAAACCAGCAACTGTTGGGATACCAGTTGATGCAATTCCAACGTTAGATGCATGTGCACGGTGTGCTGTACCGAATGCATCGTTAACAAATACGTCACCTAAAGAAGCCCAATATTTACCTAATTCAGGATCATTTTTGCTTTCTTTTTTGCCATCAACATCTTCAAAACGAGTGTTTTCAAAGACAACAACTTCGCCTTCTTTTAAGTTGTTAATAGCATTTTCTAATTCAGCCCCACGAGTTTCAGGTACAAATGTAACCTCTTGACCTAATAATTCACCAAGACGTTTTGCAACTGGAGCTAATGATTTACCAGCTTTATCTTCTTCAGTTTTTACACGACCTAAGTGTGAGAATAAAATAGCTTTACCGCCATTTTCTAATACATATTTAATAGTAGGTAATGCTGCTTTGATACGAGTATCATCAGTGATTACACCATCTTTTAAAGGAACATTAAAGTCAACACGAACTAAAACTTTTTTACCTTTTAAATCGATATCACGAACTGTTTTTTTAGCCATGAGATAGCCTCCTAATTATTCTTACTAAAAAAAGCGAAGAAGCGCGTCGCTTCCCCGCTTTAAAACTGCATCTAGATTTAGAAATAAATCTTATAATTTAGCGAAGTATTCTAAAGTACGTACTAATTGAGCAGTGTATGACATTTCGTTATCGTACCAAGAAACAGTCTTAACTAATTGTTGGTCACCAACAGTCATTACTTTAGTTTGAGTAGCATCAAATAATGAACCATAAGTAATACCTACGATATCAGATGATACTAATTGTTCTTCAGTGTAACCAAATGATTCAGTTGAAGCTTCTTTCATAGCAGCGTTAACTTCATCAACAGTTACTTTAGTTGATAATACAGATACTAATTCAGTTAATGATCCAGTTGGAACAGGAACACGTTGAGCAGCACCGTCTAATTTACCGTTTAATTCAGGGATTACTAAACCGATAGCTTTAGCAGCACCAGTTGAGTTAGGAACGATGTTAGCAGCAGCTGCACGAGCACGACGGAAATCACCTTTAGGGTGTGGTCCATCAAGAGTCATTTGGTCACCTGTGTAAGCGTGGATAGTAGTCATTAATCCTTCTACAACACCAAATTTGTCGTTTAATGCTTTAGCCATAGGAGCTAAACAGTTTGTAGTACATGAAGCACCTGAAATAACTGTTTCATTACCAGTTAATGTTTCATGGTTAACGTTGTAAACGATTGTTGGTACATCGTTACCACCAGGAGCTGAAATAACTACACGTTTTGCACCAGCTTTTAAGTGTAATTCAGCTTTTTCTTTTGAAGTGAAGAATCCAGTACATTCTAAGACGATATCAACACCTAGTTCACCCCATGGTAATTCTTCAGGGTTACGGTTAGCTAAAACTTTAACTTCTTTACCGTTTACGTTGAATGAACCATCGTGAACTTCAACAGTACCGTTGAAACGTCCTTGAGTTGTATCATATTTTAACAAGTGTGCTAACATTTTAGCATCTGTTAAGTCATTGATAGCAACTACTTCGATTCCTTCTACATCTTGGATACGACGGAAAGCTAAACGTCCGATACGTCCGAATCCATTAATACCTACTTTAACTGTCATTTAAGATTTCCTCCTTATGAAAATCAAAAAAATTTTTATTTTAAAGGGTTACCCCTTTTAAAATCTCACTTGCAACGGCTTCATCAGTAATCAAGCAAGTTTGCTTAGGCGCATTTTTCATATACGCAGCAATTGCTTTTGCTTTACTTTTACCACCGGCAATTGCAAACATGTATGGAACACTTTGCAACTGACTTAATTTTAACCCAATTCTAGGTGATTTGTAAACAATTTGTCCATCTTGATTGAAAAAATATCCGAAAGATTCTGCAACAGCACCCTTTTGTTTCAACATCAGGATTTCATCTTCCGACATCTTCCTGCGAACCGCCATCGGCAATGCCCGACCAATACTATGTATCACACAATTTGCCCCTTGCATTAATCTTAACACTTCAGCAATCGATGGCTCTTGAAGCAAACTTTCATAAGTATTTTCACTCAATTGCTCGGGAACATAAATCGCTCGATAAGCACCATTGGTTTTCATCGCCATCACCGCGCTAATGGTATTTGCTTGAACATTCATCAACTCTCCAATTCCACCTCTTGCAGGCACAAATAAATTATGACGATGTTCAGTTTCTAAATTTTCAAATTGTTCTGCAGCCTGAGCCATTGTCGTACCACCCATCACTGCAATAATATTTTCACCATTCGGCAACTCTTCATCTAGTGTCCGATATAATATCTTACCTAGACGAGAAATGACTTGACTTTGTTGATCACTATCTCCAGATACGATGATGCAACGAGAAATACCCAAGAATTTTGAAAGCTTACTTTCTACTTGTTGCATCCCTAACACTTGATCCATCAAACTAGCCAATTGATTATAAATATCTTCTCCTTTACCTGTAAGACGCATACCACTCTTTGAGATAGAAATCAAATCAAGACGTTTTAACACTTCTGTTTCCGTTCTTAATGTTCGTTCAGTAAGTGATAATGCTTCTGATAAAGCGCGCCGACCGATTGGCTGCATCCAGTATAATCCTTGCAACACTTTATAGCGTTGTTGAAGCATTGGTATCACTTCAGGAACGACTGAACCAATCAATTTAAGATCATTTATCATAATTCCCTCCGTTGGACTAAATATGTCCTAATAAGACGATTCATGACCCATGTCGGATAAAAAAATTTGTGGTAGGTTTCTTTACCTCTCTCACAGTTAGTATCATATCATCTTTTCAATTAAATATCAAGATAATTCTTTAGATATTTTCAAAATTATTTTCAGAAAACCATAAAACAAACAAGCTTGTGGGTCAGTATACGCCCCACAAGCTTGTCGATACTCACTATTAGTCAAATCTTTTTCTTTTTGAAGAACCTAATATTCCTAGCTCCTCTCGATATTTTGCAACCGTTCTTCTTGAAATCTCCATTCCTTCATTTGCAAGTAAGTCAGCCAACTTTTGATCAGATAGAGGTTTTTTCTTATCTTCATTCTGAATTAGTTCTTTCAGTTTATTTTTTACTTGAGAATTTGCAATCTCTTTGCCATCACCACTTGAAATACTCTGCACAAAAAAATCACGCATTTCGACAATACCAGCATCAGTTTCAATATATTTACCATTAACAGCTCGCGAAACAGTTGATTCATGGATAGACAAAGCACTGGCTACCTCTTTCATTGTCAAAGGCTTTAGGGGATGTGTTGAATCTAAGAAATACTCTTTTTGCGCTTGTATGATATATTTTCCTACCGCTAATACTGTATCTCCTCGTTGAACAATAGCCTTTTGAAGATTTTCAAATTCCTGTACCTTACCTTGCAAATATTTTTTCACTTCTTTATCCTTGCTATCTTTAAACTGTTCAAAATAACTTTGCTGAAATCTCAACTCAGGCATTCCTTGCCGATTAGCTATAACTTCCAACTCTCCCTCTCGTACTTTAACAGTTAAATCAGGAATGATGTACAGCCCTTCTACATTGCCATATTGAGCACCCGGCGTTGGGGTTAAAGTCTGAATATAGTCAAAGATTTTTTGAATTTCTGATAATCCAATGTTTAGTTTTTTTGCGATTTCTTCCCATTTTCGTCCTACTAACTCATCGAAAAATTCTTCTAATACGTAATAGGCCAATTCAGGTGCTTGTTGATCGCGTTCCGTTTGTAGCATTAAACATTCTTGTAAGTTTCGCGCGCCCACACCTGCAGGATCTAGCTGTTGAATCAATGTCAAAGCATCAAGCATTTGAATCGGTTCGGCTTTCGTTAATTTTTGAGCCTCTTCAAGCGTGATTTTCAAGTAACCATTCAAATCAATATATTCAACCAAAAATAAAACTAGCGTACGTAAATAGGTATCACGGTAGTTCAGATGGATTTGTTGGATCAAATGTTCAAATAGTGACTCATGTATATCCGCCACTTGCGAAAAAGAATCAAGTTCTTGTCCTGTTGACGATTTGGGTTTAGCATAATTAGAAGTATAATTCGCTTCTTTAATTTCAATCAGTGGATTTTCCATAGACTGTGATTTTATATATTGATTAAGTTCATCAATCGAAAAATGCAGAACTTGTAAAGATTGTTGTAAAGTTTGGGTCATTAACAACTTTTGAGTTTGTGTTTGTTTTTGAGAGACTTGTTGTTCGAATTTCATAGAATACCTCTTGTCATCTAAATAAAAATTGTGTAAAATAAATTCGTTAAGCACCTTTAGTGTAGTGGATATCACACAAGATTCCGGTTCTTGAGACAGGGGTTCGATTCCCTTAAGGTGCGTGGCGCTATGATTTATTTCATAGTGCTTTTTTTATCCAATTAATCGTAATCGTTTTCTTTAATATAGTTTAAGATTAACTTAGGATTCGTAAATTGTCAAACAAATCTAAAACTTTCAATCTAATTGAATTAAGAAACGATTTACCAATAATTTTATTTTTTGTTATAGCCATAAATTATTACTCGAGACAGTTTATAAGTATTATCTATAATCCTTTTTATCTGTTAAAATGAGTCCAACTTAGAGATTTGGAGGAAATGAAAAATGACAGATAAATTTCAATTAGTTGGTTCACTTTTAAGACCAAAAGACCTATTAACTTATAAGCAAGCTATTGAAAAAAGAGAAGATATTACCTATCCATTCTATGAAGATTTCGAAGGTTATCAACAAACAGAAGCCGATGCCATTAAACAAGTCATTCAAGATCAATTAGACCATGGCATCACAGTCATAACCGATGGCGAATATGGACGATCAATGTGGCATCTAGATTTTATCTGGGGCTTTAAAGGGGTTGAGCGATATATCGAAAAACAAGGCTATTTCTTTGAAGATCATGATGGTGGCCACTTTGAAACTCGAAAAGATATCGGGATCAGAATTACCGCTCCTCTATCAGCCAAAGGACATCATTATTTGGATATCTATCGTCAAACAAAAGCACTTGCTGGCAATGCAGACGTAAAATTGACTGTTTGGGGTGCAGCCCATGCTTATACAGAATTTGTTGTCTTTAAAAAATTATATGGTGAAAATCAAGTCTATGCTACAAAAGAGGCACTAAAAGAAGGGTTACTCAACGCGTACAAAGAATTTTTAGTAGAATATCAAGCAATCGGCGGAAAAATCATCCAATTCGATGACTGCTTATGGGAATTATTTGCTGAAGACAACGATAAAAGCTTCTTTGAACAAGGACAAAAAGGATTAGAAGATTTAGCAGATGAATTTGTTGCTATCAATAATGAAATTATCGACTTTGCGCATGGACTTGGATTAAAAGTTTGGACGCATAACTGCCGAGGAAATTATCAAAGTCGTCATGCTGCGGGTGGAAGCTATCAAGCTATAGCTGAAAAATTCTTGCGTGACCAACATTACGACCGTTTCTTCTTAGAATGGGATGATGAACGAGCTGGTGATATCCAAGCGCTAACTGTATTAAAAGACCGACCAGAAGTAGAAGTTGTTTTAGGACTACTTTCAAGTAAAACAGCAACTTTAGATGATGAGCAACGTGTCATCGACTTGTTGGATAAAGCAAGTAACATTCTTTCAAAAGAGCAGTTATTCCTCTCTCATCAATGTGGTTTTGCCTCTTGTGATTGTGGAAATGAATTGAGCATTGAACAACAATGGGCAAAAATTGATCAAGGACAGCAGTTAGCCGCTAAATATTTTGGTTAAAAAAAAAACTCAAGGATTCCATCAATGGTTTCCTTGAGCTTTTTTGATTACAGCTATTACAATTCTTCATCCTCATCATCGTAATAGTCATCATCTTCCTCTTCTTCATCGTCAATAATCGTCAAATCTTCTTCAATTCCAGAAGGCAATTCTTCTTCATCGTCTTCATTTGCACCGATTTCTTTAAGATCAGAATCATATTCAGCGATTTCTTCATCTTCATCTTCATCGTCAAATAAATCATCGTCATCGTTATCATCATCTGACAAATCAGTATCTTCTGGGTCATCATCATTATAATCAATTGCATCTTCATCATCATTGATAAAGGCATTTACTTTCTTACGTTTACGACGTGGTTGATTTTCTTCGTCTTCTTCATCTAAGCCATGGTTCAACTCTTCGTCAATCGAGTCAATTGCATACCATGAACGTAATCCCCAACGATTTTCACCTAAAGAGATAAAACTACCATCAATATTTAAATCAGTATAGAATTGAGCTAATGATTCACGAATTTCCAAATCAGATTTATCTAAAAAAACTTGGATTTGGTTGACTAAATCTGTAAAATCCATCACATCTTCACGTTGCTCTAAAATTGCATGAGCTACTTCAATCATCGAAAGCTCATTTTTGTTCATTCCTTCAAATACGCTTAATTCCACTCAAGACACGTCCTTTCAAAGTCTACGATTAATCATACAAAAACTTTAGCAAAAATGCAATTTAATCTTGAAAAAATTTTAAAAAAATCTAATTTAATCCCTTAAACTCTAGATGAATCTGATATTTACCAATAGATTCTTCCCCTGAAAAAAGTTCATAGTAAATTTCAACTTGCCCTTGCAGTGGTTCTTCTGCAAAATTGACTGTTAATTGATGGGTTTGATTCACTAAAGTCATCATACCATAAGGCGTTTGATAATGACTTTGGGTAATTTGTTTTGGATGAAAAATCAGTTTTGTTTTTTGAATTCCATTTCTTGTCAGATGTACGGAACCATCTCCCGTTAACTTAATCATAACCGTAGTTGGATGACTAGTATCTCCTTCCTCTTCATACCGGATATACCAATTTTCACCTACTTGAACCGCTTGACCAATACTTTCATGCAAAAAACGTTGATGATGATTTTCTTGCGAGATTTTGGTACTTAATTTTACACTAATAGGAATTCCATTTTTCGCTAGCTTCACAATTTTCTTTCCTTTCATTATTCTCTACATACATTTTTACCACAAGTCAAGAAATTTTTCTAATAATCGAGTATAATATATGGTATGAAATCTAAACTAAGGAAGTGTTACTGTGGATTATATCCAATTAAGTCATAATCATTATACAGAAGAAACTTTATTACTCCCTTTTGCATTTACCGATTTAGTAGCTAAGATTAGCGGCGAAACCAAACAAGCTTATCTTCATACTTGGCAAACCGATCCGCTTGTGATTTTAGGTATGCGCGACCAACAACTACCACAGTTTCTTAAGGGCGCAAAATATCTGAAACAACAAGGGTATCTAACAGTCATCCGAAATGCTGGCGGATTAGCAGTACTTAGTGATCCGGGCATTTTAAATGTGACATTAGCTTTTCCAAAAGATGGGATAGACTCGATTGATGCTGCTTATGACGTGATGTTTGACTTAACCCAAAAAGCTTATCCCAACGTAAAAGTCGAAGCCAAAGAAATAGTTGATTCCTATTGTCCAGGCAAATATGATTTAAGCGTTAATGGACAAAAAATTGCAGGAATCGCCCAACGTCGGGTCAATCAAGGCATTGCAGTCATGATGTATCTAGGATTAAATGGCGACCAACTCAAACGTGGCCAACTGATTCGAAACTTTTATGAAATTGCTGGGATAGCTAAGGTTCCTGAAAAAGGATTTCCACATGTTCGACCTGCTTCTATGACCACTCTTGAAGCACTCAATCAAATACCTTACACAAACCAAGAAGTCATCAACCACCTAAAAGAAATACTGCATATCCAACAAGAAATGCATGATGGAGAGTTTATTGCAAATTTTGGATTGACTGAAGAATTAAATCAGCGTTTTCAATCCATGCAAGCCAGAAATCAAAATTTACAGGAGGAACTTTCATGACGATAGCTTATCAAGATCAAATCTTACCAAAAGAAAAAGTCTTCCGCGACCCTATTCATACTTATGTGCATGTACAATCGCAAGTCATCTGGGACTTAATCAATGCCAAAGAATTTCAACGATTACGCCGCATCAAGCAATTAGGGACCTCTTCTTTTACCTTTCACGGTGCCGAACATAGTCGTTTCTCCCATTCTTTAGGTGTCTATGAAATTGCTCGAAAAATTTGTGATATTTTTGAGAATCATTACACGGTAGAAAAAATTGGTCCAAACGGTTGGAATCCAGAAGAAAGGCTCGTTACTTTATGTGCCGCTCTACTGCATGATGTCGGCCACGGACCTTATTCACATACATTTGAACATATTTTCCATACCAATCACGAAGAAATTACCGTTGAAATCATTACCAACCGACAAACAGAAATCTATCAAATCTTAAAGCGAGTAGATCCTGATTTTCCTGAAAAAGTAGCCAGCGTCATCCAAAAAACTTATCCCAATCCACAAGTGGTACAGATGATTTCTAGCCAAATTGATGCTGATCGGATGGATTATTTATTGCGCGATGCTTACTATACAGGAACCGAGTATGGCACTTTTGATTTAACGCGGATTTTGAGAGACATTCGTCCATGTAAAGAAGGGATTACTTTTTCAATTAGCGGCATGCATGCGATTGAAGACTATATTATTAGTCGTTATCAAATGTATATGCAAATCTATTTTCACCCAGTTTCACGTGGGATGGAAGTTGTCTTAGAACATCTATTAAATCGTGCTAGTCAACTCTATCAAAGTAATCCTCATTATTTTGGTCGTGAAAACTGTTTATTATTGCCTTTTTTAAACGCACAATTTACCTTAGATGATTATTTACAATTAGATGATGGCGTTTTGACCACATATTTCCATTATTGGAGCAATGATAAAGATCCAATTTTAAGTGATTTAGCCAAACGTTTCTTAAATCGCAAACCTTTTAAATCTATTCAAGTCCAGGCTCAAAAACAAGAAAAATTAATCGAACAAATGAAAACTTATGTGGAACATGTCGGCTATTATGCCAAATATTATACTGCCATCCATTCGAGTTTTGACTTACCTTATGATTTATATCGCCCTGATAGTTCTAAAGTACGAACGCAAATCGAATTACAGCAGCCAGATGGAACACTTGTCGAATTGAGTCAAGTCAGCTCACTGGTACGGGCACTTTCTGGTCAAGGTCAAGGAGATGATCGCTTCTATTTTCCTAAAGAAATGGTTGACCAAACGCTGCAAGACAATTATGATTTATTTTATGAAACCTACAATCAGTTTAATCAACATATCCATAATAATAAACTGGTTGAATAACTAATAGATTGGAGAATACAATGGCAATTAAATTAATCGCAATTGATATCGATGGCACTTTAATTAATGACAAACACCAAATCACACCAGAAGTACACGAGGCCTTACAAAAAGCTAGAAAACAAGGGGCAAAAGTCGTGCTTTGTACTGGACGTCCTTTACCTGGGGTCACTGATTATTTAAATGAATTAGAATTATTCACTGGCGAAGATTATGTGATTTGTTATAACGGTTCCCTTGTACAAAATACGCTAACCAAAGAAATCGTCGTTGAATTCGGGCTAACTTTGGATGATTATTTAGAAATGGAATATTTGGCAAGAAAAGTGGGCGTTCACTTCCACGCTACAGGGTTAGACACCATGTATACCGCTAACCGTAACATTAGTAGCCATACCGTACGTGAATCTTATTTAGTCAATATGGATCTTTGCTACCGTACGCCAGAAGAAATGACCGAAGATATTAAAATTGTCAAAATGATGATGATTGATGATGCAGACGTTCTAGATCAAGGGATTGCCAAAATTCCTCAAGAATATTTTGAACGCTATACTTTAGTAAAGAGTTCCCCATATTTTCTTGAAGTGTTAAATAAACAGGCTGACAAAGGCGCGGCATTACAACATCTAGCAAATCATTTAGGCATTAAACAAGAAGAAGTGATGGCTATAGGTGATAATGAAAATGATTTACCTATGATTGAATTTGCTGGCATCGGAGTAGCCATGGGCAATGCAACTGAAAATGTTAAAAAAGTTGCAAATGTCATTACCGCAAGCAATAACGAACACGGCGTTGCTAAAGCTGTTGAAAAATATGTCCTAAATTAAGCAAATGGGGCTGACCCATTAGTCTCTAATAAAAAATGAGTATATAAATAATCCGAACGTTCATTGTTGATTTTATGAGTAATCAAGTTGAACATTCGGATTTTCTTTGTCTTTTATTAATTATTTATTTCATCATAAGGATTTCTTTTTTTAATTATCTTGCTAAAATACTTTTGGGTCAGCCCCATTTTTTATTTTAGATTCGCCTTCATCCATTTTTGAACTGCCCAACGATGACTGCCCCGTTTTAATAAAAGCATCGCATCATCAGCCGTTACCCATTCAATCTGATTGTTATCTTCTAATGGTGCACCAATGGAACGATAATCATCAATTACATAAAAGTAAGCCGGATGTCTAAAATAAATATCACGATGACTAGAGTAAAAATATTCCGTTGCCTCCCCAAGATATTCCCCGACTTTTACTTCAAAGCCTAACTCTTCAATCATTTCTCTTTTGATAGCTTCTTGATGATTTTCACCTTTTTCAATCCCACCGCCTGGTAAAAAATAGGCCCCATTTGGCGCTTGAATGATGACTAATTCTTGCTTTTCATTGACTACAATCCCATAGGCACCAAATCGATCTTGATACTTTTTATTTGCTAATTTTACCCCAAAAACCGCTTCTTTCATATGATTTATTCCCCTTAATTTCTAATCTTTTTATAATTGCTTTGATTGTACTTGATATCGCGCATATGTGCAAGTTATATAACAATATTTGTAAATCATTATAGTTGTCATATCTGTTTTTTATATGCTATGATATACATGAAGATTTTGCGAAAAACAACAAAATCTTAATTAAACTTGAAAGGATGATTCTTTATGAAAATGGCACATACTTGCGTGCGCGTCAAAGATTTAGAAGCTTCAGTTAAATTTTACCAAGAAGCGTTTGGATTTGAGGAAAGTCGACGTCGTGATTTCCCTGAACATAAATTCACCCTTGTCTATTTAACTTTACCAGGTGATGACTATGAATTAGAATTAACTTATAACTATGATCATGGTGCTTATAACTTAGGTGATGGTTATGGTCATATCGCGATTAGTTCTGATGATTTAGAAGGATTACATAAAACACATGAAGAAAAAGGTTTTGAAGTTACACCACTAAAAGGATTACCAGGAACTGAACCTTCATACTACTTCATCATTGATCCAGATGGCTACAAAATCGAAGTCATTCGTGGATAAATCCTATCATATAGACAAAAAGTGAGCCGTTTATTGCGACTCACTTTTTTTGAAAAAGGCGATAATATTTTCTGCTACATTTTGAGGCATGCCTGCTGCTTGAATGTCGGCTAAACTCGCCTCTTTTAAATTTTTCAAAGATTTAAAAGTCTTTAATAACTGTTGCTTACGTTTAGGTCCTAGTCCTTCAATCGCATCTAATTGTGAAGCAAAACTATTTTTACTGCGCAGCTGGCGATGGAAAGTTATCGCAAATCGGTGGACTTCATCTTGAATCCGCTGCAACAAAAAGAACGCTTGTGAATTATGCTCTAACGGTACTACTTCAAGCTCAGGCCCGAATAACATTTCACTAGTTTTGTGCTTATCATTTTTAGCTAATCCGGCTATCGGCAAATCCAAACCAAGCTGATTTTCTAGTACATCTTTGGCCGCATCCACTTGCCCTTTACCACCATCAATAATAATCAAATCAGGTAAAGGCAGTCCTTCTTTTAACACCCTAGAATACCTCCGATAAATAACCTCACGCATTGAGGCATAATCATCGGGACCTGTAACAGTTTTAATCTTATATTTGCGGTATTCCTTTTTAACAGGCTTCCCATCAATAAAGACGACCATCGCCGAAACTGGATTTGTCCCAGAAATATTAGAGTTATCAAAAGCTTCAATTCGCGTTGGTGCAACAATTCCCATTTTCTCACCTAATACTTGTACAGCGCCAATTGTTTTTTCTTGCTTTTTATCAATTAAAGCAAATTTTTCCTGTAAAGCAACTTGAGCATTTTTATTTGCTAAAAAGACTAATTTTCTTTTATCTCCACGTTTTGGTTGAGTTACTTTACAATCAACCAAGGAGGCAACACTTTCATAATCAATTTCTTCAGGGATTAATATTTCATTTGGGACGATATGTTCAGCCTTTTGATAAAACTGTCCGATAAAGGTTAAAAAGCTCTCTTCCGGCTCGTCATAGATGGGAAAGCTTGTGACATCTCGTTGAATCAATTTACCTTGGCGCACAAAAAAGACTTGTACACAAAGCCAACCACGTTCGACATAATAGCCAAACACATCACGATTGACAAAGTCGGTTTGCGTCATCTTTTGGCGTGTCATAATCGTATCAATTGCTTTCACTTGATCACGATATTCAGCGGCTTTTTCAAACTGCAAATCTTCAGCTGCTTGTGTCATTTTTTCCACGATTTCTTGGCGGATTTCTTGATAGTCTCCCCCTAAAAAGCGTCGAATTGCTTGCACCATTTTTTCATACTCTTTAGGATCGATTTGAAATACACAAGGTGCTAGGCATTGATGCATATGATAGTACAGACAGACTTCTTTAGGTAAAACCTGACACTTACGCAACGGAAAAAGTCGGTCCAACAACTTTTTCGTCTCATTGGCAGCCCCAACATTAGGATAAGGACCAAAATAATAAGCCTTGTCTTTTAATACTTTACGCGTAATTAATAGACGCGGATATTTTTCATTGGTTATTTTAATAAAAGGATAAGTTTTATCATCCTTTAATAAGATATTGTATTTTGGTTGATTCTTCTTGATAAGATTGATTTCTAAAAGTAAGGCCTCTACATTTGATTCAGTCACAATATATTCAAAATCGGCAATTTCTGAAACTAACAATTTGGTTTTAGTATTATGACTGCCAGTAAAGTAGCTCCGAACGCGATTTTTTAATATTTTTGCCTTGCCCACATAGATAATTTGGCCTTGTGCATCTTTCATGAGATAACAACCAGGCTGGTCAGGTAATAATGCTAATTTTTCCTTAATATGTTCTTTCATTTCTTCACCAAAAAAGGGCCGGCTATCAACTAGTCGACCCCCATCTATTAAGATAATTTTTCAACGATTTCCTCTAAAGCTGGTTTAGGTTGCACACCTACACGCTTTTCAACTAATTCGCCATCTTTGAAGAATAATAGTGTCGGAATACTCATTACGCCAAAGCTAGCAGCTGTTTGAGGGTTATCATCGACATTTAATTTTGTAATTTTTAGCTCAGTTTCATCATATTTTTGTGACAATTGGTCCAAAATTGGCGCTTGCATACGACATGGTCCACACCAAGGAGCCCAAAAGTCAACTAAGACTAAACCTTCGCTGATTTCTTGTGAAAAAGTAGCATCAGTAATTTCTTTTGCCATTTTTTACACCTCCTCTGTTCTTAAATAAATTATAACATGTCCTGACATTTTTACCAAAAATCATGCTTATATTCTATTTAAACTTCACAATCGTCGCACCATTCCCTCCTTGATTGGCTGGGGCAAATTCAAAGGAAGCCACACTGCGATGATTTTGTAGATATTTGGTAATCCCTTGTCTTAGTGCACCTGTACCTTTACCATGAACAATGCGGACTTGCGGATAACCAGCCAGAATCGCTGCATCAATATATTGGTCGACTTCACTAAGGGCTTCTTCATAACGTTTTCCTCTTAAGTCTAGCTGTGGATCGACATGACTCGTTTGACTAGAGCGTACGGTATGAATCACGCGTTTTGGTTCTTCTTTCACAGGGTCCGTTGCTTGCAATTCATCTTCAGCTATTGTCATTTTCAAAATTCCCATTTGAACTTGCCAATGCTGATTATCTACTTTTTGAATCAGTGTTCCTCGTTGACCATATTGTGCTACCATTACCTCATCGCCAGGTTTGAACGTTTTTTGTTTTTTCGCTTTTTGTAAAACTTTATTTTTCTTCAAATGATCTTCTTGGTGTAAATCAGCTAATTTCGTTTTAGCTTCGATTAATTGGTGTTCTTTTACATTACCTTGGCCTTGAAGCAATTGCATTTTCCGAATGTCAGCGATAATTGTATCGGCTTCTTCTTGTGCCTTTTCAACCAGTTCATTGGCTTGTTTACGGGCCTTAGCAAGTTCAACTTCGCGTTCTTCAAAAAAGGCTTCATAGGCAACTTTTAAATCATGATGCAATTGTTCGGCTTCAGTGACATGATGACGCAATTCAAGATATTCCGTTTCAGTCATTTTCCGACGATTTTCTAAGTCTGCAATCATTTCATTTAAATCTTGAGTTTCGCCATCTAAAATCTGTTTCGCTTGCTCAATGATTGGACTTGCTAAACCAAGACGTCGCGAAATTTCAAAGGCATTACTACGTCCAGGTACACCAATTAACAGACGATACGTAGGACTTAAGGTATCGACATCAAATTCCATCGAAGCATTAATTGTACGCTTGCGATTATAGCCATAAGCTTTTAACTCAGGATAATGGGTAGTAGCAACGACAAAACTATTTCGTTTTTGCAACTCATCTAAAATTGAAATGGCTAGTGCTGCTCCTTCTTGTGGGTCAGTACCTGCGCCAAGTTCGTCTAGTAAAATCAAACTCTTATCATTCGCTTTGTTTAAAATACTGACAATGTTCGTCATGTGCGAAGAAAAAGTGGATAAGTTCTGCTCAATACTTTGTTCATCCCCGATATCAGCAAAAACTTCATCAAATAAACCGACTTGACTCTCCTCATCCACCGGTATCGCTAAACCAGATTGCGCCATTAGTTGCAATAAGCCCAGTGTTTTTAAGGTAATGGTTTTACCCCCAGTATTTGGTCCGGTAATGACAATCGTTTGGAAATCCTTACCGATAAAGATATCATTGGCCACGACTTTCTTAGCATCAATTAAAGGATGACGGGCTTTTTTTAGAGTAATTTCATTCTGAGGGTGAATGACCGGGACACAGGCTTTTAATTCTTTGGCATGGCGCGCTTTGGCATTCATAAAATCATAAAAAGCCAACACCGTCGCATTATGCGCAATTTCTTTACGATTTGGCACCAATTTTGCCGATAATTCCGCTAAAATACGTTCTATTTCCGCTCGTTTAGCGATTTGCTGTTGGCGCAGGCGATTATTTAACTCTAGCACTTGTTTTGGTTCGATAAATAATGTTTGGCCTGAAGCACTTTGATCATGAACGACCCCACCGAAAATCCCCCGATATTCTTGTTTAACCGGAATTACATAGCGGTCATTACGCATCGTTACCAACGTATCACTTAAATAGCGAGCATTTTTCCCACGAATTAAGCCATCTAATGTTTCACGAATCGTTTGCTCACTTTGTCTAATTTGACGACGTAAATTGCGCAATACTTCAGAAGCTTCATCATTCACACGCCCGTCTTCGTCAATCGCTAGCTTCAACTCCTTCGTCAAAGCTGGTAAGTAAGTGAGTTGTTCCGCCCAATGATACATACGATCTAAAGACAAATCTGCTTCTTTTAACTCTTCAAAAAAGGTCACTAATTCTTGAGTAGTTGTTAATACTTTTGTGACTTGCGCAAGTTCTTGACCATTTAAGTTGGCACCAATCTCAATACGTTTCATATGAGGGGCAATGCTTTCTAAACGCGGAATTGGGATGCCTCCTTTAAGTCTTAGAATTTCCATCGCTTCAAAGGTTTCGGCTAACCAATTATCCAGTTTTTCTTTTTTGGCAATGGGATGTAATTTATCTAATATTTCCAGCCCTTGATCTGTGGTTAGATACTGGGCAATTTGCATTTTGACTTGCTGATATTCTAATACTTCTAAAATTCTTTTATTCAATCTAACCTTCCTCTCACAATTGATAGCAAACGAAACAAGGAAGGACTATAGAATCGCCTTCCTCATCAAACTTATTTCAAGAACATCTGCTCAAACATATTTGAAAGAATCGGTGAGTGCTTCACAACGAAACTTGCAAAATCAGGTTTGAAAAATAGATTTTGGATTGTCGCTAATGGAATCATGCTCAAAATATAGAAAAATAAGCAAATGAATGTATAGCTGACACCTAAATTTAATATTCCCGCGGGTAGCCAGTCTAAATCATTTAACAAGCGGACAAAACGTAATTGTACAAAAAAGATACCAATAAATTTTGTAAGCAACCATCCAATAAATAAAATGATAAAAAATGAAACAGCCGCATAGTAGGCTTTATCTAAATCTAGCGCTGCCTCCTGAGAATAGAAAGCTAACCTACTATCTACCGTAACGGACATATACGGAATATAAAGCTCTAACTTTTTTGCTAATCCCTGATACATGGAACTAGCAATCATAAAAGAGAGAATAAATCCTGCTGAATAAACTAACTGATAGGCAAATCCACGACGCCCCCCAGAATAAAAGGAAAATATTAATAAAAAGAAAAAGAAAATATTTAACATGCTTATCCTTCCTGAGATTGGCTACTCTTTTCTTGAATGCTTCGTTTGCGTTCTTCGTTTAATATTTGCTGCGCTTGAACATGATTCTGAATCTCTACTTCAGTCTGACCATTTTTTTCAAGCACTTCTTTAGCTTCTTTTTCAATCGCCTCTATCCGTTTGATACGATTTTCAAGTTCAACAAGTTTGATAGTCTTTTGGTGTAATTCTTGATTTTCTTTCTCAAGTTCCATAATCTTTGCTTGTTTTTTTAGTTGATCTGAAATCGCATTAACACTAACTAAAATCGCAGCTTGTTCATTATCAATTTGAGGGGACAAACTTTTGATTTCATTCAGTTGTTCATTGACTAAACGGACAACTAAATCCATATGTTCTTTACTTTCATGGCCAATGATAGTATATGATTGACCATCTATATTCGCTTTATATCTTGTTTTAGGCGAGGACATTTTCATTTCTCCTTTAAAAGATAAATTCTGAACTTCTCAAAAACTATCCTAATTCTCACTTTTGTCTACCTATTTATAGACAAAATACCTTTACCTATTATAACCAAATTTCATCGATTGTAAAATAGCTAGCATGAAAAAGCAAAAAAAATCAGAGTGCCAAACCAACACTCTGATTACTTAAAACAATTAGTTCACTGGGACAACTGCGCCATTGTACTTATCATCAATAAATTTCTTCACATCATCACTTTGTAAAACTTTAACTAAGGCTTTCACTGCTTTATTCTTTTCATCACCTTTACGTACAGAAATCACATTTGCGTAAGTTTGTGCAGATTCAGATTGAGCAGATTCTACAAATAAAGCATCTTTTTTCACATCTAATTTTGCAGCAACAGCATAGTTACCATTAACTACAGCAATATCCGTATCTTGTAATGAACGGGCAGTTTGGGCAGCTTCAACTTCTTTAATATTTAAATTCAATGGGTTTTCAGCAATATCTTGAATCGTTGCATTAATGCCTGCGCCATCTTTTAATTTAATTAAATCAGCTGCTTCTAATAATAATAAGGCACGTGCTTCATTCGATGGATCATTTGGAATCGCAACAGTTGCACCTTTTTGTAAATCTTTAATAGCTTTCGTTTTACCTGGATAAATGCCAAGTGGTTCGAAATGCACCTTACCAACACTTACAATATGCGTTTTCTTTTCTTTATTGAAGTTATCCATGTATGGTACTGTTTGGAAATAGTTCGCATCGATTTGTTTATCTTCTAAAGACGTATTTGGCATAATATAATCATTAAAGACTTTTACTTGTAAATCATAGCCTTGCTTTTTCATCGCATCCTTGGCATACTCTAAAATTTCAGCATGTGGGGTTGGACTTGCTCCGACGATTAAAGTTTTGTTATCTGCAGATTTGCTAGCCTCTTTTTCATTTCCTTTGCCAGCACCGCAAGCAGCTAAAGCAACCACTGCTAAACCAACTGTTAAAATTTGTGTAATCTTTTTAAAACTTTTCTTCATTTTTCATTTCTCCTATCTTTTATCTATTTTTGTTGCTAATTTCATTCCCAACACTTGAATCAGTTGGACAATAATGACAATTACTGCAACGGTAATAATCATTACATTATTATCATAGCGATAGTAACCATAGTTAATGGCAATTGTCCCTAGACCACCGCCACCAACAAAGCCGGCCATCGCTGAATAACCTAAAACTGTAACCGAAGTAATCACGGCTCCTACTGCTAAAGACGGTTTTGCTTCAGGAAGTAAGACTTTAGTGATTAATTGCCACCAGTTAGATCCCATAGACAATGCCGCTTCAATCACACCAGCATCCACTTCTTTTAAGGAAGATTCCACCATACGAGCAACAAATGGAATCGCTGAGACCACTAATGGCACAATTGTCGCGGTAGAACCTAGTGTTGTCCCTACAACAAAACGAGTAAATGGTAATAATAAAACCAATAAAATCAAAAATGGAATCGAGCGAAAGACATTGACTAAAAATCCTAATATTAAATTGACGATACGATTCGGATAGAGCGACCCTTTATCCGTCACAAATAATATAACGCCTAATGGTAAGCCAAATACATAAGTGACAATCATTGAAACAAAAACCATATATATTGTTTCGATAATTCCAGTAGTTAAAGTATTAATCATTGTTGCGTCCAAGATAAGCACTTCCTTCCTCAAAATCTAAGCCTTCTCGAACCAAGATTTCTTTAATTTTTTCAACTAAAGCTTCTTTTTCTGGTAATTGTACAATCATCTGACCGAAAGCTTTTCCTTTAATTTCTTCTGTATCAGCTTTTAAAATATTGATTGGCGCTTGTGATTCTAAAATTAATTTAGACAGTAACGGTAAAGAAGCCGCTTGCCCATCAAAACTGATGCGAATGATTGGTCCGTTGCTTGGAATAAATTCCGTATTTTGCTCTGTTAGTAACATTTTTCTAGTGATTGGCGATTTCGGATTTAAGAAGATTTGTTCCGTTGTCCCTGTTTCAACCACTTGTCCTTGATTCATTACGGCAACTTTATCACAGATTCTTTGTACGACTTCCATTTCATGGGTAATAATGATAACAGTCACACCAAGTTTTTCACGAACTTCTTGCAAAAGGTTTAAAATTTGCAAAGTTGTTCCAGGATCTAGTGCACTGGTTGCTTCATCACATAGCAATACTTTTGGATCAGTTGCTAAAGCACGGGCAATGGCCACTCGTTGTTTTTGCCCACCGGATAATTGTGAAGGATAGGCATTGGCTTTATCACCTAAACCAACCAATTCCAATAACTCTTGAGCCTTTTTGGTAGCTGCTTCTTTTTTTACACCTGCAATTTCTAAAGGATAGCAAATATTTTTCAACACGCTACGTTGACTAAATAAGTTAAATCCTTGGAAAATCATCGAAATCGATTGGCGCTTTTGTAATAATTCTTTTTGACTAAGCTTGACTAAATCTACACCGTCAAAAAGCACTTCCCCCGAGGTAGGGACTTCTAATAAATTCATACAACGTACAAGAGTCGATTTCCCAGCCCCAGAAGCTCCAACAATACCAAATATTTCGCCTTTTTCAACCTTTAAGGAAACATCTTTGACTGCTGTTACTTCTCTTGACTGTACTTGAAACGTTTTGCTCACATTTTTTAATTCAATCATTTTCTTTCCCTTTCTGATACTTCTATGAATGATAACTTTCAAATAACTATTGTAAACAAAAAAGCCGTCCTTTGCCACTATCAGCAAAGGGACGACTGAAAAATCGTGTTACCACCCTAATTCGCATTATCCTTACAGACAATGCCTCCATAAGTTCCATTTGAAACCCGATGATATAACGGTCATTCCCGTCTAAACTGCGTGAACAATTTAGAAACTCCGAGCTCATCTTCACTTAATCAATTAGCATCCTTTCTCACCAACCGGATTCTCTTTAACTAATTTCATATAAGCTACTCTTCTCTTCAATGTCAAATCTATGAATATGAGGTAAGTATACAAGTAGTCTTTCAATGTGTCAACTACAAATATTTATTTTTATGAATATTTTTTAACGTAATTCAGGCAG